>JAYFNB010000012.1:0-136696 GCA_034933685.1 Lachnospiraceae bacterium | reverse complement strand
GTGTCAATGGCGTTTTGATTTTGTATAAAAACAGCGTTTAAATTTTGCTGGTTTTTGGCAAAAAATTATTCCTGTTTTTCAAACAAAGTATTTATTATATTCTTACTTTTCATCATCTCCTTGCGCTCCTTTAATCACGGATAGTAATGGAAATCCCGTTAGTGGTGCAACCGTAACAATTATAATAAAGATTGGTGAACTACTTTCTGCAACAACAGATGCTGCAGGAAATTACACAATACAAGATGTTCCCTATGGATATATTACATAGAGGTAAGTTGCTTGAGCGAGTTGGAAGAAATTAAGTTAGTGGAAAATGTAACTGTTAATAGTAGTAACTTGGTTAGAAATTTGCAAATTTTAGAGGGAAGAAGAGATACAATAGTTGCAGTTGGCAACCTTAGTGACAATTATGATAACAACCTTACAGAATGAGAACATAATGCTGTTATAAACGGAGGAACAGCTACCCTCAGGCTACAGGCAATTAAGAAGAATGCGGAAGAGGTTTCTTCTGACAAAACCCTTCTTGAAGCAGTTTCAACAGGAAAAAACTTAGATTTATTTATTGATTTAAACGTATTTAAGAAAATAATAGATTCTGGAAATAACATAATAACCAATGAACAGCCACTTTCTACCCTTGCAAGTGTTATCGCTATTGTGATACCTATACTAGATGAATTACAAGATAAAGATGGTTTAAGTGTTTATCGTGTGCATGATGGAGTTGTTCAGGCACTTGCAAAAGACAATACCGATGAAAATGGAGAGTATTTTACTATAAGTGCGGACGGCGTGACCTTTGCAAATGCCAACAGTGAAAGTACAACTTCGTTATGCCAGCAAAGAATGTTACATTAACTGCCAACTGGACTTATAACGGTGGTTCTACAGGTGGCGGTTCTTCTTACAGCTACTACCAAATTAAAATTACCAAGGAAGGTAAGGGTACTATATCCACTGATGGAGGTTTGAATAACACTGTAACCATTGGTGAGATGACAGAATAAACCTTTACTTTTAATCCTGACGAGGGATATGAGGTTTCCGATGTTCTGGTAGACGGTAAGAGTGTTGGTGCAAAGGGAAGTTATACCTTCAAGGATGTAACTAAAAATTATACTCTAAAGGTTATCTTCAAAGAAACCGTCAAGGAAATAAACCCTTATGTAGAACCGCAGACGGTTGTCGCCTTTGATGATGTAAACGAGAAAGATTGGTTCGCAGATGCAGTTTATGCAGCTGTAAACAACGGTTGGTTTAGTGGCACAAGCAAAACCACTTTTAGCCCTTATGTAACTACCACTCGTGAGCAGATGGCAGCTATCCTGTATCGTTATGCACAGCTCAAGGGCTACGATGTGAGCAAGACTGCAAGTCTGGACAGCTTTACTGACAGAGATTCTACTTCACAGTATGTAAAGACTTCTATGGCTTGGGCTGTGGCAAACCAACTGATTACCGGAAAAGGGAACTCAACGCTGCATTGTTCACCAAGTAAGGAACACCCTCAAATATTTAGCGGATAAAGACAAAAAGAAATTTGCAACAGATTTAAAAACAATCTATCAGGTGCCCTCAGAGATGGTTGCTCATGAACGGATGTTTGAGGTTACTGAACGATGGGAACCTTATTATCCCAATGACATGAAAAGTCGGTCGGTTAACTGGAACATTATCAGTCCGATTTTCAAGTTCTCACCTGATGTACGAAAGGTGATCTATAAGACAAATGCAATTGAAAGCCTGAATAGTACAATCGTCGCTTAAACCACGTATGAAGCGTATTTCCAAGTGATATAGCCTTACTAAAGGCTCTTTATCTAGCAACTTTTGAAGCAACTAAAAAGTGGAGTCTACCAATCCGTAACTGGGGTAATGTCTATGGAGAACTGACAATCATGTTTGAAGATCGTCTATAATTATCAAAATTAATCACTTTTTACTCTTTTTAAAGAGTCTTATTGACATACACAAAAACATATTTTATATTGAAAACGAGGCATGAATACTGAATATTCAAGCACTCATGCCTCAAAAACTACCATCGAAAGCTAATTTAGAGAAATTATTTCACACAATCATCTTTGTAGTTATAATTTATCTTAACAACTCTGTCTTATTAAAAACTTGCCTATAATTGTGCTTAATACCAAAAAAGGAACGCATAAAAAGTGTAGCGCAGACTCCGCCTAAAAGTGGTGTAATTTCTGGAACTAAAAGACCATATTTCCAATCGGTCTCTATTTTATTTTTAATTGGTAAAATGACATAGGCAATTCTTGCCACATATCATGAGCCAAATTCATGGCAAATCCTGTAAGACCGCCCAGTCCCATACCGATGCCCCACACCAGAAGCCCATCTGCAATAGGCTCAACAACCGGATTTTTAAGTCTGTTAAGTCCAAGAATGCAACTAATAAAGATAAATGTTGCAAAAAACTCTACAAAAAATTACGTGGTAGATTTTGAATATCTGGCGAAGTGCAATAAATATTACGCATTTTTACCGCTTCAATTTTGTCTTCTGATACTTTAAAGAGATCTGCATAACAAACATAGACCAAAACTAACCCCAAAGGCCTAAGCTGTGATAGCCAACATATAGCTGAAACCATGAGGTTTTGTTTCGTTCAGTGTTTGGTTACTATGTACGCCAATACCAAATACAATCATTAATGCCGTACCTAAAAACTCTGAGATTACATGGTGGCACGTGTTTTATTCCTCCTGCCTCAATATAACTATTTTACCGGATGTAAAGCTTCATTTAATTTTGTACATACTAAATCAAGAGCATCTCGGGCTTCATCAACCGTTCTTTGCATATTGAAAAAACCGTGAATAATTCCGTCATATCTCTTAAGGCATACGTTAGCACCAGCTTCTGATAAGTTCTTGGCATAATGCTCACCTTCATCTCTTAATGGATCATATTCACATGTAATGATGCATGCATCAGGAAGATCTTTAAAATTTTTTGCGAGTAATGGTGAAGCGAAGGGATTCTTTGCTTCGCTTAAATCGTTTAAATATTTAGGAACATACCATCCTTCAATTGCATGCGTTTCCAATCTGTATCCCTTTGCATTTTCTACTCTGGATAAAGGCTTTGTTAGTCCAAGCAAATCAAACATGGTATTAATTAATACCTGATAAGTAATTGAAAATTCTTTTCTTTCTCTTGCCATCTGAGTAACTGCTGCAGTAAGTGTTCCCCCAACGCTGTCACCTCCGATGGCAATTTTATCCGGCTGTATATTTAATTCTTTTGCATTTTCATACACCCATTTTACAACGGAATAACATTCTTCCCCCGGCTCTGGGAATTTGTGTTCAGGAGACAAACCATAATCAATCGATACTACGGTGCAATTTACACTGTTTGTTATTTTGCGGCATATAGAATCGTAAACTTCCATACTTCCAAAAATAAATCCTCCACCATGCACCCAAATAAATGCAGGGTGGATTTCCTTGGTTTTAGGGTTGTATATTCTGATTGGAGTATCTCTTTTTGCAGTTTTGAGGATGCGATTGATTACAGTTCCTACATCAATTATGTCTCCTTTAAAATCATCCCAGCTTTTTGCATAATAGTCTCTAAGTTCTTCAATGCTAAGGGAATACATACTGTCAAAATCAGTTTCTAGTAATTTGTTAAATATTGAATTTAATGGCATAATTAAAAACCTTCTTTCTTAATAATAAATTTAAATTAGTTAACTAATGATGAAATTATAATAAAATTAGTTGAAAAAGTCAACTAATATTGTCTTGAATTTAAATAATATTTTTATAGAATTTCATTTAAAGACTAGCATTAATACTATAGTTTGATGACCTTATTATATTTACTGTGATATGACTAAATCCAACTGAAGCAATAAGTTGACAATATTTATTAAAACATGTACAATATAGTTGAACAAACAAATTAATTAATGCCACTAATCACCAGTGAAGAAAAAACTGTGGTCTGATTCTCCTTAAAACAGTCAAACAGCACAAAAATAGAAAGCCCCTAAAGGTTTTAAGTATTATAATGAGCATAAAATTTTGCGGTATAAACATGAAAAAAGAAAGGAAAAATATAATCCAATCAACACATAAAGGTTGTATTATACGAAGACAAGAATGAATATAAAACATGATACAAGATTTTTTGGGATTTTAAACAGACAACTTCAAACTTATATTAATCTTGCTTTTAAAGCTGTAGATTTAGATTACTGGGAATGTATATTTATTGTAAATTTGTATGATAATGAGGGAATTAATCAAGAGGGGCTTTCTTCCATTCTGCTGATAGATAAATCAATAGCTACAAAAACTATAAATTCGCTGGTAAATAAAGGCTTTATAATAAGAAAAGTTTGTGAAAAAGATAAAAGAGCTAAAAACCTTTATTTATCAGATAAAGGAAATGAATATAAAGAGCAAATTTTTTATCTAATTGAAAAATGGATAGATTATATTTCAGATGGAATAGATAAAGAAACTCAAGAATTCGTGCTTAGTAAACTTCATATTATGGCAGAAAAAGCTAGAAATGCAGACTTTAATAAATTGGTAGTATCTAATATTAATAATGTGAATGATAATTAAGTCAATAGATTGAAATTAATTACTTAACTTTCTCATCTTAAGTTCTCAAATAAAACCTGAGTAAATAAGGCTGGCGTCGAGATAAAGAATTTTATGTCTCTGTTTTTATATAACCCCAAAAAATAATTTAATAACTCGAGCCTGTAAAAAAACTCTGTAAATAAAGAATTCCAAGTATAGCTTTCTATGTAAAATAAAAATCATAGGAGGCTATTTTTATGGCACGCAGAAAATTATATTTTTCAGAAGGAAAACAAAACATCATCTCAGCTATTTTACAAGAGTGTGACATCCAGTCAGCTGATGACATTCAGGATTCTCTAAAGGATCTATTTGGTGAGACTATTCAAAGTATGATGGAAGTTTATATACAAGGCAAATATCAGAGCAAATTGAGGATATTTATGGCTTCAATGTCAGTGAAGGTATGGTTTCAGATATTACAAACAAGTATCTTCCTGAAATTGAGGACTGACAGCACCGCCCGTTATCCAGTATCTACCCAGTTGTATTTATCGATGCTGTTCACTTAGGGCAAAATGAAAGCAGTAAATACTGGCTTGGTGGATTAAATGAATTAAAGAACCGAGGAGTAAAGGATATCCTTGATTCTTTGTGCTGACGGTCTGGGTGGAATGAGAGAGGCTGTAAATACAGCATTTCCTGCAACAAAATATCAGCCGGTCGGTTAACTGGATCATTATTAGTCCGATTTTCAAGGTCTCTTCAGATGTACGGAAGGTGATCTATATGACAAATGCAATTGAAAGCCTGAATAGTACATATCGTCGCTTAAACCGTGCGCGTAGTGTATTTCCAAGTGATATAGCCTTACTAAAGGCTCTTTATCTAGCAACTTTTGAAGCAACTAAAAAATGGAGTATGCCAATCCGCAACTGGGGTAAGGGTTATTTTTCCCAACTAAACAGACAATACCGCCTGCTAAAATGGAGAATAACGAAGGACCTATAAAAGAACAACATGAACAGTATCCTGTGGATAAAAAGGCACAATAACTAAGGGGACGGTCACAAGAAGGCCGATTAGCGACATGAGTTTTCCATAATTACTGCGATTTGAGAATTTACGAGTCATGCGATCACCGTCTTGTCAATTCATAAATTGCCGCCATCCCTTGTTTATCAGAAGAAATAAGGACAAGCATATCTCCTGCTAGAATGCGGGTATCACCTCTTGGAACCATTGTAGTATCGCCACGGAGAATACAACCAATAATAACTTCTTTAGGAAGATTAATTTCCCATAATTTTTTTCCAACTGCTGGAAAAGTGCCGGGAATAGGAATCTCGGAAATATTAACTCGGATCTTACTTATTCTAAGTGAGGAAAAGCAGCAACTGAATATTACGCAGAGAATTTGTTCATTCACATAGAAAAAGCAATAAAAATGTCTTAATCTATAGACTTCTTGCAGAAAAATTAGAAAGCAAAGAATTAGGAAACCACGTAAAGCAAGAGATTATTAATTCCTTGCGGGTTATTCGTGCTTATGGATGAACTTACAAAAACTGACATGGAACAGTTGATTTTAGAATTTAAAGTTTCTTAAAATAGTAAAATTCAATTAACAAAGATTGTTTATTTTTCTTAAAAAATAGGAAAATGAGGCGTTAATAATTTTGCAAAGTTTAAATCATAAATGATTGTTTTACTTATATTTATTTTGAGGCATAAATCGGAACGCAGGTTGTAGATTTGAAGGGTTTAAAGCGCTAATCAATAATAATTATGTATATAAAGATCCAGAATCCTGATTTCCTTTGGTACGTTCAGCTGGTTTTGAATTGTAATGCTTGTAATAGGTGCTTCTATTAACACCTAATACCTTACATGGGATTTTAAAGTTATGCTGAAAACATAGTTTGTGAATAGCTTCTAGTGGTTGCTTGTGCGTGGTGTGAAGGTGGCAATCGCTTTTTTAGTATTAAGAGTTTTTCTTCAAGTTGGACATTGCGTTTTTGAAGCCCCTTAACTTGTTTGCAGTTAAAACTTCGCAATCATCCGTTTTAACGGTTGATGCCTGTTCAATAAAAATTATAATGAATTCCAGGCTTACTATTTTTAGTTGGTATGGTATAATAGTTTAAAAATAAATAAAATTTGTTTTCATAATGGAGAAATTTAGTATTTAAATTCCTCGAAATGTGAGATTGCAAAAGTTCATTATGAATGAAATTTTAGAAAGCATTATTTAAGAGAGACTTTTTAAATCAGCACTTTAGTTAATGAGTAATATAGGAGGTGATTTGAAGTGTTTAAGATAGAACGATATCTATTACCAAACGATAATCTTAGAAACTGGGTTAAGTTTATTTGGCATTTTAGAGGGGAATGTCTTGATGTTCATCACAAGCTTTTACCGATGGACAGCATTGATATAGTTATGAATTTGTCGGACGATTTGGTATATGAAACAACAACCCATAGGATAATCTCACCTAAATTACATGTTAACGGGTTAAGAGGCAGACATAGTTTCGTGTATCAAAAAGGAAATATTGATGTATGGGGTATTTCTTTTAAGTCTTTCGGCTTGTATCCATTTATCAAAAAACCACTAAGGGATATTAATGATGAAATAATAGATTTGGATTTTTTGTCGATATCATTGGCTAACAAATTGAAAGCAGCCATAGTGCATGAAGCAATACCGTGTAAAATAGAAGGTATTATTAAGTCATTAGAGTCAGAATTTAAAACAACTGATATCTGTATGAAAAGAGCAGAGATTATTAACAAATTCATGAAAGATGATGAAACCTCGATATCACTATTTTGTATGAATAATTGTATAAATCAGAAGACGTTCGAAAGGTTTGTTACTAATATGACGGGTTTTACACCAGTAGACTTACGAAAGATAAGACGTAATATGGTTGCAAGTAAGCAATTGCTGTTTAATAAGTCAGCAAAAATACCAGAAATCGTTTATGATTATAATTACACAGATCAAGCTTATTTTACCAAGGAGTGCAAAAAATTTTGTGGAGTTCCGCCGAAATTATTTCGGCATGAAAAAAACACAGTAATAGAAAATACTACTTATGTTTGAGTGTGTCGATTTAATACAATTATTCCTCTTGTTATTTTGCTATAATTTAAGAAAAAACAGGAGGTATTGTATATGATAATAACCGAGATAGTGAAAATGAAGACAGTTGAAGGTATTACTAAAGATAAGTTTATTGAAATTGTTGATGGACTTGAAAGGAATTTTCATTCAAGGCAGAAAGGGTTTATTGATACAGAATTACTTTATGCTGAAGAAGAAAACGAGTGGTATATGATACAGCATTGGGATTCTAAAGATGACTTAAAGACAGCTTCAAGTAAGATTTTTGTTGATAAAGATGCTGAGGACTTTGTAAAGTCTCTAAACAAGCAATGCGTTAAAATGTACATATTGCCGCAAATATCTTCATGGGGAAAGTAAGGGTACAAGATTTATTTTAATAGCTTTTAAAAAAGGATTTTGGAGATTTTAGACTTTAAGAAATCTCTTCAAAATCTTTTTTTATGTGATGGGCTAAAAAGAATAGGTAGTTTTAACTAATTACTTAGTGCATTTGTTTAATGAATATTATGATAATTATTGTAATTACGTAGTGTGATTTTTTCTTGTGCAACTCTTTTTAGCTTCTTTTTAAAAATGCAACCTATATAGGTTGCATTTTTGCTTCATTGTATTATAATGATAGCTAGAGGTGATGTTATGAAAAATTACACTGCATTAATAATAGATTTGAAAAGATCTCGATCTTATTCGGTTGAAGACAGAAATTCTATACAGAACTTCATTATTACTGTAATCGAGGAATTAAATGAAGTATTTTCCGGTTCACTGGCCAAAAATGTTGAATTTAGTGGTGGAGATGAGGTTCAAGGTTTGTTCCTAACTCCAGAAGCTGCATATCTTTATTTCAGGATGTTCTGCATGCTTATTTTCCCTGTTGAAATAAGAGCAGGAATTGGGGTAGGGGAATGGAGTGTGAAAATTGAAAATGCAAGTACCACTGCTCAAGATGGTCCAGTGTATCATAATGCAAGAAAAGCCATTGAAAATGTAAATGATGCCCTAGGATATTCTGTGCTTCTGTACTCAGGAACAGAAAACGATTTATTTTTAAATGCCGTAATGAATACTTCTTTTGGACTAACCAGAAACCATAGCCAATACCAAAATGAACTTATGCTGCTTTCAGAATTGCTATATCCTATAGATTATCGTCAAGTGATTAACCATAGCAAATTTGACCGTATTTCCAAACTTGTAACATCAAAAAACAGATTTAATTATAAAAGTAAGTCTGTAAAAAAATATCCTTTTGACGAGTTAGAGTTTATAAATTTAGTGTCTATTCCAATAGATGCGGCCACTGTTGACAACAACTTTTATGTTTCTGGTGGAAAGAAAAGAGGCATGACTACACAGATATCCGAAATTTTAAATATAAGTAGACAAAGCATTGAAAAAACTTTTAAAAACGCTAATATCTACGAAGCTAGAAATGCAACGATTGTCGCTTTAAAATTTATGGACATGTATTTATAAGAGGTGAAAAATGATGATATATATTTTGATTATAGCTCATTTTCTTGCTGATTTCACATTTCAAACTACGAAAATGGCGCAGAGAAAACTAAATAGCTTTAAATATCTTATATACCATGCAATTATTTATGCTGCTATATTTTTAATTGCAATGTTCCCCTTGGTAAAATTCCAAAAGGCAATTTTGCCGTACATAATGATTATATGTTCACATTTTTTCATAGATTGGCTAAGAACCATTGTAGATAAGAAATTTAGCAGGAAATCTATTATATTTGCCTCTTTTATTGTGGATCAGATTTTACATGTTTTGATTCTTGTAGTTTTAAATTACGCTTATAATCTAGGCGCTGAAACAACCTCATTATATGATTATATACAGCAATGGCAGTATAGTAATCGATTGGTTATTTACTGCTTAACGTTTGTTATATTATGGGATCCTACAGCAGTTTTTATAAAAAAGCTATTCTTGTTTATTGATGATGGAGATAGTAGTAATCAGGAGGAAAATGATCCCCAGGTAGGGCGTATCATTGGAAAGCTTGAACGAATTATTGTTTCAGTTTTAATTTTATGCAATCAATTTGGAGCAGTTGGCTTTGTGTTGACTGCAAAAAGTATTGCTAGATATAAACAACTTGAAGACAAGAATTTTGCGGAGAAATATTTGGTAGGTACTTTAACCAGCATAGCTATTGCGTTTATTACTACTTTAGTACTAAAAGTGTTTTTACAATAGAAACCTTATACGGTAGCTATTTTGAAATGTGTTAGGATATGGTTGCTTTTATAAGTGACACTTTTTATAAGATAGAAAATATTTGTTATGATTTGAATATTTCAAAGAAAGGGAAGACTTAATTTTAAAGTTGAAGCGGGTTATTACAAAGTACTTATTATTGGTTTCAGCGTAGGGCAACAATTGCTTGGAGATGTTGTGTTTAGCCAATATCAGAAATCAATAATGGATGCAAATATTTTGCCAATTTACGGGTTTGTCTTGAGAAAATACTAAAAATTGGTATAATTATATATATCATGCTAAAATGCAGCAGAAAAAATTACTTATAACCTCTGTCAGCGAATGGAGGCTTGTTTTATATAAAGGCATTTTTGAAAGTGGCTGAAAATAAGAAAATATGATTACTTAGAAGGAGCTAACATCATGTTGAAGAATTATACGAACAAGTTATCAACAAAGAAATCGACTCAGATCTTAGCGTATTAAGTGGAGCGGATGCGGCTAATTATTGATGAGCTTTCTGAATTCACTAAAAATGGTGGCGAGCTTCGTATCATCACAACTTCATATATGGGTGCCACCGATGTAAAAGAAATTGAGGAACTTAGTAAGCTACCAAATGCAAAATCAAGGTGAGTTATTATACAAAACGAACTCGCTTGCATGCCAAGATTTATTTAATAAACATGGCATACCCACAATGTTTTTAACGGGAAATTCGCCAGATGATGAGAGAAAAGCCGTAAAACAAAAACTTGTCAGCGGTCAAGTATGGTTTGTATTTGTGGTAGATATTTATAACGAAGGCATGGATATTCCTGAAATTAACACGGTTTTATTTTTAAGGCCAACAGAGTCATTGACCGTCTTTTTGCAACAGCTGGGTCGTGGCCTTCGTCTTTCTGAGAATCAGATTTTAGTTTCAATGGATTTTCTAAATCCCGGAACCGTTCGCGAAGGTGCCAAATATCTAAATGAAAAAAAGGTGGATATTTTCTTTGTAACTCTCAATAAATCTGATAAAGACTATTCCCCAACAACCATGTACAATGAGTATTCAATAAATGATTTTTTGTTTCATTGGCAGAGCCAAAGCACCATAGCAGATACATCTGTGACAGGTAAACTCTAGGTCACAGAGAGCAAAAAAACAAAGGTTTGCTATTTGTTCGTGAGTTTATAAATGATAAAATTTTAGGCACAGCCAGTGCTTACACTTATCTGAGAACTGCAGATTAGGTGTGCCACGAGGGTTCAAAACCCATGCACATCATTTGGAAGTTAGATAAGCCAATTCCTGCAAAATTTCTAAAGAAAACAAATAAATTGTGGAGGGGTAAAAATCGTGACAGAACTTGAAAAATTAGAACTTGCAAAAATGTATATTGATAATCTTGCTAACAGTATCTATCTGAGTGCATGAAAAGTTATGGTTAATGATGAGATTTTAAACAATGTTGGATTGGCAAGGTGTTTTTTGTGCATCTGGAAGCTTAATGTCAACGCCATTAACACTATTTAAAACAATTTTTTTCCGTTTGAAATGCTTATGCCCAATTCATTTGCAATGCTCCCTTGCTTAAAGGGATTTATTTTTTTCACCGTACCATTTTCTTTAAAAAGTGATCCTGTTCCTTTGAACCAAAACGTAGCGTTTGCTTTTATGCATTGCTCCCGAATATTCAATACCCAATCATAATCACATTCCCGAGCTTCACGCCCGCTTTCGCCGCAGACTGTAACATGTTCAATACCATGAAGATAGTCTGACAAATCAATGGCTTCCAAAAGAGGGGAGCAAGCAACAAAACGACGTTTTATAGCATAAGACAAAAACAAGGGAAGACGATAATCTGCCAAAGCTTGATTCTCTACAGTGCAACCAATATTTACATTGTCATAGCCGTCACCCCAATCGGAGGGCAGTGAAATGTTAAATCGGTCAATTCGTTTGGTTAAAATTAAAAAATCAATATCCGCCCTTTGTTTTATCATGCTCCAAGCGTCCTTGCGCCACTCATCGGCTTCGGGCAGAAAAAAATCAGTGGTAAAACAAGTGGCAAGAACTTTATCTCCTTTAATATTATATTCACCCTTAGTATTTGTTCTGATTGGCCAATCAAATTTATCTGTTTTTTGTATGGTATTTTTACCATAGCGTTTCCCATGCGGTCCATAGAAATAGCAATTTGTGCATCCATCACTCAGTTGATAGCATCCTGTCCAAGGTTCCCAATTCATATTTTCACTCCTCAATAAAAAATACAGTTATTTTTGTGGTTCACTTTTTGTTTCGGTTTGCACAATATCACTTGATTTAAAAAGTCCAATTAGCTTGAGAAGGTCAGCAGGAATATAATTTACAGATAATTGCTCCTCTTCTGTTAGGGTATTATGCCATTGCAACCATTTTATTGTTTCTTCTGATAAATCTGCGGTATTATACCATGCATCTCCAAACTTAATTTGACTTACATCTCCGCTATGATATTCAAAAACTTACCATTTATCATTCATATAAATTTCTAAGGTGTTATCCGAGCCAAACTGATAGTGGTATCCGGTTCCAAAGTTTGATTGATTATCTTCAGTAGGAATTTGGATTTCTCCCACGGTGGACGTAATTTCTCCATCCATGACTCCGCATCTACCGATTATATTGCTTTCTTTGCCTGTGTCATAGTACATTTACCGTCTATCATCACCATTGGAATCCTATTCAATAGAGTATTTTGTTTAGACTCGATCAGTGAAAATTGGAACACTTCATTGATTTGAGCTGAGATATTTCTTTCCGTTGTTCCCTCAGCAGGTTCAACTAACAGGCTATCTGTATTTACAGATAACACAGTAGCTTCAAAAGTTTTTTGCCTGTCAGTTACCCCTGTTGTTCTATTTGAATCGCATCCTGCCAATGGGAAACTTAAAACCATCGTAACTACAAATAGTGTAACAATCCGCTTCATAAAATTACATCCTTATTGAATAAGACGAAATCTATATGCAAAGGTTTCCAATTATATAAATTCCCTAACAAAATTAATTATAGTTACTCAATCATATTTTGTTAAGGGATATGGAAAAGTATACCATAACAAAGAAAGTTGTTACAAGTAACTAAATTTAAACAAGTTGGGAAAGTATTTTGAATATGTCGATGATGAAATTTTAATTTAGCATTGACATTTTATTCTACAAGTTGTAGAATAAAATAAAACTACACGTTGAAGAATTAATGGAGTGATAACTATGAGAAAGATGTCAGAATCAGAAAGGGAAATAATGAAAATTATTTGGGCACACAAAAATCCTTTAACAAATAAAGCAATAATATCCTTTATTCCTAATAATCAATGGAAGGTTACAACCGTATTGACCTTAATTACACGTCTGATTGACAAAGGTTTTTTAAAGGTTGAGAAAAAAGGTCGAATCAGTTTGTATAGTTATATTGTTTCCGAAGATGAGTACAGGACAATGTGTTCAAAGAAGTTTCTCGATGAATTTTATCAAGGATCATTTAAAAATTTTTTTGCAGCTTTATATTCTGCTGATGAAATAAGTCAAAGTGATTTTGACAAATTAAGAGAAATCCTAGATAAAAGGGAGATTGTGGAATAGAGTTGAATACTTTACTTTCTCTTACAATTTTTGGTAGCATAGGTACGCTTATTCTAACTTGGTTTAAAACAACGTTGACATGGAAATGGAGCTTACTATGTCGTTTCTTTACTTTATCCAGATGAAACGTTAAAAGAGGTAAAATATAGCAGCAAATAAAATTTTGTTTAGTGATATAATGAATATTATGAAGAAGTGTTATAATAATCTTTTCAAAATAGTCAAAAAAACAAGGAGTATGGATATGACAGGACCAGATAAGAAAAAACTTTATCCAAATGAAAATATAAAAACGGTTTGCTATATTAGCAATCTACCCCAAATACCCAATGTTGAGATTGGCGAATATACCTATTACAGCGATAACAAAAAGTCTCCTGAGAAATTTTATGACGCTATAGAGCATCATTACGAATTTTTGGGAGATAGACTGATAATTGGCAAGTTCTGCGCAATTGCAGAGGGTGTTAAGTTTATTATGAACGGTGCAAACCATAAGATGGATGGGATTACAACCTATCCATTTAATATTTTTGGTTGTGGCTGGGAAAAGGTGACACCTACAATAGAGCGACTTCCGTTTAAGGGTGACACAGTTATTGGCAACGATGTTTGGATAGGTGAAAATGTAACCATTATGCCAGGTATTAAAATTGGTGATGGTGCAATTATTTCCGCTAATTCAACGGTAGTAAAAAATGTTGAACCATATACAATATATGGTGGGAATCCTGCTAAATTACTTAAAAAAAGATTTTGTGATGAAAAAGTAGCGTTCTTGCTTAAGCTTCAATGGTGGAACTGGGGCGAAGAGGAAATATTTAATAATCTTGAAAAACTTACATCAGGTGGCGGATTAGTGCAATTAATGAATAAGTCTATAGATTCGGGGCCTTTCTTTCACGGCACAAAAGCAGATTTGAAGGCGGGAGACTTGTTGGAACCTGGCTATAGCTCTAACTATGGAGAAGGAAAGAAAGCGAACTATGTCTACCTGACTGGCACATTGGATGCGGCTGTTTGGGGAGCTGAACTTGCGGTGGGGAACGGACGAGGTCGAATTTATATTGTAGAACCTTTAGGTGCCTTTGAAAATGATCCTAATTTAACTGATAAAAAATTCCCGGGAAATCCTACCAGATCTTACCGTACCAAAGAATCACTTAAAATAGTGAATGAGGTGTTGGGTTGGGAGGGACATGCCCCAGAGGTACTTCAAAACATGCTAGATAACCTTAAGGAATTAAGGCGTCAAGGTATAGAAGCAATTAATGACTAATCATATGGAAGCCGATGATATTGTGCATAGATTGTCGGATGGATAAATACATCCTTTGATAATATTGATGAAGAAAGGAGGTCATTTGATGGATTCAATAAGCTATATGAATCGTGCGATGTCATACATTGAATACCACTTAACTGAGGAAATTGATTATAGTGAGATTTCAAGAATTGCTTACTGTTCAGAATATCATTTTAAGCGTATGTTTTCTTTTTTATCAGGTATCAGCTTGTCAGAATATATTCGAAGGAGGAGATTAACACTTGCTGCCCTTGATTTGAAAGATAGAAATTTGCGCATCATTGATGTTGCCGTAAAGTACGGCTACGGCTCGGCAGATTCATTTACCCGCGCTTTTCATTCTATGCATGGTATTCTCCCATCTGAAGCAAGGAATGAAAATGTTCAACTAAAAGCTTATCCTAAAATGACATTTCAATTATCGATTAAAGGAGGCTGTGAAATGAATTATCGCATTGTTGAGAAAGAAAACTTTAATTTGGTGGGCTTTAAAAAAAGAGTTCCAATTGTTTTTGAGGGTGTGAATCCCGAAATATTAAAGATGAGTGATTTTTTGACCCCGGATGTTATAAAACAATTAAAGTCAATATCAAATGTAGAACCAATAGGCATTATTAGCGCATCTGCTAATTTTTCAGAAGAAAGAATGGAAGAAACGGGTGAGCTGGATCATTACATTGGGGTAGCAACATCCATAAATGAAATTGCAGAGTTTGATGTATTAGAAATTGATGCCGGTACTTGGGCGGTATTTGAATCCATTGGGCCGTTCCCACAAACACTTCAAAATGTGTGGGGCGGGATATACTCAGAGTGGTTTCCGTCATCAGGGTATGAGGCTGTTAAAGGTCCAGAAATTTTGTGGAATGAAAGTCCGGACACATCAAACCCTAATTATAAAAGTGAAATATGGATACCTGTGAAGAAAAAAGATAGAGATATATATTAACAATTATGGTTGAGGCACTTCCTTAAAGGAAGTGCCTTTATCGCAAAGGTGTGAAAAATCAAAATGCTTATCACATAGCGTTGACTGCTTTTACACCTAATGATATTATATTATAAATATGGAAGGTGAGTATGGCAAAAGCAAGTAAGATGCTAAGTGACTGGAAAGCACCATATATTCGTCCCTTATTAGACTAATTGAAACACAGAGTAAGGAAACACTTTCAGCGGCTTATAGCCGCAGAGCAAACCACGCCTTTTAGACGTGGTGCTGATTTCTAAAAGATTTTTATAATAGCAAGCAACCTTATACGGTTGCTATTATGAAAGGAATTAGAATATGGTTGCATTTATAAGTGGCACTTTCTATGGGATAAAAAATGTTTGATTGTTATAAAGAAACAGACAATAACTGATTTCATATAGGAGATTTTTATGTATAGGAAAACGCGCAGTAATAAAAATGCAATTATTATCTTGCATGAAATTTATGGAATAAATTGTTTTATAGAAGAAATATGTACAGAGTATAATCTTCAAGGCTTTGATGTGTTTTGCCCTGATATAATACAAAGAGAAAGATTTTTATATTCGGAAAAGACAGAGGCATATCAGCACTTTATTAAAAACAATGGATTTGAATATTACAAAGAAATTGAAGACTTAATTGCAAAGTTGAAGCTTATATATGATAAAGTATTTATTGTTGGTTTCAGTGTTGGAGCTACTATTGCTTGGAGGTGTTGTGAGCACCCTAAATGTGACGGAATTGTATGTTGTTATGGTTCACGTATTCGCGATTATATAGAGCTTCAACCATCGTGCCCTGTGCTTTTGCTTTTTGCAGAACAAGATTCATTTGATGTTGAAAAGGTTTCAGAGCATCTTGCTGGGAAAACGAATATTGATTTACATATACTTCATGCAAGCCATGGATTCATGGATCATTATTCTGATTGTTTTAATAAAGAACAATCACAAATATCCAAAACGTGCATACGCCAATTTATAAAGTGGCATTCTTAAACCTTAAAAAAGAGAAAAATATAGATGTTATAGTATGTTTTAATAGATTATCAAAAAAATCAGAGGTTAAATCTAGGTCAAAAATAACACCTAGGCTTAACCTCATTTTAAAATATATGGAAATGTTATACAAATGCATGTATAATAAAGTAAAATTAATTTAGATACAAGAAATGCTACAGGATGACAAGGGAGAAAATTTATGGATTCATTAAACAAATCGCTGATTTCTATTAAAAATCTTAGGATGAAATTTGGTAATAAAGAGGTTTTAAAAGGAATTAATCTGGAGATACAAGGCGGCCAAATAATTGGCTACATAGGACCCAATGGAGCTGGAAAAAGCACAACTGTGAAAATTCTATTAGGAATTTTAGATGGATTTCAAGGAGAAGTAAAGGTGTTTGGAAAAGATATATCATCGGGAAGTGTGGAATATAAGAAAAAAATTGGTTATGTTCCTGAAACAGCAGAGATGTATGATACCCTTACTGTGCAGGAATATCTTACGTTTATTGGTGAAATATATGGATTAGATTTTGAAATTGTTGATAGTAAGGCCAAAAGGCTAATGAATCTGTTTGGCATAGGAGAGTTTTATAACAACAGAATTTCTTCGTTTTCAAAAGGTATGAAGCAAAAAGTTCTTATTATCGCAAGCCTTATTCATAACCCAGATATTTTATTTTTTGATGAACCTTTAAGTGGTCTGGATGCAAACAGCGTAATGATTTTTAAAGAGATTATTGCAGAGCTTGCAGAACAAGGGAAAACGGTTTTCTATTCATCACATATATTAGAAGTTGTAGAAAAAATTAGCGATAGAATCATTCTTATTAATGATGGTCAAATTGTAGCAGATGGTACGTTTTTAGAACTTCAGAAGAAAAGCAGTGAGGGTTCACTAGAAGAGATATTTAATCAGCTGACAGGATTCAATCAGTATAAGGATATTGCTAATGCGTTTATTTCGGTTCTAAAAGAGGGGCAAAAATGAAAGAGTTTACTATTTTAAAATTTTTAGATAAAATTAAGTTTATTTTCAAACTTGCTGGAATTGATTATCCTTTAATGAGAAAAATTCTACAAATTAAATTTGTTATGGATGAACGAAGAACTCCAACAATTATGATGAATGGGAAAAATAATAATGAAACTAAAAATTCCTTTAGATCAGGCTTACTGATTTATGCATTAATGGGTATTTTTATTGGGATTTTTATTTTGCCTCCGTTTCCATTGTTTTTAAAAATGAACATTGTAATAGGTATGCTTATATTTATGATTATGACAACTATGATTTCAGATTTTTCGTCAGTGCTTCTTGACATTGACGATAAAAACATACTTTTGCCTAGACCGGTAGATGCCAAAACATTAAGCGCCTCAAAACTAATTCATATCGTTGTTTATCTTTTTAGCATAACATTGGCTATAACAGCCGGAGCACTTGTTATCGGCTTCTTCCGATATGGTTTTTTGTTTTTTATTGTGTTGTTTTTTGAAATTATAATGATTTGCGGATTTGTAATTTTGTTTACATCACTTCTCTACTATGTGATTCTTACTGCTTTTAGCGGTGAAAAGCTAAAAGACATCATAAACTATTTCCAAATTGCATTGACAATCTCCATGTCTGTTATGTACCAGTTTATAGGACGAATATTTAATTTTTCGGATTTGAATATAAGCGTAACCCCACAGTGGTGGCATTTGTTGCTACCATCAGCATGGTTTTCTGCTGCTTTTAGTATTTTCATTGAGCATGACTATAACAGACATTACGTTGTACTTAGTGCGGTTGGAATCATTGTTCCAATAATGGCTATAATGCTATATGTTACGGTTGTTGCACCTGGATTTGAAAGGAATCTTCAGAAGCTGAACAGTGGCAGCTCAAAGAGAAAAACAATGGAAAAAGTATCGTTGCGACAAATAGTATGCAATATTATTTGTAATACTCCCATGGAGAAAGCCTTTTTTAGATTTACGTTACAAATGTTGGACAATGAAAGAAAATTGAAACTTAAGATATATCCTAATATGGCATTGTCGGTAATATTTCCCTTTATTTTTATGCTTAACTTGTTCGGAGGTATGGAGTCGTTTTCGGATGTATATGCACAAATATCACAAGGAAGGTATTATCTTTATCTGTACATCTCGGTTGCACTTCTTGCCGCAATGTTTCCACTAATTAGTTTAAGCCAAAATTACAAGGGTGCATGGATTTATAAGGCACTGCCAGTTGACAATCCAGCGGTGGTATTAAAATGTGCATTTAAAGGATTCTTGTATAAATACATAGTACCAATTTTTTTGCTTTTAAGCTTGCTTTTTATTGGCATCTTTGGATTGAAAATTGTACCAGACTTGGCGTTAATTTTTCTTAACATGTTAATATTAATGCTTACTATTTTTCACTTTTCAAAGAAGGAACTGCCTTTTTATAAAGATTTTCAATATGCTCAAAATGGTAGCAGTACGGTTACAATATTTATTATGTTTGCTTTATGCGGTATTGCCGCGGCTATTCACTATATAGCAGTAGTGTTGCTTTCGTTTGGTTTAGTTTTAAACATTGGAATATCTTTGGTGATTGTAATGATTTTATGGCACTATAGCTTTAAAATTTCGTGGAAAGACATAGAACAAGGGAGTTAATAAAAGATTGAAATTAAAGACAAGCTTAAGTAATGATACGGATTGGATTTTATAATTATTTAAGAAAAGCGGCAAAGCTGTTTGATGGATGGAATGAATATTTCAAATGCCACGAAAGTAGGCTTGGTCTGTTGACTTATGTTCCCAATTCAAGGACTATGCAGAATATAAAAAAAGCCATCAGCGTAGCTACATTGCATGAAGGAAAGCTTGTGGCTGGTTGTTTGATCATATTTTTTATTACTCGTCAAGTAACCAATCTATTTAATTCAAATGACGTATACCCTTGAAATTTACATTCATTGGAGTTTCATCTAGGGACAACAATATTTTAGAGAAGTGATACTTAATTCTTTCAAGTGGGGAAATCAGCATATTACGGATACCTGTATGCACGATATAATATTTGCCATAATAAAAATGAAATAGGGGATATAGGGCATTTATAGAGTACGGAAATAGATGAGCTACTTCTATATAGCATTTGAGCATTTTGCTGAAAAGAAATTAGTTATTTTATTATCCCAATTGGGGTATATTAAAGTTTGAACTTTTATTAAAGGAGGGTTTGTCTATGAACAAGTTTATTTTTAAAGATTATTTTCATAAGCCTCAAGATAAAATTGCAAAGCGAATGATTTTCAAAAGTGATAATGTAATTGCCTTTATCCTAAACATTGCAAAAGGGGAAATGCTACCAGGTCACACACATCTTGATTCAACACTTCTCCTTCAGGTCATGAAGGGTAATGCCAATGTTGTAACTGATGGAAATGAAAACTCGTTGCAAGAGGGCGAATTAATGCAGATCAATGGCCAGGAGAGCTTGCAAGTCATAAATATGGGTGAAGATGTCTTGCGCCTTTATGTCACAATTTCACCAATGGGTTCAGATGCTTTTGCAGCAGATGCAAATATATAATGCCTTATCTTTAACCATTCTATGTGAAAAATTTTTTTACACTATTTGTACTACCTATTAAAATTGATAGATAGTTATTAGAAATTATGTGAATTCACAAGCTGAATCCAGATGTTTTCTGAATGGTTGGCGAAACTGACTTTTTTATATCAAAAATAATTTCTTATATCCGTAGCTTTAAGTTTTACTCTTTTCACAGTGTCGCTGGGGAAGGAGTTTAAGAAATAAAATAGAATGGCAACCCTTGGCTGCCATTCTATTTATTTAACCATTTGGATTGTTAAAGCTAACGGGCTTGGCCTGTGTATCTCCAAAGGCGTTTGCAGGAGAAGGATTCGAAAGATCGAAATAAATTCTAGAATCACGGGTTACACCAAAATCTTTGTTAGAACCAGAATCCTGCACACGATTAAAGGCTTCACGAAACATTGCGTTGTGTGCTTCCTCTCGGTTAAGCAAAAAATCAATGGTTTCCTTTACCTTTTTATCATTAATCTGACGGTAAAGATATTCGTATACAACTTTTGCTCTCTGCTCTGAAGCTATGTTTGAGAGCAAATCTGCGCAGAGATCGCCAGTCACCGTAACATAATCGCCGGTCCATGAGTAACCAGATGAATTGATAAGCCCCGGATTGAGTCCCAGAATCACATGTGTCTGAATTTCGCCTGCATTTACAGCGGAATAATCAACATCGTGTCCGTTGAGCAAATTAATTGTCTGAGCTACCATTTCCATATGGCTGAGCTCTTCGGCCGCAATGTCCATAAACAAATCCTTGATAGCGGGATCCTTAATGCGAAAACTTTGAGACATATATTGCATTGCAGCTTTCAGCTCACCGTTTCCGCCACCAAGCTGCTCCTGCATTAAAACAGCATACTGTGGATTGGGTCTTTCTACTTCAACTTTATGAAAAAGTTGCTTTTCATGTTTAAACATCGTAACACTTCCTTTCTTCGAATAATATTCCTTTTTCTGAAAAAAATATTCGCTGTGTTGAAGCTTGTTTGAAATAACTTTATAAGATGTTTCAAGATTGCAAACCACAAATTCCATTTAGACAAAAAAGCCGGTACTTTTAACGATCTTGAGGATATTGCAAATCGACACTACCCAAATGCAAAATAAGATACCTCTGGGCAACGCAGGATTGCCTGACTCTCGTCGGTGTTCCATAATATCGGTAAATATTCTGCTAGTACTACGGGTTTATAGGTTGCCATAGGTTTCAATAAATGTGGCATGACCTTCTCTATGGTGTCAGCAATATCCTTACAGACATGGTGCTGGGAAAAGAAAGTATCTATAGGGAGATTTTCTCTCCGTCTCGCACAATTTTTCGACCAAATGTCGCTAGTAATGCCTTTGAAGCAGTGGTCAATTTGCTTACACCCACAGCACCTCGTTGTCCTGATATGGGCTGTGCCTTAAAGTGGAATAAGGCTGAATATTCAAGGGATTATCCTTGCCATGGTTCATGTTTTACCCCATCTTTTGAATCCTAATTCTTTTGTGCCAAAATATTCAGAAGGTTAATCTTTGACAGAAAAGAATAAGAATACTTTTTTTGGAGAAGTTAAAAAGTAGATTTATGGAAACAATTCTTAAATGATAAATCAAGAGTTTTAAACTATAAATTTAAAATATAAAGGAGGAAAAGATTATGTCGGGCAACAGGAATACTTTAGATGGAATGGATAATAAGAGACTTCGTAGTTCAACTGCTACGAATAGTGAAGGCACTGCCGCATGGGCAAACGAGGATAGGGTAGAAATGGGAACCAACTTAAAAATTCCAGGTGACTATAGTGTAGAAAAAGCTAAAAACTGGGTTGATAATGGTAGCAAGCTTTAAAAAACTATAGAGTTGGAGAGTTAGATTATGGGAAAAGTACAGTTAACTTTAGATGGAAACACAGCTGCAGCATATTCGGCTTATGCCTTTACGGATGTTGCGGCAATATACCCTATAACGCCATCCTCTGGTATGGCTGAAATTACAGATGAGTGGGCTGCAAAGGGTAGAAAAAACATATTTAATCAAGAAGTTAGTGTGGTTGAGATGCAGTCGGAAGCCGGTGCGGCAGGAGCTTTTCATGGTTCTCTTCAAGGCGGGGCATTGTCAACCACATTTACTGCTTCTCAAGGGCTACTTTTAATGATACCTAATTTGTATAAGGTTTCAGGAGAACTTTTACCAGGCGTACTTCATGTGAGTGCCAGGGCGATTACAGCACATGCCTTAAGCATCTTTGGAGATCATCAGGACGTCATGGCGGTTAGGCAAACAGGGTGTGCGTTATTGGCAAGTGGTTCTGTGCAAGAGGTGATTGACTTAGCTGCCATTGCACATCTATCTGCAATAAAAGGCAGGTTACCATTTGTGCACTTCTTTGATGGTTTTAGAACATCACATGAAATACAAAAAGTAGAAGCTTTGGAATATAGAGACTATTCTGAAATGATTGATTATGAAGCGGTACAGGAATTTAGGAATAGAGCATTGTCTCCGAATCATCCTGTTACTCGTGGAACAGCTCAAAATTCGGATATTTATTTTCAAGGAAGAGAGGCAAGTAATCCATTTTATGGCGATATTATACCAGTTGTAGAAAATTACTTTGCGCAGCTAGGTAGAAAAACTGGAAGGAAATATGGCTTGTTTGATTATTATGGAGCGGAAGATGCAGAATATATTATTATAGCAATGGGTTCCGTAACACAAACCATAGAGGAAACCGTTGATTATCACAATGGGAAAGGAGAAAAATATGGTTTAGTTAAAGTGCATTTGTATCGCCCTTTCTCAAGCAAGCATTTACTAAATGTTATTCCTAAGTCTGTGAAAAAGGTTGCGGTTTTAGACCGTACAAAGGAGCCGGGTTCAATTGGCGAGCCACTTTGTTTAGATGTAAAGGTATGCTTCAGTGATGTGGATAATGCCCCAGTTATTGTAGGCGGCCGATATGGCTTAGGTTCAAAAGATACCAATTCAGCAGATATCACGGCGGTTTATGAAAATTTAAAACAGAAAAGTCCTAAAACGAATTTTACGATAGGTATTGTTGATGATGTTACAAAAACATCACTAGAAAAAGTTTTAAAAGTCTCAACAGAACCATCTGATCGAATTTCTTGTAAATTTTGGGGTTTGGGTTCTGATGGAACGGTGGGTTCTAACAAGCAGGCAATTATGATTATTGGTAATAAAACAGAGAATCAAGTACAGGCTTACTTTGATTATGACTCAAAAAAATCAGGCGGCGTTACCATATCCCATCTCCGCTTTGGGAAGTCAACAATTAAGTCAACATATTTGGTAGATAATGCAGATTATATTGCGTGTCATAACCAGTCCTACGTTAATAAATATGACATCCTTGACGACGTAAAACAAGGTGGAATTTTTGTTCTTAACTGCCAGTGGTCTGATGAGGAATTAGAACAATATTTGTCAGCTAAATATAAGAAGTTAATTGCAGAAAAAGAAGTTAAATTTTATACAATTAATGCTGTGAAAATTGCAGAAGAAATTGGTCTGGGAAATCGAATTAATATGATTATGCAAGGGGCGTTTTTTAAACTGATAAATATACTTTCCAAAGAGGTATTTATTGATGAGTTAAACAAAGCGGTAACCTACTCCTACAGTAAAAAAGGGGATAAGGTGGTTAAAATGAATCAGGACGCTATATTAAAAGGCGTTGAACAAATTCATGAGGTTATAGTTCCGAAGGAATGGTTAAATGCCAATGAGAATAGTCAAATGATTATAAATAACTCTGTTAAAGAACCTGATTTTGTAAAAAATATAATGAGACCCATGCAGGCGCAGAAGGGTCAAGATTTGCCTGTTAGTGCTTTTAGCGGCATAGAAGACGGAACGATTCCTTCAGGTACTACGGCCTATGAAAAACGAGGCATTGCAGTTAATGTACCAGAGTGGATTGAAGAAAATTGCATTCAGTGCAATCAATGTTCTTATATTTGCCCTCATGCAGTAATTAGACCTTTTTTGCTTACGGAAGAAGAGCTAAACAAAACTCCGATTTCTTTTAAAACCAAAAAGGCGACAGGTAAATCTTTTGAAGGTTTATATTACAGAATGCAGATAAGTCCTATGGATTGTACAGGCTGTGGGAATTGCGCAGACATCTGCCCTGCAAAGGAAAAGGCTCTTGTTATGAAACCTATTGAGACACAATTATCTAATGAGGTTGATAATTGGGAATTTGCTAATTGTACTGTTGGCTATAAAACAAACATTCCTCTTGGTGCCACTGTTAAGGATAGCCAGTTTAGAGAACCGTTAATTGAATTTTCTGGAGCTTGTGCGGGCTGTGGGGAAACAGCATATATTAAGCTTATCACCCAATTATATGGGAATCGTATGATGATTGCCAATGCTACAGGTTGTTCATCCATTTGGGGAGCAAGTGCACCAAGCAGTGCTTATTCTAAAAATAAAGAAGGCAAAGGACCTGCTTGGGCAAATTCTTTGTTTGAAGATAATGCAGAATTTGGGTTTGGAATGCATCTTGCAACAAAGCAAATGAGAAATGGATTGGAAGAAACGATGAAAAATCTGCTTTCTACAAATGTAGATAATACGATTAAAGAATTAATCATCGACTGGTTAAACTATAAAGAGGATGGAGAAGTAAGTGAACAAGTAAGTAATAAGCTTATTGATGCCATAGAGAACTACGAAATAGCGGACGATGAGGTAATGTTATTATTAAATAACATTAGGCAAAGAAAAGATTATTTGGTTAAGCGTTCCCAGTGGATTGTTGGCGGAGATGGTTGGGCATACGATATCGGGTTTGGTGGTCTTGACCATATTATGGCATCAGGGGAAGATATAAATGTATTGGTATTCGATACTGAGGTTTATTCCAATACGGGTGGTCAAGCATCCAAATCTACCCCGGTCTCTGCTGTTGCCAAATTTGCTAGCTCTGGAAAGAAATCAGGCAAGAAGGATTTGGGTAGAATGATGATGACTTATGGTAATGCATATGTTGCACAGGTAGGTATTAATGCAGACAATGCCCAACTGATTAAGGCAGTTCGTGAGGCGGAACGTTTTAATGGACCATCTATAATAATTGCATATGCACCATGTATAAGTCATGGTATAAAGGAAGGAATGGGTAAAAGCATGGCTACTATTAAAAGGGCAGTTAATGCAGGATATTGGCATCTTTACCGATATAATCCTGAGTTAAACAAGGAGGGCAAAAATCCGTTTATTCTTGATTCAAAAGAACCAACTGAAAGTTTCCGTGATTTTCTTTTGGGACAAGTTCGATACAGTTCACTTGCTAGAACATTTCCAGATGAAGCGGAACATTTGTTTACAAAGGCAGAAGAATATGCAAAAGAGCGTTATAAGTTATACAGTAAAATGAGTTCATTATAATATGTGGAGTGCTCCTTTTTGTTAGATAAATGATATCCATTGTCTAATGAAGGGAGCACTTCAAATGTTAAGCTGTATTTTACATATTCAGTCTTAATTATTTTAACTTTGCTATATCGGCAGCAATTTTCATACGGCATCCTTAATGATTTAAAACTCGAGATATTTAATATGTATTAAGCCGGTCTATTCCATTATTGTTCTCGATTAGTTAAAGGCAGAGTCTCTAGGTTAACGTTAAAGCCCTATAGACTCTGCCTAATTTTTCATACTAAAAATCAGAAATAGAGTTAGAAGGGGATATCGGAATTCTTTCTATATGTCTCAGAACTTCAAGAATTTGAACAGCTAATGATGCCAGTAATGTCGTATTTAGCAGCCAGTCTTTCACAAATTTTTTAATACCCATGCGTTTGTTGAAAGAAGAATATAGAGATTAGATTTTAGAAGGATTTTATTTATTTTCAATAGTCCTGGTTGCTGGTGTGACAGGAAAATTATTGTAATATGTACTATGGATAGCACATCATGCACCCCTAAATATGCGGAACAAAAAATTGCAAACAACAAGTTTATACGAAACTTAAGCCGATCAGAATTATTATACCTTTCGATGTTTTTCTATCATAGGATTTTAACAAAAAATTGAGAGAAGTTTGTTAATGAATATAATTTCTACAAATATGTACGGTATACTGACCACAGTAAAAGAAAGAAGGTGTTTGCTCTAATATGGAAGCCGAATTGAAAACAAAGAAGCTGCGCATAAGTGGGATGACCTGCGTTAGCTGCCAAAACAAAATTGAAAGAAAATTGCAAAATACCCATGGCATCCCATTTGCACAGGTAAGCTACAATGCTGAGACCGCCACAGTTACCTATGATGCGAATATTATCACCCTGAGTGAGATTGAGGCAATCCTTGAACGCTTGGATTATAAGGTAATTAAGGATCATCAGTCTGCATCCAATAATAAGAAGGCGATTGGTACACTTATTATTGTTCTGTCCGGATATATTCTGTTGGAACAGGTGGGGGTGACAAATGTTTTTAATATTTTTCCTACCGCTGAAGTTGGTACCAGTTATTGGATGCTGTTTGTAATTGGTCTATTAACATCTGTCCATTGCGTTGCAATGTGCGGTGGTATAAACCTCTCCCAATGTATTCCCAAGTCGGACTTAGATCACAATAATAAATTGGCGGCACTTAGACCTAGTTTTCTCTACAACTTGGGGCGTGTGATTGCCTATACTGTTGTTGGTGGAATTGTTGGTGCATTGGGATCAGTAATTACTTTAACTGGAGCGTTTCGAGGATTGATTCAGTTAGTCGCTGGTGTGTTCATGGTTATGATGGGAATTAATATGTTAGGCGTATTTCCTTGGATGCGTAAGCTTATGCCTAGGATGCCACGTATTTTTGCACAGAAAATTAACAGCGAAAAGAGTAAGTCGAAAAATCCATTGATTGTTGGGTTATTAAATGGCCTTATGCCATGCGGGCCTCTTCAGGCGATGCAGGTTTATGCACTTTCTACAGGATCTGCAATCAATGGTGCATTTTCCATGCTCTTATTTTCACTTGGCACTGTGCCGCTGATGTTTGGGCTTGGGGCACTAAGTTCAGTATTAACTAAAAAATCTACTAGCAAAGTAAGAACAATTGGTTCAACGTTAGTTGTGGTTCTTGGTCTATCCATGTTTTCAAACGGTTGGAGTCTTTCGGGACGTTCAGTCAATTTATTGCCACTATCTGCTGTTAGCGATACAAGCCAGTTGAATGAATCAAATTCAGTAATAAAGGATGGCTACCAGACTGTGAACAGCACTCTTTCTTCTGGACGTTATCCTGCAATTAAGGTACAGGCTGGAATACCTGTGAAGTGGACAATAGATGCGCCACAAGGGAGCATTAATGGTTGCAATAATAGAATGATTATTCCAGAGTACAACATTGAATATAAGTTTAAAACTGGTGAGAATATCATTGAATTTACACCAACAAAAACCGGAACATTTTCATATAGCTGCTGGATGGGCATGATTCGCAGCGATATTTCAGTGGTTGAGGATGTTGATGAACTGAATGAAAAAACATCTAGTGTCGTTGATGAAGAAGCTCAATCAACACTTGACACTTTGGTATCCAATCAGCAAAACTCAACTTTTTTTGAAAAGGGCAGCGAAACATTTAGTTGTCACTAATTCATTATTAAGGAGGAAAAACACATGAATTTTTTGCTAAGCCATTGGCATTGTATTTTACCCTTTGCAGCAATTTTTGTTGCAATAATCTTTATGCGTGATAAACCCAAGAGTAATGGTGAAAAACAGAAGAACTAAACGGTACTCTTAGGGTTATTGTTCTGTTATTAGTTTAGGTATATTTTAGAATTTAAAACGAGATATTAAAGGAGAAAGAATAATGAAAAAATTTATAGAAAGTCATAATAAATGGTCCACAATAGCAGTGGTAGGTATGCTGTTGATTTCAATACTTACCGGTTGCAGTTCCAGTACGGATAAATCATCGCCGCCTTCATCGGAAACATTTGCAGATTCCGGGCAAGCCACTGTTAGCGACCTTGTTATTCCTATTGCTGATATAACTGAGATTGCAACATTTTACCCAGTGGAGGTTGATGGCGTAAAGTTGGAGGTACTAGCAGTGAAAGCTCCGGATGGAAGCATTCGCACCGCATTCAACACTTGTCAGGTTTGTTATGATTCTGGTAAGGGATATTACAAACAGGATGGAAATGTTTTGGTATGTCAAAACTGCGGTAATCGATTTACTATGGATAAAGTAGAGATGCAATCCGGAGGTTGTAATCCAGTTCCAATTTTTGCAGACAACAAGACAGTAGATAATGAAGACATTACAATATCTGCAGACTTTCTTACCGAATCAAAGGGTATTTTCGCGAACTGGAAACCCCAATATTAACAAATTTTCCATAGCTTCATTTTGGAAAGTTTACAAATAGCAGTTTCGTTTAAAGTTCCAAGTTAAATTTAAAAAGAATAAGAGGTGAGCCATAAATGGAAAAACAAGTATTAAGTATAAGAGGCATGACATGTGCCGCTTGTGCACAACGAGTTGAAAAAGGAATAAAAAAACTGGATGGAGTTACAAGTGTTGCGGTAAATTTTGCTACGGAGAAAGCAACCGTTGTATACAATCCACAAAAGGTACGTTTATCTATTATTAAAGAATCTATTGAAAAGTCAGGCTACAAGGCGTTAGAGGTTTCAAAGACATATGCTGTAGATGAGGATAGAGAACGTAAACAAAAGGAAATTAAAACACTGTGGACAAAATTTATTATATCTGCTGTGTTCAGTATTCCACTTCTTTATATTGCAATGGTTCCAATGATAAAAGTAGTCAGTCTGCCATTTCCCGGAGGACTTGACCCAATGAATTTTCCGTTGCTTTATGCACTTATTGAGTTGATTTTGGTTATACCTATAATTGGTGTTGGTTATAAATTTTACACCATTGGTTTCAAAGCATTGTTGCAACGAAGCCCCAATATGGATTCTTTAATCGCCATAGGTACTACAGCGGCAGTTTTGTATAGCACATATAATGTGTGGCAGATTGCAAATGGTAAGTTTATTTTAGTAGATGCGCTGTATTTTGAAACAGCAGGTGTTATTATAGCACTTATCCTTCTGGGTAAATCTTTGGAAGCTGTTTCAAAGGGCAGAACAAGCGAGGCAATTAAGAAGTTGATGGGACTTGCACCTAAAACAGCCATTATTATTCAAGATGGTGTTGAAAAGGAAATACCAATAGATGAAGTGGAAATAGGAGATGTGATAGTTGTAAAGCCTGGTTCTAAAATTCCAGTAGATGGAACAGTTACACAAGGGCACACTTCAATAGATGAATCTATGCTTACAGGCGAGAGTATGCCGGTGGATAAAAAGGCTGGTGATAGCGTTTATGCAGCATCAATTAACACCACAGGAACAGTTCAGTTCCGTGCCGAGAAAATTGGTAGTGATACAGCTTTGTCACAAATCATAAAACTGGTGGAAGATGCACAGGGCAGCAAAGCTCCAATTGCCCAGATGGCGGATATCGTATCTGGCTACTTTGTGCCAATTGTATGCGTAATCGCAATTCTTTCAGGCATAGCATGGTATGGTGGTACAGGAGATTTAGAATTTGCAGTAACCACATTTATTTCGGTACTAGTTATTGCCTGCCCATGTGCGCTTGGTTTGGCAACGCCAACTGCCATTATGGTTGGAACAGGAAAGGGTGCTGAAAATGGTATATTAATAAAAGGCGGAGAGGCACTTGAAACAGCACATAAAATAAATACAATCATTTTTGACAAGACTGGCACAATTACAGAAGGAAAACCAGATGTGACTGATGTTTTGACTACCGAAGGTAATGATGCTGATAATCTACTTCAAATAACAGCTTCTGCTGAAAAAAATTCAGAACATCCACTTGGTCAAGCAATTGTTAGGGGAGCGCAGAATAAGGGATTGGAAATATTAACAGTTGATAATTTTGTATCCATTACTGGACGCGGTATTCAAGCTGAAATCAATGGACAAACCATTTTGGCTGGGAACCGTAAATTGATGGATGAGCATGGCATTTCCCTTACAGCGCTTAATGCTGAATCTGACCGTTTGGCAGAGGAAGGGAAAACGCCTATGTACATTGCCATAGATGGGCAGCTTGTAGGAATAGTTGCCGTGGCTGATGTTGTGAAGCAGTCCAGCAGGGCGGCTATAGCAAGCCTTAGAAAAATGGGAATTGAAGTTGCAATGATTACAGGTGACAATAAAAAAACAGCTGCAGCAATTGCAAAACAGGTGGGTATTGACCGTGTGCTGGCGGAAGTACTTCCACAGGATAAATCCAACGAGGTTAAAAAATTGCAAAATGAAGGACTAAAGGTTGCTATGGTTGGAGATGGAATTAATGATGCTCCTGCTTTGGCACAGGCTGAAATAGGTATTGCCATTGGTTCGGGTACAGATGTTGCAATGGAATCTGCTGACATAGTGCTTATGCGAAGCGACCTTATGGATGTGCCAACGGCTATTAATCTTAGCAAAAAAACAATACGTAACATTAAGGAAAATTTGTTCTGGGCGTTTGGCTATAATGTAATTGGTATTCCTGTGGCGGCCGGCGTACTTTATCTGTTTGGCGGTCCGCTTTTGAATCCTATATTTGCTGCCGCTGCCATGAGTTTGAGTTCAGTTTCAGTACTATTAAACGCTTTGCGTTTAAAAAGATTTAAGGCTACTAGCCAAGAAAGGGTAAATGCATAATGAAAAGAAAAATGAAAAAAATAAATATAATTTTAGCAGGAGCGGTTACTACTTTATCTCTGGCAGCCTGCACTAGTGTTAGTAAACAGTTAGATGTAGTGGGCAAGGAATCGGTTACTTCATTCAGTGCTGTTTTGCAAACAATGGGTGATAAGGTTACACCAGATGAGATAAATGGTGGCTGGTCACTGCCTGCACCAGATGATACGGCAAGGTTTTTTTGGAGCAAGGATTATAGTTCTAGTCCTCTGCATGATGTTATGCTGGAATTTGATGCACAGCCATTTCTTGATGCAGGACTTGATACAAGCAAATTGCCAGAAAACATAACTTTCTATGATGATATGCTTATGGTAGGTACAAAACTTGGAGAAGATAAACTTGAATACAGCAGTGAGGCTACAGCATTAGCATCCTATGAGCAAATTGTGAACTTGTACCGAGACACAATTGGTTACCACACGGCACTTGACCATTATGGCGTAAACCTTGGTGATGGGAATATGTTTGAATGGGCAAAGGATATGAGCACAAACGATAAGGACATTGTGTTTGTATTAAATCCACAGCCATTTATTGACGCAGGTGTTGACCCTACTGCTGTAGAAGGTTGGGTATTTGCAAAAGTACCAGTTGAAATGAGTGGCAAATCCAGTGAAGTGGATAAATTATTGAAGCCATTTAATTTACAATAAAAAATTGGAGGAAAACATGGAAAATTCAGTTTTGAAGGTTGATGGAATGTCCTGCGAACATTGTGTGAAAGCAATTACAAAGGCGGTTGGTGCACTAGATGGAGTTGATAATGTAAAAGTTGATTTGAACCAAAAAACTGTGACAGTAATACATGATGAAGCAAAAGCCTCACTCAATAAAATTAAGTTAGAGATTGAATATCAGGGCTACGATATTATTTCGTAGTGTGATGAGGGAACCGTTGTTTTGGCGGCTCCCTTTCCGTATTTACAAGCAAACTTCAATTTTCTAAAGGAAAGTGCTATAATGAATAAAATATATGAATTTACTTATACAGTCTACATAACATTCCCTGAATGACTTGATGGTAAACCCAAATGGAGGTTTAAAGTATGATCAAAAAATGCAAAAATATTCTTGCTGTGGATGATGAGCCAAAAATACTTGAGGTTTTGACAAGTTTTTTAGAGAGCCGTGGTTTTATGGTGTTTTCAGCTGAAACGGGCAAACAAGCTCTTGAGATATTCGACAGAGAAAATATCGCTCTTGTTCTGCTTGATTTAATGCTACCGGATATATCAGGAGAGGACATTTGCCGAGAAATTCGAAAAAAATCTCGTTTACCAATCATCATGCTCACTGCAAAAATTGAAGAAGAAAACTTAATTGAAGGCTTGGGGATTGGTGCAGATGACTACATTACCAAGCCATTTAGTTTAAAAGAGTTGGGTGCACGTGTAGAAGCTTCTTTGAGGAGGGCTTCTGACGACCTTGTGCCACTGTCTGCCAGGAATTCTTTTCGGGATGGTGATTTGGCTGTTGACTTTGAAAGAAACGTTATTAAGAAGAAGCAGAAAGAGGTATCTTTAACACCCAGTGAAATAAAAATTCTTGCATCATTGATTAAATATCCAGGAAAGGTCTTTACGCGTGCTGAATTGATTGAAATAGCATTAGGAAGCGATTTTGATGGTTATGATCGAGCAATTGATAACCACATAAAAAATCTGCGGCAGAAAATAGAGGATGATTCTAAAAATCCGGATTATGTTTTGACCATTCATGGTCTTGGATATAAATTCGGAGGTGAGTAAATGCGGAAATTAAGAACGCAGTTATCCCTTGCATTTGTGCTAATTGTACTTATAACGGTTTCTATAATCAGCTTTTTGTCTAATGTACTGATAGGCAGAGAATTTCAGACCTATATATTAACTGGGCAAGAGACAAAAATCCAGAGCATTGTTGATAACCTTAGTATTCAATACAATAAGGTTACTAATAAGTGGAATCTGGATTCTATTCATACACTTGGCATGTATTCCCTTTATGATGGCTACATCATTAAAGTAAGTGACATAAACGGAGCTAGCGTTTGGGATGCTGAAAATCATGATATGGCAACTTGCCAGAGTGTTATGGAAGAAATATCAAATAGAATGAAAGAGCATGGAACAACAGGGGATTTTGTGGCACATGAATTCAAAATTACGCAAAATGGTGAAAATGTTGGCAGTGTGTCTATTCAGTACTTCGGACCTTATTTTTTAAGTGAAGGAGATTTTATGTTTTTAGATTCCCTCAACCTTCTGTTAATGGTTGTAGGTGTTTTTTCTTTGTTGATTTCTTTTATTATGGCATTTGTCTTGGCAAAGCGTATTTCACATCCAATTGCAAAAACTTCGGAAATTGCAAAGCAAATTGCCTCGGGAAACTTCGACATTCAATTTGAAGGGCAAACAAAAACACAAGAGCTGGATAACCTTGTGACGTCAATAAATTTTCTTGCAAATGCGCTTTCCAAACAAGAGAAACTTAGAAAACAGTTGACTGCTGATGTTGCACATGAATTGCGAACCCCACTAACAACTTTAGGTTCTCATCTTGAGGCAATGATTGAAAAAGTATGGGAGCCTACAACTGAACGTTTGAAAAGCTGTCATGAAGAGATATTGAGATTGGGCAAAATTGTTATGGATTTAGAAAGCCTAGAGCGTGTTGAAAGCAACAATTTAAAATTGAATAAAGCACCTATAGATTTGATGGAGCTCACCAACAGTGTATGTGTAACATTTGAAGGGGAATTATCAAATAAAAATCTTGAGCTTGAAATAAATGGTACAGCTTCTATTGTATCTATTGACAAAGATCGGTTTAGCGGAGTGATTTCTAATTTATTGTCTAATGCTGTAAAGTATACTCCGGATGGTGGCCAAATTCGTGTTCTTATACAAGATTCTCCTGATGAAAGTATATTTGTAATTGAGGACAACGGAGTGGGAATACCAGAGGAGGAATTGCCGTTTATATTTGAACGATTTTATCGTGCCGACAAATCGCGAAACCGAAAAACAGGTGGAGCAGGTATTGGTCTTGCTATTGTAAAATCGGTAGTTACAGCCCATGGTGGGAGTATAACAGCTAACAATTGTACACAAGGCGGTTGCGTTATTGAAATTAGGCTTCCCAAAAATATAATTTAATTAACTTTGGGATGCTAAGATAGGGATTTACTTTAGAAAATAATCTAGGACTATGAGAGAGTGAGGCACTTGCTATGTTTATGTCTTGTAACAAAGAACAACTTTAGTTAAGCTTCTAAATACAGGGTTTTTATTGAATAGCTGTTATAAAAAATCCATAGCATTTGGGAATATCTATAGTAATAAAATAAGGTTGTTGAGGATGAATATTGCTAGTTGGGAATAATTATTAAATTCATGTGTATCAATATAATTTCTGTAATGCAATTTCAACAAAATTTACATGAAAAGACTAGATTTGCTTATATAATTCTTTCAAGTACTCGTTATAAATTACCGTATCATTTTCCTTTCATAGCTAATGCCAATTCAACATTTTCCTTTCGTGTCAGCAAACTTTTCCACGTATTTTATGAGTTTAACATAAAATATTTTTTGCAGCTATAAAACTACAAAATTTAACCAACATTCCTTAAATTAATCATCACCATTATCAAATTACCGTGTTTAATACTCTGTATAAGAGAGGAAAATATGAGAGAAATTCACATAAGCATATGATATTTAGGTAATTGTTTACCCAAAATATTTGTAATTCATAAACCAAACATAACAAATAGCTTTAATTATTTAAATTTTAACCTGATAAAAAATAAAATAAAGTTGTTAACAAGTTAAGATGAGTATTGTGTAAATAGAAATTTTTATACTAAATGATAACAATATGGATTAAAAAATCCGAAAATAATTGTATTATTATGCATTATGTAGAAAAAAATGGGTAGAAACACTTCGATTTTTCTATAGTATTAAATAAAAATATATCAATAATCTCAAAGTTGTTAACAAGTTGTGGAATTTAACAAGTATCAGTGATAACATCTTTTACGAAAGAAAAGTTCATATCTAAGGGAATTATAATTTTTCTTTTAACAATGTATAGAGGTAAGTTAATACAAAGGAGGATTAATATTTATGAAAAAAGCATTGGGATTATTGATTGCGGCAAGTATGGTGGTTTCACTTGCAGCTTGCGGAGGTCAAAAAACAGACACTACGGCACCAACAGCAGGCGAGAAAACTGAGGCATCAACAGAAAATACGGGTGAAGTTATAAAGATGAAGCTTGCAAACCCCAACCCAGTAGGCGATGTTAAGGATCTTGCTTCAATAAAATTTGCAGAGTTAGTTAAAGAAAAAACTAATGGTCAGGTTGAAATTACAGTTTATTCTGGCGGCCAACTTGGAGATTCTAGAGACACCATTGAGGGTCTTGGTATCGGAACAAATGAAATCGTTATTGAAAGTATGGGAACAACTGATGCGTACACATCTCTTGCCTCAATTGATGCAATTCCTTACTTATATAGAGATTACGAACATTACCAGAAAGTAGCCTTTGGCGAACTTGGGGCAAAAATAAGAGACGAGGTCGGAGAGGCTGGAGGATTTAAGCTTCTTGGGGCTATGTACAGAGGTGCCAGAGTTTGTACTACAAAGAAAAAGTTCACAACCCCTGAAGAGTTAAAGGCAACAGGTTTAAAAATAAGAGTACCAAATCAGCAGGTATATATTGATACATGGAAACTTATGGGAACGAATCCAACTCCACTTGCATTAACAGAAACATTTACTGCTTTGCAGCAAAATACTGTTGAGGCACAAGAAAATGCAACAATAGAAAGCTACGGTTTTGGTTTCTACGACGTATGTGATTATTTAGTGAAAACAAACCATGTATATTCAACAGATGTTTTCATATTTAACAGAAAGTATTTTGATAACCTTCCAGAAGACATTCAAAAGGCACTTAATGAAGCTGCAATGGAAGCCTCAGAATATAGAAACGATATTTCTCGCGAGAAAGAGGCAGAGTATGAGCAGATGTTTAAGGATAAAGGAGTTGAAGTTGTAGAGATTGATACAACTCCTTTTATGAAATTATTTGAAGGTTTTGTATCGGAATACTATCCTGAATTGACTGACTGGGCAACCGAAATTGCAGCAGTTAAATAGATTATAGGCATACATAAAATTTAGCTTCTTCATATTTTTACCCTCTTAAGAAAGAGGGATTTATATTCCCTCTTTCTTATACAAAAATTTTACATATTTAAAACATCTTAGACAGGTTGGTGATAAAATTTGTTAAAAGCATATTCAGGTTTTTTAACTGTTTTAGAAAAAATAATAATGATTTTATTGGGAATATTTATGTTAGCTATGGTAGTTGTAATGTGCTATCAGGTTATTTTACGCTATGCATTTAATAATTCTAATGTGTGGTCCGAAGAATTAACAAGATTTCTTTTTGTATGGGTAAGCCTTCTAGGTTCATTTGTTGCCATAAGAAGAAATAGTCATCTTAAGGTTGAATTTTTGGTTGAACTTATGAAGGGGAAATTTAAAAAATATTTTACAATCTTAACAGATATTGCTGTAATCTTATTTATTATATATTTAATTCCGTTATCATATGAGCTTACATTAAGCACAATGAAGAATATATCCGGAGGGCTTAAGGTACCTATGGCGGTTGGTTATGCAGCTATTCCTGTGGGATCTTTACTTATGCTTTTGGGAATGATTGAACAGCTTCTTTATAAATTTTTTGATAAGAAAGTTGAAGTAAATCAGAACAGCGAGGTGACAAAGGCGTGAACGTAGGTGGATTATTAATTATTTTGTTATTGATATTAGCGTTTTGTGGAATACCAATTTGTTATGCAATGGGAATAGCGACTTTGGCGGCACTTGTTATAGGCGACATGCCCACAATTGTTCTTGCGCAGAAAACATTTACTGGAATGGATTCTGTTGCATTACTTGCAATTCCATTCTTTATGCTTGCAGGAAATCTTATGAGTGGCAGTATTAATAAAAAGCTTATTTCTTTTGCAATAGCCACTATGGGCTGGGTTAAGGGAAGTCTTAGTATTGTTTCTGTTATATCCTCAGCCATTTTTGCAGCTATTTCTGGTTCAGGTGTTGCAACAGTTTCAGCCATTGGTGGAAACATGATACCAGCAATGAAAGAAGACGGTTATCCAGGTGGTTTTGCTGCTGCTGTTTGTTCAGTTGCGGCAGTATTAGGTCCACTTATTCCACCTTCAATTTTCCTTATTGTTTACGGGAATGCAACTGAAACATCAATTGGTCAACTTTTCATGGGAGCTATTTTGCCAGGTATAGGCTTGGCCATAGTTTTAATTGCGTATGTAGCTATATATTCAAGGAAGAAAAATTTCCCTGCACATGAAAGGGCAACACCAAAAGAAATTGTTAAGGTAACGGTTGACAGCATATGGGCATTACTTATGCCAGTTCTGGTTCTTGGCGGCATTTTCCTTGGAATTTTTACAGCAACAGAAGCAGCGGCTGTAACTTGTGGATATGCTCTTATAATAGGATTTTTTGTTTATAAAGATCTTAAACCAAAGGGGCTTTTAAACATTTTTGCTGAAAGTGGTGTTACAACTGCAACAATCCTTATTCTTATTGGGTTCTCAAAGGTATCAAGTTGGGTGGTTGTTACAAGTCAGTTGCCAAACGCACTCTTGGATTTAATGCTATCAATAACTAATAGCAAGATTATAATTCTTTTGCTTATTAATATACTTTTGCTTATTGTTGGTATGATTATGGACGCAAACCCAGCCATTGTTATGCTTACACCTCTTTTAATGCCGCTTATTAAGGAACTTGGTGTTTCAACAATTCATTTTGGAGTTTTAATGGCACTTAATCTTTGCATTGGTCTTGTTACGCCACCGGTTGGAACCTGCATTCTTCTTGGAAATACTATTGCAGGTGAGAAACTTGAAAATACATTGAAGGCATCATTACCAATGATTGGATTGTGTATTGTCTTCATGATGTTTGTAACATACGTACCTGCACTAACAACATGGCTTCCAAGTGTACTTTCTAAATAAATAGAGGGAATAAAGGAGGCAATTTATAGATGGAAATACCAAAAGTAATAAGGGCAGTTCAGAAATACAATCAACCCCAAATTGATGATGTAAGATGTGAAACAAACAGAATTTTAACGGAATTTGACTTATCTCGTAAAATTAAACCAGGCCAAAAAATAGCAATCACATGTGGCAGCAGAGGCGTTTGGGGTCTTGTTGATGTAGTTGCACAAACCGTTGAAGAGGTAAAAAAAATTGGTGCTATACCATTTCTGATTCCCACCATGGGAAGCCATGGCGGAGCAACTGCGCAGGGACAAAGAGACATGTTGCTTAGCCTTGGATATACAGAAGAAAGGGTAAAGGCACCGATTGTTTCATCTATGGAAACTGTGGAAATTGGAGAAACAGAGCTTGGTACTCCTGTTTATGTTGACAAAAACGCTTATGAGGCAGATGGCGTGATTGTTATTAACCGTGTTAAAAAACATACTGAACATGAGAATAAGACTGAAAGTGGACTTTTAAAGATGATGACCATCGGACTTGGGAAAAGGGATATGGCAGCCCTTGTGCACTCCTATGGTGTATGGGGCCTTACAAATATTATTCCTGCAAATGGCAAATTTGTTGCAAACTCTTCCGAAATGAATATTATATGTGGAATTGCACTTTTAGAGAATGCAAGAGACCGAGTGGGATACCTTGAAGTGGTTGATAATAAAGACATACCTGAAAGAGAAATTGAACTTTTTAAAATGGCAAATGAAATGTACCCCTTCCTTCCTTTTAATATTTGTGATATGCTTGTTGTAAAGAGAGGCGGGAAGAATATTTCTGGTACTGGAATGGATTGTAACATGATTGGACGTTTTGGTGTTTGGGGTTTGCAGGAACCTGAAAAGTATTATGCTTCTGGTTGTGCCACTTTTGGAAAACCTCTTATTGAAATTATTGCTCTTTTAGATTTAACCGATGTTAGCCATGGAAATGCAATAGGGATGGGACAGGCCGATATTATAACAAAAAGGTATTTTAATAAGATCGACTACGAAGCGACATATACAAATGGAAAGACAACAACATTCCTTGATAAAATAAAGACTCCTTTTGTTGCCGAAAATGACTTCGATGCTATTAAGGTTGGGCTAAATAGTTTAAATGGGCTTATGCGAATTGAAGGCAAAAAGACAATAGAAAATGTTAAGTTTTGTATTATAGATAGTACGCTGCATGAGGGACACTTCTTGGTTTCTAGTGGAATTTATAATGAATTGAAGGGGAGGGAGGACATAGAGTTCGTTGGTGATTTCGAAGAGTTGGAGTTTGACTGTGAAGGAACTTTAATTAATGAACCTATAAGCCATTAGGTTAAATGGATGACGAGAAAAATCTTAGCAGAAATGAAAAGTATGAAATGGTCATAGATAAATTGGTTGATTTTATTCTTGAAGGGAAAACGTTGCCAGAACAAAAGCTTTTTTCTGAAAACCAACTTAGCAAAAATATGGGAATATCTAGGGCACATGTAAGAGATGTGTATAGTGCATTAAGTATATTGGGCATTGTTGAAAGCAGACAAGGTGAAGGCACTTTCTATAAATCTGGTGACAGTGAAATGGCATACAAGATACTGTTTATCATGATGTATATGGGAGCCATAACAATTGAGGATATTATGGAAGTAAGAAAAATAATAGAAATAGGAGTTGCCGAAAAAGCTGCAATAAATAGAAAAAGCTCCGATGTTACAAAGATGCTGAATTGTGTTGCCAATATGGAAAAATGTTCAGACAGTGCAGAACTTTCACGCCTTGATGGAGAGCTTCATTCAACAATTGCCAAGTCTACAGGAAACCCACTGCTTACAGGTTTAACTCAGGTAATTTCAGGTTACACAATAAGAGCTATTAAGGAACACTGGAATTTTATTATACAGGATAGAGATTCTTCTGTTAAGAGAAAGACCTTCGAACAACATGAAGACCTTGTTAATGCTATAGTAAATAAAAAACCCTATATTGCGAAAGCAATTGCACAGGAGCATCTTGGATTTGTTGAAATCAGCCTTAGCAGATACAAGAAAGAAAAGGGGCAGAAACAGTAAACCTTACATAGGCATATTATTGATAGAGCATAGGTGCTTAGCTTACAATTTTCTAAATACATATCTTTGGTTTTCCAAGTAAATAAGATATGAACTGGTATATTATAGGCAGGCTATTAAAAAAGAAAATATTTGTATGACCAAAATGTAGTTAATGAATGACCTTACTAACTTTTTAAAGATAGCAAGGTCATTTTTATATGGGTTTTACGCCGTTATGTGTGCTATGGCAAAAGTTACTGCCTAAAGGGCTACAAAGAAATTATGAAAGTAAGAAAAAATAAATATTTGATAAAAAAACAGGATTAATTTTTTCGTAAAATGAGCAAAATTTAAACGCTGTTTTCTCTAAAACAAATACAATTTGCAGTCAGACACAATGCAATCAAAGCATTAAAGGGAACTGGATATGATGGCTATATCAGTTTAGAAATTAAGCAGAGGCCGGATAGTATAACTTCGGCATATCTATCTTTAAGAAATTTAAATTGTATGTTATCATATTACGAATAGTACTTAAATTTTTACGAATTTTCGCACTCGTACTTCATTCAGTCAAAAAGATATTTTTCTCATAAAATTATTTAATATAATTTAATTATTGGTTTGACATGTCAAAAATTATTTTATAATACAAACAAGGGCAGAGCTGCAAAAACAGGCTCTGCCCTTAGTGTTAAAAGAGATTTTCATTTTTTTTGAAATTGCATGTAAACTGAAAATTTCTATGACAGTAGCTTAATGATTAGAGAAGAACTAAAGAAAAATCCCGTTACAGATATGAGAGAATCATACATAACCAACCTTTAGGGTATTTGGTCAGATGGTATATCTATGACACAGTTTTTTTAAATGCATTGTTGAGTTTATGACAATAAGCTATACTAACATGGTGCTTTAGTACGGATATCCCAAACTATATCAAACATAGATTCGAATTCAGCTTATAAAATTTCTATAATTTATAAATTAATAAATTGTTTGATATAAAATGCTAGCATAAATTTCATTTTCCCTTCAACAGAAATTGGGTCTATATTTGTAATTTTTTTGATTTTAACAAGCTGTTTGTTTACGGTGTTCCTATGTAAAAAGTGCTTTTCAGCCACAAGTTGCAGATTACAATTATGTTCAAGGTATGTTTTAAGCACTGAAAGCAGGGAAGTCCCATTTTTTGAGTCATAGTCCTCTAGTAATTCCAAGACGTTATGGTGAAACTCTTTTAAAATTTCCATGTTGCTTATCTCGGCAAAGAGTTTAAAAATATCAAGATTATCATAATAAACAATACTATTAGTTTGCATTCTTGCAATATTTGTAAGAGACATAGCACGTTTAAAATTTTGAGCTAACATATATACATTCTCTTTATTTGAGCCAACATACACATAGTTTTTAATTGATGGAAACAAAAGTTTCAAGTTCAACTGAAACATAAAATCTTTCAGCATTTTTGTTGTACAATCAACAAGAACAAATATAAAATACTTATTTTTATATGTAAAATACGCGTATCCGTTACTTATATTGTCTGCTATTTTCGTGCAGTGTATTTCAAGTGTTTTAAAAGATGTACTGTATTCTCCGATATAATCTTCAAATTCGACTATAACAGGGCAGTAAATACTAGTAGATGAAAAATTATATGTTTCTAAGTCGCTTAGACATTCTCTAATATCCATGTTTTCCAAAATAATGTTTTGAATAGCTTCATTTACAGATGCACGTTTTTTTTCTTCCCAAATCATTCTGTGACTTATATCATATGTAATTTTTAGAATAGAACTACAATTAGGTATTGTATAGAGAGGAATTTTATTTTCATTGCAAAAATCTATAACTTCATTAGGTATGGATTCAATATATATTCCAATTTTAACCACAAGTGCGGCACAATTACAGTTCTTTAAGTTTTTAACGAAATTTAACAGATAATGGCTGTATGCATTTTTTATACACGAAGTAAAAACAATTTCATTTTCAATAACAGGAGAAGAAATTTCATCCTCTTCAACAAGATTAACCCAATCAACAGTATTACCCAATCCATTTTTACCAGCAATAAGTTTTAAATTGTACGATGTTGGCAGAGAAAACATTATTTTTTCAACAGACATATGCACGGTAATCACTCCGTTTCTACTAAGTATTATAGCTAAAGCTAAAACGAACCCAAGTAATGATTATTATAGCACAAAAAAGTTTATATAAACATTATAAGCATGATAAATATTCACAATTTTATTATTTGTATGCAAAATTGTGAATGAGGCAAAACATATTTTAATATTTAACAAAAAAATATTATTAAGAATTTGTGCAACATTACAACAAAAATAATAAAAGGTGTAAAATTGCCTTTTTGAAAGGGAGGCTTATTATATTGAAAACAATAAGAAATTATCTATTATTAAAGAAGGGGTTGGCCAACGCTTAAATTTTGTTTTAATTTACGTAATTATTGTTGTTAGTTATAGACGAAAAGGAGGCAAGATTTGTAATGATTACATCAACTATTGGCTTTTATGCTTTTATATTCGCCGCAATGGCCATAACTTTCTCACTATGCAAAAAATATGAGAATACAAAAGTAGTTCAGGTGTTGCCAGCAATAGTATGGCTCTTCCTATTTATGGCCATTTGTTCAACGTTTAAAGTATACGATACGTCAGCCGAAGGTGTTAAAACTGGGCAAAACATAATGTATTCCACGTTTCTTCCTATGATGCTTACTATGTTCATGCTTACATGTGATATAAGAAAGGTTATAAAGCTTGGGCCACGTATGATTTTGGCATTTCTGCTTTCTTCACTTTCGATAATGATAGGATTTACAGTAGCCTTTCTTCTGTGCAAGGGATTTCTTCCGGAAAATGGTTGGGCAAGCATAGCTGCTACCACTGGTTCATTCATAGGGGAAACAATAAATATGGTTGCGGTAGCAGGTGTGTTTGGCGTTGAAGGTGTTGATTATGCTTATAGTGTTATGATGGTTACATTCGCTTTTACAATATTCATGACTGTAATGATGATGCTTATTCGTAAAAAAGATGCATGGAATAAATTTATGAAAGCAAATACAGATACACTTGACGATATTGCCAAACGTATTGCAATTGAAACTGACCCGGATGTGAATACTTGCACATTGCTTGATTATTGTAAGCTTTTTGCAATTGCTCTTTGCGGAACATGGGCCATCAATTCGATAATACCTATCATTCCGCCAGTAACATTCCTTAATGCCACTGGATGGAGAGTTGTAATGTCATCAATACTTGGAATTATACTTGGCGTTACTCCAATGAGAAAACTACATGGTGCTACGGAATGCGCAAATGTATTTCTTTATGCATGTATGTGCGTAACTGCCTCCTATTCGGATTTAACTCAATGTACAAAAGCACCAGGATTTCTTTTGGTTTGTGTTGTGATGTTGATAGTTATGTTTTCATTTTGGGTATTATTTGCAAAAATCTTTAAGTTCGATTTATTTACAGCTGAAGTTGCTTTAACAGCAAATATTGGTGGAACTGCATCAGCTCCTCTAATAGCTGCAACACACAACCCAAACTGGATTTCATTCGGTATACTTATGGGATTTTTCGGAGATATAGTGGGTACTGGACTGGCCATACTATTTGGACATTTCCTTAAATTTCTATCTATGTTGTAATACATTATAAGACACAAGTTATGTGATTTAATTATTAATTTATTCAAATAACCATATAGCCGGATATATGACTATTTAAAGTATATGCAGATTGGAGAGTTGAAAATGAGAATTAAAGAACACCCTATTATCGGAGAAATTAAAAAGGGAAAGTCTGTTAAATTCACATTTGACGGAAAAGAAATGGAAGGTTATGAAGGAGAACCTATAGCAGCTGCGCTTAAAGCCGCCGGTGTCATGACGCATAGACATACAGCAAAATTTGACAGCCCAAGAGGTATATTTTGTGCAATCGGTAGATGTACAGATTGTGTAATGATTGTTGATGGCAGACCAAACATAAGAACATGCGTCACAGCACTTCAAGAAGGAATGTGTGTACAAACACAGTATGGAGCCGGTGCAAAGGAGGCTGATGAGGCATGAAACGATATAATCTTGCCATAATAGGAGCTGGTCCGGCGGGTCTTTCCGCTGCTATACAGGCAAAAAAATGCGGTATGGATAAGGTTGCAGTATTTGATGAAAATGTTCGTCCCGGAGGGCAGCTTTTTAAGCAAATACATAAATTCTTCGGTTCAAAAGAGCATAAAGCAAAAATAAGAGGATTTAAAATAGGAGATCAATTATTAGAGGAGGCAGCCCAGCTTGGAGTAGATGTTCACCTTAACGCTATTGTTGCAGGTATATATCATCCTATGAAAAGGCTTGGAGTTATTGAAAAGGACTGTCTTATTAACTATTCAGCAGACAATATAATAATAGCCACAGGTGCAAATGAAAATTTCATTCCATTTGAGGGTTGGACGCTTCCAGGGGTTATAGGCGCAGGAGCAGCCCAGACAATGATGAACCTACATGGCGTTCAACCTGGAAAGAAAATACTGATGGTAGGAAGCGGCAATGTAGGCCTTGTAGTAAGCTTTCAGCTGCTTCAAGCAGGTTGTGAGGTTTCCGCTATTATAGATGCTGCACCAAGAGTTGGTGGATACGGAGTTCATTCATCTAAAATTGCAAGGACAGGGGTTCCGTTTTATCTTTCACATACTATTATTCGTGCCGAGGGTACTGATAGAGTTACAGGTGCTGTGGTTGCCGAGGTTGATTCGAATTTCAAACCTATTTCAGGAACTGAAAAACATTTCGAGGTAGATACAATATGTATGGCGGTTGGTCTTACTCCAATGAGCAAACTTGCTACAATGGCGGGCTGTAAAATGATAGATAAAGGTGGAATGGTTCCGCAAACAGACCAATTTGGAGAAACATCAATAGATGGGTTATATGCTGCAGGAGATGTTGCTGGCATTGAGGAGGCGTCCTCGGCGATGATTACAGGGCGCATTTCAGCACTTGCTGCGTGCAGAAAAGATAAATATGTGACAGATTCGGAGTTTGAGATTGCTTATGAAGAACTTGTAAATTCAATAAATAAGCTGCGAAAGGGTATGTTCAGCCATGAAAACAAGGGAAGAACTGATCTTCTGAAAACAGACGAGGGCATTGATTTATCAATTAGTCTTCTTAAAAATGGGTACGTCGGGGATGAAGAAATAGAAAGATTTGCAGGAATAATAAAAACAAAAGGTATTCATCCGGTAATAGAGTGCACGCAGAATATACCATGTAATCCGTGCCAGGAGACATGTAAATTCGGATGTATTAATGTTGGCGAAGACATAACAAGTTTACCTTCTGTAAATCAAGAAAATAAATGTACAGGATGTGGTATGTGTGTTGCTGGATGTTCCGGACAGGCTATATTTCTTGTAAACGATGACTTTGAACCTGGGTATTCAACTGTTACAATTCCGTATGAGTTTTTACCTCATCCTAAAACTGGAGAAAAAGGGTTTGCACTTTCTAGAAGTGGAGAAAAGCTGTGTGCAGCAGAGGTAATTGAGGTTAGGGATATACCAGCTTATGACCATACGGTCTTACTTACCATAAAAGTACCGCGCATTATGTCTATGAAAGCACGTTTTTATAGAGAAAAGGAGGCTTTATAATGAGTAAGTATCTTGACCGATCAGCAGATATAGGTAAATTTATTTCACAGCCGGATGATGACCTTATTATCTGCCGATGCGAGGAAATAACAAAGGGTGAAATAAGAAAAGCTGTACATTCAGGTATGTGGACAATGACAGAAGTAAAAAGGTTTATTAGACCCGGTATGGGGCTTTGTCAAGGTCAGACTTGCTCAAAGCAGGTCAAGAATGTTATAGCAAAAGAACTTCATATCTCTTTGGCTGAAATGGATGAAATAACTGTAAGACCTCCAATGAGACCTGTTGAGATGGGGATTCTTGGAAATGAGGTGGAATCACATGAGTAGAAATATTGCAGATGTTGTAATAGTTGGGGCTGGAATTGCTGGAAATTCAGCAGCATACTATTGTGCAAAAAAAGGCCTTAAAGTAATCGTACTTGAAGAGGAAATGATTGGTCATGGTGGTTCATCCAGAAATGGAGGAGGTGCTCGTGTTTCAGGGCGTGATATTAGAGAAATGCCACTAGCCATATTTGCTACACAAAATATATGGCCATTTCTTAAGGATGAACTTGGAGTTGATCCTGAATATCATCAAAAAGGCTATCTTGTATGTGGATATAATGAAGAACATAAAAAAGGAATTGAAAAACGAATTATTGATGCCGCTAAAATGGGTATTAAGATGGAATTACTTGAAGGCGATGAGGTGAAAAGAAAATGCAAATATGTTTCTGAACATGTAACTGTTGCAGGATGGACACCTACAGATGGAACAGCCAATCCATTAACCGCTACTTTAGGCTTTTATAAGAGGGCAAGAGAACTTGGTGTACAATTTACTACAGGTGAAAAAGCAGTTAAAATAAATCTTTGCAATGGGCGTGCAAGGCAAGTTGTAACAGAGAAAGGAAATTTGTATGAAGGTGGTAAAATAATTATATCCGCAGGTTATGGTGGAAGAAAGCTTTTAAACACTGTTGGCCTTGACCTGCCTTTGTTCAAAAGACTAGTTGAAGTTATTGTTACAGAGCCAATTCCGTTTATGTTTGAACATATGATTGGAGGAATGAGCGGCTTTTATGGTCATCAGACAGAACATGGCTCATTTGTTTTTGGGGACAATTCAGGAAGAGAAAATTGTATGGCTGAACTTGAAGGAATTCCTTCTACGTCTTATAACCCGTCAGTTATATGTTCTCATATAGGTATTGACATACCTAAACTAAAAGAGGCCAAAATTATACGTTCATGGGCCGGCTGGATAGATATGTCACATGATGGAGTGCCTATTCTTGGGAATTTGGAGGAAGTACCAGATTTAGTTATTGACATAGGAAGCACTGGGCATGGATTCTGTCCAGGGCCTGCCGTTGGATTTACACTGGCAGAGCTTGCAAATGACGATAGCCCCACGGTTGATATTTCGAAGCTAGCTTATGAAAGGTTTGATATGGCAAAAAAACAGCCTCAGTACTATTAAACAATATAAAATTGGATGTTTCTATTAGAAAACAAAAAGTCAGTTAATTATATATTAACACTCGTCATATATTAAGGGTTAAATTAAAGTGCAGAATTTGTAGGCAATAATAAGGAGGAAAAAAATGAGCGGTGAAATTAAACGGATGGAATCAAACGGATGTCTTTCAAGGGTTGTTATACATAACGGAGTTGTTTATCTTACAGGCCTTGCCACAGATGTGCCGGAAAATTGTAGAACAATGACAGAACATGCAGAAAATGTTTTTAGAAGAATTGACCACTATCTTGAGATGGCAGGAACTGATAAAACAAGAATTCTTTCAGCTACACTTTATTTTGCTGATTATTCCAAAAAACCAGAGTTTGATGAGGCATGGAAAAAATGGATACCATTGGGTTGTGAGCCGTCTAGAACAGCTATGACATGTGTTGGATACAGTGATAAGTGGCCGGTTGAAGTTACTATAATTGCCGCTTTACATTAAGGTATGCATTACCATATGTGAAAGAGGCTAAAATGCTCACCACATTTTATATTAACTGTTTTTGCATACTGGAGGAATTTTATGAAACAGCTTAATCTAAAAACCGAAATTCATTATTTTGAAAGATTTAGTGATTTTGCAGAAGAATTTAAAGTTGGAAATAGGGATCTAGTCTTTACAAGAAAGGCTTTTAAAAAGTATTTTAAGCCCACACAGAATGAGCCGATTTTTATCTACAATGATGATTTTGGAAAAGGCGAACCCACGGATAAGACAATTGACAGCATAGTTTCTGAGATAAACAAATTAAGAGATAAGTTTGATAGAGTTATTGCTGTAGGCGGAGGTTCTATAGTTGATATAGGTAAATTACTTGCCCTTAAAGATGTTACTTCGGCGGAGCAGTTATTTTTCAAAAAAATACCTGCTGTAAAAGATAAAGAACTTGTAATTATACCTACTACCTGTGGAACTGGCAGTGAGGTAACAAATATATCAATAGCTACAATAGAGTCTTTAAACACAAAACTCGGTCTTGCAGATGATTCGATTTTTGCAGATTATGCGGTTCTAATACCAGAATTGCTTGAAGAGCTGCCTTTTGAAGTTATTATGAATAGCTCCATAGATGCACTTGTACACGCCAGTGAATCATTTTTATCTCCAAAGGCTACACCTTTGAGCCGCATTTACTCAAGAGAGGCGATTATTACTATTCTTGAGGTGTATAAAAAAATTTTTGCATGCGGTTCGAATGTCGCAAAGGCACATATTGGAGAATTGCTTTTTGCAAGTACATATGCTGGAATCGCATTTGGGATTGCAGGCACTGCAGTTGTTCATGCAATGGCATACCCTTTAGGTTCAGTATATCATGTTCCTCATGGAGAAGCTAATTATCAGTTCTTTATTGAATGCTTTAAATTTTATATGAAAGGCAAACCAGATGGCGACATTAGAAAATTTGTAGAAATTATATCAAATACACTTAATAAAGGTGGCTATGAAGCCCTGGATTGTCTTGAAAATCTTCTTTTTAAAATCTTTCCAAGTGGCAATTTAAAGAAATTATATTCAATGAAAGAAGAAAATTGTAAAAAATTTGCTGAAAGTGTAGTAAAAAATCAGCAAAGGTTGTTGGTAAATAGCTATATTCAACTTACACAAGATGAAATTGAACAGATATATAAAATTAGATACTAAGTTCAATAGCAATTTTTAAAGCAATTGTAAGAAATAAATTGCAATAGAGTATATTGTCGAAGATTTATTATATTTTTTAAGGAGGAAAGTTATGGTAGAACTAAAAACATTTGATTATCAGGAAATTATTAAACATAGAGGTACTAAAAAAAGCGGGTTTATGGAAATAGGAATGAAACCAGATGGTTCTATGATGAAGATTCCATATACAATAATTGTTGGTGCACAGGAAGGGCCAACATTGCTTATGGATGGAGGCATTCATGGGGATGAAGTTGAGGGTGCAGAAGCTATTGCACACGTTTTTAATGAAATTGATCCGCAAAAACTCAAGGGAGTGTATCTTGGCGTTCCTCATTTGAATCTTGAAGGATTTAATATAGGAAAGCGTGTTGCTAGTTCTATAGATTATACCGCTGCCGACATGAATAGAGTTTTCCCAGGTGATGATGTTAGTGGGAAAATAAGTACTACCATCATTGCTAAATACGTGAAGTTTTTTGTTGAATACGCTGACTATTGGGTAACCTTTCACAGTGGTGGAAACACTCTTTATCTTGAGCCTATAGCTTGCTATACAAACACAGAACTTGATAATGTATTCGGTTCTTTAACATATGACATGGCGCGTTGTTTTATGACACCTTTTTTATGGAGAAATAATCCGGGAGCAAGCAAAGAAGGAAGCAAAGCAACTATGAGAGGACTTTCTGAAGTAAATAAGATTGCGTATATATGCCTTGAAATGGGTGGAAATGTCATGTTTGGAAAAGACAGGAATAAAATTTACGATATGTGCTATGATGGCATAATAAACCTAATGAATTATCTTAAGATGACAGATGGAGATGTTCCTGCCTTCAGGGGCGATACTATTGACTGCGATGTGAACTACCTTCACGTTACAAATGGCGGTGTATATCATCCCGTAAAGTATATAGGAGAGAGAGCGAAGGAAGGAGATTTGCTCGGATATGTGGATGATGTTTTAGGTAACCGTATTGAAGAGTGCATAGCCCCTTACGATGGAATTGTAGTAGGAACTTGGACGCCACCTGTTATTCAGCCACGTGAATGGAGTTGTATTTACGGAAAGATAATTGAAGACAAAAAAACGGCAGAATTGTCAAATAAAATCTAAAAATTACATAAAAACTTTTATGGAAATAAATTAAAAAAATATAGAAAAGGCAGATATTTTCCCAATAAAATATCTGCTTTTTTGCTGGAATATATAATATTTTTAGATTTCTTGAGTGAAAATTATAATAAAAGGCCAACCTAAAAGCTTTGGAAATGACCAAGATCTTTATTCAGCATATTGAAAAATTGTGTTTATGAATTTATAGGTAGGGGAATTAGGACAATATAAATTGTAATAAAATTAAAAGTATATTATAATAAAATTGATTATAATACTTTGACTTATTGCCAAAAGTAACTTAGTGTTAGTATTTTAATATTTTGTTTAGGAAAATTTTATGAATGCAGATGAAGGTATGCTGGTAAGGAGTTGGGAAACTTGAATTTCTTAAATTACATAAGCATAAACATATATTCTATTGTTATATTAATTTGTATCTATATTTATGCATTTAAGCAACCGGAAAAAGAATTAACTGAATATAAAATTTTTCTAGCTTTAGTACAAGCTACTGTTATAATGCTTATTTTCGATATATTTGGTCGATTTGATGGTAACGCAAATAGAATTTATTACTATATAAATTTCTTGGGTAACTTTACAATATTTTTCTTTGGACCAGTTATACCATCATTGTGGGTTATGTATGTTTATTATCAGATATTTCACAAGATTGAAATAAGAAGCAAAATAATATACCTTATAATTTCAGTTAATGTAATAAATTTTTTATTAGTTATACTGTCACAATCTTTAAAATGGTATTATTATATCGACTCAGAAAATATTTATCACAGAGGCGAACTCTATTGGGTATCTATATTATTAATGGTTGTATTAATGGCTGTTGCATTAATTATTGTCGTAGAAAACCGTAATAGCATTGAAAAGAAAAAATATTTTTCCCTTATATTTTTCCCTATTCCTCCGTCTATATGTGTAATTTTGCAAATGCTTTTTTACGGACTAGCTGTTAATTTAAGTAGTGTTTCCATATCTTTACTTGTTGTGTTTATTAATATTCAGAACCATAGCATGAATATTGATTATTTAACTGGAGCTTACAACCGAAAAAAACTTGATATTTATATGAAAGAAAAAATAAGCTGTTGCAGCGAAAACAAGACTTTTGCAGCAATTCTTATAGATATGGATAATTTTAAATTTATTAATGACACTTTTGGTCATATTGCTGGAGACAATGCACTTGAAACTTCTGTAAAGTTAATTAAAAGCTGTATTAGAAAGACAGATTTTCTGGCAAGATTTGGGGGCGATGAATTCTGCATTGTTTTGGAAATGGAGGATATAAGCGATTTGGAAGCTACAATTTTTAGAATAAACCACAGTTTGAAAATTCATAACCAACACAGTAATAATCAATATAAGCTTGGTTTTAGTATGGGTTATGCCGTATATGATTATAATGCACACATGAATGTTGAAGAATTCCAAAAACATATTGATATATTAATGTATGAGAAAAAAAGGAAAAACAAAGAAACTAACGATGTTGGAACTTTTGAAGAAAAAACAAAATTTATGAAAAAAATGGATGACGAGTTAAGATTTTTTTGATACAATGTGTTGCGAAGTACATGGTTAGTTGGAAAGTTTAAAAAGGCATCAATTTGTTGCATTAGCAACGACATAAATAAATATCAAAAATTTTAGGAGGAAAAAACATGAAAAAGAAATTATTTGCTTTGCTTCTTACAGGCGCTATGGTCTTTGGACTTGCTGCCTGCGGCGGCACAAACAGTGCTAAGCCAGCAGCAGCAACAGAACCAGCAGCATCAGCAGAAGCTTCAAAGGAAGAAACAGGAATAACTGCAGAAAACATTAAAGTTGGGTTTGTGCACATCTCTGACCCATCTGATATGGGCTATACCTATAACCACGATTTGGGTACAAAAAAGATGCAGGAAAATCTTGGACTCAAAGATGAACAAATTATTAATAAGTATAATGTAACTGAAAGTTCAGAGTGTGACACTGCCATTCGTGAACTTGTAGAGGCTGGCTGTAACATTATTTTCTGTACAAGCTTTGGTTTTGAGGACTATATGCTTGCCGTTGCAGAAGAATATCCTGACGTTCAGTTCTGCCATGCTACAGGCTATAAAGCTGCAGACTCAGGCTTAGAAAATGTTCATAACTATTTTACAGCAATTTATGAAGCACGTTATCTTGCAGGTATTGCTGCAGGTCTTAAAACAGAAACAAATAAACTTGGCTACGTTGCTGCATATCCATACGCTGAGGTTATTTCAGGCTATTCAGCATTCTATCTTGGCGCAAAATCTGTTAACCCAGATGTAACAATGGACGTTATGTACACAAACAGTTGGAATGACCCGACAACTGAGGCTAAGGTTGCACAGGCTCTTATTGATGGCGGCTGTGATGTTATAAGCCAGCACTCCGATTCTACAGCACCGGCTACAACTGCTGAAGCAAATGGCGTTTGGCAGGTTGGCTACAATGCTGATATGATTGAAGCTGCGCCTAAAGCCTCATTAATTTCAGCTCGTTCTGATTGGAGTATTTATGTAACATATGCTGTACAAAGTGTAATTGAGGGCAAAAACATTGATGTTGATTGGTGCAAGGGATATGCAGATGGTGCAGTTTACCTTTCTCCACTGAATACTGAAATTGCTGCTGAAGGCACACAAGAGGCAATTGACAAAGCAGCAAAAGCTATTGAAGATGGAACTTTAAATGTTTTTGAAGGTCCACTTACTGATGTTGATGGCAAGGAAGTAGTTGCAGCTGGAGACCACTACGCTGAAAGCAGTGAAAAGAGTGCTCCTTCATGGTCTTTCATTCTTAAAGGCATCAATATCCTTGGCTAATTTTAACACTTAGTTTTTAAACTCCAGATACGGGGCCATTATAGGCTCCGTTTTTGGAGTTATATTTATTAAAATTTAAAAACGGTTAATGGGTATCCCTATCAAAGATGGAGACAGCCATTAATTGTTTTAAAAATATGAGGAGTGAGTGCATGAGCAACGCAAGCGCCATAGAACTAAAAAGTATAACAAAAAGCTTTGGCAGTGTAATTGCCAACAATAATGTTAGCCTAACTGTACAAAGAGGAGAAATATTGGCTCTTTTGGGAGAAAACGGTAGTGGGAAAACAACACTAATGAATATGCTTTCTGGAATTTATTTCCCTGATAGCGGTACAATAACTGTAGAGGGTAGAGAAGTTACAATTCGTTCACCAAAAGATGCTTTTGACCTTGGAATTGGAATGGTTCATCAGCATTTTAAGTTGGTTGACGTATTCACAGCGGCAGAAAACATTGTGCTTGGCCTTTCTGGTAAGGGTAAGCTTAGCCGCAAGGCTATTGCTGAAGAAGTTAGTGCGATTAGCAAAAAATATGGGTTTGTACTTGACCCAAATCGCAAGATATACGATATGTCGGTGTCTGAAAAGCAAACAGCAGAAATTATAAAGGTTCTTTATCGTGGGGCGAATATATTGATTCTTGATGAACCTACAGCAGTTCTTACACCACAGGAAACTAACAAGTTATTTGAAGTTTTACGTAATATGAAAAATGATGGTAAAGCAATTATTATTATAACTCACAAACTTAATGAGGTTATGGCAATTTCGGATAAAGTTGCAGTTTTGCGTAAAGGCGAATATATAGACACAGTAAACACTTGTGAAACTAACCCTCAACAGCTTACTGATATGATGGTGGGACATGCTGTTTCTCTCAATATAGACAGACCCAAAAGGGAAAACTTAACAAAGCGCCTTGAAGTAAAAGAAATTTCCTGTGTAAGCGATGAGGGTGTTAATGTTCTGGAAAAAGTTTCATTTACAGCCTTCGGAGGAGAAATACTTGGCGTTGCAGGAATTGCAGGCAGTGGGCAGAAGGAACTTTGTGAAGCCATTGCAGGTCTTCAGCATTTAAAATCAGGCTCAATACTTTATCACAACGGTGAAAGCGTGGACAATTTGGTGGGCAAAAATCCAATGGATATAAGGCAAATGGGAATTTCACTTGCTTTTGTACCAGAGGATCGACTTGGTATGGGCCTTGTAGCCGATATGGGCATGGTTGACAACATGATGCTTAGAAGTTACCGAAAAGGCAATTCAGCTTTTGCTGACCGAAGGTTACCAAAGAAATTGGCCGAAGATGTTCGAAATAAGCTAAAGGTGGTTACACCTGGCATTAATACCCCTGTTCGCCAACTATCTGGCGGCAATGTTCAGAAGGTGTTACTTGGTCGAGAAATTGCATCTTCTCCTACAGTAATAATGGCGGCTTATCCTGTACGAGGTTTGGATATAAATTCCTCTTATACAATTTACAACCTTTTGAATGAACAAAAGTCAAAAGGTGTTGCCGTTATGTATATAGGTGAGGACTTGGACGTATTGTTAGAATTGTGCGACCGAATATTAGTACTTTGCGGTGGCAAAGTTAGCGGTATTGTTGACGGACGAACAGCTACGAAGGAACAGATTGGACTTATGATGACCCAGATTACGCATGAGGAGGGAGCAGAAAATGAGTAATACTATATTAGAAAAAAATGAACCCTTCGTGCGTATAGCTAAGCGCACCGATATGACCAGCTCAAGGGCATTGACTATACGCGTTGCAGCAGTTCTTCTGGCGTTGCTATCTGGCGCAGTTCTTGTGAGTATGCTGGGGCATAATCCAATTGCAGTGTATGCAGACATGCTGACTGGTTCTTTTGCCACAAAAACTGCACGTGCAGAAACAATAAAGATTGCAATTCCTCTTCTTGGCGCGGCAATTGCAATTGCACCAGCGTTTAAAATGAAATTTTGGAATATTGGGGCAGAGGGTCAAATCATGGCCGGAGCTATTGGAGCTTCTTATTTTGCACTGTTTCATTATGATTCAATGCCTAAAGTTGCTTTACTTATCTCTATGGGAATTGCTTCGATTGTTATTGGTGGTTTATGGGGATTGATACCTGCTGTGTTTAAAGCAAAGTGGGGAACAAATGAGACGCTTTTTACACTTATGCTTAATTATATAATACTTGGCGTTGAAAAGTACCTTCAAAATGGACCTTGGAAAGCGCCTACAAGCAGTTTCCCTAAAATTGCAATGTTTGAAAAAGCTGCAAAACTGCCAAAAGTTTTTGGTGTGCATATAGGTTGGATTTTTGTAATAATTATGGTAATTGCCATGTTTATTTATCTTCGTTATTCTAAACATGGATATGAAATTTCTGTTGTTGGCGAAAGTGAGCGTACTGCAAAGTATGCTGGAATGAACGTGTCTAAAATTATAATTAGAACTATGTTTATATCAGGTGCAATTGCAGGCTTTGTGGGTTTTATGCTTGTAAGTGGTTCAGACTACACACTTACGGAATCAACAGCAGGAGGCGTAGGTTTTACGGCAATAACAGTTGCATGGCTGGCAAAACTTAATCCATTTGTTATGGTTGTTATAGCTTTTATTCTAGCTATTTTAAAAAAAGGCTCAAACACAATTCAAACTGATTTTAAAATTCCAGCATCTGCATCAGAGGTACTTACAGGTATAATACTGTTTTTTATGCTTGGATGCGAGTTCTTTATAAATTATCGTTTAGTTTTCCGCGGTAAAAACGGAGGTGATGTCCAGTGAGTGTTACAATAATGAAACTTTTTATAGCTGCAATTTTGGCCGGAACACCTTTACTTTTCGGAACGGTTGGCGAAACATTAACCGAGAAATCCGGAAATCTTAACCTTGGTGTAGAGGGAATGATGTTTATGGGTGGTGTTGCAGGTCTTGCTGGAGCATATTACTATGAGCAGTTGGTTACTAATCCTGTTGGTTGGGTATCTATTGTAATTGCAATTGTTTGCGCTTTTATATGTGGAGCTTTTGGTGCTTTAATATACGGAGTTCTTACAATATCCCTTCATGCCAATCAAAATGTTACTGGGCTTGCCCTTACAATTTTTGGAACCGGTTTTGGAAACTTTTTTGGTGAAGTTATGGGTAATGCCAGTGGCTCGTCATATGTTGCAGTTTCCTCAGTAACAAAATTAGCCTTTTCAAGCGGTATTCCTATACTGTCATCCATTCCAGTATTAGGACCGTTGCTTTTTTCATATAATCTAATGGTTTATTTGTCAATTACCATTGCCTTCGCAATGGGGTGGTTCCTTAAGCATACACGTACAGGTCTTAACCTACGTGCTGTGGGAGAAAACCCAGCTACCGCTGATGCAACAGGCATAAACGTTAATTTGTATAAGTATGTTGCTACTTGTGTTGGTGGTGGTATATGTGCGTTAGGCGGTTTGTATATAGTAATGGTTACTTGTTCTGGAGTATGGGTTAATAACTGCATTAGTGGCTATGGCTGGCTTGCATTGGCACTTGTAATATTTGCTACATGGAGTCCACTTCGTGCCATGTTATGCGCATTGGTTTTTGGGATTCTATCTGTTATGCGTTTATATGTTCCATTAGGCATTCCAATGCAGATATATGATATTTTCCCATATATTGCAACTGTTATAGTACTTGCAGTAGTGAGTTTTAAAAAGAACAGAGAAAATCAGCCTCCTGCTAGCCTTGGCAATGCTTTTTTCAGAGAGGAACGATAACATAAAGACGTGTTTTCAAACTTCTAAGATTGTTTTAAGTTTGAAGTAAATTATCAACTAAATAGATGTTTTTAGTCGGTTGGAAAATTTTTCTGACCGATTTTTTATTTGCAAAACTTATGGGATTTTTTGATAGAAAGTGGTAAAATATGTATAAGAAATTTTTGTTCATTTATTTAAAGTACTGCATAATCACTACCTTGATTATGATGGTAAACAACTGGCAGAAATAATATCTTTATTTGTGTTTATGAGGAAAGGGTGGTTATGTATGATGAACAAAAAAAATATTTCAATTCGTAATATCATAATAGTTACTTTCGTTTTCTCGATTATTGCTTCTACATTATTTATTGGTAAAATGGTATTTTCTAACTGGATATCTTCTGTAAATAAAATTACATACAAAATGGCAAAAGATTTAAATATGGACATTAGCAACCAAATTAATAGTTTTATGAATGTACCAAAACACATTAATGAAGTGAATAAAGGAATGATACAAAATGAGTTGGTGAATTTTTCTGATGAAGCGGAAAGGGATAGATTTTTTGTTGGGGTGCTTCAAACTCATATAGATGAAATATATAGTTTTACCTATGGTACGGAAAATGGAGAATTCTACGGCGCAAGACGAAATGAAAATGGGGAAATTCAAATTGTAGTGAATAATAAAAGTACAGGTGGCAGTTCGTGGTATTACTACGTTAATGATGATTTTACACGTGGAGAAATTGCATTTAAAACAGATAGTTTTGATGCAAGAACGAGAGATTGGTATAAAGCAGCAAAAATGGCAGGTGAATCAACATTCTCACCCATATATAAGCATTTTGTTATGAATGATTTAACTGTATCTTCAGCTGCTCCAATTCATGATTCAGATGGAAAGTTGCTAGGGGTGTTGGGTACACATATGATTTTGTCCAACATTAATAGCTATGTAAATGAAATTATAAAGCCATATGATGGTTATGCTTTGGTTCTAGAAAAAGATAGCAATACACTTATTGCGAATTCTTTTGGTGGCGAAAATTTTACAATTTTGGAAGACGGAAGCTTAAAAAGGAATAAAATTAATGAGTTGAATAATGAACTGGTTACTGGCATATTTCAACGATATAGTAATGGAGAAGATATTGATTTTCAGTTTGTCTATGATAAAAAAGGCTATTTCGTTAATGTACTAAATTATAAAAATGAAGGTTTAGATTGGATTGTAATATCTGCAATACCAAATAATCTTTTTACACAGGAAATATATGATAATATGGGATTAACTGCAGTTGTTATTTCTATAACAATTTTATTAGTAGTTGCACTGTATCTAGTTATAATCAAATGGATATTTAAACCAATTGATGATTTAATTTTAGTTTCAAATGATATTGCAGTAGGAAATTTAACCTCAAGGGCCAATGTTGTTAGATATGACGAGATTGGAAAATTATCTAATGCATTTAATTTTATGGCAGAGAAAATGTTTAATCTTGTAAACAATTTGGAGCAAAAGGTAAAAGAGCGCACATCTGAACTTGAATTTGCAAATGAAGAGCTATACAGAATAAAAGAAGATTTATACTTAATTTTGGATACTACAGCTGAGGGCATTTTCGGAATCGATATGGATGGTAAATGTATTTTTTGCAATGATAGTTGTGTAAAGTTACTGGGTTATAGTTGTCAAGAAGATATTCTTGGAAAAAATGTTCACAATTTAACCCATTATAATAATAGCGATGAGAACCAAACCCCTAAAGAAGATTGCAAAATCTTAAAATCTATTTTGACAAATGAAAAACTATATGTTGTCGATGAAGCATTCTGGAGAGCAGATGGGAAAAAAATGGATGTAGAATATCATTCATATCCTAAGCTTAAAGATGGAATAGTAATAGGAGCAGTTGTAACTTTTATAGACATAACTGAGAAGAAAAAAGATGAAGAACAAATTAAATATTTAAGCGACCATGATTCGTTAACAGGGCTGTTAAATAGAAGATGTTTTGAATACCATTTAAAGCAAAAAGATAAGTCAACATTTTTACCAATTTCAATTATCTTTGGAGACTTGAATGGTTTAAAACTCATGAATGATATTTTTGGGCATGTAGCTGGTGACAAGCTTATTCAAAAAACAGCGGAAGTATTGAAAAAAGCTTGTAGAGAAGATGATATTATAGCAAGAGTTGGCGGAGATGAGTTTATGATTTTATTGCCCAAAACAGATGCTGATGGAACGTTAAAGATTATGGAAAGAATAAGAACTGAAATGGAAAAGGAAAAGGTTCTAGATATTAAGTGTAGTATTGCAATTGGTTTTGATACTAAAGTTGATTTTTCCCTAGATGTTGAAAAGGTAATGGGAAATGCTGAAAGAGAAATGTACAAAGAAAAATTGTTGTCTAAGAAAAATTATAGCATAAATACAATACAATCCATATTGAAAACAATTCATGAAAGGTATCCAAGGGAAAAGTTACATTCAGAAAGAGTTGCAGCATTATGTGATAAAATGGGCAGAGCTATGTGCCTTAATGAAGATGAATTAAAACGCTTAAGAGATGTTGGGTATATGCATGATATTGGTAAAATTGTTTTGGATGAAGAAATTTTGAAAAAAGGAGCATTGAATGACAATGAGCGACATCAGCTTGAACAGCATCCAGTTGTAGGATATAGAATTCTAAACCTGTTTGATAGTACACTGGATTTAGCCGGTTGTGTTTATGCTCACCATGAAAAATGGGATGGTACTGGGTATCCAAAAGGATTACAAGGAGAAGAAATACCATTGATATCACGAATTGTAGCTATAACTGATTGGTATGAAAAAAAATTGATGATGAACGATAATAAAATAGCTAATACAAAAGAGACTACATTAAAGGAAATAGATTGGCTTATCGGCAAAGACTTTGATCCAGATTTAGCTAAAGTTTTTATTAATTTAATGAAACAGGCTGATTGACAAAAGAGAGGCGGGTGAAGGCATGGATAATAATGACTTAAACAAAATATATGAAAACATGGATGATATACAAAGAGAATATGAAGGCTTTTTAATGATAAAAAACAAATTAAAACCGTGGCTTGAGTCCTTTATTATAATAATAAAGTACATAATCATGGGCGTTCTTTGGATTATTCTTTCCGACAAAATGGTTTCATACATTGTTGAGGATACAGAGGCACTGGAAGCACTTCAGCTCTATAAAGGGTGGTTTTACGTTTTTGCTACAGGTGTTATATTTTTTCTTATTATTAGACGAGCATTGGAAATGTACTCAGACTCAATAGATAAAATTTTAACTGGATATGAAGAGTTGTTTTTAGCCCATGAAGAACTTATGTCAATGAATGAAGATCTGGTCTCTATGAACGAAGACTTAAGGAAATATATTGATACAATAGAAGTGCAAAAAAAAGAAATACAAATAAGCGAGCAAAGATATGAGCTTGCAGTTGAAGGTGCAAATGACGGAATATGGGATTGGGATATTAAGACAGATGTATATTTCTTACCGCGTAAATGGAAGAACATGTTAGGGTATGACGATGATGAATTAAAAAACTCAATGGATTGCTGGGGAAATTTATTTCATCCCGACGATAAAGAACAGGTGATGTTAATTCTACATGATTATTTAAATAAGAAAGCAGACAATTATCATTCTACGTTTAGGGTGAAGAGTAAATCTGGTGAATACAGGTGGATTTTAAGCAGAGGCAAGTGCCTTTGGGATGAAAACGGGCAGCCGGTAAGAATGTCGGGTTCACATTCAGATATAACGGAATATATGCAGCTGCAAGAATTGCTGTGGGCAGAGAAAGAACTTTCAAACAGCATTATTATGGACGCTTCCAGTATTATAATCGTTTTTGATACAGAAGAAAGGATTATTCAATTTAATCCTTTTGCAGAAAAAACCTTTGGGTTTAAAAAAGAAGAGGTAATTGGTAAAATTGGAGGTGAAGTTTTAACATCCACAAAAGAAAAAACTATAATGCGAGAAATGTTTAGGCATATTTTAGATGGAAACAGTTTAAAAGACGATGAAATTGACATTAAATGCAAAGACGGAACCTTTAAGACGATTTTATGGAATAACAATATATTACATGATGAAAAAGGAAATACTGCAGGGCTTGTTTCCATTGGAACAGATATTTCTGAACGAAGGGAAATGGAGGACAAGTTAAAATTAATTGCGTATTACGATTCTTTGACGGGTTTGCCTAACCTTGCATACTTAGAAAAAATGGCTTCCGAGATGATTTTGAAAGATGAAAAATTTGCAATTGTTAATATGGATATTGACAATTTTAAGCAAATAAATGATACCATGGGACATTCTGTAGGGGACAATTTTATTCAATACATTGCAAACATTTTAAACGAAGCTATCGAAGAACCTAGTATTGTAGCAAGATTAGGCGGAGATGAGTTTGCACTTTTACTTAATCTTGAAGAAAAGCAGAAGTTAATAGATCTACTGAAACAAATACAATCTTGTATAAAAAATCCGTGGAATATAAATGGGCAAAAATTTCATATTACCTCCAGCATGGGTGTTGCTGTTTATCCAGAACATGGGAATGACGTTTCTGCACTTATGCAAAATGCTGATATCGCAATGTTTTATCAGAAAGAACATGGCAGGGATGGGTACGCGATTTTTAAAAATTCAATGTATGAAAAAATATTTAAAAACTTAAACATGAGTAATATGCTAAAAGAAGCAATAACAAATGATGAATTTATGCTATACTATCAGCCGCAGATTGATATGGTAACCGGAAGAGTTGTTGGGGTTGAGGCCCTTATTAGATGGAATAATCCACAAAAAGGTTTTATTCCACCAGCAGAATTTATTCCTTATTCGGAACAAACAGGCTATATTATACCAATAAGCGAATGGGTACTAAAAAAGGCAATAACACAAAAAAGGGATTGGGAAAGTAAAGGATATCCACAAATTAAAATGGCAGTCAACCTATCAGGATATATATTTACAGAAGATTCTACTTTCGACAGTATTTGTAGCATATTAAATAGTATGAATATAAAACCAGGAGAATTAGAGGTTGAAGTAACAGAAACAGCTGTTATGATGGAATTGGACAAAGCACAAATTAGTCTTAACGAGTTAAAAGCAATGGGTATATCCATTGCTATGGATGATTTTGGAACAGGATATTCTTCACTAAACTATTTGCAGATACTGCCCTTTGATATTTTAAAAATTGACAGAGGGTTTATCCAAAATTTGACGAATAAAAAGCAAACATATATCTATCAAACAGTTGTTGAACTGGCACATTCACTAGGACTTATTGTGGTTGCGGAAGGAATTGAAACAGTAGAACAAAAGGACTTTTTAATTATGAATAGTTGTGATATTGGACAGGGATATTATTTTAGCAAGCCAGTCCCTGCTTTTGAAATTGAAAAATTGTTTGAGAAAAATTTTTAGCAAATGCCATAATATTTCTTATATTTTTTAAATCTCTTATTTTTGTGCAGAAAATGAGAGGAAAAATATTTCAGTATATATATAATTGATTATAAGGAGTTGATTTGGTGGAATGGATCGAGCGCTTGAATGGTGCAATGCACTATATTGAGGAACACTTATCGGACAATATTGATTATGAACGTGTATCAAAAGTTGCCTGTTGTTCAACGTATCACTTTCAGAGAATGTTTTCATATATGGCAGATATACCACTTTCTGAGTATATCCGCCGTAGGCGTATGACAATGGCTGCGGTAGACTTACAAAATGGTGAAGAAAAAATAGTAGACATTGCTCTAAAATATGGATACGATTCACCAACTGCATTTAACCGAGCATTTCAAAGTGTTCATGGAATTGCACCGTCACTTGTAAAGTCAGGAGGAGTTTCTCTTAAATCATTTTCACCAATAAGCTTCAAAATAACAATAAAAGGGGCTGCTGAAATGGATTATAGACTTGAAAAGAAAAATGCATTTAGAATTATAGGAGTTGGAGAACCACTGCAAACAGAGATTGAGAAAAATTTTGAAAGCGTACCAAAAATGTGGCAAAAGGCTTCTTTGGATGGAACAATTCCAAAACTCGTGACACTTATGAATAGTGAACCCTTGGGTATTCTTGGAGTAAGTGTATGCAATGATATGGAGAATTGGCGTTATCTTATTGCAGTTGCCAGCACTGAACCAATGGACGAATCGTTGGAGGAGTATATTATTCCACCATCAACTTGGGCTGTTTTTTCAGGTGAAGGAACAGGCAAATCTATACAGGAGTTAGAAAAAAGAATTGTTATGGAATGGCTGCCAACTTCTGGCTACGAGTATACAAATGCACCTGAAATTGAAGTGTATTTAAATGATGACCCAGAAAATACTAAATATGAAGTGTGGATACCTGTTACAAGGAAACAGAAATAATAAAACGTTAATAGTTTATAAAATCACCTGCTAAGATTTAAGCAGGCGATTTTTGCATTTGTATATAACACTGGCAAAGAAAATAGGCTTTCAAAACCTAAAACATGTAATATGTGGAAAAGATATTGTTTTGGGTATAGTAAGTATAGGTATTTATTGATAATATGACATACAGCTGTCTTGTTAAAATTGATATAATAGCCTTGAAAAAATATATAGGAGGTATTTATTATGAAGTATGAAGTAGTAGAGCTTAAAGAAAAAACAGTTGTAGGTGTAAGTGCAATTACATCTAACAATGCCACAGACATGGGTGAAGTTATCGTGGGTTTATGGGAAAAGCTGTATAGAGACGGTGTAAGCAATAGTATTAAAAATAAGGTAAATCAGTTTGCAATAGGTCTTTATTCTGACTATGCAGATGATAAATACACCGTTACAGCGGGCAATGAAGTTTCTGCAGCTGAAAACAACGGCTTGTCGGTAAAAATTATTCCTGCTGGTAAATATGCAAAATTTTCTGTTCATGGGAATATGGTAACTGCCGTTGCTGAGGCATGGTACAAAATATGGAAAATGGATTTGGATAGGAGTTTTACAGGCGATTTTGAGGAGTATTTAAACAGTGATTGGGAAAATGCAGATGTTAATATTTATATTGCGTTGAAATAATTAAAATTTAGAGATATAATATTTTTTAGAACGTGGAGGTGAATTTATGGCTTCAAGGTTAGAGTATGTAGAATTTGTCTGTGGTCAGCTAAGCGGTTCAGACAAAGTTACATACAAAAAAATGTTTGGGGACTATTGCATTTACTGTAACACTAAGGTGTTAGGGCTTATTTGCGACGATATTGTGTATATTAAGTCTACAAAAGCTGGAGAAATGCTTTTAGGAGACTCACAAAAGCAGCCACCATATGATGGAGCAAAACCTCATATTGTATTGGAAGAGTTGGATAACATAGAATTTTTGGCTAAATTTGTGCAAGCCACTTGCGAGGAGTTACCGTTACCTAAGCCAAAGAAGAAGAAAATGGAGGAGAAATGAAAACAATAGGATTAATTGGAGGAATGAGTTGGGAAAGCACAGTTTCATACTATAAAATTATAAATGAAACAGTAAAAAAAGAGTTGGGAGGTTTACATTCCGCAAAATGCGTTTTGTATAGTGTGGATTTTAATGAGATTGAAGATTGTCAGGCAAGAGGAGAGTGGGAAAAAAGCGGAGATATTCTTGCAGGTGCGGCAGTTAGTTTGGAAAAAGCAGGTGCAGATTATATAATTATCTGCACAAATACTATGCATAAGGTTGTCGAGAAGATTCAATCCAAAATTTCTATACCAATTTTGCATATCGCGGAAGCTACCGCAGATGAACTTGAAAAGAACAGTATAACAAAAGTTGCTTTATTGGGAACAAAATATACAATGATGCAGGATTTCTATAAGATGAAATTGATAAATAGAGGAATTGAGGTTTTAGTGCCAGACGAAAATGATATTGAAATAGTTAATTCTGTTATATATAATGAACTTTGTCTTGGAATGGTTTCGGAAAAATCCAAAATGGAATATTTAAGAATAGTAGACAAGTTGACTGAAAGAGGGGCAGAAGGTATTATTTTAGGATGTACAGAAATAGGATTACTTCTTAAGCAACAGGATACCACTGCACAACTTTTTGATACTACAGTGATTCATGCTACAAAAGCAGCGCTTCTATCGGTTAAAAAATAAGCTAAAGAAAATTTTAATAACCATTTAAAACGTTTTAAATGGTAAAGCTAAAGGGTGTACATTGTTGTGCATCCTTTAGCTTTACCATTGGCAGGAAGTTTGATATAATCTACAATAGGGAAGGAAAGAATATTACTTTTCATAGATTCAAAATAGTTAAAGGAGAATAGTATGAAAATTTCAAAGAAAGATGCATTGATGTGGTTTGAATTTTTTTCAATTTTACCAGAGGACGAGGAAATTGCAACAAAACAGCAAGAAATCATTTACTCTACCTTTGCACAAATTGAGGAAGCAATTGACCACAGAAATGATTTGCTTATGGCAGAGATTAGAAGTTTAAAAACTTTGAATAATCGGACATATTTTATGGGAAATGAAAGCAAATTTCCAAAGGGATGCCGCTTTTGTCTTATGGGAACTGGGCTAAGTGCAATTCGAAAGACAAACAAATGTAACTTAGAGTGTAAGTTTTGTTATAATTATGGGGAACTAGATGATATTGCTCCAATTGGTGAAGGTATGTGGGAAATTGGTGGAACAAAATTCTATGAGAAGGATATCGAGTTACTTCTTTCAATCCAAAACAAACCAACTGGAGTTTCCTATGTTTATTTAGAACCCTTTATGGAGATTGAAAAATATTATTCAATTATAAAAAAATTTAGTGCCGCTAAAGTTTATCAGCATTTATACACAAATGGAACTTTGGCAACTGAAGAAACGTTGAAAGCATTGGGTGAGGCAGGGCTTGACGAGATACGTTTCAATTTGGGCGCGTCTAACTGTGCTGACAAAGTTATTGAAAATATTAGGTTAGCTAAAAAATACATTAAGAATGTAGGTATTGAAACACCAATGACTCCTGAGTTTTACGAAGGATTTTTTAAGAAAAAGAAAGTAATTTTAGATACAAAGCTAGACTTTATAAATTGTGCAGAACTGCACTTAAATGCAAATAACATAGACAACTATTTTGGTGAAAACATGTACATTTCCAGACATGGCTATATATCACCTGTTTGGAGCCGGGAATTAACCTTTAAGTTCATGCAAAAAGCCGATGAAGAAAATTGGGATTTGGCAGTTCACGATTGCTCAAATCATACAAAATTTGCCAGAGGATTAAATTTAAGTAGTAAAGAAGGCAGATGGTTTGGCAGCAGCGATTATGCCTGTGAGTTTTCTAGAATACCATTCGATGTATTTTTGCCAATACTGCGTGATACCAATTTCAAGTTTTTAAATGAAGAAGAATTACCTAATGGTTATAAGCCAGGAGAAATGGTTTATTAAGTTATATTTGATTTAGTTTTTAAAGGATTTTGCAAGACAGTTTTTTAATAATTTATTTAAAAAAGCGGGCAAAAAAGGTATTGAGATTACAATCTTGATACCTTTTTTTGATTGTTGATTCAAAAAATAAGGAGAAAATTAAGCATAAAGGACTATTTTTTTAAAACGGAACTTTTATTGAATTTAAATAATTCAAAATATTCAAATAGAAATTCAAGAATTTGTATAGGAATTCAAACAAATAAATTTAATAAATTATTGTCAAACTCATTATGTTCCAATTCAAAAAATGCTGATGTATACTAAGCGTGTAGAACAAATATACAGCACTTTGCTCTAAAAAAAACATTTTAACAGAGTTTTATTGTTAAATTAAACAGTAAAAAGGCGCCTTCTAGTTAAATGTTATAGGCAGTATTATCGTAAAAGTATTGAAAAACAACAAACAACTTTCAGTAGGGGGATTGTGAACCGCATGAAAAAAGTTAATGTTTTAACGCCTGACGAGGCAGTTGGGTTGGTAAAAGATGGGGATGTATTAACCACGAGTGGTTTCGTTGGATGCTCTAATGCGGAAGCTCTTGGAAAAGCAATGGAAAAAAGATTTTTGGAAACAGGAAGTCCTAAAAATCTCACATTAATATATGCCTCTTCACAGGGGAATCGTGATGGGCGTGGCGGTGACCACTATGCACACAAAGGGTTATTAAAAAGAGTTATTGCAGGTCACTATAATACAGCACCAAAACTTGCAGAATTAGCGCTTGCAAATGAAGTTGAGGGATATAACATTCCACAGGGTACGCTGTTAAACTTATTCAGGGATATTGCAGCACATAAACCAGGAACTTTAACAAGAGTTGGTCTTCACACTTTTGCAGATCCAAGAAACGGCGGCGGGCGTTTGAATGAAATCACAAAAGAAGATATGTCCAGAGTTATGGAAATTGATGGAGAAGAATGCTTGTTTTATAAAACATTCCCAATTAATGTAGCCTTTATTCGTGCAACTTATGCAGATGAATATGGAAATATAACATTTGAGAAAGAGGTAACACCACTTGAAGGAACTTCAACAGCACAGGCAGTTTACAACAGCGGTGGTCTGGTCATCATACAAGTAGAAAAAGTTGTAAAGGCTGGAACATTAGACCCAAGACTTGTGAAGATACCTGGTATATATGTTGATGCTGTTGTTGTTGCAGATGAAGAGGATCACCAACAATGTTTTGATAAAAAATATGATCCTGCATTAACAGGGGAAGTAAAAATTCCTACAGGAGCAATTGACTCGGTTCCGATGAGCGTTAAAAAGGTAATCGGTCGTCGTGCTGCGATGGAATTAAAGGAAGACACCGTTGTAAATTTAGGTGTTGGTGCACCTGAGTATGTGGCAGCGGTTGCAGGAGAAGAAGGAATAGGCGATTACATAACATTAACAGTTGAGTCAGGCCCAATTGGAGGAATTCCTCAAGGTGGTACACGCTTTGGCTCAAGTTTAAACCCAGATTGTCTTATTGACCAACCTTATCAGTTCGATTTCTATGACGGTGGAGGACTAGATTATGCATTCCTTGGATTAGCACAAGCTGATAAAGAAGGAAACATAAATGTAAGCCGTTTTGGCCCTAGAATAGCTGGTTGTGGTGGATTTATTAATATAACTCAGAATGCAAAAAATGTTGTTTTCTGTGGTACGTTCACAGCTGGTGGTTTGAAAGTAAAAATTGAAGATGGAAAAATTCAAATTTTACAAGAAGGCAAGGAAAGAAAATTTTTAAAGAATGTTGACCAAATTACATTTAATGGTCCATTTGCAATGGAAAAAGGCCAGACTGTATTATATGTAACCGAAAGAGCAGTGTTTGAATTACGTAATGATGGTGTGTATCTAAAAGAAATTGCACCTGGAATAGATTTACAAACACAAGTTTTAGATTTAATGGATTTTGCACCTAAAATTGATGGTGATGTTCAATTGATGGATGAATCAATTTTTAAAGATGAATTAATGGGTTTAAATAACAGATAATAAGGAAAATAAAATAAAAAATAAGTGGAGGAAGAGAATTTATGAAACCTATGAGAATGCACCATGTAGGTATTGTTATGCCAACAATTGAGAAAGCATATGAAGTTATGGAGTTATTAGGACTTGAAGTGGATTACTCCGGATTTGTTGATGCATATCATGCAGATTTAATTTTCACAAAATATGGCGAGCACGATGCACCAATTGAGTTCATTATTCCTAAAGAAGGTGTTTTAAAGGATTTCAATGGCGGAAAAGGTGGCATTGCCCACGTTGCTTTTGAAGTTGATGATGTTGAAGCAGTTGGTAAGGAAATGGAGGCAAGTGGCAGAGGAATGCTCGAAAAAGCACCTGTGCAGGGAACAGAAGACATTATTGTTAATTTCTTAAGACCAAAACATTCTAACGGAATTTTGTTTGAATTTGTTCAAACAGTTGCACCTATTAACCGTAATTTTAACAAGGAATAAAAATAATTTTTCATATACGATGCAAAAAAATTGTTAAAATAACCTTGTTATTTGAAGTTTTGCAAATTTACTAGAAGTTTTTAATAACTAGCTGTAGTTTTGAAATTTTATGTAAGTTCCTAGAAAACTACAAAATTATACATTATACAAAGGACATTATGTCTATTATGTTAAAAAAATATTAAATTCTATTCTTTTAATGACAATTTAATAACGATTAAAACAATAAAATATAGAAGCAATTAAATTTTTAGGTGTTGTTGCACAAAAAAAGCTTGACCAACTGAAAACAATCAATATATAATGTCAGACATACACAAGCTGAAAAAGTTAAGATTTGCAAAATTGCACAGAGCAGCTGTTGTATGTAAATGATGTTATAGTGTGTGGCGATGCCGAAAATTGAAGTGTTGTATAAAGTGATTTCAACACTGATTATCAATATAATCGTTGCAATAAAGCATCATTGTTTAAATTTAAACAGGAAAGTAAAAGAGAGAGAGGGATAAGTATGAGTGAGACACAGGACATGAGTGCAAAGCAATTACTGGCAATGTATCAAGAAAAGCTTGACGAAGAAGCAAGACAGGCCAAAAAGGAAGGGCGTTTAGTCTGTTGGTCAGCATCAGTAGCTCCACCTGAATTTTGTGTGACAATGGATATTGCAATGGTTTATCCAGAAACACATGCAGCGGGAATTGGTGCAAGAAAAGGTGCAATGGATATGCTTCAAGTTGCAGACCAGAAGGGATATTCTTTGGACATCTGTTCATATGCAAGAGTTAACCTTGGTTACATGGAATGTTTAAAGCAAGCTGCATTACAGGGCAGTGACCCAGAAGTTTTAGCAAATTCACCAGCAGCAAGAGTACCACTTCCTGACCTTGTTATTACATGTAATAATATTTGTAACACATTGTTAAAATGGTATGAAAACTTAGCTGCAGAGCTTAATATTCCTTGTATTGTTATTGATGTGCCATTTAACCACACAATGCCAATTCCACAATATTCAAAAGATTATATTGCTGGACAGTTTAAGTTTGCAATCAAACAGTTGGAAGAAATTTGTGGAAGACCTTTTGATTATGATAAATTCTTAAAAGTACAGGAGCAGACACAGCGTTCAGTTGCTCAGTGGAACAGAGTAGCTAGCTTTACATCACATAAGCCTTCTCCTTTAAATGGTTTTGATTTATTTAACTTTATGGCTTTGATAGTTTGTGCAAGAAGCCGTGATTATGCTGAAATAACATTTAAGAAGTTTGCTGACGAAATTGAGGAAAACTTAAATAATGGTGTTTACGCATTTAAGGGCGCAGAAAGCACAAGAGTTTGTTGGGAAGGCATTGCAGTTTGGCCTCACTTAGGTCAAACATTTAAATCTTTGAAAGCATTAAACAGCATTATGACTGGTTCAGCTTATCCTGGTCTTTGGAATTTAACATATACTCCAGGAGATATGAGTTCTATGGCTGAGGCTTATACAAGAATTTATATCAATACATGTTTGGACAATAAAGTTAATGTTTTATTAGATATTGTTAAGAATGGTCAGTGTGATGGTTTAGTTTACCATTTGAATAGAAGCTGTAAGTTAATGAGTTTCTTAAATGTTGAAACAGCTGATATTATTCAGAAAGAAACAGGTTTACCATACACAAGCTTTGACGGTGACCAGACGGACCCAAGAAACTTTGCTCCAGCACAGTATGATACACGTGTGCAGGCACTTTCTGAGACTATGGAATCAAGGAAATAAGGAGGAGAGATAGAGATGAGCAGAATAGATGATATTTTAAAGCAATTAGAAGATATTTCAAGTAATCCTAAAAAAGCAGTAGCAGATTTTGAAAAAGAAACTGGAAAGGGCGCAGTTGGTGTTATGCCTGTTTACGCTCCTGAAGAATTAATTCACGCCGCTGGTTATTTACCAATTGGTTTATGGGGCGGTCAGAAACAAGTTTCTAAAGCTCGTGCATATTTGCCTGCATTTGCATGTTCAATTATGCAGACTGTAATGGAAATGCAAATTGAAGGTGCTTATGACGATTTAAAAGCAATATTATTCTCTGTTCCTTGTGACACTTTGAAATGTCTTAGCCAGAAATGGAAAGGAACTTCACCTGTAATTGTATTTACACATCCTCAAAATAGAATAATTGATGAGGCAAATGATTTCTTAGTACAAGAATACAAACTTGTAAAAGGAAAATTAGAAGATATTCTTGGTGTTAAGATTACAGACGAAGCTTTAAATAAAAGTATTGATGTTTACAATGAAAACCGCGTTACTATGAGAGAGTTCTGTGATGTTGCAGCTCAATATCCTCAGATTATAACTCCTAAAATTCGTCACGCTGTTATTAAGGCTAGATTTTTCATGGAAAAATCAAGTCACACACTTTTGGTTAAGGAACTTATTTCTGAGATTAAGAAATCTCCTGTTGCTCCATGGGCAGGAAAGAAAGTTATCTTAACAGGTATCATGGCAGAGCCAAATGAAGTTTTAGATATCTTCAGTGAAGTAGGCTTTGCAGTTGTTGCTGATGACTTGGCACAAGAATCAAGACAATTCCGTGTAGATGTTCCAGCTGGTAGCAACCCATTGGAAAGATTAGCGAAGTGGTGGCAAGATTTTTATGGCTGCTCACTTGCAACTGATGTTAAAAAGGTAAGAGGTCAGATGCTTATTGATATGGTTAAGAAATATGAAGCAGACGCTGTTATTGTTTGCATGATGAAGTTCTGTGACCCAGAAGAATTTGACTATCCAATTTACTATCAGGAATTTGAAAAAGCTGGTGTTAGAAATATGATGATTGAAATTGACCTTGAAGCACAGTCATTCGAACAAATTAAGACAAGAATGCAGAGCTTAAGTGAAATTCTTTAATCTAAGATTTTAAAGAAAATTACGTTATTTTAGTGTTCTATAGTGCAAAATATAGATAAGTTTTGCACTATATTAATAAAAGTTATTGATAAAAAATATTTGCCACAAAAACACTTTATTTCCCCCAAATAAAGATTTTTAAGCCATCTGCGTTGCAGATGGCTTTTTTTATTGCAAATCTTTTATAAATATAGATTTCCAGAGTTAATTTTTTTGAACAATCAACTTTAATTAAAATTACGAAAAGTGATTAAAGTGAATTTATTGAATTATTTTGAAATTCTATTTGAGAAATGGAAGTCAATTCAAATGTATGTTAATTATCTATAAATTATTGTAAAATGAGAGAGTAAAACTATATAAATTGATGAAGGGGTGAGGCTTATTTGATACGGCAGATAAAATAATTGCTAAAAAGCAACGTGAAAATCGGGGGATTAGTGGTAAATGATTAGTGGACTTTTATTTAAAGATTTTAGTGAATTCATAAGAAAATGGAAATAAAATTTGAAACGAAATCTTAAAAAATTTGTATTTTAATGATACATATCAACAGATACTGTAAGATGAACAACAATTGTCGGATTCGCAGATTTTTTGCTTTTCATTAGCGAAGTGATTAGCTTATGGCGAATGTTTAATAAAGGATTATCAAAAGGGGAGAGTATTTATGGGTTTGGCATTAATAGCTTTAGTACCAATTCTTGTTGTTGGAATAATGATGATAGGTTTTAATTTACCATCAACAAAAGCAATGCCAGTAGGTTTTGTACTTGCTGGAGCTATCGCAATTATATTTTGGAAAATGCCTTTAACATGGGCAGCTGCCGCAACAATAAGCGGTGTAATTAATACCATTGATATTTTATTAATCGTATATGGAGCACTTTTAATATTACAAATAATGAGAAAAAGCGGTGGTGTAGACGGCATTGCTCATTCAATGGCTAGCGTATCAACAGACAGAAGAGTACAGGTTATAGTAATTGGTTTCCTCATGGGAGCATTCTTTGAAGGCGCAGCAGGATTTGGAACACCTGCAGCAGTTGCAGCACCACTTTTAGTTGGTTTGGGTTTCCCTCCACTTGTTGCAGCAATGGTAGCCTTAATAGGTAACAGTACACCAGTTAGCTTTGGTGCTGTAGGAACTCCGATAATAGGTGGTTTTGCAAGTTTAACAGATATAGTTGCTGCTGGTGGATATCAAGGTGATTTTTTATCATTTTTAGCAGAAATTGGTTCATTCATAACTTTATCACAATTTGTAATAGGTTCTCTTATTCCTTTGGCTATGGTATGTACAATGACTTTAGTTACGGAAGGAAGCATTAAAAAAGGCTTAGAAGTAACGCCTTTAGCAGTTTTCGGTGGCCTTGTATTTACAGTACCTCAGGTATTATTAGCATTTTTTGTAGGCCCTGAAATTCCTTCATTATTGGGTGCATTAATTGCAATCCCTGTATTTGTTATTTCAATTAAAAAAGGTTTATTTATACCAAAGAAGGCTTGGGATTTTAAATCTCAGGATCAATGGGATGCAGATTGGGTAGGAACAGTAAGTGTTGGAAGTAGTAGAGGCGATAATGAAAAGCCTATGAGTGCTGGAAAAGCTTGGGCTCCATACATTTTAATAGGAATATTATTATTACTTGGACGTTTAAAATGGATTGGGCTTACACCTTACCTTAAAATGATTAATTTTACATGGTCAAACATTCTTGGCACATCAATATCAAGAGGAATAACTCCATTATATAACCCAGGTGTTATACCATTTATGTTGGTTGCCCTAGTAATTCCATTTATGCACGGAATGGACAAAAAAGAAGCGTTTAAAGCTTGGGTTGATACACTAGGACAGATTAAGTCTGCTGCTATAGCGTTATTCTTTGCACTAAGTATGACATACATCCTTATGAACTCTGGTGCTGCTACAGGTACAGATTCTATGCTTATTGTTATGGCTAAAACAGCTGCTTCTGCCGCTGGTAAGGGTTGGTATTTTGTAGCTCCACTGGTTGGTATATTAGGTTCATTCGTATCAGGTAGCGCAACAGTATCTGATATTATGTTCGGTGCATTGCAGTTTAGTGCAGCACAGGAAGTTGGATTACCTGTTATAGCAATATTGTCTTTACAAACTATTGGAGCAGCAGCAGGAAACATGATATGTGTTCATAATGTTGTTTCTGTTTTAACTACAGTTGGATTAGTTGGTAAAGAAGGAAAGATAATTAAAAACAATATAAAGATTTGTATATCATACGGAATAATATCTGCACTATGTGCAATTATATTATTGAAAACTGTTTTCCCAAATATGTTCTAATAATAAAGTAAGACTAATAGCTTGCTTTGTTTTGACCTCGTTTTTATAACTTGACAATAAAATAAAAAATGTGCATAGTAATCATATTATTATGCACATTTTCTATGTCGTGACATCTTTTTGAAAAATACTTGTTAACTTTTATGGAATTCAAATGAAAAAGGGGAAATTCACATTCATTTTACCAAAAGATAATAAAAAAGTTATTTTTTTTTACGTCAATAGGTGATATAATACTAATTGTTGCAAGTTTTATAGAAAATGTACGACTATTTATGCATTTATCTATAAGCATAGAAAGGTTGGAGGGATTATGAGAAACATAGGGAATTATGCTTGTGTATTAAGAGAACTTATTTCTATGACTAATATGAAAATGATGTATATAGCCAAAGCTGTTGATTATGATATTTCTTATATAAGTAAGTGGTGTAATAATAACAATCTTCCTCCGAAGAAAAATATAAATATCATTAATCAGAGATTGGCTGCACTATTTGCAGATGAAGTTATTTCGCAAAACGTTTTTCAAAGGTTATGTAGGGAGTTTAACCTTGTTGACATAGACTATCAACAGGATGAAAGGGAAATTGCAAATGAGGAAATTTATAAGGTTTTGATGACCGCATTTGAAACCTCCGAAAGAAGCGCACCACTTAAAGATGGACGTAAGCACGAAGCCTCAACTGTTATGACTGGTAAAAGTAAAATATTAGAGTATATTGCGGAGACTGTTAGAAATATAGTGGAGGAATCTGATGCAGACATAGAATTGATTTGTACTATGGACATTAACAAACTAATACAAAGTTACGGTTCAGATAGGCTACATCCATATAATCTTAAAAACATCCGAGTTTTTGCAAGCCTTGGTCTGGATATGAAAGGGATTGCAAAAGAATCAGATGAATCCGTAACTCGTATTTATAATTTATTAAATATAAAATTGGAATGCGAGATTACATTATTCGATAATTGTAGAGTTGAAAAATATAATGTCCTTGCAATTAAAGATAAAGTTGCATTTATATTTTCTGTTGATTTTGATGGAATTATGGATACGGCAGTACAAATTATCGATAAAGATGCAGTTAATAGAATTTATAGACAAGCAGACTCAAAACTTAGAGTTGCAGATATAGTGGTGAAACCTGAGGATTCTTTAAGTCTAGAGCAGGGTGGTTATAGAACAAAATTCTATACAGCACCAAGTTTTGATTTTTTCTCAGCTTATGGGTTTGAATTTTTACTTCCAAAGGACATTGTTGAAGAACTAGCCCGTGAAGCCGTAATTCAAAGTGGGGATGAAGAAATGGAATCAGTCGTTAAGCGACTGCAAATAACCTGGGAAGAACGTTTTGTTAACGGAGAGATTAACTTCTTTATTCCTAAATCAACAGTCATGCGCTATATTGAAAAAGGTTCGATGTTTTTTATGGATACACACTTTGTTTCATCTGTAAATCAACGAAGAGGTCATGTAAGACAAATTGTTGAGAATATGAAAAAGAACAGAAATATTAAAATTGCTATAATAGATGACGATTATTATTACTATCCAGAGGATTTTTTCCAGCTTTCTGTTTACTTTAATCACAATAAGTTGTTCTTGAAAAAAAATGGACTAGTAGTAAATAACGGTTCATCTAAGTTCTATGTTTTAACTAATGAAAAACTGATTAAGAGTTGTAGAACTTATTTTCAAAATTTGATAGATAAGCCATATTGTACAACATATACAGCTGAAGAGGTTGAAGAAATTATCAATAAAAATGAGAAAATGATTTTGCGAATGCTTGATTTATAATCTTATATAAAAAACTTATACATCAAATTAATATGAATTGGAATTTTTAGAATATTGTGTTTAATAATTACAAAAAAGTGACCCACACTGGAGTCACTTTTTTGTAATTTTATTTTTATTGTAAAGATTAATAGATACATTAATTATGACTAAACAATTTAAAATGCAGCAAGTCCTTTTCCCAATGTGTAGCACTGATCTTTAGCACTGGCATCCGGGAAGCTATTTGCAATAAGCCCGTCAGAAAAAAGGTTTGCTCCTTTAGATTCTACGCGTTCTTGCCACTCACGCATCCACTGACCATCACCCCAGCCATATGAACCAAACAAAGCAACTTTCTTGCCGCCAAGGCCGTTTTCAATTTTTTCAAAAAAAGGTTCGAACTCGCTTTCTTCAAGCACTTCATCACCCATAGATGGGCAACCAAAAGCAATCTTATCATAGTCTGATATATTGCCATTGAAAGAATCTACAGTAAACAAATCAGCCTCTGAACCATTTTCATTAATCCCTTTTGCAATTTCTTCTGCCATAGCGGCAGTATTTCCTGTTCCACTCCAATAAATCACTGCTATTTTTCCCATTTTTAATAATTCCTCCTATAATTCATATTTGCATCAGGCTACACCCAAAAGTTTTGCCAATGGTATACCTGTTTGTGCCTTATTAATAAGAAACAACCTGCATTTCCTGTACTGATTAAACAGTTTTTTGGCTGCCTCTTCATCGCTGTACACTTTCCAATATCCGCAAAATTTATAATTCAAACCTTTGTGTTTAATAAATTCCAAAACGTCATCTGTGGGATAACCCAAGAAAAAACCGATTTCGTGAGGGAATTCGTCACAGCCTGTTATACGACTTCCTAAAAAATTCAGGGCGCTTTCTAAGGATGAAAGGGGATAGCCAATACTTTTAAGAAAGTGTTCTACTTTTCTTGTTTTTAAATATGTAAGCATTGGCTGTTTTCGGTATGTAATAATGAAAAGCCTGCTTTTACATTTATACAGTACCTTAAAATAAATGTCCTTGGGGTTAAGAAGGAGATTATACTTGTCCAATTCATGAAGGAATTCTTCTTGATTTTCAATTGGACATGAAAATAAATTTGCCTGTTTAATGCCTAAAAGTGTTGGTGCGCAATGTGCTATTAGTAAATTTTCAAATGAGCTCATAATAGTCCTTTCTTGTTAGCAAAAGCTAACTTGTGGTTAAAAATTAACAGCAGTGTTCTTCAAGTATCTTTTTTAAAGCACAAGAACTGCTGCTGCGGGAATGAGCTATAGTGATATTTCCCTTTTTTGCTTCTTGACTTGCCCCTGTAACCATTTTGTGAGAAACAGTGTTGGTAAACATAACAATGAGGTCTGCCTTGCCAATTTGAGACTTAAAGTTGCCTGGCATTTGGGTAAAGACCTTTGCCTTGCATTTAAAATTACTACAAATATCCATATATTGTCTAACCATACAATCATGACCGCCTACAATAACTACACTCATAAATTACCTCCTAAAACAAAACTATTAGTTAGCTTATGCTAACTTGAAAAGAGAATAACACATAAGAATAGGTTTGTCAATAGAATTTAAAAATTTTTATTTTTTTAAAATCAATAAAACGCATCATTGCAGTATTTGCACCCACACTCAAATGCAATTTTAGAAATACTTTCATTTGAGAGAGTAATAGCACAGAACAGAGAATCTCTGTGAGCGATTATTTTTTCAAGTTTAAGATAAAATGAAAAATAATGGAATAATAAATCATATTTTTCAATATATTCGTTAGCCATTGCTTCGCCTTTTGGGGTGAAATAAATATTTCCGTCAATTTCTCTTTTTATGACATTTTTTTCAAACAGTGGCTTTGAAACTTTTGATACAGCGGTTTTTGATATATTCATTTGCTTCGTAATGTCTTTGTTTTTTGAAGACATACGATGCCTGTTTAGATGGTGCAAAGTGATTAAGAATTTAATTTCATGAAGAGAAAACATATTTGCCTCCAGTTTTATAATGTTAATAATAATTAGCAAAAGCTAATTGTAGAGTAAAAAATATATTGATGTTTTTTAATACATCAATATATTAAAATTAAATCTATTTAATAAGAGATTTAATTTTTTCAAAAGCTTCACTACTAATTACGTGCTCCATTCGGCAAGCATCTTCAGCTGCAGTTGCTTCAGAAACACCGATTGAAATTAAATATTCTTTTAACGTGCAGTGGCGGTCATAAACACGTTCAGCAATTTCGCGACCAGAATCGGTTAGTAGAAGTTGATTTATTGAACCAATTTCAACTAAACCAGCACTTTTCAATACTGAAACAGCACGACTTACACTAGGTTTTGAAAAATTTAATTCATTTGCAACATCAACAGAACGAGCAATTCCGTTTCTTTTTTCTAAAACTAAAATTGTTTCAAGATAATTTTCTCCAGACTCCTGCAATTTCATATTGTTTACCTACTTTCACATAAGTTGTAGTGCGTTAACATGTGTTTCCAATATACTATCATATTTGCTACCAAAACTCAATTACTATTTATCGTTAAAAGCTATTGACAATTAATGTTAGTGGTGGTAAACTTCATTATGGTTAGCAGAAGCTAAACATCATAAACATTAACTAAATACTATAAATATATACTAATATTATTAATACGGAGGTAATAATGATGCCTTTATCAATGGCTAGTAGTGGAGAAAAAATGATTATAAAGCAAATTAACGGAAAGGATGAAACTAAGCGATTTTTAGAAAATCTTGGTTTTGTTGCAGGTTGTAATGTAATTGTTATTTCCGAGATGTGTGGAAATATTATTGTAAATGTAAAAGATACAAGAGTTGCCATTAGCAAATCAATGGCAAACAGAATTATGGTTGATTAATAAAGAAAATTAAGGGGGATAAATATGAAGACTTTAAAAGAATCAAAAATTGGCGAAACTGTAACTGTGCTTAAGCTTAATGGTAATGGGGCGGTAAAGCGCCGAATTATGGATATGGGAATAACAAAAGGGGCAGAAATTTTTGTAAGGAAAGTAGCACCATTAGGTGACCCTATTGAGGTTAGAGTAAGAGGATATGAACTTTCTTTAAGAAAGGCAGATGCGGAATTAATTCAAGTAAATTAAAATTTTAATTACAAGTTAGTTTTGAATAACAAATAGGAGGAATAATAATGGGTATTACAATAGCTTTAGCAGGTAATCCAAACTGCGGAAAGACAACAATGTTTAACCATCTTACAGGCAGTAATCAGTATGTAGGCAACTGGCCTGGCGTTACTGTTGAAAAGAAGGAAGGAAAATTAAAAGAACATAAGGACGTTACAATTACAGACCTTCCGGGTATATATTCTCTTTCTCCATACACCCTTGAAGAGGTTGTGACAAGAGATTATATAATAAACGAAAAGCCGGATGTTATTTTGAATCTTGTTGACGGTTCAAATATAGAAAGGAATCTCTACCTTACAACCCAACTTTTAGAGATGGGCATCCCTGTAGTTGTGGCAATAAATATGATTGACATTGTTAGAAAAAGAGGGGATAAAGTTGACCTTGAAGGCCTAGAAAAATCTTTAGGATGTAAAGTAGTAGAGACCTCAGCACTTAAAGGTGAAGGCGGAATGGAAGCAGCACAGGCGGCAATTAACCTTGCTAATCGCAGGCCTAAACAGCAAATCGAGCATTCTTTTAATAAAAAAGTGGAATCAGCCCTTTTGGAAATAGAAGAATTAATTAAAAATAAAGTTGAAGTAAGTCAACTTAGATGGTTTGCTGTAAAGCTTTTCGAAAGAGATGAAAAGGTGGTCTCAAGATTAAATTTTGATGTAACCACAGCAGCGAAGTTGGAAAATATTACTGCAAATTGTGAAGAAAAAATGGATGACGACAGTGAAAGCATTATAACTAATGAACGTTATGAATACATAAGTGAGGTTGTTAGGAAGTGCGTTAAAAAGAAAGATTCAAGTCATCTAACTGCATCTGACAAAATTGATAGAATTGTTACAAATCGTTTTCTTGCAATTCCAATATTTGTTGCAGTAATGTGGTTTGTGTATTACGTTTCTGTAACTACTATAGGAACCATACTAACAGACTGGACAAATGACGTATTTGTTGGAGAAATATTACAGGGTAATGTTGGAGCATTTTTAGAAGGCGTTGGAACTGCTCCTTGGCTTACAGGCCTTGTCGTTGATGGTATAATTGGTGGCGTTGGTGCAGTTCTTGGATTTTTGCCACAAATGCTTGTGCTCTTCATATTTCTTGCAATTCTTGAGGATTGCGGATATATGGCACGTATTGCGTTTATTATGGACAGGATTTTTCGCAAATTTGGACTTTCTGGCAAAAGTTTCATACCAATGTTAATTGGCACTGGCTGTGGTGTACCTGGCATTATGGCCTCAAGAACAATTGAAAATGAACAGGACAGAAAAATGACGGTTATGACAACCACGTTTATTCCTTGTGGTGCTAAAATGCCAGTAGTTGCCCTTATAGCGGCGGCAGTATTTAATAACTCGTCTTGGGTAGCAACATCAGCTTATTTTCTTGGCGTTGGAGCAATTGTTTTATCAGGTGTTATATTGAAAAAGACATCATTATTCGCTGGCGAACCTGCACCATTTGTTATGGAACTTCCCCAGTATCATGTTCCTACCTTTGGAAATGTTTTTAGAAGTATGTTTGATAGAGGTTCAGCATTTGTTAAAAAGGCTACTTCAATTATACTTGTATCCAGCGTTTTAATTTGGTTCCTTTCAAGCTTTGGCACAGTTGAAGGTGCATTTGGCATGGTTGAGGAAATGACAGACAGCATGCTTCACGGAATAGGTAACGCTATCGCACCTATTTTTGCACCGCTTGGCTTTGGCGATTGGAAAATAACAGTAGCAACTGTAATGGGCCTTGTTGCAAAAGAAGAAGTTGTTGGTGTACTTGGTGTGCTTACAAGCATTGGCAATGCAGATGTTGCTTTTGAACTTGTGGATGTGGCTGAAACCGCTGCGCTTTCACCTATTGCAGCTTTGTTTACATCACAAGTTGCAGCATATTCATTTCTTGCCTTCAATCTTCTTTGTGCACCATGCTTTGCCGCAATGGGTGCAATTAGAAGAGAGATGGGCAACTGGAAATGGACTTTCATAGCTGTTGGATACCAGTGTTTACTTGCGTACATTGTGGCATTACATATTAACTTAATTGGTAGTGCTATATTTAATGGCGCAAGTTGGATCCCTGCAATTGTTGCAATTGTTATTACCGTTGCTGTGGTGGCATACATTTTCATTTGTGCAGGGAAAAATAAAAATGTTCACGTTTCAAAGAGGGCAGTTGAGGTTAATTAAGGAGGTAAAAAAATGCCTACATTAATAGTTGGTTTGATTGTATTGGTTTTAATTATATTAGCCGCAAAAAAGACTATAGAAGACAAAAAGAATGGTAACTGTGGTTGTAACTGTGAAGGTTGCGGCGGCCATTGCCATGACAATAAATAATATACATACACAGGGGCAGATTTACTGCCCCTATTATTTTAAGTTGGGGTGCAAAAATGTCGGAAGATTTTGAGAAGATTTTATACCATGATGTAATAGAAAGCATAATTGCGGCCATGGAGGCAAAAGATTTTCATACAGCTGACCATTCGAGACGGGTTGGTGATATGGTATTGGAATTATGTCCTCTGTTAGGTCTATCTATAAAGGATACGGAAGAAATACATCTTGCGGCACATGTGCATGATATTGGCAAAATTGGAGTGCCTGACTATATTTTAAGCAAACCGTCAGCGCTTAGCGATATGGAATGGAATATAATGAAAATGCACCCTGTAACTGGTGCTGATATTTTATCTCGCTCATCAGCGTTAGAGTACATAAGCAAAATTGTTTTGCACCACCACGAAAGATGGGATGGAAAGGGTTATCCCTTTGGCCTTGCAGGAGAAGAAATTCCATACGGGTCTAGAATAATTACTGTTTGCGACTCTATTGATGCTATGTTAAGTGACAGAGCTTATAGAAAGGCATTAACGTTAGAAGAATGCAAAGAAGAAATTAGAAAAAATATTGGAATTATGTACGATGGGTCGATTGCAGAATGCGTTCTTTTAAACTGGGAAAATATAGTTGAATCAAGAAAGCATGCTACTGACAATAAATAAAATTATAAGGGAGAAAATTGGTATGAAAAATTGTTTTGAATGTTTAAAAAGTGATAAATTTGCATGGTTTATTGGTGGTGCAGCAGCGGTAATTTTGGGTAAGAAATTTGTTAAGTGTGACAAAACAAGAAAAGTGGCTGTAAGCACAATGGCTAAAGCAATGAAACTTCAAAGTGATGCCCAAGAAGTCTTTGAAAATATGAAAGAAGACGCACAGGATTTATGTTTTGATGCCAAAAATGAGGCAGGAATTTCAGAAACAGAGGAAGCATAATTTAGCTTAGGAGGCTTTCTTATGAAATACATAATAAAACATGAAAGCCAAGGCAGAATTAGGCTTCGATGTGGTAAGTTTGCGTTTGGTGAAAAAGAAGGGTTTGGTATTGCCGAAAGATTGAGAAAAGAAAAATTCGTGATTGATGTTGTCACATCACACGAAAATGGCGGCATTTTAATTATGTACCAAAATGGAAAAAGGCAAGAAGTATTGAAATTGGTAGACGGCATAGAAAAGAATGATTTAATTTGCTGTGAACCTTCTGACGGAGACTTAATAAGGGTTATTGACAAGGATTTTCAGCAAAAATTAGCGTACAAGCTTGCAAAAAGAGCAGTTTTTAAGCTGTTTATTCCATCATCTGTGCGGGCAGTAGTTACTATATACAAAGCTATTCCCTATGTTTTAGAAGGAATTAGCAATATGCTTAATTTTAACATTAATGTTTCAGTTCTTGATGGGGCGGCAATTTGTGCCTCTCTTGTACAGGGAGAATATTCGTCCTCTGGTAGCATCATGTTTTTACTGTCATTATCATCAATGATGGAAGACTACACAAGAAAAAGAACTAAAAATGCTTTGTCACAAAGCCTTGCAGTAAATGTTGACAGGGTTTGGCTTGTTACCGACGAAGGGGAAATTTCAATACCGATGTCAAAGGCGGTGCTAGGTGATAAAATCAAAATCCGCACTGGCGGAATGATTCCTGTTGATGGCACAGTTGTGTATGGAGAAGCGTTAGTAAACGAATCCACAATGACAGGAGAGCCTTTATCGGTGCTTAAACATGAAGGTGCAACGGTTTACGCTGGTACAGTGGTTGAAGAAGGTGGAATTGTTGTTGAAATTACTGCATTAAGCACTGAAACACGCATTAATAAAATAATAAGCATGATTGACCAGTCTGAAAGCCTTAAAGCTGATGCGCATAGCAAGGCAGAAAAACTTGCGGATTCAATAGTACCATTTAGTTTTATGACTTCTATTGGCGTTTATTTGGTTACAAGAAACATAACAAAGGCATTATCAGTGCTTATGGTAGACTATTCTTGTGCAATTAAGCTGTCAGTGCCTATTTCCGTTATTTCTGCCATGCGTGAGGCATCAAACCACCGCATAATGATTAAAGGTGGCAAGTATTTGGAAAGCTATGCTTTTGCAGATACTATTGTGTTTGACAAAACAGGCACTTTAACTGAGGCTTGCCCAACAGTTGCAAAGGTGATTCCACTTGACAAAAACAGCCGTGAAGAGGTTTTAAGAACTGCTGCATGCCTTGAGGAGCATTTTCCACATAGTGTAGCAAAGGCCATCGTAAAGCAGGCACATAACGAGGGGCTTAACCATGAAGAAGAACATGCAGAGGTTGAATATGTTGTTGCTCATGGAATTTCATCTTATTTAGGGGATAAAAAGGCTATAATTGGCAGTGCTCATTTCGTGCTGGAAGATGAAAAGATACAAGTTACACAGGCACAGCAAAAGAAAATTAATGAAAATACAAATGGATATTCTGCAATTTATCTTGCTGTTGGTGGAAAGCTTATTGGTGTTATTTGTATAAATGACCCTGTTAGAAAAGAAGCAAAGGTTGTAATAAGCCAAATTATGTCACTTGGTGTGAAAAATGTAATTATGCTTACAGGTGACAGTGATGGTGCGGCAAGAGTTGCTTGTGAAGATTTGGGAATAAGTGAATACAGATCGCAGGTATTACCTGCTGACAAGGCAAGGATTATTGAAGAGATAAAAGCTGAAGGCAGGCAGGTAATAATGGTAGGTGACGGCATTAACGATTCACCAGCATTATCCGCAGCAAATGTATCAGTTGCAATGAAAGACAGTTCTGATATAGCAAAAGAAGTTGCAGACATAACTTTACTTTCAGCAGAACTTAACGAACTGGTAACACTAAGGCTTTTAAGTAAAAAGCTGTTTGAGAGAATAAACAGAAACTACAGATTTATTCTTGCTTTTAATACAGCATTGCTTGCGTTGGGAATAGGCGGAATGATTACCCCTCAAACTTCAGCATTGTGCCACAATATGTCTACAATAGCAATAAGCGCAATAAGTATGCGCCCATGCCTGAAAAATGAATAATTGTTACAAGATTTATTAAAATAACAAATGTACCATAAAGGTTAGGTTTATTACAGTGCCTGTCTTTATGGTATTTTTAATTGAGTTATTTAAAACGTTATTTAAAAACATCTTGACTTAGAGTGCACTCCATGGAGTACTGTAGATAAAGGCAGTATAAAAATAGGTTAACCTATAAAATTATAAGGAGTGAATTAATATGACTAAAAAACTAGGTTTTGGCTTTATGCGCTTACCAATAACAAATGCTGAGGACCAGACAAGTATTGATTATGAACAGTTAAACAAAATGGTAGATACTTTTATGGAAAGAGGTTTTAATTATTTCGACACAGCATACATGTATCACAATTTTATAAGTGAAATTGCATTAAGAGAGTCGTTAGTAAAGCGCTATCCACGTGATAAATTTACAGTTGCAACAAAAATGCCAACAATGTTTTTAAAAGAAGTAGAGGATTTGGAAAGAATTTTTAATGAACAGTTAGAAAAAACGGGTGTAGACTATTTTGATTATTATATGCTTCACAACTTAGGTGTAGGGCATTATAGTATTGCTAAAAAATTCAATGCTTTTCCTTTTATTCAAAAAATGAAGGATGAAGGAAAAATTAAAAAAACTGGTTTTTCCTATCACGATACAGCAGATTTGTTAGATGAAATTTTGACAGCACATCCTGAGGTGGATTTTGTTCAGCTTCAGATTAATTATATGGATTGGGATAACGAAAGTATTCAATCCAGAAAATGCTATGAGATTGCAACAAAACACAATAAGCCTGTGATTGTAATGGAGCCAGTGAAGGGTGGCACATTAGCACAGGTGCCGGATGAAGCGGTAAAGTTATTTAAAGAATATAATGAGGATATGTCTGTATCGTCATGGGCAATTCGATTTGCAGCAAGCCTTGAAAATGTTATGATGGTGTTAAGCGGAATGTCCTCAATGGAGCAACTTCTTGACAACACAGGATATATGCAGAATTTTCAGCCTTTTGTTCAAGAAGAATATGATATTGTAAATAATGCAGTTAGAATCATTAATAAAGCTGTTGCAATACCTTGCACTGCTTGCAGATACTGCGTAGATGAATGTCCAAAAAATATTGCTATACCAAATTATTTTGCATTATACAATACAGAAAAGCAGCACCCAAGTAAGGGCTTTTCTATTCAAGGCGTATATTACGGCAACTATACTCAAAACTATGGTAAAGCGTCAGAATGCATTGGGTGCAAGAAATGTGAGGAAAGCTGTCCTCAACATATCGAAATTGTAAAAGGTTTAAAAGAAGTGGCAGTTACCTTTGAAGGACGGCAATAGACAAGCGTGGACTGAATATTTCTACTAAAGAGATAAGCGAAAGGAGATACAAAATGACTATTGCTGAGGTTAGTAACAGGTTTCAGCTTTCAGCCGATACTTTAAGATACTATGAACGGGTTGGGCTTATACCCGGTGTTAACAGAACAAAAGGCGGCATTAGAGATTATAAAGAGAAAGATTGCCGATGGGTGGAGTTTATTAAATGTATGAGAAGCGCAGGGCTACCTATTGAGGCACTAATTGAGTACGTTAACCTTTTTCAACAAGGGGAAAAAACCAATAAGGCAAGAAAAGAATTACTTATTGAACAGCGAAGACTGTTGCTAGAAAGAATGGAAGGCATGAAAGCCACTTTGGAGCGCCTTGACTACAAAATAGAACGTTACGATGAATTAGACATTTAAAAAAAATTATAAAATAGAGTTAAAAAACCACCAGTTTAATGGTGGTTTTTTTGTATAAGGTATTAAATTTCTACTTTAGCACCAAGAAGTTTGGCGAACTCTCGGCAAATTGCTGTATCTCCAGGCCATGCAGGAGATGTTACAAGGTTTTTATCAACAACAGCATCTGTAACAGGTACTTCTATGTATTCTCCGCCTGCCAAAGTAATGTCCGGACTGCAAGCAGGGTAGCAAGTTGCTTTATAACCTTTAAGCACACCAGCGGCTGTAAGCACCTGTGGCCCATGACATATAGCAGCTACTGGTTTATTGTCTGCAAAAAATTCTTTTACTATTTCTATTACTCTTGGGTTAAGCCTTATATATTCAGGGGCACGTCCACCTGTAATGAATAAACCAACATAATCAGATGTGTTAACAGCGTCAAAATCGGCAGTTAAAGCAAAATTATGGCCTCTTAACTCGGTATAGGTTTGTTCTCCTAAAAAGTCGTGCACAGCAGTAGCGACGGTGTCACCAGCTTTTTTATCTGGGCACACGGCGTCAACTTGATAGCCTAACATTGAAAGAGCTTGAAAAGGTACCATTGTTTCGTAGTCCTCTGTGAAGTCTCCACAAAGTAATAAAATTTTCTTTGCCATTTTGAATTCCCCCTTAAATTTTAGTATAAATTATACAATTTGATTATATCACAAATTACCAATAAATAACAATAGTACATCTTTTTATTTTCCCAGAAAAATGTTAATATTAGTAAGAGGAGAGTGATTACATGGAACTTATGGAAAGACTTAAACAATCAGCGGATTATATAAAGGGTAAAACAAAATATTCACCTAAAATTGGAGTTATTCTTGGCTCTGGGTTGGGCGAATTTGGTGATAACCTTGAAAATGCGGAATACTACGACTACAAAGATGTTCCAAACCTTCCAGTTTCAACAGTTGTTGGGCACAAAGGACGTTTTGTGGTAACAGAAAAGCTTATTTGCATGCAAGGCAGATTTCACTTTTATGAGGGCTATAAGCTTAATGATGTAACTTTTCCTATAAGGCTTATGAAATTGCTTGGTGTTGAAAAACTGATTGTAACCAACGCCGCAGGTGGAGTAAACACAGATTTTAGTGCCGGAGACTTGATGGTCATAACTGATCACATAAATATGATGGGTACAAATCCGCTTATTGGTGAAAATTTAGAAGACTTTGGTACAAGGTTTCCAGACATGAGCAGGGGATATGACAAAGAAATGATTGAAATTGCAATGAAAGTAGGTAAAAAACAAGGATTAGTGTTAAAACAAGGAACATATTGTGCAATGACTGGTCCTAGTTTTGAAACACCGGCTGAAATTCGAATGGTGCGTGCACTTGGCGGTGACGCAGTAGGAATGAGCACAGTTCCAGAGGTAATAGTTGCCAATCATTGCGGCATAAAAGTGCTAGGTATAAGCTGTATAACAAACTTGGCAGCAGGTGTTAGTGAACAACCACTTAACCACGCAGAGGTTATAGAAACTACACAGCGTGTGAAAGAAAAATTCATTCACCTTTTAAGTGCTATAGTTAAAGCGGTATAAAAACTTTCTTTGGTAAAGATAAAAAGTTCCAAAAGTTGTAAAAAGGACTAAACGTAAGCAAGAAAACACTAGAAAATAATGGAAGATATTTGTTAATATTTTTGCATATATGCTCTGTATTCGTTAAATAATATGTTTAACAAATATTTCTTATGGCTGAAAAAACAAAATTATATTTTTTAGGGTTGACAATTTTTTTTTAGTATGCTAGTATATGAAACCAGATAGTTAAAGCATAAAGAATTTTTGACCATATTTGCTTTTGCAAATACAATCGGCCGGACGGACAGCCAGGTCAAATGCCGAAACGGCAACTTTCGTTGCCTTATTGATTGAGTTAAAAGCTCAAATTTTATAAGTTGGTGACTTAAAACCATATCACTTGTGAAACGATCAATAAGAGTAGTAAAAGTAATTCTTGCTATATAGACTCTAAACCTTCTTAGATGAATAAATAAAAGCGGCAGTGCGTCGAAAATAAATAACGCATTTTTTGAAGATAGACAAATCCCAAGTGATGAGTGGTTTTATACCACTTTGTTTGCTTGGGATTTTTTTGTTTTGCATTAATTTATGCAGAAAGGTTAATTATGGAAAATAAGCTGAAATTATATGGTTTCAATAACCTAACTAAATCACTTAGTTTTAACATTTATGATGTATGCTACGCCAAAACAGAGAGGGAACAGCGGGATTATATTGCATATATTGATGAGCAATATAATTCAGAGCGTCTAACTAACATATTGTACCACCTAACGGATATGATAGGTGCAACGGTTATTAGTGTTTCCAAGCAGGACTATGATCCACAAGGTGCTAGTGTAACATTTCTGATTGCAGAAAAATCTATGGTTACTATGCAAGACGGTGAAGCCGTGGTGGCACATTTGGATAAAAGCCATGTTACTGTTCACACTTATCCGGAATTTCACCCAGACAATGCAATTTCAACCTTTAGAGTGGATATTGATGTTGCCACATGCGGAGAAATTACGCCACTTAGTACTTTGGACTACCTTATTGGCAGTTTCGATTCTGATATTATCACCTTGGATTACAAGGTAAGAGGTTTTACAAGGGACATTAACGGCAAAAAGCTTTTTATTGACCATGATATTACTTCTATTCAGGACTATATAAACAAAGAAACCCTTGGAAAGTATGATGCTATTGATATTAATGTTTATCAGTCAAATATATTTCATACAAATTTACTTATTAAGAATATAGAACTTCAAAACTATTTATTTAATACAGATGTATATGAACTTCCGCCAAAAACAAGACTGCAAATTAGCAGCAGCATTCATCAGGAAATGATTGAAATTTTTAGCGGCAGTAATGTATTTTCTAGGAAGGAAAAAGAAGATTGAAAACTTTAAAAACGCAGAATAGAGCACCTATTATGGATGCCTTAAATGATTTTATTTCATCAAGAGTTGTTCCTTTTGATGTGCCAGGGCATAAAAGAGGAAAAGGGAATAAGGAACTTACAAATTTTTTAGGAGAAAAATGTTTGAACCTTGATGTAAATTCCATGAAACCTCTGGACAACCTGTGCCATCCTGTATCGGTGATTAAGGATGCAGAGGATTTAGCGGCGGAGGCTTTCGGGGCAAAGAATGCCTTCTTTATGGTAAGTGGTACAACCTCTGCGGTGCAGGCAATGATAATGTCTGTTTGTAAAAAAAATGATAAAATTATTCTTCCACGAAATGTACATAGAAGCGTAATTAATGCATTAATTCTTTGCGGAGCAGTGCCTGTTTATGTTAATCCAGAACTGAACCAACGTCTTGGTATTTCTCTGGGAATGTCACTAAAGGCAGTGGAGGAGGCAATATTAAACAATCCTGATGCAAAAGCGGTACTGGTAAACAATCCAACCTACTATGGCATTTGCTCTGATATAAAAGGGATAACTGCTCTTGCCCATAGTTATGGCATGAAGGTATTGGCAGATGAAGCACATGGCACTCACTTTTATTTTGGAAAGGAGATGCCAATTTCCGCTATGGCGGCAGGTGCAGATTTAGCGTCAGTTAGTATGCATAAATCTGGTGGCTCTCTAACCCAAAGCTCTATACTTTTGGTAGGGGAAAATGTGAACCCTCACTATGTGCGTCAAATCATAAACCTAACTCAAACCACAAGCGGCTCATATCTTTTGCTCTCAAGCCTTGATATTTCAAGGAAAAAGCTTGCTTTAGACGGTGAGGATACCTTTAAACAGGTATCAGAAATGGCTCAGTATGCAAGAGATGAAATTAACAGCATTGGTGGATACTACGCCTATTCTAAAGAGTTAGTTAACGGTGATACTGTTTATGATTTTGATGCAACGAAGCTTTCAATTAATACCTTGGGTATTGGTATGGCAGGCATTGAGGTTTACGATATTCTGCGTGATGAGTACGATATACAAATTGAGTTTGGCGATATTGGAAACATTTTAGCTTACATCTCAATTGGAGATAGCCAAAAAAATTTGGAGCGACTTGTTAGCGCCTTGGCAGAGATTAAACGCATTTATCAAAAAGACAAAACAGGTATGTTGGACCATGAATATATAAATCCAACTGTGCTAGTAGCTCCACAGGAGGCCTTTTATTCTGAAAAGGAATTGGTAGCGCTAGAGGACAGTGTTGGCAAAATTTGTACGGAATTTGTAATGTGCTATCCACCTGGAATTCCAATTCTTGCACCTGGTGAGTTGATTACAAAAGAGATAATAGCTTACATTAAGTATGCAAAAGAGAAAGGCTGTCTATTAACAGGAACAGAAGATTTGGATACAAACAAAATTAATATTTTGAAAGGAGGTTGCTAAAATGGATTTATGGTACTCGGAGTTTCACACTAAAAATGTTAAATTTTCTATCAAGGTAGATAAACAACTTTATAGCCATGAAAGTGAATTTCAAGCAATAGACGTATTTGAATCTGAAGAGTTTGGCAGATTTTTAACCCTCGATGGATACATGATGCTAACTGAAAAAGATGAATTTATTTATCACGAAATGATTGTGCATACACCTATGGCTGTTCATCCAAAGGCTAAAAATATTTTAGTTATTGGTGCTGGTGATGGCGGTGTTGCAAGGGAACTTTCAAAATACAAAAGCATTGAAACTATTGATATAGTTGAAATTGATGAGGAAGTTGTTAGTGTTTGCAAGGAATTTCTTCCGAAGACTGCGTGTGGTTTTGAAGATGAGCGTGTAACCCTTTATTTTCAAGATGGGCTTAAATTTATTAGGAAGTACGAGAATGCTTATGACCTGATTATAGTCGACTCAACTGACCCATTTGGCCCCGGTGAGGGACTTTTTTCAAAGGAATTCTACGGAAACTGCTTTAAAGCGTTGAGAGAAGATGGGATTATGGTTAATCAGCATGAAAGTCCCTTTTATAAGGATGACGCAACTGCAATGCTAAGAGCCCATAAACGTATTGTGGAATCTTTCCCAATAAGTCGAGTGTATCAGGCACATATTCCAACTTATCCTTCTGGGCATTGGCTGTTTGGATTTGCCTCAAAGAAGTATCAACCTTTGATAGACTTAAATGAAGAGCAGTGGAATGAACTCAAAATTGATACACATTATTACAACACAAAGCTGCATATAGGTTCGTTTGCATTACCAAATTACGTATGGGAGATGTTGAAAAATGTTGAATAGAAATATTGAAACCTTTATTGGCTGTGATAAGGAATATGACGAAGCTGATATTGTGATTTTTGGCGCTCCATTTGATTCTACCACATCTTATAGACCGGGGACACGTTTTGCAAGTAAGGTAATGCGCAGTGAATCTTTTGGGCTTGAAACTTACAGCCCATATAAGGATGCTGACCTTTGTTACATGAGTATTTTCGACGGCGGAGATTTGGAGCTTCCTTTTGGGAATACCCAAAGAGCTTTACAGCAAATTGAAGATTACACAACGAAAATCTTAACTGACGGTAAAATACCTCTTATGATAGGTGGCGAACATTTAGTAACTTTAGGTGCTGTGCGTGCAGTTAATAAAAAGTATGAGGATTTGCATATAATTCATTTTGATGCACATGCTGACCTTAGGGACGATTACTTGGAAGAAAAGTTTTCGCATGCAACGGTTATGCGAAGATGCTATGACCTTGTGGGCAAAGATAAAATTTTTCAATTCGGTATTCGTTCGGGTGAAAAAAGTGAGTTTGTTTTTGCCAAAGACAATACGTATATGAATAAATTCAACTTTAACACCTTGCAAGAAACTATGGAAAAGCTGAAGGGGAAACCTGTGTACTTAACCTTAGACCTTGACGTTTTAGACCCATCTGTGTTTCCTGGAACAGGAACACCAGAGGCTGGCGGTGTAACATTTATGGAGCTTATAGACGCTATTTCAAAGGTATGTACCCTTAATATTGTGGGTTGCGATATTAATGAACTGTCCCCGATATATGACCAAAGTGGGGCATCTACTGCTGTAGCTTGTAAGGTGCTTAGAGAAATGCTGCTATCTTTAAATATTGCAGTTTAAAGTGTCTTATCATATCTCTACTTCGTAGGGTAAGAGTTAATATAAAATATGTTGCCGAATATACGGCGGAAATGGAGTAATTATTATGGGAAAAGCATTAATTATTGGTTGTGGAGGAGTTGCAAGTGTTGCAATTCACAAATGCTGTCAAAACAGCGAAGTTTTTGAGGAAATTATGATTGCAAGCAGAACTAAAAGTAAATGTGACGCACTTAAAGCAAAGTTAGATGGCGGAAAAACTAAAATTCATACAGCTCAAGTTGACGCTGATAATGTAGATGAATTGGTTGCACTTATTACAGAATTTAAGCCAGATGTTGTATTAAATCTAGCTTTGCCATATCAGGATTTAACAATTATGGACGCTTGCCTTGCAACTAAAACACATTACATTGACACAGCGAACTATGAACCAAAAGATGAAGCAAAATTTGAGTACAAATGGCAGTGGGAATACCGTGAAAAGTTTGAAAAGGCTGGAATTACTGCACTTTTGGGAAGTGGTTTTGACCCTGGTGTAACAGGTGTATTTTCTGCATATGCACAAAAACACCACTTTGATGAAATTAACTACATTGATATTTTAGACGCTAATGCAGGTGACCATGGATATCCATTTGCAACAAACTTCAACCCAGAAATAAACATTCGTGAAGTAAGTGCAAAGGGAAGCTATTGGGAAAATGGCGAATGGATTGAAACAGAGCCAATGGAAATTAAAAGAGTATATAATTTTCCAGAAATTGGTGAAAAAGATATGTACTTACTACATCATGAGGAATTAGAGTCTCTTGCTCTTAATATTAAAGGAATTAAACGTATTCGCTTCTTCATGACCTTTGGACAAAGCTACATTACACATTTAAAATGCCTAGAAAACGTGGGAATGACTTCAATAGAGCCAATTGAGTTTGAAGGAAGGCAAATTGTTCCTCTTCAATTTTTGAAAGCTGTTTTACCAGATCCATCAACATTAGGTCCACGTACAAAAGGGAAAACTAATATTGGCTGTATTTTCACAGGTAAAAAAGATGGCAAAGAGAAGTTGTACTACATTTACAATGTGTGTGACCATGAAGAATGCTACCGTGAGGTGGAATCTCAGGCTATTTCCTACACAACAGGTGTGCCTGCAATGATTGGTGCAATGCTTGTAATGAATGGCACGTGGAACAAAGCAGGCGTGCACAATATTGAAGAATTTGACCCAGATCCATTTATGGATGCACTTAACAAGTGGGGCTTACCTTGGCAGGAAAGCTTTAACCCAGAGTTGGTAGACTAGGAGTAAATATGGATTTTAATATTCACGAAATTCCAACGCCATACTATATTGTTGACGAAACCTTGCTGATTAAGAATTTGGAAACTCTAAAACAAATAAAGGCCCGTACTGGGTGTAAAATATTACTTGCGCAGAAAGCTTTTTCGATGTTTTCACTTTATCCTTTAATTGGTGAATATTTAGACGGAACTACTGCCAGTGGATTATTCGAAGCACGCCTAGGGTACGAGGAAATGGGAAAGGAAAATCATATTTTTTCCCCTGCCTACCTAGATGGTGAATTTGATGAAATTACTGATATTTGTGGGCATATTGTATTCAATTCTTTTGCACAGTTTAACAAATTTAAAGATAAAGCACTTAGCAAGGGTAGAAAAATTGGGCTTAGGGTAAATCCTGAATTCTCAACAGGTGAGCATGCCATTTATGACCCTTGCAGTGAGGGTTCACGCCTTGGAATTACCAAGAAAAACTTTGATGCAAATTTACTTGATGGTGTTAGCGGACTACATTTTCATACCCTTTGTGAGCAAAATTCAGATGACTTAGTGAAAACACTAAATGCTTTTGAACAGAAGTTTGGTGAATTTTTGACTCAAATGGAGTGGGTGAATTTTGGTGGTGGTCACCATATTACCCGTAAAGATTATGATGTAGAAACGCTTATTAATACAATTAATAGGTTTAAAGAAAAATATAATGTACAAGTTTATTTAGAACCAGGTGAAGCTGTTGTTTTAAATACAGGCTACTTAGTAAGTACGGTGCTGGATGTATTTGAAAACACCATAAACCTTGCCATTTTGGATGCTTCAGCTGCTTGCCATATGCCAGATGTTTTGGAAATGCCATACCGTCCTTACATTGTGGGTAGCGGTGAAGCAGGAGAGAAAACTTTTACCTACAGACTAGGAGGAAACACTTGTCTGGCTGGGGACATTATTGGCGACTACTCTTTTGATAGACCATTAAAAGTTGGCGATAAGCTTGTTTTTTGCGATATGGCACATTATTCTATGGTTAAAAATAATACTTTTAATGGCGTTGGTCTTCCTTCCATTGCAATTAAAGGAAAAGATAATTCCATACGCCTTGTTAAAAACTTTGGCTATGATGATTTTAAAGGAAGGCTTTCATAAGCCGTTGAACTGAAAATATCCCGGATTTTGCAATTTAAACTGCACATCTCTGGGGTATTTTATTTTTTATATTTATGCTATAATATTCTTGTAGACGAAAAACTAAATGTATCAAAGTGAATATGAATTTGCCAAGAAATGGGGAGATAACATGGATATTATGATTAGTGAAATGCTGGAAGCCGAAAAAGAGAATGTTCTTCGTATATACGAGCAGGGATTGGAGACTAATTTAGCTACATTAGAAATTAAGTGCCCGACTTGGGAAGAGTGGGATAGCACTCATATGAACACAGGAAGAATTGTTGCAAAAATAGATGGTGAAGTAGTGGGTTTCGCTGCCGTTAGCCGTGTATCACACAGAGAGGCATATGCTGGAGTTGTGGAGCTTAGCGTTTATGTTGATGCAAACAAGAAGCGAATGGGAATTGGATTTGCTTTACTTAACAAGTTAATTGAAATTGCTGATAACAATGGGTTATGGACATTGCAAGCTACTATATTAGAGGAAAATGAAGCAAGCATTGAGTTGCATGAAAAATGCGGTTTCAGAAAAATTGGATACAGGCACATGATAGGTAAGGATAAGTTTGGGCTGTGGCGTAACACTGTATTAATGGAAAGACGAAGTAAAAAAATTGGTTTCGAGGGCTGTGATGGAAGTTGTTGCCACATGAAGCGTTAATTATCTGCTATGTGACGAAATCACGGAAGCATTTTCTTGTGTATGATATTATTTAAGCATAAAAGCGTTGGATATCAGCGCATATATGTTTAAGGAGAGATGCATTGTGAAAGTTGCGGTTATTGATGAAAATTATTGTGTAGCATGCGGATGCTGTATTTACGCATGCCCTAAACAGGCGGTTGACGTTTATAAAGGAAGGAACGCTGTTGTAGACACAGAATTATGCGTGGGTTGTGGTAAGTGCAGTAAAGTTTGTCCTGCCTCTGTTATAAGTATGGAGGTGGTTAAAAATGGCTAAAAACCCATGGTACAGATATTTATGGATTTTTTCATCAGTTTATATTGTATTAGGATTTTTTAATATACTGTTTGCATGGATTGGGCTTATTTGCTTTTTTGTACCAATTGGTATTTCAGTTTTTGGTGGAGGAAAGAGCTACTGCAACAAATATTGCGGCCGTGGTCAGTTGTTTGATATTTTGGGAAACAAATGCGGTTTATCAAGAAAAAAAAATATTCCAAAGTTATTAAAATCAAAATACTTTAGGTATGGTTTTTTAATTTTCTTTTTTGCCATGTTTTTCAACATGCTTTATGTCACATATTTGGTGTTTACAGGCACAGGTCAACTTAAAGAGGTAATCACACTACTTTGGACATTTAAGTTTGGCTGGGGTTTCAGTTATGCTGGTGGTGCAATTCCTTGGGTTGCTCAGTTTGCTTTTGGATTTTACAGCGTTATGCTTACATCAACAGTGCTAGGGCTTATAACGATGGTTCTTTATAAGCCAAGAAGCTGGTGTGTCTACTGCCCTATGGGTACCATGACACAGCTGATATGTAAAGCAAAATATCTTGAAGAAAACAAATAGAGATAAACAGAATAGTAAGATTATGAATTTAAACTTATTTGACACTGGAATTAATTTAAGATATGTAGGCAATTACAGCCCTTTGGATTGAACCAGAGGGCCTTATTCTGACGCAAGTCAAAAAACGTCAAAAATAATATATAAATAATTCTTTGTTGCAAGGTAGTCTATCTTAAACCACACAAAACCAAGAAAAAACAGATTACTAGTGAAAATTTTTATATCTGAAAATAACCCTTTACTTTACTGCTGTAAAATGTTAAAATTACATTAACAATTAATCAGCGAAGGTGATATTATTGAATCTAAAAATTAAAAGCGATTTTACAGATAAACTATTTGAATATGTGCTTAGTATGGAAACTGTTGAGGAGTGTTATCAGCTGTTTGAGGATTTATGTACAGTGCACGAGATTAATGCTATTGCGCAAAGAATGGCAGTTGCAGAAATGTTGGACAGGAAATGTACCTATATTGAAATAGCTGAAAAAACTGGAGCCTCCACTGCTACAATAAGTAGGGTGAACAGAGCGCTGATTTATGGAACAGACGGGTACAAGCTTGCAATAGACAGGGTGAACCAAAAAAATAACGACAAATAGCGGTAATAGGGAAGTTTTAGCGTAGAATAAAACTTCCTTTTTATTGCTTATACAGAGATGTGATTAGTTAATTTTGCCCCGTATGGGGTCTTTTTGACGTGTATTAACAGATTTAAATTACACCATTTTAGTTAAGGAGAATATTTATGATAGGTTATGATAAGCTAAATCCAATGCAGAAAAAAGCGGTAGACAAAACAGAGGGACCAGTGCTTATATTGGCGGGTGCAGGCAGCGGTAAAACAGGAGCACTTACAGTAAGAGTTGCAAATCTTATTGAAAATGGCGTTAAGCCGTGGAACATTATGGCAATTACGTTTACAAATAAAGCAGCCAAGGAAATGCGTGAGAGAGTTAACGGACTTGTTGGAGCAGGAGCTGAAGATATTTGGGTAAGCACCTTCCACTCTAGCTGTGTGCGTATTTTAAGACGTGATGCAGACAAACTTGGCTATGATAGAAATTTTTCTATATACGATACTAAAGATTCTGAAAAATTAATGAAGGATGTTTTTACACGTCTTAACATTGGCTTACAGGATAAGGCTTTTCCGCTTAAAAGCGTAATGGCTGAAATAAGTCGCCAGAAAGAGGAACTTGTCTCTCCAACTCAATATTCTCAAGAAGCAGGACAGGATTTTAGACGGGCAAGGATTGCATCTTGTTATAGAGAATACCAAAAAAGGTTAAAACAAAGCAATGCAATGGATTTTGATGATTTGATTTACTTGGCAGTTTTGCTTTTACAGACCGAGCCTGATGTTTTAGATTATTACCAGGAACGTTTTAAATATATAATGGTGGATGAATATCAAGATACAAACACAAGCCAGTATATGCTTGTTAAGATGTTGGCTAAAAAGTACAAAAATCTTTGTGTAGTTGGTGATGACGACCAAAGCATTTATGGCTGGAGAGGTGCAAACATTAGGAATATTCTTGACTTTGAGAAGGATTTTCCAGGGGCAGAGGTTATTAAACTTGAGCAAAATTACCGTTCAACAAAAACTATACTTGAAGCGGCAAATGCTGTTATCAAAAACAACAATGAGCGTAAAGATAAACAACTTTGGACAGAAAATGACCGTGGAAGTATAATTCACCTTCATAGAGCAGAGAATGAGTATGAGGAAGGCAGATTTATTGCAGAAAAAATTGACGTTCTTATTGGTCGTGGACGCGAGTATAAAGAATTTGCTGTGCTTTACAGAACAAATGCTCAAAGTCGTGCGATTGAAGAGCAGTTTATTAAAAAAGCTATTCCTTATAGACTTTGCGGCGGCACAAGGTTCTATGACAGACGTGAAATTATGGATATACTTGCATACCTTAAGCTTATGGCAAATCCAGCAGATGATATTGCGTTTAAGCGTGTTATTAATGTTCCTAAAAGAGGAATTGGGGATACATCAGTAGAGCGTGTTGCAGAATTTGCCTCAGAAAAAGCCATGTCCATTTATCATGCTCTAACTCACATAAATGAAATAGACAAGCTTGGCACAAGAGGAAAGAAGTTTGAAGAATTTTACAATCGAATGGAAAATCTAAAATGTGAAAAAGGTGTACTTCCGCTACCTAAGCTAATTGAGGCTGTTGCTATTAGAACAGGCTATTTTGAATCCCTTGAGCTTGAAGGCACGGAGGAAGCTGAAACACGTAAGGAAAATATTGAAGAATTTATATCTAAAGCGGCAGATTACGCAAAACGAGTAGAAAATGCTGAGTTAGAGGGATTTTTAGAAGAGGTTTCCTTAGTTGCAGATATTGATGAGTATTCTGAAAACGAAAATGCAGTTGTGCTTATGACACTGCATTCTGCCAAAGGGCTTGAATTTCCATACGTGTTTATGACTGGTATGGAAGAGGGAATGTTCCCAAGTTACAGAAGCATAACTTCTGGTGATGAAAAAGATGTTCAAGAGGAGAGGCGACTTTGCTACGTAGGTATTACAAGGGCAAGGGAAGAACTTTTTCTTACCCACGCAAGAAGCAGAATGCAAAATGGGCAAACTCAATATAATCAGCCAGCAAGATTTTTAATGGAAATACCGGAAGACGTGTTGGAGCAACAACAGAAACGCCCTGCGGCATATACACCAGTTTCTCCACGTAAGGCAGGTGGCGCAAAAAATGCATTTAATATGGCAGGTGGAATAGGCTTGAACAAGGCATATGGTGTTGGCACGGCGGCTGATAGCTTCATACCAGCGCCAAAAGATTTCTCTCTTAACTTTACTGAAGGAGACAATGTGCGTGCCCCTAAATATGGCATTGGTACAGTAAAGTCTATCAACCCAGCAGGTGCAGATTTTGAGGTTGAGGTTGAGTTTAAGGGAAAGGGAACAAAGAAATTTATGGCTAAGCTTTCCAAACTTATTAAGGTGGATTGATAAATATGGACCGAATGAAACAGCTTATTGACATACTTAATAATGCCTCAAAGCATTATTATCAGCTTGCAGATACCATTATTACAGATTATGAGTACGACAAGCTGTACGATGAGCTCGTTGCACTTGAAGAGAAAACAGGAATTACTCTTTCGGGAAGCCCAACAAAGAACGTTGGCTATACTGTTTTAAGCGGACTGACAAAAATTAAACACGACAGCCGTATGCTTAGTTTGGATAAAACAAAGGAAATTGGCAGGCTTAAGGAATGGATTGGAAACAAAGAAGGAATCCTTTCATGGAAGCTGGATGGACTTACCATCGTATTAAAATACAATGACGGAGAGCTTATTCAGGCAGTAACCCGTGGCAATGGTGAAATAGGCGAGGATATAACTCACAACGCAAAGGTGTTTAAAAATCTTCCTGTAAAAATAGCATTTGAAGGAGAAATGGTTCTTCGCGGAGAGGGTGTAATTGCTTACAGTGAATTTAAAAAAATAAATGAAGAATTAAGTGATGAAGAAAAATATAAAAATCCAAGAAATCTTTGCAGCGGTACAGTGCGTCAGCTTAATAACGAAATAGCTGCTAAACGCAATGTGATGTTCTATGCATTCAGCCTTGTCAGTGCCAATGGTAAAGAGTTTGATGACTTTAAAATACATCAAATGGATTGGCTTTCTTCCCTTGGATTTGATGTTGTTGAGCATAAATTGGTTACTGAAGAAACTATAGAAGGTGCCATTAAGGAATTTGAGGAAAAAATTACGGAAAATGATTTTGCCTCTGATGGTCTTGTGCTTACCTATAACAGCATAAGCTATGGCAAAAGTTTGGGTGAAACCTCAAAATTTCCAAAGGATTCCATTGCATTTAAATGGGCAGATGAAACAGCTGAAACAATTTTACGAAAAATAGACTGGAGCACATCCCGTACAGGGCTTATTAATCCAATTGCTGTGTTTGACCCTGTGGAATTAGAAGGAACAACAGTAAATAGGGCAAGCGTGCATAACCTTAGTATTTTGAAAGAGTTAAAGCTAGGTATTGGTGATACAATTAAGGTTTATAAGGCAAATATGATTATTCCGCAAATTGCTGAAAATATTACCAAGAAAGATAATATTGAGATACCAAAGGTCTGTCCTGTTTGCGATGGTGAAACAGAAGTGCGAAGACTGAAAGATGGAGAGGCTCTTTACTGTACGAACCCAAACTGCAATGCCCAAATTATTAAAAGCCTTGTGCATTTTGCCTCTAGAGATGCCATGAATATTGAAGGATTATCTGAAGAGACATTAAAGAAATTTGTTAAAAATGGTTTTATTGAAAACTATACAGATATTTTTATCCTTAATAAATTTGAAGAAGAAATTAAAGCAATGGAAGGTTTTGGCGAAAAATCCTACAATAACCTTATATCAGCAATTGAAAAGGCAAAAAACGTGCAACTGCCAAACTTTATATATTCTCTTGGTATTAATCAAGTTGGGCTTAACAATGCAAAGCTCTTATGTAAAAATGCAAAATATAAAATAGAAAATATTAAAGAACTTACAGAAGAAGAGCTTATTGAAATTGATGGTTTTGGCCAAGTTATTGCCCACAGTATTAAAAGCTATTTTTCCAGCGAAAGAAATCTTATACTGTTAGAAAATGCACTTCAATATATTACACCACAAAAAGTTGAGGAAGCAGAAGAAGACCTTAGGCTTAAAGGAGTTAACTTTGTTATAACAGGGGATGTGGAGCATTTTAAAAACCGAAAAGAACTGCAGGAAAAAATTGAAGCACTGGGCGGAAAAGTAACTGGCAGTGTTACGTCAAAAACAAACTATCTTATTAATAACGATACATTTTCGGCATCTTCCAAAAATAAAAAGGCAAAAGAACTTGGTGTACCAATTATTACAGAAAATCAGTTTATTCAACAATTTTTAAATCTATAATTTACAAACGAATGCCATTGAGATATACTTTTATAAAGAACACCTTTTATAATGAAGCTGTAAAAAGGTGTTCTTAGTATATAGAATTACTATGCCATTATAATTTGAATAGAGGTAATTAATATGACTTATACAGAAGCACTTGAATATATAGATTCAATATATGGCCTTGGCAGTGACCTTGGTCTTGGCAGGGTTGAGGTGCTTATGGAAAAAATGGGTAATCCTCAAGAACGCATAAAAATGATTCATGTTGCAGGCACAAATGGAAAAGGCTCTTGTTGTGCAATGCTTTCAAACATACTAATTGAGCAAGGATATAAAGTTGGCGTATATACTTCACCGCACCTTGAAGAATATAACGAGCGATACACAATTAATAATGTGCGAATACAAAATGACGAATTTGCAAAACACATTGGCGTTGTTAAGGCGAGTTGTGATGAACTTGTGGCAGAGGGTAAAATTACACAGCCAACGGTTTTTGAGGTAATTACAGCCCTTGCCTTTAATTATTTTGCAGAGCAAAATGTTGATTATCTTATACTTGAGGTTGGGCTTGGCGGAAGATTTGATGCTACAAATGTAATACACAAGCCTGTGCTTTCAATTATAACCAGCATAAGTATGGACCATATGGAATTTTTGGGAAATAATCTATCTAGCATTGCCTTCGAGAAAGGTGGAATAATTAAGGAAAACTGTCCTGTTGTTCTGTATTCACAAAGTGATGAAGTTTATGAAACAGAAAAGAAGCTTGCTGATGAACGAAATGCAAAGCTGTATTATGTAAAAGAACAGGGAACAAATATTTTAAGCCAGGGTATTACAGGAACTGTTTTTGATATTGAAAATAAATATTTATGCTACGAAAGAATTAAATTGGGACTTTTAGGTGACTACCAAATAAGCAATGCCGCCACAGTTATTTTGGCGTGTAAAGCTTTAAATGAAGCTGGAGTGACAATAAGCGATAAATCCATTTTTGCAGGTCTTGAAAAAGCAAAATGGAGCGGTAGAATGGAAATAGTTGAAAAAGACCCAATTGTTATGCTGGACGGAGCACATAACATTGATGGCATTCATATGCTTGCAGAATCCCTTGAACGCTATTTTAGCAACAAAAAGCTTACACTGCTTATTGGTATACTTGGCGACAAGGAGTATGAAAAGATGATTGAAATGCTCTTGCCATTGGCAAGTAAGATTGTTCTTACAGAGCCTAATAACTCTAGAAAATGGAACGTTGACACTCTTACAGAAACTATCTCAAACTTTAAAGTTGAAACCCATCGTGAAAAAGACATTGAAAAAGCATACGATTTAGCTAAGAGCATTACCGCTAAGGAAGATGTGCTTTGCTGTGCCGGAAGTTTATACCTTATAGGTGAGTTATATAAGCTTGCGAGGAGATAATTATGATTAATTTTAATGAAGAAATAAAAAAATATGGTCAAATACTTGAAATGGATGAAATTGAGCAGTCTATACATTCTACTGAACTTAAGGATATTATGGATATGCTCAACTATATTGCAAAATCCAGAGAAACATCAAAAACCAGCGTCACTGTAGAAAAAAATAGTTTAGGAGAAAATAAATGATTTGTCAGAATTGCGGACATGAATTTAATATAGGAAACATATGTCCCATTTGCCAAAGTGACTGTGTGCTTTTGAATAAAGCCAGAAACGCTTCCCTTAGGCAATACAATAATGGTGTTGCCGCTGCAAAAAACGGAGATTATTCTTCTGCGATTGATTCACTTAATCAATGTATACTTTTTGATAAAAGGAATTATGTTGCAAGAAATTTACTTGGAATTGCCTACTATCAAGTGGGAATGGTTTCTGATGCTCTTAAGCAATGGATTATAAGTGCTTCTTTTAAAAGTGAGAAAAATCCGGCGGAAAAGTATATAGCGTCACTGCAAAACAATGCGCGAACACTTGAAAGATATGATGATGCGATTGTAATGTATAACAAGGCAATTACACAGTTCAAAAGTGGAAGTGCTGATTTGGCAGTAATTCAGCTTAAAAAAGCAGTAGATTTTAGCCCTAATTTTGTTGAGGCCTATAACTTGCTTGCAGCATATTTTTTAAGCCATGGTGATAGAAATAAGGCAAAATTCTATATAGAAAAAGTGTTGAAAATAGATAAAAAAAATCCAAAGGCTTTGGAATATTTGGCTGTTATGTCTTCCAACGAAACTGAGAAGGGGAAGAAGACTACATATAAAACAGGGTATGATGAAAGCACTCGTTTTGGAGCTAAACTTGAAAGGCTTGTAAGGCCAGAACTTGTCACTTTTGTTGCTGGTATTATTATTACAGCCGTTGTTTCGGTAGTTCTAATTGCGCCAGCTATACAGGACGGTTTGGGTAAAAAAATAAGTGAGCTGGAAGCGCAAGTAGTAAAGCTGGAAGAGGAAAATTCCAATGGCACTTCTAAATTTGCAATAGAATATAATCATTTGGAAGAGGAAAATAAATTACTTAAGTTAGAAAATGATAGGTATAAAGATGCTGAGAATATGCGTGACCAAAAGGCAGGCTTGCAATTGGCCGAAGTTTATACTGTAGCTGGAAGATACGGTGAAGCGGCAGGTATCATTATAAAGCTTGATATGCAATTATTTACAGAAAATGAAAAAAATAAAATAGCTGAAATTAAGGCGGAAGCTTACCCTGTGGCTGGAAGGCATTATTTTGAAAGTGGCAAAAAAGCCTTTGATACAGGAGATTATGAAACGGCAAAAAGTCTTTTAGAAACAGCCATGAGTTACAGTAATAAAGAGGATTTTGTTGATGACACCTTATTTCTTCTTGGACAGTTAAGTGAAAAAAAGGGAGATTATGGACAGGCTAAAGAATACTACGGTAGGGTTATAAACGAATTTTCAAATTCAAATCTGTTTAATCAAGCAGAAGCTAAGCTAAATGAGTTGCTTGCAATAGGGTAAATTAAATTCTGATTTATAAAAAGAGATGGTTTCTCAGATTGAGAACCATCTCTTTTTAATTTAAATATTTTTAATCAGAAAGACCTGGCAAACCTGTTAGTCCTGGCAATGTGCCATCTGTTTGGTTTTCAGATTCAGGAGTATTGTTCTGGCCTGGTTCATAGGATGGATCAAGACCAGGAAGAGTTGGTTCGGTGCCTTCGGGCAAGTTAGGAACAACTGTTTCAGGTTTCTCAGTTTCAGCTTTATGGTTAAAGTCACAAACTTTTTTCAGGTCTATACCTCCTTCCGTAGGGTTGTTAATAACATTTCCGTCTTCACCTACGGCAAGCACCACATCAATTAAACTACTTTCTGGACAATTTGGTCCAGGTAAGCACATACCATCTTTGCAAATGGTAACTTTTTTGTGAACAGTGCATGTTGTGTTTGCACCAGGTGCATCAGCAGCCGCAATATCAGACGTAACGGGGTTGCCAAAAAAGTCTTCTTCACAGAGTCCATTAGGTATTCCTCCTGAAATTGAGCATATGTTACGAGTAACTATGCCATCAGGCTTAACAAATGTTTTTGTCTCGAGATTTGAATGTATTTTTTCCATAACGTCTTTCCACAAAAGCAAGTGGTAACTTTTATCGTAACTCATTTTTTTAGGAATATCGTATCCCATCCAAATTCCGGCTACATAATAAGGTGTATATCCTGCAAATGTAAGGTCTTTGTCATCACTGGTTGTACCTGTTTTTCCAGCTATTGGCATGTTTATGCTGGAGAATTTTGCGAGCCTTCCAGTACCGCTTGTAACAACATCTTTCATCATATCTGTAAGCAGATATGCCGTGGTTTCTTTAAGAACTCGGTGGGTTGCTGGCGTGGAGTTATCTATTATAACATTACCATCATGGTCAAGAACTTTGCTATAAAAAACGGGTTTGGTATAAACGCCACCATTTGCAATAGTTCCATATGCTGCTGTAAGTTCAAGCACAGTAACACCTTTTGTTAATCCACCAAGTGAGATTGCAGGAACTCTATCGCTATATACCTTGCCATCTACTTCATGATTTTCTTCAAGAGTTGTAAAACCAAAATTAAGAAGATAATCGAATGCTGTATCTACACCAACATTAATTATTGTTTTTGCTGCAAGTATATTAAGAGAGTCCTTAATACCTTCACGAACAGAGCAAAGACCGCGATAGCCCGTAGAATACCAGTTTTTAGGTGTCCAACCTTTATAGGTATATTCTTCATCGCGTATAAGCGTACCAGGCATAACAATGCCTAAGTCTATTGCAGGGGCATAAGCCGCCAGAACCTTAAAACATGAACCAGGTTGGCGCAATGCTTGCGTTGCACGGTTAAACACAAGGTCACCATTTTTTTCACGTCCGCCAACAATAGCTTTAACTTCTCCGTTTCGGTAATCCATTATTGTCATTGCCGCCTGCAAGGATTTTGCAACAGACAATTTATCTGCAACAAATGTGTTGGAACTATTTACTAATTCTGCCTTCACAGAAGCAGCAAAGGCTTCAGCCTCTTCATCGCTTGTAATTTGCTGTTCACGTGTATAGTGACTTTGCTTTTGCGTAGCATTATCCATTACAGAAATTGTGTATGAGGCAGTAAGTGTACTTGACTTAGGTGGAAATAATTCATCTTTTGAAAATGAGTTTTCCATGATGGATTGCATTTCGTCATCAATGGTTAAGTAAATTTTAAGTCCACCGCTGTATATGGTGTTGTATGCTTGCTGTCGGCTCATGTTTTTTTCTTCCATAAGCTGGTTTGCAAGGGCAACAATAGCACTATCTACAAAATAGCTGTGTATTGCATCCCCTCCTTCTGTATCAGTTGAAGCACCTACAAGTTTTGAATAAATGTCCTCTGCAATTGCAGTATCATATTCAGACTGAGTGATAAATTCAAGTGATAACATTTTTTTAAGTACAAGAGTTTGGCGTTCCTTATTTTTTTCAGGATTTGCAATAGGGCTATAGGTAGATGGATTTTTTGTTATGCCTGCTATAGACGCAGATTCCGCCAGAGTAAGCTCAGATACATCCTTGCCATAATAGTATTTAGCTGCAGCCTGAACACCATTAAGACCATGATTAAGAGCGATGGTGTTGAGGTAAAGCTCTAAAATATAATCCTTTGCCTTTGTCTTTGAACCAAGACTTTTTTCCAATTCCTTTTCAAAGTTAACGGCCAGATATTGTTCTTGAATTTTTCTTTTAAGTTTCTTTTCGGGGTCGGCAAGCACCTCGTTTTTCATAAGCTGTTGAGTAATTGTACTTGCACCTTGTGTCATATCCATATCTTTGATGTTAACAACAAGGGCTCTTACCATACCCTTAATGTCAACTCCGTTATGGGCATAAAATCTTTCGTCCTCAATGGCGACAACGGCATGCTGTAAATCCAAAGGGATACTTGAAAGCTTAACGTATTCACGATTTTCTTCGCCATGTAAACGGTCAATTTCAACACCATTGCTATCATAAAGGATAGAGGTATAACTTTCAGGAACTGCGTCGGTGGTATTAAGGGTAGGTGCACTTTCTATAATCCCCATGTAGGCACCTAAAAAAGCGCCGCCCAAGGCAAAACAGCCTACTATAACTAAAACTATAAAAACTCGCAGTATAAATGTACCAACTGTATTTTTCCGTTTTTTTCTTTTTGAACGCTTTGAGTTGGTATTTCTTTCATTGGCATTTTGAGAATAATTCATCGTATGCCTCCTTTCCAAATTAAAATTATATCAGAAAAATGTGATATATTAAAGTACATTTGTTAAAAAAACAGGTGCTTTTGTATACAATTTTCTTAATTTTATATAACAAGTAGATTATACGCTGGATTTGCATAGATTATAACGAGGTGATTTTATGCAATACAGCAAAAAGGCTAAAAAAAGAATAGTAATAATTAAAATTTTTTTTGTATTACTTGGTACTATGGCTTTTTGTTCCATTGTGGAGCATTCTGTTATGCCTTCGCTTATTGCAATAAGTCAAATTGAGGCCAAGAGAGCAGCCAACAATGCAATTGACACAGCTGTAAGAACAAGTATAACTAATATGGGGCTTAAAACTGAAGATTTCTTTACGTATGCAAAAAACGGTGGAAGTGTCTCAGCGAACACATTACTTATAAACGAATTATGCGCTGAGGTTAGTAAGAATATTAATGATGAAATGCAGACTTTAGATGAACGTAAAATTTCAGTGGCAATTGGTGCACTAACAGGATGGGATACCCTTGCAAACAGTGGCCCTCGAATCAGTTTTAAAATAAGGCAGATGGGCGAAGCAGATGTTGACTATGAAACGCAATTCACACAAGCAGGTATAAACCAAACGAATTACAAGGCATGGCTCACGGTAGATTTAAAAGTACGTCTCGTTAATCCTCTTAAATCAGATACAATAGGCTCACAAAGAAAGGTAATGCTTATTGATACTGTAATAGAGGGCGAGGTCCCCGAAAGATATTTAGAGGTAAAATAGCTTGTTAATCAAACAATATAATTATATAATAGTAAAATAGTATGATTTTTATAGAGTGAACTAAGGAGGAATTATTTTGAATAAACTTAAGGTTTTAGAGAATATATTGTTGGGGTACGGAAAAATTTGTGTAGCTTATTCTGGAGGCACGGATTCAGATTTTTTGTTGAATGTAGCTAAAAGAGTCCTTGGCAATAACGTTATTGCCATAATAGGCAACGGGGCAATGGTATCTGCCAAGGACTATGAAGAAGCTGTAAATCTTGCAAAAAGTATTAGAGTAGAGTATTATACAATTGATGCTGATGTATTTAAAGTAGAAGAGTTTAGGAACAACAGCAGAGAACGCTGCTATTTCTGCAAAAAAAACATTATGGGAGGCATTATTGAAAAAGCTAAAGAATTAGGTTTTTGTATTGTTGCTGACGGAAAGAATTCTGATGATGGCAAGGTATATCGCCCAGGAGCCAAAGCGGCAGAAGAAATTGGCATTGTAAGTCCGCTTTTTGAAGCGGGTTTTACAAAGGCAGAGATAAGAAGCCAAGCAAAAAAAATGGACATTAAAACATGGAACAAAGCGTCAAACAGTTGTCTTGCAACTAGGTTTCCTTATAACACACTGCTTACTGCTGAAAATTTTGCTATGGTTGAGAAAGCTGAAAAGCTAATTGCTGAGAGCAAAATTAAAAGCGGTAGAGTACGTTTGCACGGTGAAATTGCAAGAATTGAAATGCCAAATGAATTCTTTGAAGAGTTTATGAAAAACGATAAATTGATTATGAAAATCAAAGAAATTGGGTTTAAATATGTTACATTGGATTTGGAAGGATTTAGAAGTGGAAGTATGGACTGAGAGGAGGAATTGACTTTTGGATATTAAAAAAATCCTAGATGATTTGAAAAATGATAAGATATCGTTAGATGAAGCAGAAAAAAAGCTTAAATTTGCACCATTTGATGATTTGGGTTATGCCGTAATAGACCATCAAAGAGCGCTTAGAAATGGTTGCCCAGAGGTAATTTATTGTGCTGGTAAAACGATTGAACAAATTAAGGGAATAGTGCTTAACATGCTTCAAGCTGGAACAAAGAACATTCTTGGAACACGTGCAACAAAGGAAATGTTTGAAGGAGTTATGGAAGTATGCCCGGATGCTGTTTATCACCAAGACGCAAAAATAATACTTATTGAACGTGAACCAGTTGAAAAAACAGGAGGAAAGATTCTTGTTGCAACAGGAGGAACAAGCGATATACCCGTGGCCGAAGAAGCGGCAATAACGGCAGAATATTTGGGCAATGAGGTTGTGCGTGCCTATGATGTTGGGGTTGCAGGACTTCACAGGCTTTTAAGCAAGTTGGATTTAATTGCACAGGCTGATGTAATTATTGCAGTTGCTGGCATGGAAGGCGCTTTGGCAAGCGTTATTGGCGGCTTGACGGACAAGCCTGTTATTGCTGTACCTACTTCTGTTGGCTATGGAGCGAACTTTAGTGGATTAAGTTCACTTTTGTGCATGCTAAACAGTTGTGCAAATGGAGTTGTTGTCGTAAATATTGATAATGGATTTGGAGCAGGTTACACTGCAAATAGTATAAATAAATTGGGGGCAAGAAGATAAATGAAAGCATTATATTTTGACTGTTTTGCTGGTATCAGCGGAGATATGACACTTGGTGCACTTTTGGACTTGGGTGTTGATAAGGATAAATTCATAGAGGAAATTTCAAAAATTAATGTTGAAGGTTTTAAAATTGAATTTGGAAGAGTAGAGAAAAATGGTATTAATGCATTTGATGTGGATGTAATTATTGATGGATTTGAAGAAGAACATGACCATCTTAACCACGAACACGAAGAAGAACATGATCATCTTCACCACCATGAACATGGCGACCACCATCATCATGACCATAATCATAGACACCTCCATCATCATCATGTGCACAGGAACTTATTTGACGTAAACAAAATAATTGATGATAGTACAATTAGTGACAATGCTAAAGAATTGGCTAAGAAAATATTTATGCGTGTTGCCCTTGCAGAGTCAAAAGTTCATGGAAAAGCCATTGATGAAGTACATTTCCATGAAGTAGGTGCATTGGATTCAATAGTTGATATTATAGGTACAGCAATTTGTATTGATTTGATTAAGCCAGATAAAATTTATTCTTCTGTTGTAAATGACGGATATGGTTTTATTATTTGCCAACATGGTCAAATTCCTGTTCCTGTACCTGCTACAGCAGAAATTTTTGCAAATTCTAATGTTGTGTCACGCCAGATTGATGTTGAAATGGAGCTGGTAACACCAACAGGTGCTGCAATTATTGCGGAACTACCAGAAAGTTATGGTGTTTGCCCAACAATGAAGGTTGTGAAAACAGGGTATGGAGCTGGCAAGAGAAACAGCAAGATACCAAATGTGCTGCGAGTTATGTTAGGCGAAAAGGTTGAGGACTAATGAATTATAAAGAGCGAGATGTTATAAATGTGCTTGAAACTAATTTGGATGATTGCACAGGAGAGATTTTGGGATATGTAATGGACAAGCTTTTTGCAGTTGGAGCAAAGGATGTTTTCTATACACCCATATATATGAAGAAAAATCGTCCGGCTTATAAAATCACCGTGCTTTGTGATGATGAAAAGATTGAAAGAATTGAGGACATTATCTTTACGGAAACCACATCAATTGGCATTAGAAAACATAAAGAGGAACGCACGATTTTGCTTCGGTGCTTTAAGGAAATTGAAACCAAATACGGAAAGTTGAAGGTGAAGGCTGTTCAAACGCCGCTCGGGGAACGGATTTATCCTGAGTATGAAAGTGCAAGAGAACTTGCAGAAAAAAATAGAGTTCCATTGAGTGCAATATATAAGCAAGTTTAAAATGGGCTGTGTATACGTATAAAGTGTACACAGCCTTTTTATGTAATTATTTAAATAAAGTTTTAAGTTAGAGCAATAAAGTGATGATTTTTTGCAGCTAAACTTTAGTTTTAGCTTGTAAGTGCAGTTAACAAGTTCTTAATATTTGCAATATATTACAACTATATTACAAAATAAAGGTTCGAAATTAAGAAAATTGTTACTGTTATTGTACACAATAACTAAAAAAAGTCTAAAATAATGCAAAATATATTTTGGAGTTGACAATTATGTTAATCTAACATATAATATTAATGTAACAAATATGTAACAATTAAAGTTTGAACGGAGGTAATTTATGAAATTGCATAAAGTTATTACCGCAACTATAATAGTTAGTTCTATTTTTACGGTTGGTTTTAGTTTTCAAGCCTTTGCAGCAGTAAAAGGTAACATAGTAGGTAGCGATGTGAATGTGCGTTCTGATGACAGCGCATCTTCAGTTAAAATAGATACATTAGATAATGGTACAGATATTGAAATACTTGAAGAAAGTGGAGATTGGTACAAAGTTGCTTATGGGAAAGTTAGCGGTGCTTATATCGCTAAAGATTTTGTTTCCATAACTGAAGCTACTGGTCAAGTTAACGATACAGGTGTAAACATAAGAAGTGATGCATCAACATCATCAGCAACTGTAGCGCAGGTGAAAAAAGGGGATACGGTTGTTGTTACTGGTCAGGATTCTAGCTGGTATAGAATACGGAGAGGAAACGGAAATACAGCATACATAAGCAAAAGCTTTGTAAGCGGAGCTATGCTCTCATCTGTTCCAGAATTTACAGGCGGTGAAGCAATAGCAGTTGAAACATATGCCATTGTTACAGCATCATCCGGATTAAGATTAAGAGGATCAGCTTCTGCTGACGGCCAAGTTTTAACAACACTTGAAGGTGACGAGGTTTTAGACGTACTTGAAAATGGAAATCAGTGGATAAAGGTTAAGACAGCTACAGGGGCTACTGGTTATGTAAGCACTGAATTTGTTGCAGTGCGTACAGGAGAGAAGCCATCCAGAAGTGTATCTTCTAAAGGCGATCAAGTTGTGGCTTATGCAAAACAGTTTATTGGAACGCCATATTCATGGGGCGGCACAAACCTAAATTCAGGTGTCGACTGTTCTGGTTTCGTATATGCAGTTATGAAAAATTTTGGTGTAAATCTTAATAGAAGTTCTTCATCTATGGCTTCAAATGGTGTTTATGTTGAAAGAAGTGCATTACAGGCAGGTGACCTTGTGTTTTTTGATACAACAAACTCTACAAATCAGGGTTACATTTCTCATGTTGGCATATATATGGGCGGAGGAAAAATTATTCATTCATCTTCGGGCAAGCAATGGGGTGTAACAACGAATAGTCTTTCTGAACCGTATTATGACACTAAGTATGTAACTGCAAGACGCGTGCTTAGATAATTCAAAATGAAAGCTGTGGTATCATACCACAGCTTTTTTATTATGGCTTTAGCCTGGCTGAGTGCGCAAAGCGTGCGAAGTCAAAAAACCACCCGCTATGCGGGTGCGCATCGATTGTTATACAAAAAAATCACCTTTCCGTTAGAATAGAAGTGTTCAGGCTACTACAATAACGAAAGGAAAGGTGATTTTAATGGCAAACAAAAGTAACGATTTAGAAAACACAAAATGGATGTGTGAATATCACATTGTCTTCACTCCAAAGTATAGACGAAAAATTATTTACAATCAATACAAAAAGAGCATTCGAGATATTTTGAAACAGTTATGCAATTACAAAGGAGTGGAAATTATAGAAGGGCATCTTATGCCCGATCACATCCATATGTTAGTGAGTATACAACCAAAGTATAGTGTTTCAAGCTTTATGGGATATTTAAAGGGAAAGAGTTCGCTAATGATGTTTGATAAACATGCAAATCTGAAATATCTTTATGGCAACAGACATTTTTGGGCAGAAGGATATTATGTATCGACAGTCGGTTTAAACGAAGCAAGAATAAAAAAATACATTCAGGAACAGGAAAGCCATGATATAGCGATGGATAAACTGAGTGTCAAAGAGTATAAAGACCCCTTTAAGGGGTAGCTGGTATTAACAACACCCTTTTAAGGGTTGCAACGAGTCAAGGGCTATAGGGTTTGAACAAAGTGAAAGCCAGCGTCTTTAGGCGCTGGCCGGTAACAGCGGCTTATAGCCGCAGAGCAAACCACGCCTTTTAGACGTGGTGCTGATTTGTAACAATAAGAAATTGAAAGAATTTTTCCGATTTTAAAGTTAATACATAATGTTAAGTTAAGTACGGTTGACTGAACAAAGTTAATTATATATAATGTAGTGATTAATGTTAATTAGGAGGATAGTAATGCAAATAATCATTGTAGGCTGTGGCAAAGTTGGTATGACTATTACCCAACAGTTGAGCCTTGAGGGACATAATATAACAGTTATAGATACAAATAGTACAGTGGTACACAATGCAACCAACACCTTCGATGTAATGGGTGTTGTTGGTAATGGTGCAAGCTACTCTATTCAGATGGATGCAGGCATTGAGGGTTCGGATTTGCTTATAGCCGCTACGGATTCTGATGAGCTGAATTTACTTTGCTGCCTTATAGCAAAAAAAGCTGGTAACTGCAATACAATTGCCCGTGTACGTAATCCTGTTTACAACGATGAAATTAGCTTTATTAAGGAAGAACTTGGTCTTTCAATGACTATTAATCCAGAGTTTGCCGCAGCAACGGAAATTGCACGAATTTTAAGATTTCCATCTGCAATTAAAATTGATACTTTTGCAAAGGGAAGGGTTGAACTGCTTAAATTCAGAATTGATGAAGGTTCCAAGCTAGATAGATGCAGTCTTATAGATATTGGTCAGGAATATAAAACAGAGATTCTGGTTTGTGCAGTAGAAAGAAAAGATGAAGTAATAATACCAAAGGGTAATTTTGTTCTAAAAGAAAAGGATGTAATTACAATTGTTGCATCTCCTAAAAATGCAGTTAAATTTTTCAAAAAAATTGGTGTAGTTACAAACCAAGTAAAAAATGCAATGCTTATTGGTGGAGGTACTATAGCCTACTATCTTGCGCAACAACTAATCAGCACTGGTATTGCTGTAAAAATTATAGAACGTGACAGGCAGCGTTGTGAAAAGTTAAGTGAATTGTTGCCGAATGCAATAATTATAAATGCCGATTCAACAGATCAAACGGTGCTAATGGAAGAGGGAATTAATCATACAGAAGCATTTGTGTCCTTAACAGGTATAGACGAGGCAAATATTTTCCTTTCTCTTTTTGCAAGAAGTAAATCTAAGGCAAAAATAATTACAAAGGTTAATCGTATTTCATTCGATGATGTTATAAGCACTTTTGATTTAGGAAGTGTGATATATCCTAAATTTATTACTGCTGAATATATTACACAGTATGTGCGGGCTATGCAAAATTCAATCGCCAGCAATATTGAAACGCTTTACAGAATAATTGAAAATAAGGCTGAGGCATTGGAGTTTTTGATAAATGAACATGCGCCAATTATTGGTATTCCCCTAGAGGAATTAAAAATTAAGGGGGATATACTAATTGCTTGTATTAATCACAAAGGCAATATAATTACTCCTAAAGGCAAGGATGTTATTCAGGTTGGAGATACGGTTATTGTTGTTACAACAAAAACGGGACTGCATGATATAAAAGACATACTTGTAGTATAGCGGAGGAAAAGCTAAATGAATTATCTTATAATAATTTATATTTTGGGACGAGTTTTGCAGTTTCAGGCAATATTTCTGCTTTTGCCATGCGTGGTTGCTGCAATATACGGAGAGGCAAGCGGATATTCTTTTTTGATAACGTCTATTGTTTCTTTTATTATGGGTTTAATTGTTACGCACAAAAAGCCTGATAACCAAGTGTTTTTTGCACGTGAAGGTTTTGTTACAGTTGCATTAAGTTGGATTGTAATGAGTATAGTTGGTGCTATGCCATTTGTTTTAAATGGAGATATACCTAATTTTATTGATGCACTATTTGAAACCATATCAGGCTTTACAACCACTGGCGCAAGTGTGCTAAGCGATGTTGAAGTGCTTTCTAAATGCAGCCTTTTTTGGCGAAGTTTTACCCACTGGATTGGCGGAATGGGAGTGTTTGTATTTATTCTTGCTGTTTTACCAATGGCCGGCGGACATAACATGCACCTTATGCGCGCAGAAAGCCCTGGTCCATCTGTAGGCAAGCTTGTACCAAGAACAAAAGAAACTGCAAAAATATTGTACGGCATATATTTTGCAATGACGGTGGTGGAAATAGTGCTTCTGCTTATTGCTAAAATGCCGCTTTTTGATGCACTTACAATATCTTTTGGAACAGCAGGTACTGGTGGTTTTGGAATAAAGAATACAAGTGTAATGTATTACTCTGTTCCAATACAATGGATTGTTACTGTATTTATGATTTTCTTTGGTGTTAACTTTAATGCATATTACTATCTTTTAGGAAAAAAGAAGGAAAATGCCTTTAAAATGGAAGAGGTAAGATGGTATTTAGGCATAATTGCTGTGTGTATTGCAATTATTGCAATTAATATACGGGAAATTTTCCCTTCTTTACCAGACGCACTTAGAGAAGCCTCTTTTCAAGTAGCATCAATTATCACAACAACAGGGTTTTCAACAGCGGATTTTGATATTTGGCCTCAGCTTTCGAAAACTATCTTGGTTGTAATTATGTTTATAGGTGCTTGCGCAGGTAGCACAGGCGGTGGTATAAAAGTATCAAGAATTTTAATTCTTCTTAAATCTGTAAAGAAGGAAATGGCATATTTTATTCATCCACGAAGTGTAAAAGCAATTAAAATGGATGAAAGAGCACTGGAAAAAGAAATTGTCAGCAGTGTAAGTACATTTCTTGTTACATATGTAATTATTTTTGGAGCATCTTGTTTTGTGCTTGCTTTTGATAATTTAGATATGGTAACAAATTTTACTGCTGTTGCGGCTACAATAAACAACATTGGGCCAGGACTTGAGCTCGTTGGTCCAACTAGAAACTATGACATTTTTTCGAGCACTGCAAAGATTGTTCTTATGTTTGACATGCTTGCAGGCAGGTTAGAGCTTTATCCTTTGTTATTGCTGTTTGCGCCATCAACTTGGAAAAATAGTTAGATTAAATATAGCAACCCCTTAGTTATCAAAGTTTAACAGATAGCTAAGGGGTTTTTGCATGCTTAAGTTTCTAAAGTTCTGCCATTTTTGTTACAGCAACATATATGTTTGATATTTTATACCAAGTTGAAAAATCCACTATTCCAGTTGCTGGTGTGTTAAAAATTTTCTGGAAGGTTTCTACTGCAGTGCGTGTCTGCTCACCAAAAATACCATCTACTCTTATTTTATTAATTGCAGGATAATTGTTAGATATGGCATTTAATTGCTCTTGTATTGTTCGCACTGATACTCCAGTAGAACCAGTTTGCAATGGATTTCCAGGATAAGATATTGGTACACCAGTAACCTTTTCTGCCTGCATTAAAAATATGCTTTCACCATAATAATATTTAAGTATTCCCATTGCATCATATCCGTTTTCAGCCAAGGACTTAGTTCCCCATTGTTCCAGTGCACCAGGGCATCGCACCCTTGAACCATCGCAGTATTGAGTAAGCAATGGTTGACGTATATTTGGTCTTGTAATAAATGTTGTGAACATTTCATCGACAACCGTAGATATTTCTTCAAAAATATTTCGACCATATGAGAAGGCTTGGTCAAACGCAGTAGAATTTGTAATAGTAAAATCGAAACCCTTACCTCTGTACCATTCTGTATAAATTCTATTAAGTGTGAAGGATAGTATTGCAAGAATGTTGGAATACAAACTTGCTGTAGGCCAAGTGGAATATATTTCGCAGCTTGCTACATTTTTTATATAGTCTTTAAATGGTACCCAAAAATTTTCTGCAGTTCTATCTGTAGGTATGCCATTATGTACTACCACAAACTCGGGTATTACAGGTTCAGGCAAAACAACAAGACCAAGAGATTCCGGAAGTGGCTTTACGTCATCTTCCATTATTTTGGGTGGAAAAACACCATATAAAGTATGTTCTTTAATGTCAATTATTTCAGTTTGCAGAGAGTCATTTTGTACAGGGACTAGGGTTACATCTTGAATAGCTGTGCTGTTAGGTAAGATTTGAACACCCTCAAGCATAATTGCTTCAAAGCCTTCGTTCATTACAAACAAATCATATTCTGAGTAAGGTCTAGGTTCTCCAGGCGCTTGAGAAAATTCCAAAGGTGGTGCGCTAAGGTCTATTATTGGTGTTTGACCAGATGAATTAGTTATAATTTCATCAACAATTTCGCCGTTTTGCCGTGGAGCAATGCGTATGGTTGCATTGTCTATAGGTTTACCTACACTTTCATCATAAACATTTACCAGCAAACGCCCCTTATCAATATTTTCTTTTGCATAAATACGTTTTCGCATATAAAAATCACCTCCAGTGTAAGTATATGTGCTAGGAACTGACTTTTTACAAAAATATGAAGATTGAATATTGATAAAGTTATTTTGAGCATTAAAAATCATATAATATTTAAACGCGTGTATTTTGGAGGTTAATATGCCGTATAGTTATCCTTTAGATTTAGATGCAGTATTGCGCCTTGAACCTGGTGCGCTTGAAGAAGAAGGAAATATGGAAGTAATAGTTAAATATAATGGAGATATTAAGCAAATTGAAGAGGACACAGGTGCAATAGTTGAAATTTTAAACGAAAGTTACGCAATTGTAACAATAAATATTAACGAAATATGGAGGCTTTATAACTACAAAGAAGTAGAGTATGTGGAGTTGCCTAAAATGCTTAAATATTTTTTGCGCCGAAGCCTTAATAGTGCGTGTATATCACCTGTGCAAAGAGAAACAGGATTTAATCTAAATGGAGCAGGAACAATAGTTGGAATTATAGATTCAGGTGTTGACTATACGCATGCGGGTTTTATTAACAATGATGGCACAAGTCGTATTATCTCTATATGGGACCAATTAGGCGATGGGGTGCCGCCAACTGGTTTTAGAAGTGGAGTTGAGTATACAAACGAGCAGATAAATTTAGCTCTGCAAAGTAATGATCCATATTCAATAGTTCCAAGTCGTGATTATGCTGGACATGGTACAGCAGTTGCAGGAATTGCGGCAGGGAATGGGCGCGGAGGCCTAGGAATGGAAAAAGGAATTGCTACTGAAGCCTCACTTATTGTAGTTAAGCTTGGAAGTCGAGGAAATGAAAATTTTGCCCGAACTACAGAAATAATGCGTGCAATAAAGTATATTTTGGATATAGCAGAAAGAATGGATATGCCTGTGGCAATAAATCTAAGTTTCGGAACAAATAATGGTTCTCATTTAGGCAACTCGCTTTTTGAGGAATATATTGATGACATGGCTCAAAAGTGGAAAACGGTGATTGTAGTTGCTACAGGCAACGAAGGCTCTGCAGCGCATCATTTTTACGAAGAAGTTGAAAGAGGAGAAACTGTAAAGGCATATTTTGTTACCACTGGAGATGTAAATCAAATATACATAACGTTATGGAAAAACTTTGTAGATGGAATGACATTTGAGCTTATTTCACCAAGTGGAAGATCAACAGGGATTATAAGACAAACACAAAGGAACATAAGTATGGTTATGGACGGAGTTAGAACTTCAGTTGTTCTTGTTCAACCAACGCACTATAGAACCGAACAAGAAATATATTTTGTTTTACAGGGTGTTAATATGCCAATACCTGCGGGCGAATGGAGTATTGTAATAAGAGGAGAAAATATTGTCGATGGACGCATTAACCTGTGGTTACCAACTGTAGAGGACGTTACAAGAAATACCTTTTTTTTGCAGCCATCAATTAATACTACCTTAACAATTCCATCTACAGCTCAAAATGTTATTGCAGTTGGCGGATATAATGCCAGACTTGGTATTATTGCTGATTTTTCAGGGCGTGGGTATATTGAAAGAGGCATGCCTGTAAAGCCTGATTTTGTAGCTCCTGCTGTAGATATTACAACAACGCTTACAGGTGGTGGATATGATTCATTCACAGGCACAAGCATGGCAGCTCCATTTGGAACGGGCTCTGCGGCACTTATGATGCAATGGGGAATAGTAAATGGAAATGATCCCTTTCTATACGGACAGAGAGTAAAGGCATTTTTGCAAAAAGGTGCTTCACGCGATTTTCTAATTGATTATCCCAATAATATATGGGGCTATGGCATTTTAAGTCTTTGTACAACAATGGATCTTTTAGTGGATTATGCAGGGGGGTAAAGGTTGGTTATGGCTGAAATTATACCCAATTTGGATTTTTTTCTTTCGCCGAATACAGTGGATTTTATTGCAAGGCGAAGTGAATATTTTGATGGGTTTTTAGTAGAAAATCCACAAGTTATTACAACAAAAACCTTAGCAGGAAGATATGTAATTGCATACGTTGATAGGATGTATCTTCAACTTGTTGCTGATGTTCTAGGTTCGAGTTTTGTAAGTTCTGTTTCAACAGTTCTTGGATTGCTTGACAGACCTAGCCTTGAAGCAAGTGGTATTATTCAAGTTCAGCAACAGCCGTATTTGGATTTAAGAGGGCAAGGAGTAATTTTTGGTATTGTAGATACAGGAATTGACTATACGCAGGATGTGTTTATATATGAGGATGGAACAAGCAAAATTCAATACATCTTCGACCAAACAGGTATACAGGATGCACCTGAAGGAGGATATGTTATAGGCACAGAATATACAAATGAGCAAATAAATGAGGCACTAAAATCTGATAATCCTTATGAAATAGTTCCGCAAAGGGATGAATCTGGGCATGGAACTTTTTTGGCATCGGTTGCAGTTGGAAGGGATGTAAACGGGTTTTCGAGTGCTGCCCCAGATGCAGAGCTAATTGTAGTTAAATTAAGAAAAGCCCGTCCATTTTATCTAGAATTTTTTGCTGTTCCTCCTGAGCAAGAAGATGCTTTTGAATCTTCTGCAGTTATGGTAGGAATTGAATATATTTTGGAAAAAGCGCTAGAGTTGGGGAGACCCGTTGTTATTTGCCTTGGTGTAGGTACAAATTTTGGAAGTCACGATGGATATAGTGTGTTTGAAGAATATCTTAGTGGAATTTCCAATTTAAGAGGAGTTTGCCTTTGCACAGCCGTTGGAAATGAAAGTCAGGCAAAGCATCATGTTCAAGGCAGGCTTTTGTCAAGAGGGGATACCAGAAATATAGATGTAAGAGCAGGCGTAGAAGGGACTGATATTCGTGTGTCAATTTGGAATAATGTTTCGGACCGTACTTCGGTATCTGTACGTTCACCTACAGGAGAACTAATAAGTCGTATACCCGCAAGAACTGGAGTAACTTCAAGGGTAAGGTTAGTGCTTGAAAATTCAACAGTAATTGTGGATTATTATTTCCCAGTTGAAGGAAGTGGAGATCAAGCTACCGTTGTAAAGATAATAAATTCATCTCCTGGAATTTGGACAATAACCGTTCATGGCGATATTGTTTTAGACGGAACTTATCATGCATATTTGCCACTTACTGGCTTTGTGTCCCCTTCAGTGGAATTTTTGGAACCATCACCATATTATACAGTTGTGGTTCCGGCAACTATGATAGGATCCATTGCATGCGGAGCGTATAACAGTGATAACAATAGTATGTTCACCAGAAGTTCTTGGGGACCAACTAGATCAGGAGGAATAAGGCCAGATTTAGTTGCACCAGGGGTAGGGGTTGGCGGATATTATCCAAGCGGCTATGGTACAATGGACGGAACAAGCGCAGCAACAGCCATAGTTGCAGGAGCCTGTGTGCTTATGATGCAGTGGGGTGTAGTTAAAGGAAATGATGTTTCCCTAAGTACATACCAAATAAGGGCATATTTAATAAGAGGATGTATAAGAAGTGAAAATATGATATATCCCAACAATCAGTGGGGATATGGAAGGCTTGATTTAATGAATACATTTAATTTAATGAGAGAAATTTAGCCAATAATTACGTCACTTCAAGTCTTTGCACTGCAATTAGTATTTCAAGTAAATATGCAGAGGAGGAATTGTTACTAATGGCTGATAATATGACTGTTGAAGAATTTATTAAATTACCATCTACAGTAGATTTTGTTTTAAGGCAAAGTGAATATCTTAACGTTTTTTTAACTGAGCATCCTGAGATTGTTACAACCAAATCCTTATTAGGGGGAAGGTATGTAGTTGGTTATGTGAACAGAGCAGATTTTGATTATCTTTCTGAAGTTCTTGGCACGAGCCTTGTAAGTTCATTATCCATAATTTTAGGATTGCTTGACAGACCAAGCATGGAAGCAAGCGGCATTACACAATCTAGGCAACAACCTTATTTAAACATAAACGGGCAAGGGGTTCTTTTTGGTATAGTTGATACAGGCATTGACTACACACAGGATGTATTTATTTATGAGGATGGAACAAGTAAAATTAAATATCTATATGATCAAACAGGAACTGAAAATTCTCCAGAGGGATATTATTTAGGAACAGAATATACCAATGAGCAGATAAACGAGGCATTAAAAGCGGAAAATCCTTTCGACATAGTTCCACAACGAGATGATTCGGGTCACGGAACATTTTTAGCATCGGTGGCGGTAGGACGTGAAGTAGGTGGGTTTTCAAGCGCAGCGCCAAATGCCGAGCTTATTGTAGTTAAGTTAAGAAAAGCACGTCAATATTATTTAGATATGTTTTTTGTACCACCTGATGAGGAAAACGTATTTGGTTCAACGGCAGTTATGGTAGGAGTAGAATATATTTTGGAAAAAGCCCAAGAATTGGGGATGCCTGTGGTAATTTGCTTGGGATTAGGCTCAACACTTGGCGCACATAATGGATATAGTTTATTTGAAGAATATCTTAGCCGAGTTTCTACTCTTAGAGGAGTGTGCCTGTGTACGGCTGTCGGTAATGAAAGTCAGGCGAAGCATCACACACAAGGAAGGCTGATGGATAGAGGCGATGCAAGAAATATAGATATAAGAGTTGGAGCGGCTGGTGCAAATTTTAATATAACTATATGGAGTTATATTTCTGACCGTATTTCAATTTCTTTGCGTTCCCCTACTGGGGAACTTATAAGTCGTATACCCGCAAGAAATGGCCCAAGTACGCAGGTAAGGCTGATACTTGAAAACACAACAGTTATAGTTACATATTATTTCCCTTTTGAAGGTAGTGGAGATCAGCTTACTGCCATAAGGCTTATAAATACAACTGCAGGAATATGGACAATAACTGTTCATGGGGATATTGTATTGGACGGAACATATCATGCGTGGCTGCCACTTACTGGTTTTGTGCCGCCTACTGTGGAATTTTTGGAACCATCTCCATACTATACAGTTGTTATTCCATCAACAATGTTGGGTGGAATCGCCTGCGGTGCATACAACAGCGGCAATAATAGCTTGTATTCCGAAAGTTCATGGGGACCAACAAGGATAGGAGCAATAAGACCGGATTTGGTTGCCCCAGGAGTAGGAGTTGGTGGATATTATCCAAGCGGTTATGGCACAATGGACGGAACAAGTGCAGCAACAGCCATAGTTGCAGGAGCCTGTGTGCTTATGATGCAATGGGGTGTAGTGCAGGGAAATGATCTTTCATTAAGCACGTATCAAATAAGGGCATATCTAATAAGAGGATGTACCAGAAGTGAAAACATGATTTATCCAAACAACAAATGGGGATTTGGAATACTTGATTTAATGAACTCATTTAGATTAATGAGAGAAATTTAGAAAAAGTTTTATCTATTGAAAATAAAGGACATTTACGAGAAATAAACATAAAAACAAAAATAATATAATCAATGGTCTTTTTTTAAAACTTTTCAATTTTGGGTAGATAAACCATATATAAATATGATATTATAACTAAATATACTTAATTCGTATAAATTATTTGGTAAGCAATGAGGTTTACTATTATTGGAGAGAATTATTATGTCTAAATATATTGCAAACAACATAAATAAAATGCCAAGCTCGGGTATAAGAGAGTTTTTTGATGTAGCAAATATGATGGAGGATGCAATTTCACTTGGTGTTGGCGAGCCAGACTTTGAAACGCCATGGCATGTGCGTGAAGCGGCAATTTCCTCAATAGAAAAAGGGATAACATCATATTCATCAAACACAGGTATGATGGAACTTCGTGTTGCTATTGCGGATTATCTTGAAGAAAAAATTGACTCCAAGTATTCGCCAGAGCATCAAATTTTGGTAACAGTAGGAGCAAGTGAAGGTATTGATATTGCCCTGCGTGCAATAATTGACCCAGGGGATGAAATACTGGTTGTTGAGCCATCTTATGTTAGCTATAAGCCTTGTGTAACAATGTGCGGTGGTGTTGCAGTGCCAATTGTAACAAAGGCAGAAGATGAGTTTAGGCTTACACCACAGGAACTTGAAGATGGTATTACAAAAAAAACAAAGGCAATTATTCTGCCATATCCTAACAACCCAACTGGCGGAATTATGGAAATGGATGACTTGGCGGCAATATCAAAAATTATTATTGAACATGATTTACTTGTAATAAGTGATGAAATATACTCAGAATTGACTTATGGTACACGTCATGCCTCAATTGCGTCTTTGCCTGGAATGTATGAAAGAACTATTATACTAAACGGTTTTTCTAAGGCATTTGCAATGACCGGATGGCGCTTGGGCTATGCTGTAGGGCCTGAAGAACTTATCTTCAGCATGAATAAAATCCATCAATATATTGCAATGTGTGCGCCTACTCCAAGCCAGTTTGCAGGTATTGAGGCACTTGTAAGCAAGTTTAGGGATGATGAAGTTTCTGCAATGCGTGATGCTTATGATGAAAGAAGAAAACTTATGGTTAGCCGTTTCAGAGAAATGGGACTGGATTGCTTCGAGCCTAGGGGAGCATTCTATGTATTCCCAAGTATCCAAAAAACAGGTATGTCAAGCAAAGATTTTTGCAAAGAACTGCTTTATGACCAAAAAGTGGCAGTTGTGCCAGGTACAGCTTTTGGTGAATGCGGAGAAGGTTTTATACGTTGTTCCTATGCATATTCAATTGAAGATATTAAAATAGCTTTAGAGCGAATTGAAATATTTGTGAAAAAACATATAAAGTGATATGGATATATTTACAGCAAAGGCAGTAACAAAAAATGGTAAAACAATTTTAATGTGCGGAATGTGCACCGATGGTTATAAAATGCAATGTGTTAACATTTATACTAGAGGAATAGAAAATGCTGTTTTCCCTGAAACGGTAGATGAATATTTTCTAGATTATTCACTTATGCAGTTAGTTGTGAATATATCGCCAAAATGCGTTGCAGCAGTTGGGGCAAGTATAGGTGTATCTGGTGTAGCCCAAAGAAGCGGAGGAATAATAGGTGACCCTTTTAGCAAGGTGCAATCTGCCGAGGATGAAATTGACGAACTTGGCAACGGATTGTTTGAGGTTGCATTTGCAGGAAGGTTCGGTGCTGTTTTTGAAAGCGACAGGATTAAAGCCAAGATAGTTAAGAAAGAATTTGAAAAGTTTGTTTTACTTAAAAGCAAAGATGGAGTAAAAAAAGCTGTTGATTTTTTGGACAAGTTGGCAAACGAATATATTTTTGTTTCAGACGGAAGCGGAGAGGGCGGTTACCCTTACGTTTGTACCAGAAAAGGCGAAATAAAAAAAGAGCTGTCAGATTAAAAACTGACGGCTCTTTGTGCGTTAAGGTTTCAAATCAATATCACTGTTTCTGAGTAAAAGTTCAGCTTTAAGCTTGATATTAACAAGCTCGCGTTTAATTATTTCTATTTTTTTGCTATCATTACGGAAAGAAGGTATGGAAACACTTACTGCAACAACAGGTGCGCCATTTTTCATAACGGGTACTGCAATACATTGAATCTGTTCAGAAAATTCCTCATTTTCATAAGCAAAGCCATCAACTTCTATCTGCTTAAGCTGGGTATAAAATAGGCCTAGGTCTGTAATAGTATATTTTGTACATGCTGGCATCCCTTTAGCGAAAAGCCGACTCACATCGTCAAATGACGCCTTGCATAAAAGTGCTTTACCAAGGGCGGTGCAGTTTGCAGAGACCTGTTTTCCAACATATGTAACAAGGCGAAGGCTTTGAGGTGAGTCCTTCTTAGCTACATAAAGCACATTACTGCCGTCTAAAATGCCAAGGCTGCAGGTTTCGTTACAAACCTCCACAAGTTTTGTCATTTCACCAGAAATATGGCTTAAAAAGTTTTGGCTGTTAACATAGGTAGAACCTACAGCGAAAGTGCTTACCCCAATACGATATTTAAGGGTATTTGTATTTATAGATATATAATGCCGGTCCTCCAAGGTATGAATCATAGGGAAAATACTGCTTTTTGGCGCACCTATTATTTTGGCTACTTCCGTAAGAGTATAGCCGGTTTCAGAAGATGCAAGAAGTTCTAATATATCCAGCACTCTGGAGGTGGTACGGTGGTCATTTGCGTTCATAGTTATTCTCCTTTTTTTGCGTCAGTTATTTCAAAGTTAATGGTTTTATTTATACCAGATGAACAACGAGCTTTGTAATCGGTGGTTATAAAAATTGCTTCAGTGTCTGGAGTTTCTTCAATTATCTTCATTCCTTCGTCAACACCCAAAACAAAACATGTAGTGCTTAGTGCATCAGCAACAGCTGAATCTTTAGTAATTATTGTAACAGAATAAAGTCCGTTATCAACAGGCATTCCTGTTTTTGTATCTAAAATATGATGATAAAGAATTCCGTCTTTTTCAAAACTGCGTTCGTAAGTTCCAGAAGTAACTACGGACATATTTTGTATCTCCAAAATACCATAACTAGTGCCTTGATCGTCGAATGGTCGTTGAACACCAATTCTAAATGGAGTATCATTTTCAGGGGAAATTGTAAGTATATTCCCTCCAAGGGAAATTATAGCTTTTTCTACTCCGTTTTCCAGTAAATATTCTTTTGCTTTATCGCCTATATATCCTTTAGCAATACCGCCTAAATCTATTGCAGCGTTTTCGTCGGTAAGACGTATCTTGTTTACGTCAATTTCAATTGCCTTATAGTCAACGTGTGTTACAGCCTCGGCGATGTCACTGGAGTTTGGTACAACGTGCGCTTCACTGTTAAAATCCCAAAGAGCGGTAACAGGCGCAATTGTGCAATCGAATTTACCGTCAGATAATTCACTGTACATATTTGCAAGAGATATAAGGTTGATAGTGTCTTGGCTTACAGTAACCCAATTTCCTTTAGATCTGTTTATTTCAGATATTTCACTGCTTTCAATTGTTTTACTCAGCAATTGCTCATATTGACGGCAGTAGGCAAAACAATTATTTATAATTTCTGTAGCAGATTTTTCTTCCATGTTATATATGGTTATATAAGAAACTGTATTTAGAAAAAATTCAGTTTGTTTTGTTTCGTTAGCTTTGTTTGAAAAAATTGATTGAGAGTTGCATCCTGTAAGGCAGGTAAGAATTAAAATTAGTGTTATTATCCGTTTCATAGTTTTCTCCAATGCATATTAAGATTTGTAATCATATTATTATACAATAAAAGTGAATAGTTAACAACAGGGAAAGAAATTTAATTGTAAACCATTTATAAAATATCGGTTGACAATTAGATTTTTATATTCTATAATAAAATAACAAAAGAAAAAGGAGACAAGAAATGAAAACGAGAGATTATGTACTTTGTGGATTATTTGCGGCAATACTATGTGTAAGTGCTTTTATTACAATTCCACTGCTTTTTACGCCTATACCATTAACTATGCAGGTGTTAGCAGTGGCAGTTACAGCAGCGGTGCTCGGCGGAAAACGTGGGGCAATTGCAGTTCTTATTTATGTTCTGTTAGGATGTCTTGGACTTCCTGTTTTTTCAGGAATGAAAGGTGGCATTGGTATTGTTGCTGGAGCAACTGGCGGATTTATATGGGGATTTATACCTCAGGCATTTGTTGCCGGAACAATATGTGATAAGGTGTTTACAACGGGAAAGAGTGGAAAAGAGATTGTAAAGGTAATTGCGGCACTGAGTTTAGGACTGTGTATACTTTACTCATTCGGAGTAATTCAGCTTATGTATGTAGCCAATATGAGCATTAGTAAAGCTCTAGGAGCAGCGGTTTTTCCGTTTGTGCCATTTGATATCTTTAAGATAGCGGTAGCGGCTATTATTGCTGTTAATTTAAGGAAACAAATTGCGGTTATATGAGGAGAAGCTGGTTTAATGTGATCAAAAAATCAATTTGCAAAAGAATAGTCGTTTCATAGCATTTTTTATTGAAAAAATGCTCGTTCACTCCATTTTTTGACACTAAAGCTAAATTTATTTTTTGACCTTTGAATTATTCAGCGTTTCCTAAATAAAAAAGGACAGGTTATAAAAATCTGTCCTTTTTTGTTATGCCCGTGGATGGGATTTAGCATATACTTCTTTTAAACGACCTTTATTAAGCTTTGTATAAATCTGCGTTGTGGAAATGTCTGAATGACCAAGCATTTCTTGTAAGCTTTGCAGGTCGCAACCGTTTTCAACAAGATGTGCTGCAAATGAGTGCCTAATGGTGTGCGGAGTTATGTCTTCAGTTATATTTGCTTTTTTTGCGTAAAACTTAATTATTTTCCAAAAACCCTGCCGTGTCATTGGTGAGCCATTGCAGTTAACAAACAAGCAAACCTCATCTGAATTTCTAACAAGGTCACTACGCACATAATCTATGTATGCTCTAAGAGCATTTATAGCCTTGGAACCTAAAGGAATTACTCTAGTTTTGTCGTTATGAGTGCATTTAATAAATTCAAGGTTTAGGTTAACATCATCCAGTTGTATGCTAATAAGCTCTGTAACACGCATACCTGTAGCATATAAAACCTCAAGCATTGCTTTGTCACGAATGCCTTTATTGTCGTTAAGGTCCGGTTGCTCAAGAAGCAGTTCAACATTGTTTAGTGGCATTATTTCGGGTAGCTTTTTCTCTACCTTTGGAGATTCAAGACCTTCTGTTGGGTTTTCTGTAATAACGCCTTCCAAAAAAAGATAGGAAAAGAAGGCTCTTAATGAAGCAAGATTCCTGGAAATTGTTGAACTTGCACGATTTGTTTTTTGCAAATTGTACAGATAGGACATTACGTTAGTTTTATTTACCTTCGAGATGTTGTTTATGCCAAGGTCTTTAATGTAAGTGTAAAAGATTTTTAAATCTCGGTGGTATGACACTATTGTATTATCAGAAGATTTTTTTACGTTTTTCATATATTCAGAAAACCTTATTATATTTTCCACAGCCTTTTCTCCTTTGTAACATTATAAAAATAATTATAGATTGTTTTTACATAATTGTCGATGTTTTTTTACTTAAAATTTACTGAAAATTAAAGATTTTTTAACTATTTTGAAATATTTTATATATTTTTAGGCAAAAAACTCTAATCCAACACCTAAACTTAGTGGCAGAACTGAAATTAATAAAATTATTATGTATTCAATAAGTATTCGTTGCCTTTCCCTTGGAAGTGTTTCTTTAGAATTTTTACTGTTTTTGTATGTATTAAAACATAAATGCATTGAGGCGCAGGCACTTAACATAAGAGCCATTGTATAAAGCAAATATATTGCAGAAAAGCGTGCAAACATTGCTAAATTTTTAGAGAGCAAAAACGATGTGGAAGATATTCCATAACTATACCCGCAAAAGGCAGCTAAAGGTGGCACAAAAAATATTCCAAATGGGAAAAAACCTATTAGCCAAATTGCAAACACAAATTTACCAAATACAAAAAGGGCCTGCGGCATTGATTGTGGTGCAGTTACATTTGGAGGGTTTATATTATATTTAATGGAAAAAAACGTTCCCATTAATACCCCTAGTGCAAAAAAAAGACAGATAATTAAAAGTATTATCTGCCTTGTGTGTGAGTTTTTAGCTTTCATGGCAATACCTCCTTGTACAAAAAGATATGCGCACCAAAATTAAATTATGAGTAAATTTTTTTTATATTATCTATGTTTGAGTACATATTTTGAAAAAGCAAGTCAACTATTGTTATTGCTGCCATTGCTTCTACTACAACTACTGCACGAGGAACAATTATTGGGTCATGGCGGCCTTTAATGGAAATTTCAGTATTTTCACCTGCGTTTGTCACTGTTTTTTGTGACTGAGCTATTGATGGCGTGGGCTTGAAAGCTGTTCTGAAAATCAAAGGAGAACCATCGCTCATGCCTCCAAGAACACCGCCTGAATTGTTTGTTGTTTTTGCAATTTTTCTGTTTTGGTCAGCAAAGAAAGAGTCATTGTTTTCAGAGCCATTAATTTTAGATGCATTAAAACCAATCCCAATCTCAAAGCCTTTTACTGCACCAAGGGAAAACATTGCTTTTGCAAGGTTTGCATCAAGCTTATCAAACACAGGCTCACCAATGCCAACTGGCAATCCTTTTACAACACATTCCACAACACCGCCTGCGGAGTCATTGTTTTTAATGCACTCATCAAGGTATGCAGAAGCTTTTTCAGCAGCCTGTTTATCAGGCATAAAAAGGGCATTATTTAAAATCTCAGATTCATTGAAATTGCTGTGGCTTATGGAAATCGTGCCTACGGAGTGCGTATAGGTTAGTATGGATATTCCCAACTGTTTAAGCACAGCTTTTGCAACCGAACCTGCGGCTACACGGCTTAAAGTTTCACGTCCTGATGAACGTCCGCCACCTCGGTAATCACGGAAACCATATTTTACCTCAAATGTATAGTCTGCATGACCAGGGCGAAAAACAGACGAAATTTGGCTGTAATCCTTAGATTGTTGGTCTTGATTATAAACCGCAATTGATATAGGAGTACCTGTGGTTTTACCGTTAAACACTCCTGAAAGAATGTGTATTTCATCGCTTTCAGAACGTTTCGTGCCATATTTATTTGAACCTGGTTTTCTTAAATCCATGTCGCGCTGTACATCTTCTTCACATAAAGGTATACCAGATGGACAGCCGTCAATGACAACACCCAAGGCTTTGCCATGGCTTTCACCCCACGTGGATACCTGAAATACTTTACCAAATATTGAACCTGACATTTTATCTTCACCTCATTTTGATATTTTAGCATAAAGAAGTGGTTTAGGCAAAGAAATTTAAAATTGCTTTATAATAAAGTTTTTGAGGATTTTAGAGATTTATGATATAATTGTGTGGGTGATGAAAATGATAGACAGCAGTCAAAACAAAACAATTAAATTAATTAATTCACTTAAATCTAAAAAGGATAGGGATAAGTTAGGTCTTTTTGTTGCTGAGGGGTTAAGGTTTGTAGAGGAAATACCAGAGGACTACGATATAATGCTGTACGCAGTTTCTGAAAGCTTTGAGGCAGAAATTGATTTAACAGTGTTTGAAAAAAGAGCTATAGTACATCTTGTGTCAGATAAACTTTTTAAGGAAATAAGTGATACTGCAAATCCACAGGGACTACTTGCAGTTATAAGGCAAAAGAAAAATTCCATTGAACAGGTGATTGATAGTGTTGGAGAAAATGGATTTTTTATAATTGTCGAAGAACTTAATGACCCTGGTAACTTAGGAACTGTAGTGCGGACTGCCGATGCATGCGGTTGTGATGGCGTGTTTTTATCCAAGGGAAGTGTAGATGTATACAATCCAAAGGTATTGCGAAGCACAATGGGTTCAGTTTTTCACCTGCCTGTTATAAGTGATGTTGATATAGAAGAATGTGTACAAAAATTGAAAGATAAAGGTATTACAATATATGCGGCGCATTTAAGAGGACAGAAATATCCTTACAGTTTTAATCTTATAAAAGGATGCTCTTTTATAATAGGTAATGAGGCAAGGGGATTAAGCGATAAAGTGGCAAAATTGGCAGATTCATATGTTAAAATACCTATGCCAGGTAAAGCAGAAAGCCTTAATGCTTCAATTGCGGCAGGAGTTCTTATGTATGAGGTTGTAAGGCAAAGGCTGTAATTATAAATTGGGTAAATATTTTCTTTAGCAGAAGAAAAAACAAACTAGCCACTATTAAAAATGGCTAGTTTGTTTTTGTTTTATCCTAATTTAACCTGATGAAATACTTTTTTGCCCTTTTGAAGCATAATTATACCGTTCTTAAAATCATCTTTTTTAACAACAATGTCAAAGCTTTCAACTTTAGCATCATTCATCTTTAAGCCGCCTTGCTGAACAAGACGTCTGCCTTCTGCACGTGATGCACAAAGACCAACTGTTGTAAGCATAGTCAAAATATCCATACCTTCGCCGAACTCTGCTGTGGAAATTTCGGTTTCAGGTATTGAACCGCCTGCCGCACCGCCTTCAAACAATGCACGGGCAGCTTGCTGTGCTTTTGTTGCTTCTTCTTCGTTATGAACAATTTTTGTAAGCTCGAATGCAAGAACTTCTTTTGCTTTATTTATTTCACTGTCTTTAAGCGCACCTAAACGACGAACCTCTTCCATAGGCAGGAAAGTGAGGAGAGCAAGACATTTTTCAACATCCTTATCGCCAATGTTTCTCCAGTACTGGTAAAATTCGTATGGAGATGTTTTTTCTGGATCAAGCCAAACTGCACCTTTTTCTGTTTTTCCCATTTTATTACCCTCGCTGTTGGTTAAAAGCTGGAAAGTCATACCAAAGGCTGGTTTTGCTTCTTTACGTCTAATAAGGTCTACACCAGCAATAATATTACTCCACTGGTCATTACCACCAAGCTGCATAACGCAGCCGTATTTTTTATTTAATTCAAGAAAGTCATTTGCTTGCATAAGCATGTAGTTAAATTCAAGGAAAGAAAGACCTTTTTCCATTCTTGTTTTAAAGCAATCAGCAGTAAGCATTCGGTTAACAGAAAAATGAACGCCTATTTCACGAAGAAAATCAATATAATTAAGACTTCTAATCCAATCTGCATTGTTTACAATAATAGCTTTATCGTCTGTAAAATCAATGAAGTGGGAAAGCTGTTTTTTAAAGCACTCTACGTTGTAATCAATGGTTTCAGTGGTCATCATTTTACGCATATCTGCTTTTCCTGTTGGGTCGCCAATCATACCAGTGCCACCACCCATAAGGCAGATAGGGCGATGACCAGCACGCTGCATATGTGCCATTGCCATTACTGTAAGAAAATGTCCAACATGAAGGCTGTCTGCAGTAGGGTCGAAGCCAATATAAAAAGTTATTTTTTCTTTCTCAAAAAGCTCTCTTATTTCGACTTCATGGGTCATCTGTTCAATAAAGCCTCTTTCTTCCAATACTTCAAACACGTTTTTCATTTTAAATTCTCCTTTTCAAATTAATATAGTCATTACCGCATTGCTTATTAGGGTGTACAAAAAAAGGGCCTCTAATCCTATAAAGGACGAGAGAACCCGTGGTACCACCTTAGTTTGCGTGCAAAAAATACACGCCTTAATTGCTTTATCGGGCGACCGTCGGCGGTTTAATGCCGAAAGCTGTGAGCGGTAATTTGTTGTTTTAGTACTGTAAATCTTTCACCAACCGATTTACTCTCTGAATTTGTAACCTATAACAACCCAACGGAAATCCGTCAACTCAGTCGTTGCTTAATATTCACATGACGGTATGTTAACATGAAAAAAATATAAAATCAAGGTTTTTTTGCAAGCTGCGCAATTTTTATTATTACATCTACAGCTTTTTCCATACTTTGCACAGGTATAAACTCACATACTCCATGGAAATTATGACCACCAGTGAAAATGTTCGGGCAAGGCAAACCCATATAACTAAGTCTTGCACCATCTGTTCCACCACGTATTGGGCGAATAATAGGAGTAACTCCACATTCCTCCATTGCTTTTTTTGCAAGGTCTATTATGTGCATGCAAGGTTCAATTTTTTCTATCATGTTATAGTATTCATCATAAATATTCAGTTCAATTATGTTATCATATTTTTCGTTAAGTTCTGCAACAATATTGGATAATGTTGTTTTACGTTTTTCAAAGTTCTCTTTATCAAAATCTCTTATAATGTAAGCCATTTTGCAGTTATTTGTAGTTGCATTAAAGCAGGTAAGGTGGTAGAAACCTTCATAACCAGATGTTTTTGATGGGGTTTCGTCTGCTGGCAAAAGGGCGGCAAGCTTTGTGCCGATGAGAGCTGCATTTTTCATAATGCCCTTTGCAGAACCCGGGTGAACATTTAAACCATTGATGTTTATTTTTGCTCTTGCGGCGTTAAAATTTTCATATTCCAATTCTCCGATTTCTCCACCATCTACGGTGTAGGCAAAATCGCAGTTAAATTCCTCAACATCAAAAAAGTCTGCACCTCTGCCAATTTCTTCGTCAGGTGTAAAAGCAATAGCTATATCACCGTGTTCAATTTCTGGGTGTGCCAAAAGCTGTTCCATTGCTGTAAGAATTTCTGCAATACCAGCTTTATCATCTGCACCTAAAAGGGTAGTTCCGTCACTGGAAATTATATCTTGACCAATATAATCTAAAAGTTCTGGGTGCTTTTCAGGGGACAGCACAATACCATAAAGGGGTATGGATGTGCCGTCATATTTTTCAGTTATAACAGGAGTAATATTTTCTCCGCATGCATCGGGGCTTGTATCCATATGGGCAATAAAACCTATTTTATTGAAACCTTCAGCATTTTTTGGTAAACGCGCTGTAACATATCCATTTTTATCTACTTTTACATCACTAAGGCCTATTTTTTGGCATTCTTTTGCAATATAGTAAGCGAAAATAAGCTGAGAACGCGTGCTTGGACAAGATTTGGAATCTTCATTGGACATAGTATTTAGGGCAGTACATTTTATAAATCGTTGGGTAACTGTTTTCATAATCAAACTCCTTTTATTCCACTAAGGTCAAATTCTGGTGTATAGCTACTTTGAGCGGAAGTGCGTGCCTGCATGTAGCCGTTTTTTAATCCTATTTCAAAAAAGTAATCTATAACAGAATTATACTCATATGTTGTTATTTTACGGTTAAGTTTTTTAATTTCCCTAGCTTTATACATTGGTGTATATTGGCTCATTAAAGATACATAAACATTATCTCCTAAATTTTCTTTAATCCACCAAAGAATTTTTTTGCTGTCATCTTTTTGCCACGGAAGCACTAGGTGGCGCACAATAACACCCTTTGTTATTATGCCATCTTTGTCAAATTTATTTATGTCAGTTTGGCGATACATTTCTAAAACTGCCTTCGTTGCAGTTTCAAAATAATTTGGTGCAGCAGAATATTCTTCTGCAAGGGTATTATCAAAATATTTTATGTCTGGTAGATAGACATCTACAAGCCCATCAAGGCATTTTAGTGCCTCAACACGTTCATACCCGTTGGAATTATATATAACAGGTATAGTAAGCCCTTTTTCTTTCGCCAAAATTAATGCCTGCTTAACCTGGGATAGATACTGGGCCGCCGAGACCAGATTCAGGTTATGGACACCTTTGTTTTGCTCCGCAATAAAGGTGTCTGCAAGATTTTCAATACTTAGGGTAATGCCGATATTATCCTGACTTATATTATAATTTTGGCAAAAAACGCAACTCATGTTACAACCCGAAAAGAACACAGTTCCAGAGCCCTTTGTGCCACTTATTGATGGCTCTTCAAAGCGATGTACACTTGCTAAGGCCACCTTAGGCATAAATGAGCTTTTGCAAAAACCCGAGGGGTTAAGGGTACGGTTTACCATACATTGTCTTGGGCAGATTGTGCAGTTTGTCATATCTAATATATTGGTCATATTAACCACCCGTTTCTTCCTACTGCATTATTTTAACATCAAAGCTAAATTTTATATATAGGTTTTTTACGTATTTTGTGATAAAATTTTTATAACAGAAACGGGGGGATTATGTTGATAAAAACAGAAAAAAGAATTCAGGAAACGGAAGTTATTGGAGATATTTACTGTAATGTTTGCGGAAGAAAGCTAAAAACTGACAATCATGGCTATTTTGAGGATTTTATACACGTAGAAAAACATTGGGGCTATACCTCTGGAAAAGATGGAACAGAAGAAAATGTAGATATTTGTGAACAATGCTGGGACAAGTTTACCGCTGGTTTTGCAATTAAGGTGAAGGAAAATAGTTTAATTTAAAATTTGACTTTGCTCTACGGCTGTAAAATGTTAAAAAGGCTTTAGAAATGCTTATTTTATTGGATTATGAGGAAGAAGGAGACAAACGTCAGAAATGCGTGGAAAATAAATATTTTTCTATGGCTTCTTAACAATGTAATCTGTAACATATGTATGACTATGCAGTATGTAAAGACAAATATGAAATCCAATTTAATTGATGGTTTTCATATTTGTCTTTATTTTTCAAAAAAACATTTTTGATTTTCTTTCCAATCAAGCATAAAGCATTCTTCAGATATTTTAATTTTTAATCCAGCACTATTTTTTGTATAGACATAAAAATCCTTCTTAAATAGACTTTGGTTAATTACCTTGCCTACTTAAGGAGGATTATATGGTTTTAATGCCTAACTTTCGGGTTTGTTTAAATTACCAATTCAGATTTCATTTTTCTAGTTAAATTAAATATATAAATATTAGTATGTAAAGAGCTGTGCCCATGCTGTTCCATTTACACCTACACCTATATATTTAAAGCTAGGTTTCATAATATTAGCTCTATGACCTGGAGAATTCATCCATGCAGTTACAACTTCTGCTGGTGTTTTCTGACCAATTGCAATATTTTCTCCTGCACCGCTGTAGCTTGCGCCTGCCTCAGCAAGGGCTGTAAAACAGCTTCTTCCATCAGGACGAGTATGGCTAAAGCTTGTTTTAATTTCTGTTGCTCTAACCTGTGCTGCAGCTGTTACTTTTGAATCTATAGAAAGAGGAGAGAGACCCTCTTTTGCACGTTCTGCATTTACCAGGTTTACAACTTCCTGTGCATAAGCAGACACAGATGAGTTGCTCGTTGTGTTAGTTGTGTTAGTTGTGTTAGTTTTAGTTGCATTAGTGTTTGTTGTATCAGAGTTTGTTACAGTAGTGTTTGTTTTTGTAGGGTTGCTTGCTGTCGGAGTAGCTGTAGTTGCCTTCTGGGAAGTGTTGCTTTGTGTAGCTGTTTTATTTGTTGTAGCAGTTTTTGATTCAGTAGCTTTGCTTTCACTAGCGTTACATGTTGTGCCACTGCATGTGGTATCTTTACAAGCTGTATCACTGCATGTTGCATCAGTACATGTTGTGCCCGTGCATGTAGAAGTGTTGCAAGATTTATCATTGCAGGTTGTACCATTTTCTGAATTTTCATTTACATTTGTTTTAATAGCAGCGTTGGATTTACACCCTAAGTTTGTAAAGTATTGCATGCTACCCTTAACGTTGCTTGCATAGTTACTATTTAAAATTGAATTGATGTCGCAGTTTGCAGAACCAGAAGTGCATGCCAGCACACTGGTGCTTAAATTACATGATTGTAAGCTTGTGTTTAATGTGTTTGTGCATAATGGTGCAGCCATTGCACTTGCAGACATAGACATTACCGCTGCTAAAGTTATTATTGCTGTGTTTAATTTTTTCATATTATTTCCTCCTAATCATCTTTTGCATTCCTATGCAAATATTAATAATATGTTATGTAGTTGTTACATAATTGTTACACGCTTATAGTATCATATTATTATTCAATTTAAAAGCGGAAATAATTGGAAAACATAGAGCAAAAAAAAGCCCAAAATAGAATCTGATATGCTCCCCTTATGGTAGACAGTTAAAATAATAAAACTGTTTGCTTTAAGGAGGAGCATTTTTATGCCACAAAAAGGAAAGACATATGAACAAAAACTATCTGCGGTCAAGGATTATCTGGAAGGCAAAAAGAGC
>JAYFNB010000011.1:0-122138 GCA_034933685.1 Lachnospiraceae bacterium | reverse complement strand
TTCAAATATATCTTTCAAGCTATTTATTATGTCGTATGCCCCTATTCTCATCTCAACAACAGCAATTGAAGCAAACATATTCTTAACGGCACTGTATACACCGCCTCTGGATATAACAACTAAAGGTTTTTTCTGAAGAATCAACTCGTGAATGTTTGTGTTTCCATCTGTATCTGCCATTACAACATCTATGTTTTTCAGATTTCTCTTTGCCACAACGCTTTTGCAAATCTTAAATAATTCTTCATATGGGGCAATAATCAAAATATCTTTCATAATTCATCATCCTTATAAAATTAAGTACATCCTACTATTTTGAAATTATTTCAAATTCATTGAATCTTACCGTACACCTTCTAAATAAAATTTTATTCTATATAACTGAAAAAGAAAGCTGATGTTAGTAACACCAGCTTTCTCTTTTCAAAGGACTTTTGAAGAAGTTATTGCATATCTATTGAAAATACTTCCGACGGATTGTTGACCAGCATATCACAAATGGCGTCATCAGATATTCCAACCTTTTTTAATAAAGGAACAAAACGAAGAAGCAAATAATCTAATCCGTTCCCTATCCCCTGTTCTTTCATATAGGCACTGCTGGCTTCTCTTTTTCCGCCGTCCATGCCTAGAACTATTTGTTTGCCATACCCTCTGTCCACAAGCCAGCTTATATTTTCTGCAATCAGGGTATCCGAACAATACATAGCCTTGTTAGGCTCGTCAAAGCAAATGGTTGCACCCGTAGATAATATTTGCTCATGATAATATTTATCCAAATTTCTTTGCATATGGCACATCACAACTTTCTGTGTATTTCCGCCATATTTTTTAATAAGCTCAATACTTTCCAATGCCATAGTGCCATAGTCTGTATGAAATGAAACCGCACACCCTGTATTTCTTTGAGTAATTGCCGCAACGTGAATGGCTTTCTCTTCCAACCTAGTTATAATTCTGTAACTTGTTCCTGCCTTTATTAATCCGGCCTTAGCTTTTACTCTTTCAATAACAGGGCCGTTGTAGCTGTGAACATCCATGCCTTCTGTTATTTCAGCTATCATAAGGTCAGCAATTTTATTAGTGTTAACAGTGGCCAAAAAAGACGTTGACTGACAGTACAAAGAACCTTTTTGAAACCCCGTTGTCATTATTATATTGCCTTTTCCTTGAACTTTTTTTGAAACGCTTAACATCTTCGGCACATTTCTTCCGCAGCCAATGGGATCCATGCAAACCATCGTTCTTCCACCTGCATTTATAAAGTTCTCCATTTCCTCTGCGGCTGCCTTCTGGTCATCCATTAAATACGAACTGTCCAGCATTATTTCGGGCCCTCCGCTGCGAATTAAATGGTCATGTGAGTCTGTAATTCCCATTTCTTCAGGCGAAATATCCCCTAATACTGTTCTAATTATTTTCATAACTTACTCCTCCGCCTAAAATAATCTCTGCAAACTTCTTACATGCCATAAATTAAGTTAGGCAAAATTGTAGTTATGGCTGGGAAATATGTCATAAGCAACAAAGCACCAAACAACAGCAAATAGAAAGGGATAGATGCTTTTATAAAATCCTCGGTTTTACATTTTGTAGCTCCGCAGGCAACAAACATCAAATTCCCCATAGGCGGCGTAAGAGAACCAATGGCCATATTAAAAATAAATACCATACCAAAGTGAACAGGGTCAATTCCAAAGGCCAATGCTACAGGAACCAGCATTGGCGCCAGAACAATCTGCGCCGCAGTTGCTTCTATAAACATTCCTACAATCAGTAAAAATAAATTGACTACCAACAGGAATACATATTTATTCTTACATAAGCCAATAAGTAGATTGGTAATGGTTTGTGGCACCATTTCTGCTGTAAGCACCCAAGCAAAGCAAGCCGCGGCGCCAACAATCATCATAATTGTTCCCGTTGAAATTACAGTTTCTTTAAGCCCAAGTATCAAGTGCTTTAGCTTAAGGGTTTTATAGCAAAACCCAAGAACCAACGCATAAAGTATTGCAATTGCACCGGCCTCTGTCGGTGTAAAAATTCCAAACCTTATACCGCCAATAATTATAAAAGGTAATAAAAGCGGGAAAAAAGCAGGTTTAAAAGCTTCCCATAATTCCTTTGAAGATGCTCTCTTGTCATAAATAGGTTTATAACCATGTTTCTTTGATATAGCCATTACTAAAGCCATCATCGCCAAGCATAATATTATAGCTGGAATAATACCGGCTACAAACAACCTTCCAATAGACGTATTAGTAACACTGCCGTAAATAATTGCAGCAATTCCTGGAGGAATAAGTGGCGTAATTATTGAAGATGCTGCTGTTACGGCAGTTGAAAATGGACGGGGAAAACCATCTTTTTCCATTTCTGGAACAAGCATTTTCGCCTCCATTGCTGCGTCCGCTAAGGATGAACCTGACATTCCACCCATTAACGTACTAAGAATTATATTAACCTGCGCAAGTCCGCCAGTCATGTGCCCGGTTAAAACTTTGCAAAACTTAAGCATTCTTTCGGTAATACCCGAGTAGTTCATAAATACCCCTGTTGCAACAAAGAAAGGTACTGCCAGCATGGGTATGGATTCCATACCACTTATAACTCTTTGTGCCAGAAGCACTGACGATGTTTGGTTTCCCATGAAATATACAATACATCCACTTAAAACTGCCAAGAATACAGGAACATTCAGAAAAAGCAGTATCAGAAGAACAATTGTAGAAATTGCAATAGGAGACATTATTCTTCACCCTCCTTCGGTAGCTTCCCTGTGATTTTTAAATATGTGTAGTGGGTATTTTGAATAATCATAACAGCACTTCCAATTACCGCTGAAGAATCTATTACCCAGTATGGTAATCTAAGATACGGCGTAAGCTTTGCGCCCGCATTAATACTAAGGCCATAGGATGCCCATAAAAAATATACCAAAATTATAGTTGAGACAATAAATATAAATAAGTCCAATATTTTTCTTGCCTTTGCAGGAAGCCTTTCTGCTATAATATCAATTCCAACATGACTTCCCGTTCTAAACGCAACGCTTGCTCCAAAGAAAATTGCCCAAATAAACAAAAGAAGTTGAACTTCTTCAATCCATGGAAACGGCTGCCCCACAACTTTCCGCATAAACACCCCTGCAAGCGTAATTATTACAATGATAACAGTTGTTAATCCAGCTATAATTAAATCAAGATTTAATATAGCTTTTTTAAGCTTATCCACTTTCTTCCCCCTAACAATTAGTCTCTTTAAGACTAATTTGCAATAAAAATGCCACCCTGTTATCCAAAAGAAATAGCTGAAGCCTAATCTTTTCATTCAGCAGAAATGGCATTTTTAAATGCCTCATTTATTTTATTTATTAATAATTTCCATAATTGTATCGTAAAGACCAGGCGTCCATGTTCCATTGTCTTCATATTCTTTGTAAAGAGGTTTCACCAATTCCCTGAAAGCATCCACATTATCAAGCTCAATAATGTTACAGCCCTCTGCTTTAAATTTGTCCAACATTTCTGCAGTAAGCTCTTCATAACACTCATTATTATATAAAGCAGCCTCGTCTCCGGCTTCCATAACAATTGCCTGCTGTTCAGGTGTTAATTTATTAAATACATCATTGCTCATTACAAAGCAGCTGAAAGTTTTTTGATGTCCTGTAAGGGTTAAATTCTTACATACCTCTTGAAATTTATTTGCATAAAGTACAGTTAACGGATTTTCAACGCCATCGCAAACACCCTGCTGTAATGAGGTATACACCTCTGAAAGAGCCATTGGTGTGGATGCTGCTCCAAGCATGTTAAACATTTTAACTGATATATCATTATTTGGAACTCTTACCTTAAGCCCCTTTAAATCCTCTGGTTTTTCAACAGGCGTTTTTGTTAACAAGTGCCGATCTCCGTAAATCCAATTATTTGAAACAATTTTAAGCCCTGAATCTGTAAGCTTTTCGCTTTGCTCTGCCCACCAGTCACTTGCTGTAAGCTTAAACATTTGATCATAGCTATCCATTAAATATGGACCCATAACCACACCAAAATCCGGCACAAAATCCATTAAATATGAGCCATCACAAATTGTAATTATATTTTCTCCTAACATCATCTGCTCCAGCAGGTCACTTTTCTTACCAAGCTGTGAACTTGGAAAAATCTGAATTTCAACTTCTCCGTTAGTTTTTTCCGCAACCAACTCAGCCCATCTGTGTGCTCCTTTATCTATGGGTTCATCTGCGTTATTTTCATATGTAAGCTTTAATACTACTGTTTCTTTTGCAGCTGCCTCTGCTTTTGGTGTCTCAGCAGCGGCAGGCGCCGGAGCACTCTGGCTAGATGATGCTTTGCTTGAACATCCAACCATGCTTAACATCATTAAACCACCCAGTACACAAGCCATAATACATTTAAAATTCTTTTTCATTTTAAATCCTCCTTGATATACACTTTTAATTACAAAGCTGTAAGGTATCCCTTATCCTCACAAATGCATTTTATATCAATCTGACATATTTTGCAATTAAATCGTTTCAAAAAAATCTATCAAACTTATTTTCGTTTTATTTTGAAACAATCATATGTATAATGTTTACATTTCATTCTACCTGCTCATAAATATATGTAATATTAGCCGAAAATTTTCCTGACCCTACAAAATCAGACACTTTTTGCGCTTTATACCCTACTGTACGCTTCTATTTTTTTGTATTTTACTAACAAAAAAGCTGCAGTTTTGTTTTAAACTGCAACCAGATTTTGCTACATTTTAAGTTTTCTCCATATTGTTGAGCGGCTTATGCCTAAAATCTTTGTTGCTCTAGCTAAATTTCCATTCTCACGTTCAAGAACATGCTTTATAATTTCAATTTCAAACTCTTCCAAAGTCTTGCTTCCGTCATAAACAATCTCCATTCTATTCTCATGCATAGAATTTACTCCCATATCATTTTGCCTTTTCATATACCCATTTATTTTTATAGCCGTAGCAATGGCCTTTCTGGCACTTTCTATACCCGATTTCATTAATATACCCTTCATACCCAAAATTTTTGAGAACTCAATCGTAACCACATCTCCAATGATTACTTCGAAGCCTTGCTGCTTCATTTCTTGCAGCAAAGGCGAAATTTCTTTTGGATTCATAATTGTAAATATATCCAGCTTTGTATTAGAGAGTATTTTTACGGCATGAGCATTTTCTGTAACGTTTGCATAACCTATAATTGCAGTTTTCACCGAATTTCTTCCTACCTGCTCTATAAGGCTTATATAATCGTAACTGCTAACCGGAATATTGATTACAGGAATTGATACGTGTTCTTCTATCATCTCGGCAGTGCCACCTCTGGATATAATAACATCATATCCAGCTCTCTGCCCCTCAACAGCAAACTTTAGCCCAGCATCCATTGTCCCAACAACTACCTGAATATTCAAATTATCAAAAGCCTTGGATGCTTGAAGTATATCTTCTCGTAATTCTTCGTAAGGAACAATTGCTAAAATTTTTACTTTTTCCATTTATTAGCCTCCTTATTTCATTTTAAAATAATTATAAGCCGCCCTCTTTCATATTGCAACATATTTTATGATAAAAACACTTTAATCCGCATAACAAAACGTGAATTAAAGTGTTTTCTATATTTTAATTGCTATTATTTTAAACTAATAATTTTTATTATTCCTCCTTCTTGAAAACGGCCTTAGAAGAATATCTGTCTATACGCCACTCTTCCCTCTTTCATCGTAAGTAACGGCAAAAACATTTTGTTGGCTTTGCACTTTCCTCCAAACATATCTTCAAGTATTCTTCTGTCATCTATAATGTCAAATATGGCTATATTCGCTGGTTTTCCATTTTCAAGTGTCCCAGCTTTATGAAGTATACCGAGTGCATTTGCAGGGTTATACGTAACGGCCTTTAAAATTTCTTCAGTTTTCATTCCAGCTGCGCTAAGCACACCCATTGCGTGAATAAGAGAAAAACCAGGCCGTATATATTCACTTACACGCACTAAATCGCTGCTGATAATATCAGGAAAAAATCCATCTTCGAACCCCTTTTTTAGATTTTCGAAAGACCAGTGAACCCGACCGTTACAACTATCAATTATAACGCCTCTTTCCTGTGCCTCTTTAACGCATTCAAGCACCTTGGCGTTCTCATCAAATATGGTTTCGCCGTGTGTCTGAAAAACGTGTGCTAAAATATCCCCTTTTCTCAAAGCACCTACAAGCTCTGAAACCGTCACATTTTCAGGCAAGTCTCCATAATGCACCACAACTGGTGCATAGAATCCGTCTTTTTTAAGATTTTCAGAAATTTCTATTGCTTTATATAAAGGCGCCATACCATAATTACCCAATGTTCCAGCACACATTCTTACCTTAATTCCACGCACAACGTGACTGTGTTTTCTAAAGACCTCCGCTATTAGGTCTTCTCTGAAATCTTCTGGGTCATGGTCTTCTTCGTGCCTGCAAAGACTTTTGTTACCAAAGGTAGAAACATTGATGTATGAATAAACGCTGGTTTCATATCTAATAATATTTGAAATGTAAAATTGTTCAAATCCTCCTGCTCCCTCCGTTCCACCATCACAGGCAGTGGTAATTCCGCAGGGTATCATAGTTGTATCCGCATTTGCGCCTATAATTGTTCCATACAAATTAAGATGTGCATGCTCATCAATAAGTCCTGGTAAAACAGCCTTACCCTTGGCTTCAATAATCTGTGTGGCAGTATCATTTTTACAACCTTCACAAATCAAACCACCTTTAATATATAAATCCCTGTTTTCAAAAATAGCTTCTTGAGAATTGAAAACAGAGCCATTTTTAATTATAAAATCAAATTTCATATTCAACACCACCTGTTATTTCATTAAAGAGGTTAATCCCGTTGCAAGCACCGGGCAGAAAGATACGAGAAACACTGTGCCAAAAAGTATAAACAAAAAAGGAACAACATTTCTGCTGAGCGTAACAATGTCCTGCTTTGTTGCAGAAACCGCCGCAAACAGACAATTTCCGAAAGGCGGTGTAGCTTGACCAACTGCAAGGTTAAATACAACAATACAGCCAAGATGAACAGGGTCCACTCCATACTGCATAGCAATAGGATAAATAAGTGGGGCAACAATCAGTATAATTGCACCCGAATCCATAAACATTCCAAGGAAAATCAGCAGTATGTTGATGCAGATAAGGAATGTAAATTTGTTTGTAATAAAAGAGCTCATCATGTTTGTAAATAGTAATGGAATGTTATTCACGGTAAGAACATATCCGAATACACTTGCCGCCATAATAAGAAGAAGTATTCCAGCCGTGCCCTTTACACTTTCAAGTACAATTCTTAAAAACGTTTTAAACGTAAGCTCTTTATGAATCATTACAGCCACAAAAAGGCCATAAACCACAGCTACCGCTGCCGACTCTGTAGGTGTAAAAATTCCCGAATAAATACCACCCAGAATTATTACAGGCATAAGCAATGCCCAAATTGAATCCTTAAGCGCAGTCAAAAAGTTTTTCAACTGAAATTTTCCACTTTTAGGGAAATTATTCTTTTTCGCCACAAACCATGCATAAACGCACATTAATAATCCTGCCAGAACTCCTGGTACAATACCCGAAATTAAAAGCTTTGAAACTGACGTGTTGGTTGTTGTGCCATAAACAACAAACACAATACTTGGCGGAATAACAATGCCAAGCGTACCGCCAACCACAGGAAGCGTGGCCGAATACCCTTCGGGATAATTTTCCCTAACAAGTTCAGGGTAGAGCATGGCTCCAATTGCCGCCGTTGTGGCGATTGATGAACCTGAAAGTGCGGCAAAGAGCATGCAAGTAACAATAACCACTATTGAAAGACCGCCGCTGATATGACCTATTGCCGCCTTTGAAAGATTTATAAGCCTGACGGATATACCGCCGTGTTGCATGATAGAACCTGCAAGCATATAAAAGAAAATAGCCATAAGAGAATATTTTTCGCCTCCTGAATACATTTTTTGGGTTATTTGCATTAGAGGCACACCACTTGCAACTACCAGTGATGCAATGCAGCTGATTGCTAAGGACCATGCAATAGGCACGCCTAAAAGCATGGTAATTATAAATACTGCCATTAAAACTATAAAAGCATTTGTCACTTACTGCACCGTCCCTTCTTTATCATCTGTTAAATATATAATTTTCTTTATGGTATTGGTTAATTTTTCTATAAACATAAGTCCAAAACCAACTACCATTATAATATAAAGCTGGTAATACTTAAGAGGGATTGAAGAAAGAACCCTTGGCAGTTCAATGCCTTGTTTGGTGATTAAAACCGCACTTAAAAACAATGCTGCTAACGTAACAAGCGCAACGATATCGGAAATAAGTCTGAATGCATTATCTTTTCTTGGATTTTTAAATTTTATAATTTCGATTTTTATTTCAGAGTCATCTTTAATTGCAATATTTCCGCCAATTAAAATCATAAACATAAACAAGACTACGCTTGTCTGTTCGCTCCAGGGAATACTGGCATGAAGAACATACCTGAATACAACCTGAAAAAAATTAATAGCAACCATTGATATTACAGCTGCAATCAGAATAATTTTTTCAACAGCAAAGGTAACGCCGTTGACTTTTTCTAATGCCTTAAGCAATGCTTTCATTCTTTGAACACAACCTTTCTGCAAAAACAGATATGCAACCCGTTCAAGGATTGCATATCCGGCTTTTTATTCATTATTTATAGCTTTTAACCTTATCTGCAAGTTCTTTTAAATCAGGATATTCATCATACACGGATGCTGTTGCAGCCTGCAATTGAGCCTTATCCAATTCTACAAATTTCATTCCATGTTCCTTAATCAGACTTTCCTTCGCTGAATTATTGTTATCGGTGCAAGCCGTTCTTTCAATTCCAGTTGCATAAGCACTGGCTTCGTCCACCCAAGCCTGCTGTTCGCTAGAAAGTTTATCCCATGTTGAAGGTGAAAACAGCATACCTGCCACCTGATAAACATGACCTGTATCAACAAGCATATTATTCACTTCAAATATGTTGTTGTTAAGTATGTTTGAATAAGGGTTTTCCTGCCCATCCACTGTACCCTGCTGAAGAGCAGTGAATAACTCACTGAAATCCATAGGTGTTGCATCAACACCCAATGCCTTAAAAATCTTCATATGTATTTCAGAATTTTGTGTTCTTATTCTAAGACCCTTTAAATCCTCAACGCTTTGAATCTCCTTGCTTGCCGTCACGTTTCTGTAGCCCAGTGTCCACCAGCCTTTGCAAAGCATTTTATTCGTCTCAAGTTCTGCTGCAAGATCTGCACCAACATCTCCGTCAAGGGCATTGTAGGCCTGCTGTTCGGTTTCAATAAGGAATGGAAGATCGAAAACCGAAATAGATGGTGCAAAATTTGCCAGCACCGTAGCAGAAACAGGTGCAACATCAATCGTGCCCATCTGAATGCCTTGTGCATAGTCAGAAAGCGTACCCAACTGACCGTTCCCGTAAATTTCCACTTTAACCTGTCCGCTTGAAAGCTCTTCAAGTTTTTCTTTAAATGCTGTTGCTCCTTGGTTAAAGACACTTGTATCACTGTCTGCATGAGCAAATTTTAATGTAACTGTCTCTCCGGAAGCTTTCTGCGTGTCAGTTGCGGCACTGCTTGAAGCCGCTGGAACTGCTGCATTTGAGGAATTGTTGGATGCGCATCCTGAAGCACCTAAAATCATTGCACCACCTAAAATAATAGCCATGATACTTTTAAAATTTCTTTTCATTTTAAACCCTCCTTGGTAATTTATGAATTGCTTTCAAGGCTAAGAAAACCACATTAACTTTCGCTGTTAATATTTTTTCTTAACATATATCATTTAACAGCAAATGCCATGCCAACATCCATTTTTTACAAAACAACCATTTTTTTTAGAAGTTTTATACATTTTCATTTCAGTTATTTTGTAATAATATTCCTCTTTTTTTGTTTCCTTCCAAATTATTTACCAATATTTCGCTTGAATTTTTAAGTTTTTAAACTTATAAGAATATTTTTTGCAACTTTAATCAACATTATCTTGCAACTGTTTTCTAATTTTCAAACATATATGGATTTCCCTTTGCATAACTTTAGAGCTTCTAATATAAGTAAAATATAAATGACAAATGGGCATAACAGGAAGTAGCTTTTACTCCTTGTCATGCCCATTTTATTTTTTTCAACCCTCTTGTACATTCTCATACAGAGTTATGGTTTTGTTTGTTTCTTTTTTCAATAAAGCCTTAATTCACGTTAACAGTTTCATATCCAAATTCAGGTAACAATGACGCACCTTTGTCACGTATCTGTCCATGATTATCTCCATGAATTAATTCATACTTAATTTGAACAGAAGAAGCATTCGAAAGAACATTTTTTATATTCTTTGAATAATTATCCAAGTCTTCATCTGTTAACAGGTCAATTACAACAATATTACTATTTGGTGATAGCAATTGTCCCCTTAATCTGTATTCTGTGCCATCAATTTTTACTACAAAATTGTCGGCATATGAAGCAAAATCAAAGGTTAAATCATTGTCAAAAACCAAATTGAATTGTCCGTTTGATTTATTGTAAGTTACAGAAACCGGTGTTTTATCACTAATACCCGAAAGATTATTGGTAACCTCTTTTTCAATGGCACTTGAATATGTATCGTAAGCATAATCAAATAAATCAGTCTTATTCATATTTACAATAATCTTGGAGTTAGAATCTATAACCAGCGCAGTATCAAAGATTAATTCATAGCTTATCCAATCGGCATTAAAGCTGTAGGACATCTGGTTTGGTTTTTTTGTTGTAGCTCCAGAAGAAAAAGTAAAATCTGTTTCATCAAGTTCTGCACTGCTTATATCTTGATTGTTTGGTCCGCCTGTAATTTCAACCATTACACTCTTTCCGCTGTTACCCACCACAACATCTGTAATATATGTATCGGCAGATTTAATTTCTTTATTTGAAAAACTTTGTGCAGCATTTGCATAAACAGAGTTATCCTTTATTCCGCTGCCATTATAGGACAACCTTGAAGATGTACTTGCCCCAGATACTGAAAGAACAACGCAACTATCTCCAACAACGCTATGATTGTCAAAGTTCTTCACTTCTGAAATTCCTGTAACAATTCCTCCGCCTGATAATGAAAAATATGTTGGCAAAAGCCCTGTAGTTGTAATATTTTCATCGAAATATACATACAACTTGGAATTATCTCTGTTTATTTTTATTTCTTCACAATATGGACCTGTTTGATCTAAAGCCGCTACCGTTGCTTTATCAAAAAGGATATTTACTAAATCTCCTCTGTTACTGCCATCCATATTCTCCAAAACAAAGTCTATTCTCTTTTCTCTGTTTCCTCTGGAAACCGAAACACCCGTATCAAAGGATATCAATTGATCCGCTTGTGTTTCAAAATATGGCCAGCTATCTGTCATTACCAACTGGTCTTCCTCTCCGCCATATCCGCCTAAAACACCTTCTATAGAAGATTCACAATGTCCGTTAACGCCGTTTACAATCATATAAACCTTGGCAGGTGCAACTGTTTCAAATTCCACATGAATTGTTCCGCCTTCAACGAAAGCTCTTGGGTATCCTGCCGCAAACCTTGAATCAGTACCGCTTTGACCTACATTATCTACTTTGTTGGACAGAATTTTAACTTCAAATTCCTTTGATGCAGTTCCGTTAATAGTTGCTGTAAGCTTAACGGTTACGTCGTTTTCGCCACGGGTAATTGCACCAGTTTGGGCATTAACCGCACTGCTATCTGAAGTCCACGCAATTGAAACATCTGCATGGTTTGTTAAAACTGTCATTAAGTTTAAATCCTTATTTATATAGTTTGCATCAGCATTTTGACCTAAGTAAAGGTTTTCAATTTCAAAGAATATCTGCTGTATATCCACTGATTGTGCAACAGGGCCATAAGATTTGGTTACAGCCTGACCAAACACATTTTCATTGTCACCATAAACCTCAACCTTAAAGTATTTCCCTACCTCCTCGTGGGTTACGGTATACGTACTACTTGTTGCCCACGGAATTCCTTGGAAATCATCTGTTCCATTATTAGATACAAACCACTGATAAGCAAGGTTATCGGTTATGGTTGAACCATTTGCTTTAACATCACCAACTGTTAGGGTTTGCCCAACCTCCAAAGTTCCTGTTATATCTGTAACTTCATCCAACAAAGGTTTGTCACTTGGTGCAAAGAAAATTTTGAAATCAACATTTTCATATCTATCATCTGACATCCTCAGATGGTAAGCCTTTTGGCTTGTATCTAAAAGCATAAGGATACTACCATCTTTATATCCTTCTGCTAAATATTGCCCAAAGCCAAAAGCTTGAGGATTAATTCCAGAAGAAATTACGAAAGGAGTTGTACCATCAGTTGAAGTAAGAATGCCTTCATCATCTGATACAGTTACTATTACAGGTAAAAAGGTACTGCTTGTTGCAAAATCTACATCTTGAACATAAGCTGCATAGTATTCATTTTCAGCGGCTGAAGGCAACATTCCTTTGTACGTAAAATCTGCACTTTTGTTAATGTATTCATCAATGTCGGGTATTTGATTTAAATTTTCACCCTTATCTTGGGTTAAAAGGCTTAAAGCTACAGTTAAGCTTGGCTTTTTAACTGTTACTGTAACACTGTCCATTTTTGCACCGTTTACCGTTGTTACAGTAATTAAAGCCGTTCCTTTAGAAACTGCCTGCACCGTACCGTTTGCATCCACCGTTGCAACCCCAGTATCACTTGAAGACCATTGAACAGTATTATCCTTTGCATTTGTAGGCAAAACGGTAGCCGTAAATGTTTTTGTTTCACCAACAATTAAAGTAGTATCCTTTTCGTTAATTGCAACACTGCTTACATTCTTCTTTGGACTACTCTCGGAATCATCACTGGAATCACTGCTTGAATTTCCTGTACTGCTGCTAGTTCCACCTGATGTGTTAGAATTAGGCGTTGAAGTAGTTTTGTCTGAAGTGATATTTGCACCACCAGTAGGCGTTGTTTTTAAAATATTTGCTTCTCCGCCAACATTTAAGCTATGGGAAGAAGTTAATTCTTTTACTGTGCCGTTAATTGTCAAGTTTAGACCTTCTGCTTGGTTTTCAAATCTGTCAACATTTCCCTCTATCACAACTGCTTGATCCGCCGCTATGTCCGCAGGAATTGTAATTGTTTCAAAACCACCGCCCGTAAGCTCTCTTTCAACAAGAATTGCTCCGCTGGAAAGAGTTGTAACAGAAATATTGGTATTGCCTGTGGCAAGAATACGAATTTTGCCATCTAGTTTATTAACAACTAATGCCCCTGCAACATCAACATTGTTAAAAAGAATGGTATGTTCACCACCGCCATTAACATAGGCATTTCCCTTAATACTAACATTTTCAAGGGTTACATCTCCATCGCCTACTGCCTCTGTAATCTCTAAATCTCCATTAATTGTCATGTTACAAAGTGTAACGTCTGGATTATTTACAATCACATTGGATACTGTCATAGTTCCTGTTTCTGGGCCATATGTAGTCGGAAAAGAATAGGTTCTTGTATCTGTTAGAATTTTATCTAAAAGTGCAATGGCCTCTGCCCTTGTAAGGTTAATTGTAGGGGAAACATTCCCATTGCTTCCGCTGATATATCCTTCCTCAATTGCCGCCGCCAAATAACCCTTTGCCCAACTGCTTGCTGTGTTTCCGTCATTGGTAAGGGAAAGAATGCTTTGTTCAGAGGAAGGGTCAATGCCCTTGCTTTTCACAACAATTGCCGCCGCTTCTTCTCTTGTAATTAACTTGATTGGTGACACGGTGGTACTGCTTGTACCGCTAATATACCCTGCGGCAAGCGCCTTGGATATTTCATTATAATACCAATCTGTAGGCTTAACATCAGTATACTTGGTAATTTCATCACTTGTTTGGTTGTTGTTATTCATTTTGTTTAAAAGAGTAACAAATTCTGCTCGGGTAATGCTTCCATTTGGCTTATACTGATTGTTTGCATAGCCATTAAGCATGCCAAGGTCAATCCACTTTTGAAGAACCGCTTCACCCCAATGGCCACTAATGTCCGATGTATTTGCACTAACTACCGTAAACGAGGAAAATACCATAGTTAAAGCAAGCACAAAGGATAAAATACGATTTTTGCGTTTTTTCCCTAAATTCATAATTAAAATCAACCTCCTGTTTTAAGAATTTCAATACAAATTTGCAACACATTTTCATTACAATATTTCGGCGTCCCTAAACCTAAGTATCGTAATTTGTAATCATCCTCCTTTGCTGTTGAGAAACCGTATGTTAATTTAAGTTGTTTCCCATAAAAAATATATCCAGATAGCTTACTGAATTTTAAACGCATTTACTTTCACGTTAAAGTATATATTCAAAAAAGACTCACGTCAATTGATATTTACATTTATTTACTTTGTTTTAATTTGCTTTTAGTATAATTTTTTTGTATAATATCGTTTGCGTATAGTATTTTTAAAGTAAAGGAGGCTATTTAATGGAGAAGAAACCCACAATAAAAACCATTGCAGAAATTGCAGGTGTATCTCATGTTGCCGTTTCTCGTGCCTTGCGTGGCTGTTCAGACATATCTGCCGAAACAACAAAGCGTATTCGTGAAATTGCCCAAGAAATTGGATACACTCCAAATGCAAATGCAAGAAATCTATCCGCCAAACTCTCCAGCACCATTGGCATGATTGTGCCTTCCCTAGATGAAACCTCTGCATACAACGCACTGTTTAACCAAATAAGCCTTGCCGCCGCAAAAAGGAACTATTGCGTTATGCTTGGTAGCAGCCACCGCAGCATTGAGTTAGAGGGACAACATTGCCGCATGATGGTGGAAAATCGGGTAGGTGCTTTAATTGTTTCCTCTTGTACTAGCGATGTAGGGCATATAAAAAATATTTGCGATGGTCATGTTCCTGTTTTGTATATAGGCGGAAAAACTGACCCCAAAGAACCTTGTGCGTTGTTTTGTGACTACTATTTCAGCGCGGTTCAAGCAGTGAAATATTTATATAAACTTGGGCATGAACATATTGCCTTTTTTGCCTATGCTCCTGAAAACTTAACAATTCGTCAAAAAGAAAAAGGATTTACGGATTGTATGAAAACCCATAACCTTACGCCAAGGGTATATATCTCTGGTAACGCTTCAAATACCCTTGAAGCAGGTGGAGAAATTACCCAAAGATTAATTGAAAAAAATGAGTTGCCAACGGCTATTTGGTGTGCAAGCGACCTTATGGCAATTGGTGTAGTACAAACTTTAAGAAAGAATGGTTTTTTAGTTCCAGAAGATGTTTCTGTAATGGGTCATGATGATTTGTTCTTTGATATTTTTCCTGATATTAACCTTACAACATTGCATACACCTTTTTTAGAAATTGGAACGGCGGCGGCTGATTTGGCAATTGACTTAACGGAAAACAAAGCCAAAGAAGAAAACTTACGCCAAGTATTTCGTACATCTTTGGTTAAAAGGGATACCGTAGCCCAACCAAATATTAATAAGAAATAATTTGTGCCAGAATAACAAGCCCCGACCCCGTAACCATGTAAATTAAAACTAGTGGAAGATAAAATTTAATCCATTCTCCATATTCTATATCTGAAACTGCCATCACTCCGTTTAAAGTGGTGGATATAGGTGAGGATAAATTTGTAAGCCCATCACCTAACTGAAATGCAAACACCGTAGATTGCCTTGAAAGCCCTAAAAAATCCGCCATTGGTGTTAGAATTGGCATAACAAGTGCCGCCTTTGCAGAGCCCGATGTAACAAGAAGGTTTAACACCGCATTAAAAAAGAACATTCCAAATAACTGTATAGAAGACGGTAACACTTCAACCATTTGCGTAAAAGTATATGTAATGGTGTCTAAAATATTTCCCTGTGAAAGAATTAAACGAATTGTTGCGGCAAGCCCAACAATCATTGCGCCCTTCATAATCTTTTTACTGCCTTCTGTAAAAATTGTACAAATTTCTGTTACCGAAAAGCCTTCTGTTTTGCCTATAATTATTGCTGTAATCAAAAACACAACCACAATATCCGCTGTTTCCCATTTCCAAATTGCTATGCCTGTTGTTAAAATTCCAAATGCTGTAATGAATTCAAAAACCTCTATCATTTGGCGGCTTGTCATTTTTTTTATACTTAAATCCACCCTTTCCACCCTTAATTCTCTATGCCTTTTTGCATAAAACAGTAAATAAAGGCTTGTAACTGTGTTTAGTAAAACAAGGCTTAACCACCGCATAGACTGCCCTGAATACAAAGGAATTTCCGCTATATTTTGTGCAACTCCAACAGAAAACGGATTAAAAATTCCTGCGGTAAAACCTGCGTTTGTGCCCAAAGCTACCATGGATATTCCAACTATTTTCGGAAACCCTGAACTTAACGCTATGGAAATTCCAAGGGGCACAAAAACAATTGAGGCTGTGGTTAGCCCCATTGTAAACCCAAAAATTGAAAATAAACACACAAATATTGGAATTACAGCAAGCTCTTTTCCATTTAGCTTTTCCATTAGTCTTTGGCATAGGTTTTCCATACAGCCTGTTTTAAGAATTACCTCAAATGCGCCTGAAACAAAAAGAAGAAAGAAAATTAGGGCTGCCGTCTTGCCTTCTGAAACCGCTTCATAAAGCTTGTGAAAAATAAGCAGTGGTGATATGGGTGTATTTTCAATTCCCTTATAACTTCCTGCAACAACAATTGTTTGTCCCAATGCCTCGCTTTTAACTCTTTCAAAGCTTCCTGCTGGTATTATGTAGGTTAAAAGGCAACTTATAATAATTAATATAACTAAAACAACATAAGCATGCAGGAATGTTTTATCTGCTTTTTTCATACCATTTTCTTCTCCATATTTTCAATCTATGTCATTTTTAAGGCTGAACTGCCTCAAGTAAAATATAGAGTAATTTCAAAAAAAAGGCAACTGAAATTCATTTATTTTCAATATTTTAAAAATTTATTAGGGTATAACAAAATTAGGGTTCAAACAGAAGTTGTTTTTCTGCTTGAACCCCATATAAAAACTTACTTTTGACCTTTAATTTCGTTAATTACACATTTTATAAATTCTTCCGTAGTTGGTACATCTTCGCTATTATGTAAACTTTTCTGTTCAACACTTACATCATAATACTTAAGCTTGTTTTCATAGGCATAATTAATGGCCTCCTGCATGTCCCTTTTAACTTCCTCAACTGTTACTCCATGCTCTTTTGCAATTTTGCGATAGATATTTCTCATACTCATGGTAAATCTCCTCCTTTGAATACTTAGGTTCAAATATATTCTTAACAGAATTAGTCAGTTGCGTATTGGGAAAAATATTTCCCTAAGAAGTATGAGTATTGACTAATGCACCTTTATTATATTAAATAAATTGAAATCAGTCAGTGACTTTATTACAATATCGATACTTAATATTAAGTAATAACTATTATTGTATTCATGTTCTAAATAAATCAATAGCTTTACTTTTTTTTGATTTTACCATATAATTTATCCCTATACCGTACCATATGCTACGAAATTTTAGACTTGCGGAGAATATATTAAGGAAATAAAACGGAGGAAATCTATGCAAAAAATTATTCAGGAGACTATTTCTAATTTAAATTCAAATAACATGGCAGGGTATTATGTAAACTCTATAGACCAACTGCATGAATTAATTCCCCTGTTGATTCCCCAAGGACAAACAGTGGGCTGTGGCGATTCTGTTACCCTTGAGCAGACGGGTGCATTTGAATACATAAAAACCCATAATTACAGGTTTTTGGATAAACATCAAACCGGATTAAGCCATGATGAAAAACAAGAAATTTACCTTCAAAATTTTAGAGCAGACACTTTTTTAACAGGAATAAATGCAGTAACCACTAAAGGTGAGCTTTTTAATATAGATGGAAACGGTAGTCGCGTTGCACCCATAATTTATGGGCCAAAACAAGTAATTGCCGTGGTTGGCACAAATAAAATTGTAAAAACCGTAGACGAGGCAGTCCTTCGAACCCGACAGATTGCTGCGCCGCTAGACGCAAAGCGACTGGGTAAGGAAACGCCATGTACAAAGCTGGATAAGTGTATTGACTGCCATCACTCACAACGAATTTGCAATGACTTTGTGCTGATTACAGGTCAGTTTAAAAAGGACAGAATTAAAGTTATATTTATTGAAGGAAATTACGGATATTAATCCACATCAATCCAAGAGTTCGTTATAATTACAATAGTTCTGATTTTTACAATTTTTTTTATAAGCACCGTGATATTATAAATCATGCTTTAAACATATTTTATATTTTTAAACAATTCAAACAAAGGCGTTGGAGGGCAAATTGCTTCCGACGCCTTCTTACTTTAATTGAACATAAGGAGGAATATATTATGGCAAGAACAAATTACTCATCTGGTGCACCTTTGGAAGATGTTGTTGGGTATTCAAGAATGGTAAAGGTTGGCAACATGGTATTTATTGGCGGAACAACTTCTGTACAGCCTGACGGCAGTGTATACGGCGTGGGAAGTGCTTATGAACAAGCAAAATACGTTTTTTCAAAACAAGTTAAATTGTTGGAACAAGCAGGAGCAAGTGCAAAAGATGTAGTTAAAGTTGATGCATTTCTCACACATATGTCGGATTGCGGTGATGTTGGCAAAGCATATTCTGAATTTTTTCACGATATTCGCCCATTATTTACAGCAGTGGGAACAACCGAATTAAACAGACCTACCCAACTTTGCGAAATAGAAATAATGGCGGTAATTGAAGATTAAAAATTAGGGAGCGAACTATATGAGTGAAAACAGAATAGCCGAACATCCTATTTTAGGTGTCCCTGAGAAAGGGAAAAAAATAAAATTCATTTTTGATGGAAAAGAAGTTGAAGGCTACGCAGGCGAACCTATTGCCGAAGCCTTGAGAGCAACTGGACTTATGGTTCATCGATATACAAAAAAGCACCACAAGCCAAGAGGTATATTTTGTGCCATAGGTCGTTGCACAGATTGCGTAATGGTGGTTGACGGTGTGCCAAATACAAGAACTTGTATAACACCTCTTAAAGAAGGTATGACAGTTGAAACTCAGTATGGCGTGAGCACAAAGCCAGAATAGGAGTGGAATATGAAAAGATATGACTTAATTGTTGTGGGAGCAGGACCTTCTGGTCTTTCCTCCGCTATTGAAGCCGCAAAACATGGCTTGAATGTAATTGTATTTGACGAAAACCATAAGCCTGGCGGACAGCTTTTTAAACAAATCCATAAATTTTTCGGTTCAAAGGAACATATGGCAAAAATACGTGGAATTAATATAGGTGAAGAATTATTAAAAGAAGCATCCTCTGTTGGAGTAAATGTTCAATTAAATGCAACGGTAACGGGAATGTACAACAACAAAGAAATTGTTGTTCAAATTAATAACAGCGTTGAACATTTTAAAGCAGATTCCATAATTGTTGCCACAGGTGCAGCCGAGAACGTTGTTACATTTAACGGGTGGACACTTCCTGGTGTTATGGGTGCAGGTGCAGCACAGACCATGATGAATTTATATGGCATTAAACCTGGAAAACGAGTTTTAATGCTTGGAAGCGGCAATGTTGGTCTTGTTGTAAGTTTTCAGCTTTTGCAAGCAGGCTGTGATGTTGTTGCCGTGGTTGATGCCGCACCAAAAATCGGTGGCTATGGCGTTCATGCCTCAAAAGTTACCCGTTGCGGTGTTCCATTTTATTTGTCACATACCATATTAAAAGCCGAGGGTGAAAAATTTGTTACAGGCGTAACAATAGGCGAGGTAGACAATCAATTTAATGTTATAGAGGGCACTGAAAAACATTTTGATGTGGACACAATATGCTTGGCTGTTGGTCTTTCACCAATGTCACAGCTTTTAAAAATGGCAGGGTGTAAAATGGAAGACAGCCCTAAAAAGGGCGGTCACGTTCCCGTTGTAAATGAATATGGCGAAACATCTATAGAAGGTATCTTTGCAGTAGGTGATGTTTCAGGCATTGAAGAAGCAAGCTCCGCCATGATTGAAGGAAGAATGGCAGGCGTTTGTGTCGCTGAATATTTGGGATATTGCCACAAGCTAGAAATGGTAGAGAGATATTCAAAACTTGAAGGTGATTTAGAAAGCCTTAGAGAAGGAATGTTTGCACCTCAAAATAAAGGCAAAAATATAGAATTAACTGAAGAAGGAATCCCTGTTTCAACCTCTTTGCTTAAAAAAGGGTACATTTCCCAAGATGAGGTAGAAAGGTTTCCAGGTGTAACCCATAAAAAAGGTCTTCACCCTGTTATAGAGTGTACTCAAAACATTCCTTGCAACCCATGCCAAGATGCTTGTAAATTCAACTGTATACACATAGGTGAAAAATTAACATCCTTGCCAATCGTAAATGAAAAAGCTGATTGCACCGGCTGTGGAATGTGTGTTGCCGCCTGTTCAGGGCAAGCAATATTCTTGGTAAACCAAGATTTTGATGAAGAATATGCAACAGTTACACTACCCTATGAATTTTTACCTTTGCCCAAAACCAAAGAAATAGGTATGGCATTGGATAGAAGCGGTAAAGTTGTTTGCACAGCAGAAGTTCTTGATATCAAAACTGCAAAAGCATTTGACAAAACAAATCTTTTAACAATAAAAGTGCCTAAGGATATGGCAATGTCTGCACGGTTCTATAAAAAAGCAGATGTATTAGTTTAAGGGAAAAGAGGGAAAAACATGAATAACATAAATGATAGATCTCGTGATATTGGCCCTTTTATACCTGAAAGTGATGATGATACCATTATATGTCGTTGTGAAGAAATCTCAAAAGGTGAAATACGAAAGGCTGTACACGATGGAATGTTTACAGTTACGGAAATAAGAAGATATTTAAGGTGTGGAATGGGTCTTTGCCAAGGTCAAACTTGCGCAAAAGCGGTAAAAAGCCTTATAGCAAAAGAATGTGGGGTTTCACCTGCTACCCTTGAGCCTGCATCAAGCCGTGCCCCAATGCGACCCATTGCAATGAATGTATTAGGCAGTGAAAACGGAGGTGAATATTCGTGAACAATAGTGCAGATGTTGTAATTGTTGGCGGAGGAATTATTGGCTGTGCCACCGCCTACTACTTAGCCAAAAAAAATATCTCCGTAATAGTTTTGGAAGGCAGTGATTATATAGGCAACGGCGGTTCTTCCAGAAATGGTGGTGGTGTTCGTCAATCGGGGCGTGACCCAAGAGAGTTGCCCGTTGTTATGTGGGGAATTAAAAATCTTTGGCCAACACTTTCTGATGAGTTGGGTGTTGATGTTGAATATACGCAAAAAGGCAACTTACGTCTTGGTAAAACCCAAAAGCATTTAGATATTTTAACTGACCTAACAAACAAAGCCAAAGCTTGCGGTTTAGATGTAAAAATGATAGACGCTGACGAGGTAAAAAAAATTAATCCTCATCTTTCAGATGAAGTTGTTGGTGCAAGCTGGTGTCCAACCGACGGTCACGCCAATCCCCTTACCGCAACCCTTGGGTACTACAAAAAAGCCAGAGAGCTTGGCGTTCGTTTTATAACAGGGGAAAAAGCTACAAATCTAAAGAGCATTAAAGGCAAATTAAGACAGGTTATAACTGCAAACAATGTGTACGAAGGAGATAAAGTGCTTGTTGCGTGCGGATATGAAAGCCGTGAACTAACAAAATCAGTAGGAATAGATGTTCCAATACATAAACTGAAAATGGAATGTCTTGTAACTGAGGTACAACCGCCTATGTTTGAGCAAATGCTAGGCACAGCAGAAGCTGACTTCTATGGTCATCAATCAAAACATGGTTCCTTTGTATTTGGCGGTTCAACCGGCTTTGAGGGTTATGAACTGGATAAAGACTCATTAATATCCAATAGCATAGGCGGCTCTTGCACTTGCAGAGGAATTATGAAATATTTTCCTGAACTGTCCAATTCTAAAATTTTAAGAATGTGGACGGGTTGGATTGATGAGTGTGCTGACCACATTCCTGTTATAAGCAAAATAGACGAAGTTGACGGCTTATATGTGGCTTGTGGTTTCTCTGGTCATGGCTTTGGCATTTCACCAGGGGCAGCTTATAATTTGGCTGAACTAATTGCAGATGGTAAAACAACTGTAGATTTGTCTGAATTCAGATATGACCGATTTAAAGCAAAAATTTAATATCAATAAGTAACCTTAAGACAACGGCGTCTATGTATAGTAGCCGTTGTTTTTTTATAAACTAAAAACAATATATAGGAGGAAGATTGTATGAGTTATCCAAGTGTAGATTTATTGTACTTAAATGAAGCAGATATGTTAAAAGCAGGTGTTGATGATGTTGTAAGATGTACCGATTGTATGGAAGATTTGCTTAAGTTGTTAGATATGGGTGATTACAGAATGGGCGGAGATAACGGCAATTCTCATGGCTGTATGGTTACCTTCCCAGAGGAATCCGAATTTGAAAACATGCCACTTAATGCTCCAGACAGAAGATTTATGGCTATGCCAGCTTACGTTGGCGGTAAGTTTGATGTTGCAGGCATGAAATGGTATGGCTCAAATGTTGAAAACAGGGACTTAAAGCTTCCACGTTCAATACTTATGATGATGCTTAACGACAAAAAAACTGGTGCACCTCTTTCCCTTATGTCTGCAAACCTGTTAAGTGCTTACCGTACAGCAGGCGTACCAGGTGTAGGTGTTAAGCATTTGGCTGTTAAAAATGCAAAAGTATTGGCAGTTGTTGGCCCTGGTGTTATAAACAGCATGGCAATTCAAACCTTTGCCGCTTTAAGACCAACTTTGGATACATTGAAAATTAAAGGCAGAGGTCAAGCTTCAATCGACCGTTGCATTGAATTTGTAAAAGAAAAATGCCCTCAATTTACAAACTTTATTATTTGCAACACCCTTGAAGAATGTGTAAGAGATAGTGATATTTTAACCTTTGCAACATCAACGCCTATGGGCAGTGGCGAAGCTTCCTATCCATTTGTAAAAACAGAGTGGATTAAGAAAGGTGCATTATTCTGCGCACCAGGTTCAGTAAATTTTGAAGATGATTTAATTATCAACCAGGCTAAACTTGTAGTTGATAATATTAAACTTTACGAAGCTTGGGCAGAAGAATATCCTTACCCAACCTTTGATATGGTGTATATTTTAGGTTCAAAATTTATGGACTTTATCCATGATGGAAAGCTGGATAAAAACCGTATTGAAGATATAGGGGCTATGTTAAACGGAAAAGTACCTATGCGCAAAGATGATGATGAAATTATACTATACTCCATTGGCGGTATGCCTGTTGAAGACGTTGCTTGGGGTAAGGAAGTTTATGATTATGCAGTTAAAAACAACATTGGCATGAAGCTTAATCTTTGGGAAAAACCATATTTGTACTAAAAATTGTTTAATGTACAAAAATTGAATTTTCATCAACCAAACTGGTCAAAAAGGTACCCATATTAATTCTAATTAGCAAAAACAAAGGCGTTATGCCAATTTGGCATTAATACTATTCCACTAGCATTGATGAAAATAATGATAAATAACACTTAATAGTGGTTAATGCGAAAAATTTGAAGGAGTGATTGCTATGAATGAAAAAAAATTAGGGCTTGGCAGTGGTGTTGCAGTTTGCGTTGGGCTTATTGTTGCAACAAGTTGTCTTGTTTCCTTGGGAACAGGAATGGGTTTGGCAGGAAAGGCATTTATTATTCCGTTATTTTTGGTAATGTTTTTGAATATGTTTATCGCCCTTTCCTTTGGGGAACTACATAGCCTTATGCCAAAAGTTGATGGTGGTACAGGACAGTATCTGTTGGTTGGTTTAGGGCCATTACCGTCTATGGTAGGCAATATCTCCGCCTATGTAATAACAATGATTCTTGCCTCAACAGCAGAGCTTGCAATGAGCGGAACTGTATTAAAACAGTTATTCTTCCAATCAGCGGATACAAGAATAATTTCATTGGCAATTTTAGTATTGTTTTTTGTTGTAAACTGTTTTGGTGTAGAATTATTTGCAAAATTTCAAAATATAGTTGTTGTATTGCTTATAGGCTCTATGATAATTTTAGGCTTTTTAGGTGCTTTTGGTTTAGGAACAGGTGAAGTTATTTCTGCGGCTGAACAAGTTGCACCTGAAGTACAGGGTTATTCAAATGTTATGACCTTAGCCGCCATAGCCTTTTGGCTTTATATAGGCGTTGAGTTCGTTATTCCTGTTGCAAAAGATATGAAAAACCCTAAAAGAGATGTTTTGTTGGCTATGATTATAGGCCTTGTGTTGCTGTTTTTTGTGCAAGCACTTCTTGGCTATGGAATGACAAAATATGTGCCATTAAATATTTTAGCCGCAGACCCTTCTGGTACACCTCATATGACTTATGCTTATAACCTTTTAGGTGATTTCGGAAAGTATTGGATGGGATTTGTTACAATTTTAGCGGCTGTAAGCACAATGAATACTGTTTATGTTTCAACTTCTAAAATATTGGAAGGCATGGCACAGGAAGGAATGCTTCCAAAGGTATTTGCTAAAACAAATAAACACAATGCCGCAGTTTACGGCTTAATACTGATGGGTATTTGTGACGGTGCGTTATTAATTTCAGATATTGCAAATTCACAAGGGATTATATTAATTATACTTGCCGCTTCTTGCTTCTGGCTTGTAACCTATTGTATGATACATTTAACTGTACTCATTTTAAGAAAAAGATACCCAGATGCTCCAAGAAACAAAAAATTAACCTTTTCCGGGATACCACAAATTATTGGGCTGTTTGGCAACGCTTATATGATTTGGAATATAGCTTCTGGAGATACAAGAATAAAAATATTTGAGATTTTTGCACTTCTTATGGTAATACTGGTTGCATATTCCACCGTTTGGGTATGTTTTGTTATGAAAGCAAGACCCTTTGAACCTGTTGATTTAGATTTAATTAACGGTGACGAAAAAGGATTTATGGATATGGTTGTTGCAAGTCAAAATATGAAGGTTGAAAGTGAGTACTAATTTAGTAAAAAAAGAAATATAAACCAGTGTAAACTCTTATAAACCCTATTGACAAACTGCGCAGACGTTATATAATGAATTTATATTTATAATATAACACTATGCAAAGAGGCGTACTATGCCTCTTTGCATTTTTTTGTTTGCAAAGGAGAGTGGTTTATTTATGAAAGAGTCATTGGTATTAAAAACTATGCAGCCTTATTTCGTATTGGGAACAACTTCTTTTGCTCAACGCATTGTTTTTGAAAGCGGTATATCCCATTTTTTCCAGTTTACAATTGAAGATGAGAAAGAGGTTTTTCTAATTCCTGATGGCTGTGTTAATTTTATTTTTGAATATGAATCAGAAAGAATGAAAGCATACATAATTAGAAGTTACTTGAAAAAAACAGTATTTGAAGCTAAAAAAGGTATAACCTATTTTGGTGCAAGGCTTCTGCCAGGAGAAGGTCCATTGTTTTTTGCAAAAGACATTGCAAACAACTGTGTAGGCTTGCAACACATTTCCGGAATGGATAATTTATATAATGCAATGAAAAAACCCGAAGGCTTCGACAATAAAATTCAAATTTTCCTACGGGAATACAACCGAATAACCCATAGAATACAAAAGAAAGAAACTGCCCAAAAGCTATTTCAAACAACAAAGAATATAATTATAGAAGAGCAAGGTTCAATTAAGGTAAAGGATTTAGAAGAAATAACTAAGTACTCCTCAAGGTATATCGGCAAAATATTTTCAGAAGAATTGGGAATGAGCACAAAACAGTTTTGTGATATTGTAAAATTTCAAACCATACTGTTTAGAATGAAGCAAGGGGAAGTAAAAAACTTAACCTCTTTGGCAATGGACTTTCAGTATTTTGACCAATCTCATTTTAATCATGAATTCAAAAATTTTTTGGGCATATCACCAAAGCATTGCTATAACATGATTACCAACAGCAATTATGAAAATAAAATAATTGATTGCTGAAACTACAAATTAAAGGCAACTGGTCTGACGCCTTACGAAAAAAATACAATCTATAACTTTTTTAAAAAAATCCGCCTAAACGATTAATAAACAACAATCTATGTTATGCGTTGTTTGTTAATCATTCAGAAGAATGTGCTCAAATACCAAAGTTATTGATATTCAACATCAATAACTTTGGTATATTTTGTTTAACGAACCATACACCTACATAAAATTAATTTTTGAAAAATCTATGTTTCCATTTTCATCGACCATAGTTTCATCTGCATGCACATATTCCACCCTGCCAATAAACATCTCATGTGAGCCTGTAACGATAGAGTCTACAACGGTGCATTCTATATTAACCGGGCAGTCCGCTAAAATAGGTGCATTTACAACTTTGCCATCTTCCACTTTAACATTCATTTCTTTTAGCTTATCAGCGTCCCTCTTGCTTACTTTTCCCAAGTAATCAAAAGTTTTCTGATAATTTTTATCTACAATGTTTACAACAAAACACCCTGATTCCTTGATCATCTTATAAGAGTATCTTGTAGGCACAATTCCAACCATAACCATAGGCGGTGCATAACTGCAGTTACCACAATATCCAACCGCTAATGCATTGTCCTCTCCATCCAGCCCTCGGCATGAAACCAAAATTTTTGGTGAAGGTTGTAATGCCCCTTTTTTATTTGCTTCTTTTTTTTGCATAATATTTCCTCCTTTTATATTTTTTCAGTTTGCATTTTTTTAAAATACCAACTAAATTTTTTGGATAACTACCATATTAAAGATTATTTTAATTAATAAACTTATACTCCAAAAAAAACCTAGACCTACTCTAGGATTATAACTTTTCTAATTATTTTCTGCATATTTATGTATTCGGTATCATCTTGTCAGTAAATAGTATTCCATCTAAATGATCCAACTCATGGCAAAATGCACGTGCTAATAAGCCCTTACCTTCTAATTCAAAAAACTTGCCTTTTTCATTTTGGGCTCTAACTCGTACTTTTTCAGGCCTAACTACTTCACCGGTAATTCCGGGTACGCTTAAACATCCCTCTAAACCCTGTTGTTCACCACTTTCCTTAATTATAACAGGATTTATTAATGTAATTAAACCCTCTCCAACGTCTATAACAGCAATCCTTTTCAGAATTCCAACTTGAGGCGCTGCTAATCCAACACCAACTTCATGGTACATAGTTTCCACCATGTCTCTAAGTAATTCTTTAATCTTGTTATCAATTACTTTCACGTCTTTGCATTTTTTTCTTAGAATTTCATAGTCTTTATCATATTTTCTAATGTTTCGTAAAGCCATGTGTCACCTCAATGTTCATAGAAAAGCCGGTATTTGCCGGCTTTTCTAAATAAATAGTATTATTCCATCTCTTTTGGCCTTTCTGACAATCGTTCCTTTACCTGCTTTAGCTGGCTCTCTAAAAGTGTTTCTTGCTGGGTTAAAAATGCCTTTTCATCCATACCAAAATTTCTTTGTACAGAATTTTTCCTACAAAAGCCTGAAAATCCTGCTGCCGAGAACTGTCTTCTGTTGACTCTTCTATTCCCACATCTGTTTCCTCCAAAATATGCCACTTGATTAGTATCAACACCAAGTGAAGTATTGCAATAACCAACACCCATACCAGTTTTTGCTCCCATTCCCATAGGGCCTGTTCCATCTCTTCTTGGCATAAACCTCAACTTCCTTTCTTAGTCTTCTTTAATTTAAACTCAAAATCATTTATAGCATATGCTCATTATTATGATACCTCTATTGTGGGCATATGTCAATAATATTTGGTTGTTTTTTAAATATATTTCGTTAGAGTAATACAAACTTTAATAAAAATTCTTTCCATTCCCAGAAGTTGTTTCTTTCACAAACAAGATTACTTTTATGCTAAAGAAAAACCCCATCGCAGCAACTGCCGACAACAGGGTTTTTTATTATATGTTTAAGAGTTTTTAAGATTTTTAATTCTCATCTGACCACTTCTTCACAGTAACGCATTAAAATTGATGCTACTTGCGCACGTGTTGCATTTCCTTTTGGGTCAAGCTGGCTATTACCTGTGCCTGAAATCAACCCTGCATTTACTGCCCATGAAGCAGATTCTCCTGCCCCACTGGAACGTTGGCTGTAATCGGAAAATTCACGCACTGCCATTCCACCCTGGGTTGCGTTATAACCCTTTAATTTTGAATATCTGTATAAAATCGAAGCCAACTGCTCTCTGGTAATAACTATTGTTTTACCACCATCATGGTAAATTCCACTTTCAACAGTGGAATCTCCTTCTGCTATAACGGTAATATCTACATTACTTGAATTAGTTCCTGGCAACCACAGTGCGTTGTTTGCGGTTTTAACGGAAGCATCTCGTTTGTAGTGTCAGCTGGTAATTGAATTGTGCCGTTGTTTATAATAGTGCCAAGGTTGGTAATCTGTGGAACACCGTTAATGTCTGAAGCATCTATTACTTCAAGGATTACGTCTTTATTAATGGTAAGGGTTGCACCATTGGGTACAGTAAGCCCATCGTTATTAGCGTAATCGTCAATGACTTTATTCGCTTTTAGAGTATAATTGTTATACACAGTATGAACACTGCTGCCAACTTCAATCCTATCAACCCATGCTCCTAGCGTACCATTGTTATAATTAAACTCGTTGCAATACATATAGCATTCTTCTACTTCTCCTGTGGTGTCAACAGTAATTTTTTAGAACCAATAGAATTTTCCACAGTACCTTTATTGTTGGTAAACCTAAGGCTTGCATCATCCAATATGCTTAGATTCTTTTGGTTATAAATGGAATATCCATTATTTTCATTAACAGGTATTACTGTTACATCACCTGAAATTGTAAGTGACCCAGCGCCAAAAAAAATTGCAGACAATCCATAATGGTCTTGGTCTTTACTTGTTACTGCAAGAGTGCCATTGCCCTCAATAACTGTAACCCCATCGTCATACGTCTCCAGAGACTGATTTACAAATACCATTGTTATTGGATTCAAGAACATTATTTCCTTCCGCCACAATGGTAACATCGTCATAATCCTTCAAGGTTAGTGCGTAGGCACTGCCTGTGGTGGTGTCTATAGTGGCGTTGTTCAAGGTTAGGGTGCTTGCGCCGTTCCACAATATGTAACCGTCACCTGCCTTGTAATAGGTTTTATCACTTGTTGCTCATCTAAGGTCTAAGCCTGTAGAGCCTACGTCTCCGCCATCGCTATAACAACTTGGTATTTCCTGTGCCATTGCCATTTGTGGCAACATACCAAACACCATACAAATGGTTAGCAAAATACTTAAAAGTCTTTTTCTTATTTTTAAATTTCCTACTTCTTTTTCCAAAGTTTTTGAAACTATAGTGTATTTCCCTTCCAACACCCGTATTCTAATCCTTTCAATGGAAAATTTCAATAAATTCGATGTGAAACGCCACTTTTCGATGTAAAAAGCACTTTTCCCCATAAAAAAGGCTTGACAAGGGGAATTATCCTCCTTGTCAAACCCATATATTATAAATCTATAAACACAATCAAGGCCCTTTCTGCCAACTGCTGACAATTGTGTTGTTATGCTTCTGGAATTACTTTTCTAGCATTCCAGTTTAATTCTTATTTTGCCACATCTTCGCAGTAACGCATTAAAATTGACGCTACCTGTGCACGTGTTGCCTTTCCACGAGGGTCAAGCTGGCTTTCATTTACACCAGAAATTAAGCCTGCATTCACCGCCCATGTTACAGATTCCAATGCCCAAGGAGAAATATTGCTATAGTCGGAAAATTCACGTACTGCCATTCCGCCTTGAGTTATATCATAACCTTTAAACTTAGAATATCTGTATAAAATTGAAGCCATTTGCTCTCTGGTAATGGTATCCTTTGGTCCAAAAAGACCGTTTCCATAGCCTTCAACAATTTTGTTTTCTGCCGCCCATGCTACTGCCTCTGCATAGTATTCGCCGTCAGCAACATCTGTAAAGCTGGACTTTGTTGTGGCACTTGGCTGTCCTTCAAGTCTCCAAAGAATGGTAACAATCATTCCTCTGTCTGTGCTGATGTTTGGCCCAAACTTGCCTTCACCAACGCCAGACATTAAGCCGTTTTCTGTTACATAATCTACTGCTTCCTTGAACCAATCGCTGTTTTTTACATCACTATAAGAAACAGTTGTGGCTGGAACTTCTTCCGGTACTTCTTCTGAAACTTCAACAAAGCTTGCAGTAATGGAGTGTATCTTAGAAACCTCTTTAAAGGTATATTCTGTAACACTGCCTACGCTTACACCGTCCACCAATACGTCTTTTACTTCATATCCTTTATTTGCGGTAATAGTAAATGTTTTACTTCCTTCTGATACAACCAATACCTTGCCGCTAGGGCTGATGACACCACCTGCACCTGCTGTAGCTGTAATAATATGATAGGTAGCACTGCCGCCGCCACTGCTACTACCGCTGCTGCTATTATTGTTTCCACTGCTTGCTGCAAATGTCACTTTCCCCTTAACTGCACCAATTATGGTAACAACTTCATTACCTTCGTTATCTACGCCTAAAGTTCCGCCTGTTGATACAAGGCTCCAGTACTTGCTTGATGAACCTGTGGCTGAACTAATTGCTGTACCCGTTGGCACGCTATAAATTGAAACCATATCACTTTGTGCCGCACTACCTGTTGTATCCACCACACAGAAAGGTGCAATTGATGCATTTGTTACTAATTTACTTGTGCTGTCTATTGTAAGCTTGCCGTTAATAACATAAATACCGTAATCACAGCCTACATTAACTGTTGAACCACCAGTGATGGTTACACCGCCATCGCCTGCAAAAATACCAACGGTATCTGCATGCACTGTAAGTTGACCTCCATTTAACACCTGTACAGTGTCTAAGTAAATACCATCAGCCATTGGGTTTGTAACATTAAGGGAAGTTCCTGTTCCGTCTACAATCAATGTTCCGTCCTGTCCGCCAGAACCGCCAAGGCTTATACGTCCGCCAACATTTACTGTTGCTCCGCCTTGAACGGTTACAATATCTCCGTTAACTGCACCAGAAATACCGCTATTTAAGGTCATAGCTCCGCTTCCAGTAAAGGTAAGGTTTCCAGCATCTCCACCAGTAAATCCAATTCCTTCCTCTACTACAGTGTTTCCTTCCAAAGCAATGGTTACAGGCACATTGCTTGGTAAACTGATATTTCCTGCTTGCACATAAACATTATCCAGCGTCAAGGTAAAACCCTCTGTAGGGTTTCCAACCCATGTATATTCATCTGTGGTCTTTTCTTCTGTGTCCAGAATAATCTCATTTACCACGTTCATTGGGTTTCCGCTGTTGGTATAGCACTCTGGGTCATCTTCCATAACAGGCACTACAATAATACCTGTGCCTGTTGCTTTAAAAATTGCCGCTGCCGCTTTTACTTCTTCCGCTGTAGTTCCACTTTGTAAAACAATTTTGCCGTTATTTACAAGCGTACCGTTATTTGTAAAATAGTCGGTATAATTCAACCCATTCATATATTTAGCCAAGTTTAAGGTTGCACCACTTGGTATTGTAAGGGTACTGCCTGAAGGAATGTTCAGCTTGTAGGACATTTCTTTCCCTGGATTCCCTAAATAAAGGGTAATACTTTGGTCTGCATCTACACTGCCGTCATTTTTATAAGCTACCATTGGGGCACTTCCGTAAGGTGTGATGGTAACAACACCACTTTTGTCATTTATTTCAAGGCTAGCTACCAAAGCGTTTAATGTACCGCCTGTTTTATTTATATTGCCGTATACCGCTAAACCACCAGTTAAAGTTGCACCGCAGGTTACCGTACCGCCTGTCATTTCAAAGTTGCCAATGCAGCCAATACCACCACTAGCGTCATCACTGCCTGGAGTTAAAATTGTGCCACCCTGTACAAGGGCATTTCCAAAAATGTACAAATTATTGGATACTTCCAAACTTCCGCCCTTCATTTGGAAATCTGCTGTTGTAAGGGCAAAGCAGTGTTCACTTGTATCTCCGCTTTTAAGTGTTCCACTTTCCATAACAAATGTACCATCAGTGGAAATTGATGGTGGTTCTAAGCCATAATCCCTAACACTTAAACTTCCACTGCCAGAAACTGTAAGACTGTATGCCTGTGGTGCAGTTACACTGAAAGAGTTATCAAATGCTAAAACCTCGCCCTGCCCAATTGCAGTAACACCAGTTTCCGATTCGTCCATGTTGGTTAAAGCATTTTCCCCTTCCAAAACCAATTTTATATTGCTTTTTGGCAAAGTAATTAATGGTTCTTCTTGGTCATTAGTAATTACAGCATTATTCATAGTTAAAGTGCCATTGGTTGGTGAAAAAAGCATATAGCCGTTATCGCCAGCTTTATAGTAAGTATCTGCCGTTGGGGTATCTACTGTAAAGTCTACCCCAGCCATACTTACATCGCCACCATCTGCGTACATAACACCGTCCACAATTGCAACATCTTTGTCGCCAATCCTAATTGTGCCACTGCCTGTTATGTTCAGTGCTGTAATTTCTGCACCTGCTGTTCCCTCTGGGAATTTAATAGTACCGTTGTTAACAATAGTCCCGTTGTTAATAATCTTTGGCACGTCCCCTTCATCGTAATCTTCAATGATAAGCATTCCCGCATTATCAATGGTTAGGGTTGCACCTTCCATTATTGTAAGACCATCTAATTGGCTCACGTCAGAGACAGTATTTTCACCTACTATGGTCACGTTGCCATATATGGTATTTACTTCATTTTCGTAATAATCCCCTTTTCCTTCCCATACCCAAGAACCTGTCAAAGTGCCTGCAATAAGTTCAAAGGTTTGCGTTGTATTTATTTCAGGGGCATTTACTGTTCCTGTTGTGTTTATGGTAATATTTCCACTGGAATAAATGTCTGCGCTTTCGCCATTAGCTGTAACATTGGCATTGCCTAAAATAGTGAGGTCGAAGGTATATATACCATAATTCCCCATTCCGCCTGTTGCATTTACAGTTACATCTCCTGTAATGGTCAAATCTCCATTTTGCTGTAAAATACCATCAAGCCAACCATTGGCATTTAACGTGCCACTGCCCTGCACTAATGTTTCTCCACCTTCATGGGAAATTCCCTCACGTGTGGAGATAAGGCTGTTTTCTCCCTCTGCTACAATGGTAACATCTATATGATTTGAACCGGTTCCTGGCAATTTCAGTGCCCTGTTGCCCGTAGTGGTGGTATCAATTGAAGCATTATTAAGTGTTACTATTCCGCTTTTAACAACTCCGCCCTCCACTGTTGGCTGCCACAATATGTAGCCACTGTCTGCCTTGTAGCAAGTGTTTTCTGTTGGTGTACTTGTGGCTAAGTCTAACCCTGTGGTAGTTACAGTTTCTGCAACTTCATACACATCACCATCTATAGGCATAACCTCTTTAGTTCCTTTTTTCACCACGCCACTGCCTGTTAAAGTGCCGTTTGCAGTCAGTGCCAAAATTGTATCGTCGTCAACGGTATCTTGAAATTGAATTGTGCCGTTGTTTACAATAGTGCCGTTGTTGGTAATCTGTGGTATACCATCAATGTCGGTGTAGTCATTAACCGTAAGAGTTACGCCATCATTAATGCTAAGGGTTGCTCCCTCCATTACCGTAAGCCCATCTTCTCCATCCATATCTTGTATCGTTTGATTATTAGCTAGAGTAAAATCTCCATATACAAAATCAGCCTTTATCTGTGGAGAATTGCTAAGATTTGTTTTCATTACCCATGAATTTACATCCCCTGGGGTATAATTAAAATTGTTTTTAGAAGACATAAAGGATTCTGTTATAGTTCCCTCTGTATTAATGTTAATTGTACCCTCTTGCAATTTTATAAACGTTTGGCTAGGTGATATAATACTGGCACTGTCCAGTATGCTTAAATCGCCGTTATACACAAAAATTGCTGGGTACATATAATTAGGAACAACAGGTGTTAATTCTACTTCCTCTGAAATTGTAAGGTTTCCGAAGTTTAAACAAATTGCCCCTTTACCAGTATCTACCTCTGTTGTTGTTGCCTCAAGAGTTCCACTGCCTTTAATGGTTGTGTTTATACCTGAAAACGCATCTCCGCCCCCTTGACCAATACCACATTTCTGGGCTTTAAGAACATTAGTCCCTTCCACCACAATGTTAACATCTTCATCACTTTTCAAGGTTAATGCAAAGGCACTGCCCGAAGTTACGTTGATTTCGGCGTCACTTAATATTACTGTTTTGTTGTCTGGCTGCCAATATATTGTCCCATAGTCACCTGCATCATAACGTGCATTATAGTCTGGTGCTGTGGTAAGGTCTAAACCTGTGTTGGTAACGTCGCTTACATATGTATAGGTAATTTCTTCCGCCATTGCCATTTGTGGCAACAGACCAAAAACCATACAACCTGTAAGCAAAATACTTAAAAGTCTTTTTCTCATTTTTTCATTTCCTCCTTCTTTTTCCCAATTTTTTAAATTAATTAAGTTTCTTTTTCCCTTCTTTCCTTTTCCACTTTCGCTTATATTCCCTGCTACACCAGCATTTCACAACGTGTAAGGGCTTTGCAAAGCTGGCTGTAGCACACAGGCTTTATAAGATAATCGGCTACTTGAAGATGATAGGCTTCAATACCATAGCGTTCAGTGTCGCTTATAATAATTAAAGCACACTTACCGCAAAGCTTTCTTACGTTGCTAACAGCTTCAATTCCGCTGTTGCCTTTAATGGAAATCAGCACAATATCTGGTGCTGAAGACGCAATGCTTTTTGCCAATAAATCTGTGGAATTAAACTCGGTGATACAGATGGGAATATGCCTTCCGTAGTAATATCCGCCTATGTGCTTCAAAATGGTTTTTCTCTCCTGTACATCATCATCACAAATGCAGATATTCAAAACTTTCCCCTCCTTTATATCTTTTGAAAACTAATAATAAGCTCCAACTGTATTTCACCTTCCAACGGATAAATTTTACAGATTTTCTTTGCAAATTTCAATGAAGTCGATGTGAAACGCCACTTTTCGATGTGAAAAGCACTTTTTGAACTAAAAAAAGGGGTTGACAAGGAAAAATATTTTCCTTGTCAACCCCATATTTATAAATCTACCATCACTTATTACCATCTTGAAAAAACTGCTTTATATGTTTTTTTGCATTAGTATTTTTAAGATACACAATATTAAATTCATATTCAAAATTAAAGTTTTCTACCATGAAAGTTGCAAAAGAATCCTTCGCATCTTCAACTACAGCACTGTACACAAAACTAATTCCAAATCCTTTTAAAACTAATTCCCTAATTAATTTAAAACTGCTGATATACGTAACTTTAGAAAATATGGTCAATTCATAACCATTACGTTTTAACTCAAATTCCAATATATCTCTTGTGCCCGAGCCTTCTTCACGCACAATAATTGCCTCTTTTAAAATTTCAGCAATAGACACTCTTTTACCTGCAAACCTATGATTTTTCGGGCAAATGCCAACAAATAACTCCTTCTTCAAAAGTTGAAAATCATATTTTTTCTTGTTAAATAATCCTTCCAGAATAACAAAATCCAACTGGGCAGAATCTAACATGTGCAGAAGTCTTTCTGTATTATCAATAATAAGGGATAACCTGTGGTTTGAGAAAGATAAATACTTTGCCACCCAATCACCTATCACGTAATCGCCTATGGTTTTTGTAGCACCTATTCTAATAAATACTTCTTCGTTGCCCTTTAATGCTTTTTGAATTTCTTCATAATTGTATTGAAGCCTCTGGGCATATTCCTCCAGAAGAAGGCCGGCACTTGTTTTCTCAAGCTTTCTGCCATCATATGTAAAAAGTTTGGTTTGGTATAACTGCTCAAGTGCCTGTATTTGCTTTGTTACAGCTGGCTGTGTAAGGTGTAGTTCTTCCGCAGTTAATCTATAATTCATAAAACGGCATAGCACTAAAAATGTTTGTAATTTTGTATCCATAGCTCCTCCATAAAAATTTGTTATTAATCCATTCCAAACAATTAATTTATTTTATCTCCATATGGTAATATAATCAAGTGAAATTAAGAAAGTATTAAGGAGGTTATATGATGTTTAAAAAAATTATTAGTTATTTCCCAGGAATGGTTGTTGCGCTGGTGATTGCTTTAGTTGCAAAGCTTATTGCAGATAGTCTTCCAATTCATCTCATTAGTGCGTCAGTGGTGGCTCTTTTTATTGGTATGATTATTAACTCCATTAACAAACCAAACGAAGTTGTTGCCCCTGGCATTAAATTCACTTCAAAAATGCTTTTGAAATTTGCAATTATTCTTTTGGGTGCCAGCCTAAACATTACCACCATTATGCACGTTGGCAGTGTATCTCTTTTTGTTATGCTCTTCACCCTTTTAACCTGTTTTGGCGGCGGACACTTTATTGGAAAAGCACTGAAACTGAACTGGAAAATGTCTAACCTTATTTCAGCCGGAACAGGAATTTGCGGCGGTTCTGCCATAGCCGCAATAGCCCCTGCCATTGATGCAGAGGATATAGATATTGCTTTTTCTATGTCTGCCACATTTTTATTTGATATGGTTATGATTGTTCTTTTTCCTATTGCAGGACATGCAATGGGGCTTTCAGATGTTACATATGGCCTTTGGTCTGGAACAGCAGTAAACGATACTTCCAGCGTTGTTGCCGCAGGATATGCCTTCAGCGAAGCCGCCGGCGATTTTGCAGTAATGGTTAAACTTACAAGAACTTTGGCTATTATTCCAACTGTTATAATTTTTACATTGATAAACATAAACCTAAAAAGAAAACACTTTGCAGCAAGCACCTTAGACAATGAAAATGTTAAAATTGATATTAAATCCTTATTTCCTTGGTTTATTGTAGGATTTTTAGCAATGGCTTTAATGAACAGCTTCGGTGTTATTCCTGTAAATATAGCTTCAATTATGAAAGAGCTAAGCAAATTCCTTATGATAGCCGCACTAGCTGCAATTGGCTTGAATACAAGTTTTAAAGAAATGAGAAAATCAGGAGTTCAACCTATGCTTCACGGATTTATTATATCCGCATTGGTTGTTATTGTGGCGTTTTTAGCAATATGGTTTGAGAGAATGGTAGGCTTACTATAAACTTAAAAATTATTTATGTATACTAAATAGCCACACTTATTAGACCTAAGTCTTTAAAAGTGTGGCTATTTTCCTTATATCCATACAATTTTTGTACTTCATTTACACCCACCGCATACTTTAGCAATGTAAATAGGATAAACAATATTATGTAAACATCAATTTAATGTAATAAGTCTTTCCCTAGAAATGAATTTCCACCAAGCTTTTTGGTCTGCCTACGCCGGTGCCGCTTTCTTTTGCAACTGTTTTTGCATAGCCTGCCGATGTCATTCTATTTAGAATTCTTCTGGCACTGCGCACACTAATTTGCAAACAGTCTGCCAACTGCACTGCGTCAAAAACCGAATCTTTTCTCATTTCAATGATGGACATTAATCTGGAAATAGACACTGTACTCATTTCTGTTTTTTCTGCTATTTCAATTATTTTTGAGTTTGTAGAAATCAACTCATATTCCAGTTGTTGCTGGTTTCCAAGAGGGCCTAAAAGCTTATCTTTTTCATTAACCAAAAAAATGTAGTTTTCTGTAGTTGATAAGGACTGGCTTAATGCTTTTCTGGCGTTTCGTTCTGCCTGATAAGCGGTAAGGCTGGTTCCTATTCCTGCATTAAACTGAAACCCAATTTGTGCAATGCTGTGTTGAAGTTTATATAGAAGCCTATAATTTTCCTCATTTTCGGCACAGCCCTTGCTGGCAAATAAAATATATTCGTATCTTCCATAACTGAAAAAAGACGCCTGTATTTGCTGTGCATATTCTATTATTGAATTCTCGGTTTTGCTTTTTTTCAGCATGTTAGAATAATAATTATCCTCGTTTTCTGATGCCGCCGTAAGCCGTATTATTTCCACTGCCATTTGAGAATAATGGGCTGCGTTTAGGGCGCATCTGCTTTCTAGTTTTTCAAAAGCACTTCTTACCGCAGAACGACTGGTGCTTAGATAAAAAACCGGATAGTTATTTTCCTTCAAATAGCTATATGCCCATACAAAGCCAGTTAATATTGATTTTATCTTCTTTTCTTTCCATAATTTCAAATGCCAATCAATAAATTCTTTTTCATAACAAGAACCAAAAGGACGAGAGTACATATGTTTAGGGCTTACTTCCATTTCGCAAAAAACATCTTCAATAACATTTTTTTCTGCTACGTCAACACTAAAGTAATCCAGCTCAAAGCCCTCTTTTTGCATATCCAAAAAAGCTTTTGTAAAGCTGGTGCTGTCTTTAACAACATACTCATAGGGTTTTTTCATGGAATATCTGCTTGTTACCCCTATACAAATTGCTATTCCGCTAAAAATTACCGCATCGCACTCTTCTTCGCAAAGCTGAACAACTTCAATTGCGTCTAACGATGCTTCCCTTATGTAAAGTTTGGTTTCTGTTTTAGGTGAAATAACACTTAAGTCCGCTTGAATTTTTTTACAAGATAAACTTGGACCAATAATGCCTACAATCATAATTATTTTCCTTTCAAGTTTGTCTTTGCTTCGTTTAACTTAACCTTCACACCAATGCAATAGACTATATTTCTTCAAGTAATATAACATATTTGATGTATAAATACTATGGCATAATTGTTAAATTTAACCTCGATAAAATTTTGAAATTAGTATTTTCCATTAACATTTACTGTAATAGTAAAACTTTTTGTTGACAAATTTATCCACTTTATAATATAGTTCAATTAAGGACTTATTAAAGACATGTCTTAAATTAGTAAATATTAATTATTTAATAGGAGGCTAACGGAAAAGGATGACAAAAGAAGAACTGAAACAATGTGCAATAAAAGCAATTGATGAAAACAAGGAAAAGATTTTTGCACTAAAAGAAACAATTTATAGGAATCCCGAATTTGGCTATAAAGAATTTAAAACAACTGAAACAGTTGTAAACTTTATGAAAACCGAACTTGGCCTTTCGGCAGAAGAAAATATTGCTATAACCGGCTGTAAAGCCAAAATTCAAGGAAAAAGCAAAGGCCCTTGTATTGCTATTATGGGTGAGCTGGATGGAATTAGCTGTAAAGAACATAAAGATGCTAACGCAATTGGTGCCACCCATACTTGCGGCCACAACTTACAAATTAGCGGTATGCTTGGTGCGGCGGTAGGCTTAATTAAAAGCGGTGTTTTTTCTCATTTAGATGGAGAAATTTGTTTAATTGCCACACCTGCAGAAGAATTTATCGAATTAGATTACAGAAATGAACTTAAAAAAGAGGGAAAAATTACATATTTTGGCGGTAAGCAAGAATTAATTAAAAAAGGCCATTTGGATGATATTGACATGGCAATGATGTTTCATTCCTTAGATTTAGGAGAAAATAAGGCACTTATAGGCCCTGAAAGCAATGGATTCATTGGTAAAAAAGTTCATTTTGTAGGCAAAGAATCACATGCTGGGTCTGCACCTCACGAAGGTGTTAATGCGTTAAATTCAGCACTTCTTGCCATTAACAATGTTAATGCGTTAAGAGAGACCTTTAAAGAAAGCGAAAGAGTTCGCTTCCACCCAATTATTACAAAAGGCGGCGATATTGTTAATGTTGTTCCTGCAGATGTGGAGATGGAATCTTACGTAAGGGCAAGAACCATTAATGGTATTCTGGATGCAAATAACAGAATTAATACTGCCTTAAAAGCAGGTGCAATGGCAAATGGCGCACAGGTTGAAATTACAGATATTCCAGGCTATCTGCCTATTTTAAAACAAACCCAATTGGATAGCTTAATGAAAAATAACCTTGAATTTTTAGGCTTGGAAGGAAAAATTGTAGAAGGTGGCGACTTCACAGGTTCTTTCGATTTTGGTGATGTTTCTCATCTAATGCCTGCAATTCACCCAATGATAGGCGGCGTTACAGGGGCTCTTCACACAAGAAACTTTGAAGTAATTGATACTGAGCTTGCGTGTATCATTCCGGCAAAAGCCATGGCAATGACTGTTATTGACTTGCTGTTTGATAATGCGGCGGAGGCTAAAAATATTCTAAACGGCTTTACCCCTGTTATGACTAAAGATGAATATTTAGCTTTTCAGGAAAATAATGATAGAACTTTTTAGTAATATATAAAAATTGAATGGAGGATTTGAAATGGATAAAAAGCCAAAACTGTGGAGCGATTATCGTTTATACCTTACCGTACTGGGCATCACCATTGTCTGTGAAAAAATAGGAGTTCTTAAAATTCCAATTGGCCCTGGAAATATTACATTATTGCCTTTAATTTACGCTATGCTCATTGGGCTTACACTTTACTTACTAAAACCTGTAACATTTTTAAAAGAACAACAGTCCGACAATGCAAGCTCACTAATTTCTATTGGTATTACTTTATTAATTGCAAAAATGAGTATTACCAGCGGTGTTGCTATTAACGACATAATTACTGCCGGTCCAGCTTTAATATTGCAGAACTTCGGAAATTTAGGAACCATACTTTTTTCCCTTCCTGTTGCTCTTTTACTTGGCTTTAGAAGAGAATGTATTGGTATGACACATTCTGTTGGACGCGAACCAAATGTTGCATTAATTTCAGAGAAATATGGTTCTGACACCCCTGAATTTAGAGGTGTTATGGTTGTGTATGTTGTTGGAACTGTTTTCGGAACAATATTCATGGGCGCAATTGCAAGCATATTGGCAAGTTCAACACCAATATCTATTGAGGCTTATGCTATGGCAACAGGCTGTGGCAGTGCCGGCATGATGACAGCTGCCCTTGCACCCCTAATAGAAATGCGCCCAGAAATGGAAACCACGCTAACAGCTTTTGCTAGTATCAGTAACCTAATTTCTACCGTTGGCGGTCTTTATATTTCCATTTTCTTAGGCTTGCCTTTAACAGAAAAACTTTATAAAGTGTTAGAACCTCATTTTATCAAAAAAAATAATACTGAAAATAAAAGCTTTTAATGAAAGGATTAGTGAATATTATGGAAAAAACATGTACGTTTGATACAGTTTTAGAATGGTTGCTGGTTCTGCTTATTTCCGGCTCAATAATGTTGGTAGGTAATTTTGTAGGTTTTGGAAACTCTATTTTAACCGCAATACCTGGAATGCTGATTTTAATTGCTATAAGCGTAATTGGCTTGTTTCTAGCAAAAATAATACCCATTAAAATTCCAGCAATTTGCTATATTTCTATAATTGGAATTTTAATTGCAGTTCCATCAAGCCCTGTAAGCAGTTATGTTGTGGATGCATGCAGTAAAATAAACTTGTTGGCAATTTGTACCCCTGTATTGGCATATACTGGCGTTTCAATTGGAAAAAGCTGGTCAGAATTTAAGAAAATCGGTTGGAGAGGCGTAATTGTAACACTTATGGTTATGTTTGGAACCTTCTTCACCTCTGCACTTTTTGCCCAACTGCTTCTTAATTTTTAATCACTGGTTTAAATTATATTAGATATTTTAGTTTCTGTTTTCTATTCATTTTTACATATTCAAAAATAACCACTATACAGTAACAAACAATATTGTTATTATATAGTGGTTATATGATTCTGGCATTTTGCTAAATATTTTCCTGCACTTTCAAACCGATTATTGTAATATCATCCCTCTGGGATACAAAGCCAAGCTTTTCTTCAATGTTTGCTTCAAAAAAATCCTTTTGCTCCTGCATTGGCAGCAAATGAATTTTTCTTATTAAAGAAATGAACCCTCTTCGCCCAATACCTCCTGTATTCTCTTCCTTATTCTGGTCCAAAAATCCATCGGAAGTTAAATAGCAAACCATGTTTTCTTCAAACGGAATCTCTATGTTCTGGTAGTTAACTTCATTCCCACTGTCTCTGTCACCTTTAATCATTTGTATTTCCTTAGAATATGCTACAAAAAGATGAAGATTAGCCCCACAAAACAATATTTTTTTGTTTGTTTTATCAACATAAAGTATTCCAATATCTGCCCCGTCTTTAATCTCCGAGTCGGTTTCGTTCTGGCCAAGAACTTCTTCCAAGCTTTCATATATAATATCCATCATCTTCGCCGGATTATTATACATTTCCTGGTGAATTGAAGTGTCCAGTATGGAGTTTAGTGCCATACTCATAAGCGCCCCTGGAACCCCATGGCCTGTGCAGTCTGCAAGCACAATTAATCCAAAATCCGCATTTCCCCTGCACCAATATATATCTCCACCAACAATATCACGTGGTCTCCAAATAGCGAAGTTGTTATCTTTCAAAATGCAAAACTTTTTACTGATATCAGGAATAATTGCATTTTGTAACCTTCTTGCATATTCAATACTTTCCATTATGGTGTTATTTTTATTTTGCAGTTCTTCCGTTCTTTCCGTCACCATTTTTTCCAAGGATTGTCCATATTTCTGAATTGTATCTGCCATTTCATTAAAATTTCTTCCAAGCTCTCCTATTTCATCTTCCGACGAAATATTCACCCGCGCTCCAGTATCTAAAGAAAATGCACGAACAGTGTCATTCAATGACTTTATTGGTTCCACCATATTTTTTATTAGCTTAAACATTATAAAAAGTGAAAGAAGCACCGAGATTGAAATTGCACCGCAAAATCCAATTAAAAGTCCTTTCAGTGGTTCACGATATTCAGCCTCATTAACACCTATGCCAATATACCACTGATTTGATGATATTTTGCTAAAATTAAAAATTTCAGTTTTTCCTAGATTGTCTTTTACTGCAATATTCTCCAACTCTCCAAGGTTAAAAATGGAATTGAGCAAGTTTTTGTATTCTTCCCAGTGAATATCTTCGGGGTTTTTCACTCCTTCTTCTGTTGGCTGAAAATCAGGATTTGGATGGGATATAATTCCTCCATTAGCATCTAAAAGCATTCCATAGCTGTTTTCACTAATTTTTGCAGATTCAACTTCTTTCATTATCTCTGTTAGATATATATCACTGCCAAGTACACCAACTATTTCCCCGTCATGGCGCAGTGCTTTTGCAACTGCAATTACCAACTCTCCTGTCATAGCATCTACATATGGCTCTGTAAATATAACTTTATCAGTTTTTACTGCCTGCTTATACCATATCCTTTTGGTAACTTCATAGTCTTCTGACGCCTTCCATTGGGAAGCATTAACCACGGCTCCTTCACTATCATTAAATCCAATGAATAAATCAACTGTACCCTCTCCATACTTCACTCTTTTACTTTTTAATAATTCCTCTAGCTTTTTATCACTGAAATCTCCATATATTTCAATGTCCTCTGCTAAATCCTCAATAAATTTCTGCCTGCTTTCAAACCAATAATCAATTTCATTTGCTGTACGTGCTGTCTTTTCTCTAATCATTTTATTCGATAAATCCACAGTTATATGCTGGGCAACCATGTAGCTAAAAAATGATATAGGAACAAGAACACAAGTACAAAGAGTGAAACCTATTATTAAGTACTTTGCTTTTATACTTTTTATTTTATGTCTCATTAATCCCCACCTAAATCTGAACTCCATACTTCAACTCTGTTTTTACCTAATTCTTTGGCTCTATATAGTGCCTTGTCTGCACAGTCAATTAAATCCCTAGCACATTTAATGCTTTTGTCTTCATTGAATGCAATACCCACTGAAATCGTGACTATTTCATTTCCTAATTCTTCATTAACCGGAATATTTAGGTTTTTTACTAACTCTCTAACTTTATTACCAAAGGCCTTGGCTTCAGCAACGTTAGTATCTGGCATTAATACTACAAATTCTTCTCCGCCATATCGTGCAATAATATTAAATTCCTTCTTTAATGCATCTTGTATTGCTTGTGTGATTTTTTGAAGAGTTCTATCCCCGGCAATATGTCCATATGTATCGTTGTAACATTTAAACCTATCTACATCCATCATCAAAGCGGATATGCTGCTGCCCGTCTTAACGGCATTTTCCCATTCCTTTTCCAATAAGTCATCAAAATACCGCCTGTTGTATAAATTAGTAAGATAGTCAATTTTTGACATTTCATCTATGGAATGTAGAGAACTGCTTAACTGACCACCTATTTTATCGGATATTTTTACAACACGTTTCATTTGAATTAACAGATTGGTATATTCATGAAGAAGATTTTCATACAGCACTTTATCTTTTTCAGTCTCTATTTGTCCAGATTTTAATACCTCTTGAGCATTCCTTAGAATTATTTCCTCTTGGTAAAACACATTCGGCATATCATTATTCTCCTATATATTCAATCTTGAAATCAACAAATTCAAGATCTTCCATAAACTCTTCGCCGCACTCAATTGCAGTCTCATTCTCTCTGGAAACTCTCCAATTAACGGTGATTTTTTTCCCATCTTGCACCAATTCATCCAACATGCTAAAAATCATCATATATATTTTTGAAGTACTTGAATTAAAATAAATAATTTCAAAATTAATTTCCGTTTCTTCATCCCCTACCGTCATAAAATATTCCTCAATCCAGTTAATAATGGGCTCATAAAACTTCACCGCATTTTCTGGAAAAGATTCTCCTTCAACGTTAAGTTTTCTTGACGCAAAGCTAAAATTTATATCTGGTGTTGATAATGTTTTTTCAATAATTAAATCATTCATATCTTAAGTTATTCCCCCTTTAAATCAGAACTTTTATTGCAAAAAAAGAAAACGTTTCGTCTAAATTTTGAAAAGAATATTCAATTGGCTTTCTTGCTTTTCTTGCCATCTCAATAAAGCCAAGACCAGCTCCTCTGCTTCCTTCCGCTGACTCCATTTTTCTACGGGCTTTGTATAAAGCTTTAAGTTCATCCTTATCAAGAAAACGTATTTCTTCAATTCTTTCTTTTAGTCGCTCTACATCACTATTAAAAACCTTATTACCGCAATAAACATATATTCTGTCCTCTTGGTTTCCAATCAAAATAATTCCAACTTTAAGTTCTTTTTCATACTCTGTGTTTTTCACTATTTTCTCTGCTGAATAATTAATAACATTTTGCATCTGTTCAATAAATATTGAGAAAACAGATTGAGAAATGGTCATGCTTGTCTCCTTTATCTCTAAATCCATTTTCAATGTGTAGCCAATACCCTCAATTGTTTTCTGGGAAATGGGTCCACTATAGCAAAACATTATATTTTCCTTCTTTATGTCCTGGTAAAAATTATAAAGATTAAACTGTTGTTCCATAAAAATCCTCCATTCTGCCTATCTCCTTTATATGCCAAAGAAATCAATTTCAAAATTTCTTCCATAAATGATTTACAAAATTATTTTCATTATTTTCTATTCATTTTTGCTTACGTTTACTTAATGTACGCAAGAGTGATTATACCAGAATTTTCTTGTACATTCCATACCTACATAAGGCTTAAAGACAAATATTTATTTGTATTTTCATGAAGTTCTTTCATGAATTTCACCTTAAATCAGGGATTTGTTAGCTATTTCTTTTTATTATTAATAACATTTATATCTTTTATAAATCTAAGAACTATAAAAAATATCACAAACAGATTTATAAAGGCATATATTGTACCATATTTTAATTTTATAGAGGTAAACCATGTATAAACACATCGTATATTTTCAAAGACAAATGCCTGTTGGCCGTGTGCGTGCAATTCATGCTGTTCCTGATGCACCTAATGTTGATTTATATGTTAACGATGAAATGATAGTAGATAATCTTGCTTTTGGTGATTATACAGATTATTTAACTGTACCTGAGGGAACTTACGAAATAGCTCTATATGTTGCCGGAACTAAAGATTCCCCTGTTTTATCTGACTCATTAACTGTTGATAATAATTCCGTATCAACTGTTGCGGCAGTTGGAAATCTTAATGATATCGAATTTCTTGCCATTAATGATGTAGATGAGGATTTAATTACTGGAAGGTCTATGATACGATTTTTACATCTTTCACCCAATGCTCCTGCCGTGGACATTACATTGCCAGATGGAAGCATTGTTTTTAGTGATACTTCATTTATGGAAATTACACCTTACACCGATGTTATGCCTATGGAATATACCTTGCAAGTTAGAGCTGCCGGAACTGAGGATGCAGTTCTTACAGTACCTGACGTTCCTCTGGAAGCAGATAAATACTACACAGTTTATGCTATAGGTTTAGCCGGTGAAAACCCTGAACTTCAAGCATTATTAATTGAAGATGGGATGTAAAGTGATAAATATTAATGTCCAGCTTAGATTATTTTAGTATCAAGTTAATTATTTAAGTTGAAGTAATAAGCAATTTAGTATTTTGAAGACATAAGCAGGTTACAGCGTGTTTTACAGAATCTGTTTCTTCTCCATAAAGAGCGGAATTGCAATATAAAAAACGAATTATATTCTATTGATATAATTCGTTTTTTATATACGCCACATCATATAAGAAGCTTACATAATTTAACATCTTGCCTTCAATCTATAATTGCAATAGATGCATTTATCTTTATTCAACAACTCCCAATAGCTCGGCAGCAGTTAATGCCATAATTTTTGCAGAGGCCTTCATTTCCTCTATCACTGCATATTCATCAGACTTATGTGCAAGCGTCAGTCGTCCTGGACCATAAACAATACATTGCTCCATTCCACCTTTATGCACAATATACTTCTGGTCATCCATGCCGGGGCTTACGGAAAATTCCATTTCTTTGCCAAGGAACGTTTCACCTGCAGCCATAACGGTATGAACAATCTCTGTATCGCTTGAAACCAAAGTTGGATTATCTTCCAAATGATATTTTATAGAATATGATATACCAGGCATTGATTTCATTGTTTTTTCGCAGACTTCTTCTATTTTTGATTTTGCCCATTCAACACTAAGTTCGGGAATCAGACGCCAATCAAAACTAATTTTACAGCTTGGAGGGACTGTGTTTATCTTTTCCCCTGCATGAATCATGGTTACAGTAAGTGTTGTTTTTTTACATTCCGGCGGATTAATTGGCAAAGGCGAAAGCTCTGCAATTAAAGGCTCTATGTCTGTTTTTATGTTATTTAACAGTAAATTGGCAAACTCAATTGGGTTAATTCCTTGGCTTGGCATACTTCCGTGGCTTTGTTTCCCCACAATGTTAATATCGAACCAAACCGTTCCCCTGTGGCCAAGGCAAACCTTATCTACATCAAGGCATTCAGTTATAATGCAATAATCGGTGTTTTCTTTGTGAAACCAGCCTTGTTCCACCATATAGCCAACACCGCCTTTTCCACCGCTTTCTTCGTCGCAAGAAGCAGAACTTAAAATTGTACCTTTCAGTTGAATGCCTGCTTCTTGCAGTGCCTTGATAGCAATAATTTGGGAAACGATACCACTTTTTTGGTCAGCAGAGCCACGGGCATAAATTTTTCCGTCTTCTATATCACATCCATATGGGTGGTGAATCCAATTTTCGCCTTCGGGAACTACATCGTAATGACCTGTAAAATGGATATTTGGACGAACAGATTTTCCTTCAAGTGTGCCAACAACATTAATTCTGGGAAGACCCATGCCATCTGGAGCAACTTCATTAAGCCTTTCTTGCGGAACGGATATGTACTGAACGTCCATTCCCATTTTTTCCATCATACTTCCAATGGCTTTAGTACATTTTTCATAATTATTTCCTGGTGGATTCTGTGTTGGAATTGAAAATATCTCCACTGCAAAATCAATTAGTGTTTCCTCCAAACACTCAACAGCATCATTAATTTTTTTAACCAGTAAATCTCTTTTCACGTTATCACTCCTTATTTTTTACAACTTTTATTTTAATCTTCTATACTTTAGGGAAAATATTATATAAAACTTATAATTCTATACACCCAAATTATAAATTCTTGAAACATTTTTATACATAACCTTATCCAGTTCACTTTTGTCTTTAATTAACGCCCTGTATTTAGCCAGTTCAACAGGCATATTAAACACATTATCCGAAGAATAAAGAATTCTGTCACAGCCCAGTTGGTTTATCATATTCATTACCCCTAAAACTCCAACCCAGCTAGGCTCAAGATATACATTTTCATACTTTTTTGCCAAATACGTTGCCTGTTGATTATGCATTTCACTTCCAGCATGGGCAATAACACAAGTTACATCTGGAAAAGCCTCAAGGGCTTTAGCAATACTCATTGGGTCTGAAAAAGGCACACCAGCACCAGTATGAATCATAATAGGTACTTTTAAATCCTGACACACTTCCCAAACGTGCATTGCGTCTTTTGAAGAAGGATGCGTTGCATGACCGATGGGTGTAATTTTTATGCCAACAAAACCAAGCTCTTTAATACATCTGTATGCCTCTTTGTCGTAATCTGCTGGTCTAAAATGCGGGTTTATGGAAGCCATACCCCAAATTCTTTTTTCTTTTGTTTTCGTAAGCTCATATATTCTGTTATGAATGGCTTGATGGTCCTCAATATAAATTCTTGGAAGATATGGCTGTACAATTCCTCCGTCTACGCCATGTTCAGCATAAGCATCCAGTAATCCTCTTTCGTCCAATTCTTCATCAAATACGCAGTCCTCACCCAAGTGTGAATGAACATCTATAATCATTTTAAGTCCTCCTCTATCTTGAAGTTTTCCTTTGAAATGTGCCTAACATAAGTACAAAAATAATAAGAATCCCTTTTGCAATATTTTGTGCACCAATTGAGAACCCCATAATCTGCATTGCGGCACTAATTAGTCCGAGAAAAAGACAGCCGACCAATGTTCCCGGAACATTTGCTTTCCCTCCTGAAATAAGCGTTCCACCAATTACTATGCTCGCAACGGTGTCCATAGTATAGGTATCACCCATACCAAGTACCGCACTTCCTACTCTGGCTGAAATTAATAAGCCTGCTATGCCTGCAAGTACAGAACACATCATATAGGTAAGCATTTCAACCTTTATAGTTTTAACTCCTGCTAAACTAGCGGCAGTTTTGTTCTGCCCTAATGCCACAAGGGATTTACCATAGGAGGTTTTTTTAAGCAGAAAAGCAAATAAGACCCCTAAAAGTATTGCTAGAATAATGCTTAAATTTATTCCTAAAAGTTTTGCCTTAAGAAAACCCTTTAACAGTGGTGCAACGTTAAATATTGAAAAATTCTTATTAATTAACAGTGCCGCCGTTGTTAAAATGTAATTCATTGCCATGGTTGCAATAATGGCAGGAATCTGTAAATAAATAACCATAAGGCTATTTATAAAGCCAATAAATGCAGAAATTACAACTACTGCCGCAAGCGCTGGAATAACCATAGAATTTTGTCCGTTAATAATACTCATGGATACAAACGCCATTAAGGTAAGCACTCCTGGAATTGAAAGGTCGATTGCACCCCTTCCCGAAGTAACCACCAACATCTGCCCAAACGCCATAATTGCAAGGAATGAAGCGGTATTGGCATTGGATATAAGGCTGTTAAAGCCTAGCTGCCCTGACGAAACACCCATAGACAGCCATAAAATTGCCGAACCTATTAGTGCCCAAACCCAAGTATTTTCTTTTATATAGGATAACCCTTTATTCATTATTCTTTACCCCCTTTTTAATAAGCCTTATAGAGAGTATTACAATAAGTACAAGCCCTTGAACAGTTGCTGTAAAATCTGTATTTACCCTAAGAAGACCTAATAAAATACTTACCATTGTAAGGGAAATTGCTCCGCACACAGCCCCTACATGGGTAACTACACCGCCGCTGAAATAGCCGCCGCCAATAATAACCGCCGCAACCGTAAGCATAGTATAGGTACTTGAGGCATTCACATCCGATGCCCCTGTAATGCCAGATTGAGCAAATCCGCCCATCATTGCAAAACAACCTGCGATGAAATAAATCATAAAAAATGCCTTCGCTTTAGACCAACCGCTGTTAATCATTGCATTATCGTTGTTTCCAAAACCTCTTAAAACAGTGCCATACTTGGAGCGATATATAATGACAGATACAATTACACAAATGATAAGCCAAATAAGGACTCCCTTTAGCACTGGATTTTTAAAATTAAATAGTGTTACCATCCATTCTGGTACATGACCGCCCGGCATTGCCTGTAGATTATATGCAATACCCGTCCATACAAAGCTCATACCTAAAGTTACAATAATAGGCGGAACATTCCTCCAGTAAATAAATAGACCCATAAGTGAATAAGCAATAAGTAGTATAATTAATGCGACAATACCAAACCCCGTATTCTGGTCCAAAATAGTAGCGGTAACTACGTTTACCAATCCCATAAACGCGCCCACGCTAAGATCGATATGCCCTAACCCAATAATGAAGGTTTGTGCCAAAGCACAGAAAATAAATGGTGCATACCCTACGGCTAAAAGCTCTACTCCTCGCTTTGTAAGTACCATTGGGGATAGATAACCACAAATTCCATATAAAATAATGGTGGTAATAAGTGCAAATAAGTATAATTTTGGTTGCTTCATCTTTTTTTCAACTAAATTTTCTATATCCTTCTTTTCTTGGTTTTCAAAGGCAACCTTTAAAATATCACTATGTTCATATTTTCCGTGTTCATATTCTGCTCCTACCGTACCTTTTGTCATTACAAAAAGTTTGGTGCAGTACTCCAGTTCCGCATCATCAGAAGTTCTCCAAACAACTAGCTTTCCATTTTTCGCCGCCTCTCGAAATACCTCGTAAAGCTCCAGCTTTGTTTCAATATCAACGCCTCTTGTTGGGTCATCCAACAAAATAATATCAGCATCCACAGCCATGGCTCTTGCAATCAACACTTTTTGCTGATTACCGCCGCTAAGGCTCGTGATAGATTCGTCCGTATTGTTACACTTTGTTTTTAAGCGATGATTCCATGTTTCAACTATTTCTGTTACATTTTTAGTGTTTAACGGCTTAAAAAGAGGATTGTTTGCAATGTTTGAAATAATAGTGTTATCCTTTATTGACCACAGCGGAAAGTTGCCTTCCTTTTTCCTATCTCCTGCAACATAAGCAACACGTCCCGTAATTTCAAGACCACTTTTCCTCTTCCCAGCTTTATAAAAAATTTCATGAAGCATTTCTAGCTGTCCGTTTCCCTCTAAGCCAGTTAAGCATACAATTTCACCGCCATGCATTTGTGCAGTAACGTTTTTTAGCATGCCTAATGAATAATCGCTGAACTTTACGCCAACGTTTTCATTGGCTTTTGGGGTTTCTTTCACAGCCTTTTGTGTATCTATACTTCCTATGCCGCTTCCCATACGGTTAACCATATCCAACTCATCGGTTTCGCATATGGTGCATTCGTGCTTTTTAGCACCGTTTTGCATAATAAAAACTCTGTCCGCAAGATACATTACTTCCTTTAAACGATGAGATATATAAATAAATGCAATACCTTTGGCTGCCGTTTTTTTAATATATTCTTGCAGCTGGCTGGTTTCTTCCGCAGGAAGAGAAGACGTTGGTTCATCTAATACAATCATTTTTAAGTCTGGTGTAATCATTGCTCTGGAGATTTCCACCATCTGCTGTTGAGCAATACTTAATGTTGAAAGCCCGGCATTAACATCAATTGTATTTTTAGGAAAAACCTCATCAAGAGCCTTTTTTGCAAGCTCTTTTGCCTGTTTTCTCCAATTAAAGCCTTTTCCAAATTGCTGGTATTGCTCAACATAAAAATTCTCATAAACAGTTAAGTTTTTACACAGAGATAATTCCTGATGAACGACGAAAATACCCTTCTTTCTGGCATCAGAAGGGGTGTATTTATTAACATCTATTTCTTCACCATCTATAAAAATGGTTCCGTTGTCGCAATTTATAACGCCTGATAATATTTTTGTAATGGTGCTTTTGCCCGCGCCATTTCCTCCAACAAGAGCCAGCACCTCGCCTTTGTTTATTTTTATATCTAAGTGGTTTACTGCAATTGTGGGTCCATAGATTTTTAATATATCTTTTGCTTCCAGAAAGCATTGATTATTTTCCAAAAGAACTCCTTCTTTCATGGATTTTTTTAATAAATAAGGGCTGCATTAGAGCAACCCTTATTATCTGTATACTTATCTTGCAGCCTCTATTATATTTTCAATTACATATTCATTTGTGAAGTTTGGTGAAATAAATTCACCAGCCTGAAGGTCTTTGTAATCTTGAAGATTATCTTTTGTAACCTGTGGAATTGCAAGCATCATGTCTTGAGGAACATCATATCCGTTAAGAATATCCAGTGCAACCCAAAATGCCGCACCACCACAACCTGGTGTTGAACCCTGGCTTAATGTTTCATAGCCATCTTGACCAAGCCACCACTGTATAAATTCACCTGTATTATCGCCAATGATTGTTGGTGTTTCCCTGCCAAGCTGGTCAAATGCGTTTACTACACCAATGGCATCTCCACCGCAATGAGTAATTACACCATCAACCTCTGGGTAACTGTCAAGAACCTTAAGCAGTTCCTCCTGTGTTACAGTTGCACTAGCTTCACCAATAACTTCTGTAACAATTTTCATATCTGGATATTTTCCAATTTCTTCTGTAATTCCCTTGTAAATGCCTTGGTCTGGAGCCGCACCAGATACACCTCTAACAACTATGTAGTTACCCTTGCCATCATGTTTTTTAGACATAAAATCTACACTTGCTTTTCCAATATCTGCCCAAGGATAATCCATTGTGTAAACCCCATCTAAATTCACGATAGAGTCGAAGGCAACAACAGTTATGCCTGCATCCAATGCCTCTTGTATTGCACTATTTAAAGCAGTTTCTGAAGCTGAACAAATACAAATTGCATCTACACCTTTAAGTATGAAACTGTTAATTTGCGCTATTTGTGAATTTACTGTACCATCCCCATTTTGAATTTCAAAATCTTTGATGTATCCTGCCGCTTTTGCTTCTTCGGCAGCTGCTGTAAATGCATCAACCATTTGCTTTCTCCATGTGTTACCAAAATATGAATTTGAAAGACCAATTACAAAATCCTTTTTCTCAAGTGCAAACTCACCATTGTCCTCCTTTTTTTCCTCAGCTGCAGCTTGAGCTGCTGGTGCTGGAGTTGCACTTACACTTTTAGCGGACGAACTGCAGCCAGAAAATGATGAAACCACTAATACTGCCGCCAACATAACTCCTAAAACTTTTTTCCTCATAAGAATTCCCCCTCAAAGAATGAATAATGACGCTCAATTATAATCATCAAGCTAATTTATAATTCATAATTCGTCTGATGATTATTATATGGACAATATACATCTGTTGGAATTATATGTCAATTATTTTAAGTAAAAATGACTATTTTTATAAAAAAATGTAGAATTTATTGTGAAATTTGTACATATAAATTGTCTTGATAAAAAATTATCTTTGGTATAGTATGTTTTTATATTCATTTTTTCATTTTGAAACACTGAAATGATTTTAAATTATAGAGAGGTATATTATATGTCGCTTAAATTTGAACCAAGAAAAAAAGAATCCGCAGTTGATATAGTTGTAAACAGCATTAGGTCACTAATTATGGAAAAAAAGTTGCAGCCCGGTGACAAAATTCCTGTTGAAACAGAAATTGCAGAAGGATTAAATGTAAGCCGCAGCAGTGTGCGTGAAGCAATGAAGATACTATCGGCATTTGGTTTGATAGAAATTAAGGTTGGAAATGGAACTTATGTATCTCAAAATTCCAATACAACTGCAATTGATTCATTTTTAACATCCTTACTTTTGTGTAACCCTAACCTAGAGGAACTTATAGAATTTAGAGCCGTCATGGAAAAAAATGTAATGGAGCTTGTAATTATACATTACGATGAAAATGAAGAAGACCGAACTGCACTGTATGAAAATTTAAATGAACTTAGGCTGCTTGTAAATTCAGATTGCCCTTCTTCTGTAATTGCACAAAATGATATCGATTTTCACAAAATATTAAGCAAGGCCTCTCATAACATGATGTTAGAAAAAGTGTATAATTTTATACTTGAATTTTTTGAATTATCAATAAAGGCCACACATAAAACACAACACGGAAAAATTGCTTATGAAGTGCACAAGCAACTAGTGGATGCCATTGAAACACGAGATTTAAATGAAGCCAAAAAGGCAGTATATTCTTCGGTAATAACTTGGTCTTCACTTGTATATTAAAGCTGAATAAGCCATTACATGGAAAAAGCCATGCTTGGCAACATGGCTTTCAGTTAGTTATTCCCTACAGGGCAAACATAGTTTTATCACCCATCAGCTCAAACTCGTATAGCATTTTTTCAACCTTATTTTCTTTAAACACCATAATGTCATGGAATTCATTTTGTTCATTATTGTAGCTAATATTAATAAGTAGGTTAAAAGATTTTTCAGATTTCCCAAGTTTCATTAATTCGCAGTTTAACTCCTTTGCATTTTCTATTTCATATTTTGAATTTCTCATAATTAGCGCTGTTTCACAGCACGCAACAATATAATCCGAAAGAGGTTCGTTTTCTTCAATTTCTGTGGGAAATTCTACACAGAATTTACCGTTTTCTAACCCTTGAAATATTTCCTTTTCGTTTAATTCTTTTAAGTATTTTGAGGAAATAACTAATCTTATTATAAATTTTTCCATAAGCCACCCCATTTAGTTTGTTAACTGCACCCACTACAGCCGGCACAATCCGTACACGTATTTTCAAATTGATACTCTTCATTATAAGCAGAAGAAATATTATAATCAGCATAAGCATAGCATTTTTTACATTTATCGCTGTCGGTAACTTCTATTTTTTCTTCATAAAATTCTATTGCAATAGGCACTATTACATACTTATCAAGTTCAAGCATACTAGGTTTTTTCATGGCTTTAACCTCAGTTATAACGCCTTTTTTATCTTTAATTTCTATGTAGGAAGCAACAGTTGTTACCTTTTTAATACTTCCGTCCTCGTTAAATTTTAAGGAATTATCATCACCGTGTATACCCATTGGGTCGTTATTATATGCAAAAATAACGCCTATTGGTGTTTTTACTACACTATTCGTTGCTGGCTCTAAAGATTTTATCCGCCCGCTTTCATAAAATGCAATTCCTATTCTGGCTTTATACTCCACTTCATTATTAAATGCTGTTACCGTTTCACCGCTGTATAAGGATATACTTTTAATTGCTCCGTTCATGTAAAAGCAAATGCATGAAATTTTATTTTCCAAATACACCGTAGGCATATTAATTGTAATGTTTTGGGCTAATTTTTTTTCTTCCTCTTCAGACCAGAAACCGCTTACTTGACCAAATAGCGGAAATATTCTATGAATTGCTCCATTTTCATAAAAAGTAACTAACTCTGCTTCAATTTGCCCAATGGATGTAGGTATTGCCGTTTTGTGTTGAAGATAAATGCTTTTTAACACACCAGTATCATAAAATTCCACTGAATTTCTGTTTTTCGTTCTTGCCTCATCCACCTCATATTTTGGAACTAGAATGCCAAATTGTGTATTTAAGGCGCACTCTTCTTCCAGAGCACACTGCTTTAAACTTCCGTTACTGTGGTACTCAATTCCAGTTTCGCCTGTTAAAACTCCATAACTTGTTTTAATCATAAAACACCTCAATCTTTGCAAACTTTATGTGTAATTTCTAAAATGAATTTACCGTCTTCTCGTTTTACATTATATATAAGGTTTCTTTGTTGCAAAAATCCTTCCAACCATGGCATTACGTGACTGCATACTATTGTTAGCTTTTGGAATAAAGTATTATAAAAAAAGGGAAGCAAGGCTTTTTTAGAGGATATTTCTGGCCTGTTTTTTTGCAGTTCAACAAAATCCAAAAAGTATTCGCCGTCACTGTTTACTGGCATTGGCTCAATAGGCATAATTACTTTTTCCTCATTCACTTGTTTATCATTTTTTTCTTCTGGTGAAATAAGTACATAATCTTGGTAAAGCTGTTCTAATAATTCTTGGGAAAACGCCTCTGCCTCACACACACTAATTCCATTTTGATTAAAAAAATAAAAGGGAATTCCTGTTATAACACTTCCCACCAAAACTTTACATTCTTTCAACTCATTTAGTATTTGGCTTAAGCCACCTCTAAAGGCAGAAAGATTTGCCGTGTCTAAAGTAAAGTTTTCGATGGTTTTAACTACCTGAAAGTTTTCTTTTTTATCATATATTTTAATACAATGAACATTGTAAAAATCCGTCAAGCTTCCTTCTTCATTAAAAAGTATACCTATCATCTAACTCACCCCTGCATATTTTAGTTAATAACACTTTTTCTATTTTTTTCACGTTATTTTTATCAATTCCAAAGTCAAAGGTTCTGTCGCAGGAGTTTAAAAACTTATACAAATCGCAGTTTCCGCTTCTTTCTCCAATTCCTAGCAAAGTGCAGTCAATATAATTTGCTCCGCATTTTGCACTTTCAATAGAATTTGCTACCGCCATGCCAAGGTCATTATGTGCATGGAATTCCAGCTCTGTTTCTGCCTCTTGCACAAGTTTTTTAACCAAACTGCCTGCCCTTTGTGGCGTAAGAATTCCTACGGTGTCGGCAAGCCTAATTCTAGTGCCTCCGTAATTTTTTGTAAGCTTCACCATGCTCATAAGAAACCCTTCGTCAGACCTTGATGCGTCCTCAAAACCAACGGTAACCTCAACCTCTGCCTTTGATGTAATTTTCATACATTCTTCCAAGGTTTTTTGTACCCATAACTTATTTTTCTTTAGCTTGCTGTAAATTTGAACATAGGAAACTGGAACACCAATATGCAAAATATCGGGTTTAAAAGATACCGCAAACTTAACATCCTCCACATTCATTCTTGTCCATAAGGAAATTTTTGCACTATGACATTCTTTTTTTATTTCTTCTATGTAGTTAATGCTTTCAACCTTCATTTCTGGTATTCCTGCCTCAATTTCATGCACCCCTAATTTATCCAGCATTATGGCAAGCTCAATTTTATCCTCTTGAGCAAAAGCTATTCCTGGGCTTTGCTCTCCATCTCTAAGGGTTGTGTCAACTATCCATCTTTTCTCTTTCATGGGCAAGCACCTCGCAAACTACTTTCAAAAATTCCTCATCACTTAATCCTCTTCGTTTTTCCATGCAAAGCTGCTTAATCTTTTTCAAAATACAATTAATTTTAGACATATCCGTTATCTTTATGCCATGTTCTTTGCACTTTATTTTAATTGAATTACTGCCAGAGTGTTTACCAATTACAATTGTGGTTTCTTTTCCTACTAATTCGGGTTTATAAGCCTCATAATTAGCAGGATTTTTAAGAATACCATCCACATGAATTCCAGATTCTACATGAAAAATTGTTTTTCCAATAATAGGTTTAATGGAAGAAATTTTATTGTCTGTAATCTCTTCATACAAATTTGTTAAGTTTTCTAACACTGCAAGGCTTTGGTTTACTTTGTACCTGCTAATTACATGCATTCCCATATAAACCTCTTCCGTTGCGGCTAAATTGCCGATTCCCGCAAAAGATGTGGTAACTTCTTTGCCTCCTGCCAAAAGCCATAATACACATAAAGCACTGGCACAATCGTAGGTGTTTTCGGGGCAAAAATTTATTGTTTTACCATCAAATATGGTTCTTATTTCATTCATTACAAATGCATAATTGTTGCACATAAGGTCATCAAGCCCTACAATTTTAACGTGGTCTAAATTAGCATATTGCCTTAACAATCCCACTTCTTTTATATCGTTTATCTGAAAACTGCTTACACATTTTTCAATGTTATTACTATGTGGAATGATGTATTTATAAATACCATCTGCATAATCGCTTATTTTATCAAATGGTTCTAGGCGCAGGTAAAAGCGAATTCCTTGAGGCAGAGTTTTCATGATATGGTAGGCTTTGACGGATATTTCTAAATCCACAATTCCAATCTGCCCAATATACTTACAAAATGCATACAATTGTTCTTGGCTTACATTATAATGGTCTAAATTAGCTAATGTTGCGTCTATTATTCTTATCATTACGTTCTCACCCCACTGCGCAGTTTAAAGGTAATTTCTTTAAATCATTAAGTCTTTCACTGGTTCTCCCTTTTCAAAGTGTTCATCAAAAATTCTTTCCACATCGTCTGCGGTAACATTTCCATACCAAACCGCTTCAGGATACACCACAACAATCGGCCCTTTCTCGCAGATACCGAAACATCCTGTGTTATTAATAACCACTTCTCCAGACATATCTCTGTCCTCTATTTCTTCCATAAATCTTTCTACCAAGCCAACTGCTCCCTTTTGAAAGCAATACCCCTTCTGCTGTCCGTTAATTCGGCAACTTGTGCATATAAAAACATGATATTTAGGCTGTACCATAAAAATTCCTCCTTAAAGTATACTGAATGTATTAACACATTTGCTGTGCCGCACTCTTTACTGCTTCATCTATTCTGTCGTATGTAGAGAACACTTTGATGTTCTTTTTTCTAAGCTTTTCTTTTGGTGCTTCCCCTATTCTCATTGCAATAACTCCGTCGCATTCTCCAATGGCTTTCATTATGCTTTCTATTTTGTCTTTTTCTTCACCGCAGTTTTCTTCACCTGTGCAATACTTCTTAATTTCTCTTTTTTCCTTGTAACGCACATCGCCGTTTTTATATTCATATATGTAAAGTTCAGAAACGTGACCAAAATGAGTATCTACCAACATACCGCTTTTTGAAGCAACGGCAAAGGTATAGCTTGTTCCTTCTTCAATTTTTTGTGAACTGCAACTGCCCTTGCACCCTGAAAATTCCAACGACCTGTCATTATCTAGCGTTCCAATGGCATCTGCCCTACACTGTCTGCAATGGTACATCTGCTTCATAGTCTCACCGCAAAGGGTTCTTATTTCGTTTATCTCTTTATTGCTTAAGGTTTCCAAATGCTCAAATGCACTACCTTCTACCTGAATAAACGGCATAATGTTGGTAATATAACAGCCTATTTCTTTTACTGTTTCCACAATTTTTGGAATATGCTTATCGTTAATACCTTTAAGGGTTACAATATTTACCTTGCAAATTATTCCCGCCGCAGTAAGAATTCTTAATCCGCTTAACTGATTTGCAAGCAAAATAGCCGCCGCACTTTCACCTTCAAAACGAATTCCGTTGTAGTCTATATGTTTATAAATTTTTGCACCAATGTTAATATCCACAGCGTTAATTGTAACTGTTACATGGCTTACCCCTAACCTTATTAATTCATTGGCATACTGGGGAAGCATAAGTCCGTTGGTGGATAAGCAAAAGGTCACTTCTGGGTCAAAATCACGAATTAATTCTAAAGTCTTTTTGGTTTCATCAAAGTTAGCCAACGCATCTCCAGGGCCTGCAATTCCAACCACCTTCAAATTATCCATTTCCTTTTTAACCATTTTGTACTTTTCCAATGCCTCTATTGGTGTAAGAATTTTTGAAGTTACTCCTGGTCGGCTTTCATTTGGGCAATCAAACTTTCTAACACAGTAGTTACACTGAATATTGCACCTTGGTGCCACTGCTAAATGCATTCTTGCCGTATTTGAAGCACATCCGTTAAAGCAAGGATGATTTTTTGTTTTCTCTTCCATTAAAAGCTGTTTTGCTTTTTCTTCTGTTAAAGGCTGTGTTGCTTTTTCTTCCTTAATACCTTTTTCATAATACTTGTCATGAATTTTTTCTCTAAACTCCGTTTCCTTTTTGGATAACACAGCATTTGCAATATCCTCCATATAATCCAATGAGCCTTCATAACCCAACATTCTAAGCCTTTGCCCGCCTACTCTGTCGTGTATTGGGAAACCTCTTCTTACTAATGGAATTTCCAGTGATTCTTCCATTCTTCTTCCGTCCGAACTGCCTATTAAAAGATTTGCATTAAGCTCTGCCGCCATGGTCTCTATTGTTTTAAAGTCCACGTCGTTTAATATTTCATATCGATCTATAAAATACCTTTTAGCAAGGTCATCAATTTCATCTTTCAGCAATTCCTTTAAGTTTGAACAGACAGAGCCTGTGGCAACAACCAACGGCATTACACCATTTTCTGCACAAAGCCTAACTGTTGAAACTACATAGTCTGGTTCACCGAAAATTACAGCACGACCTTCGCCGTTGTATTTGTGAGAATCAATCATGGCATCTAAATATCTGCCACGTTGGTTTTTGACCTCCTGTGGAATTGCCTTTCCACTTAGTTTGGAAAGTAAGTCATAAAAAATATCCGTATCCCTTAATCCAACTGGCATATTAACCCTGTAGCAAGGCACATAGAATTTTTCTTCCAAATATTTTCCCGCAGAATCTTTCATTTCAACACTGCATAACTCTATTGTAGCTTTAGCACCTGCCATTTTCTTTATATCACTAATGGCTGTTCCGCCCTTTGGAAGTTTGTTGTATTCCTCTTGGTAAACTCCGTCTAAATTTTCAGATACATCTGGCAAAAGTATTATTTTCATTCCAAACATTTCAAAGGTTTGCTTTAAAAACCTTGTGTCTGCTGGTGTAAGGGGTGCTGTAATTACGTTAACGTAATCGTTAGCCTGTGTTTGCGCAGCAACATTTGTTACAATGCTGTAAATTGCACTAAAATATCCCTCATACTGTGTTCCGCCATAGCCAGGAGATTTTACAGGAATAATTTCTATATTTTTATGTTCTGGATTTTCTGTATAAAATTTGCCAATCATTCTAGGCAAGTCTTCGCCAATGGTTTCTGCAAGGCAAGTGGTAGAAACACCAATAACCTCTGGGTGATAAATTTCAATTAAATTTTTCAAACCCTTTAATAAATTTTTCTCTCCGCCAAAAACCGTTCCCTCTTCCGTTAAGGAAGATGAAGCAATATCCACAGGTTCGTTATAATGGGTTGCCATATGCCTTCTTATATATGTACTGCACCCCTGTGAGCCATGCAAAATTGACATACAGTTTTTTATTCCGTAAAAAGCCGTAACCGACCCTAATGGCATACACATTTTGCAAGGATTTGTGTTTAAACTAACCATTGGTTCTATTTTAGTTTTACTCATATGTAAACGCCTCCTTCTGCCTCATATACTGCCATACAGGGTGATTGATACTGCCATTTATTTCGGTAACAAAATTCACAACTCCATCAAAGCCAGCAAGCGGGTGCTTTCTTTCATGGTTATGGTCGCAAAATGCAATGCCTAATTTGTAAGCAAGAGGTCTTTCCTTTACACCGCCAACTAAAATATCTGCATTCTTTTCTTTCATATACTTTTCAAGCTCTGCTGGGTTTGCATCATCCAATATTACTGTGTCTTTTTCAACAATACTTTCAATCACTTCGTATTCGTCTTTTTTCCCTGTCTGCGTTCCAACTACTACGGTTTCAATGCCTAATTCCCTAAACTGCCTAATAAGGGAAATTGCCTTAAAGCCACCGCCAACATAAATTGCCGCTTTTTTTCCTTGCAAATTCTGCTTATATTGGTTAAGAAAACCTTCAATTTTTTCACTTTCTTCTTTGCAAAAGCTAATGGCTTTTTCTCTGGCTGTTTTATCGCCTAAAGCGTCGGCAACCTTTATAAGGGAAGCTGTTGTATCCTCTACGCCAAAAAAACTTACCTTTACAAATGGAATTCCCATTTCTTCTTGCATTCGGTTTGCTAAATAGGTGCTAGAGCCTGCACACTGCACAATATTAAGGGTTGCGGCAGATGATTTTTTCATGCTTTCAAAATTGGCATCCCCTGTAAAGGTGGATAAAACCTTAATTCCTATCTTTTCCATATAGCTTTTAATTATCCACATCTCTCCTGCAAGGTTGAAATCGCCTAAAATATTAATTCCCTGAACCTTTGGTTGGTCTTTGTATTGGGAAATAACTTGCATGATAGCATCGCATGCCATTCTGTACCCTGTGGATTTATTTCCAGAAAACCCTGGAGATTTTACAGGCACTACATGCATATCGTACTTCTGGGACATCCTTTTGCAAATTGCTTCAACGTCATCACCAATAACCCCAACAATACAAGTTGCATAAACAAATATTAATTTAGGGTGATACTTGCTTACAGTTTCTTCTATTGCCGCCTCCAGTTTTTTCTCACCGCCAAATATTACATCCTGTTCCCTTAAATCTGTTGAAAAACTGGTTCTAAATACATCATCATCACTGGTTAAACTTCCCCGAATATCCCATGTGTAGCTGGCACAGCCAATGGGTCCATGTACAATATGAAAAGCATCCGTAATTGGGTTTAATACAACTCTTGCCCCACAGTATACACAAGCTCTTTGGCTTACAGCACCAGACACGCTATTGGAATCGCAGTTAATTCCAGTTCCACAGCACCCAACATCATTTTTCAAAACAATGGACTGCTTTCTTTCTTCTAAAATTTTGTCCATAAACCCACTTCCTTCGCTGTATTTTCTAAGGAAACGCTGTTTATTTCAAATATCAAAAAATAAATTTAGATTTAGCGGCAAAAAATGGAGCGTAAAGGGCATTTTCTGCAATAAAATGCTATGGAGCAACTAAATTTTTTGTAAATTAATTTTTTGATAACATTAAACCATCGTTTCCAATTTTTCTATAAATAACAATATCCATAGCTTAGGGCTTGGGTTCACCTAGACTATGGGCTTTGATTTAAATTAAAAAGAGCTTTTAACAAAAACCGACGTCTTTGTCAAAAGCTCTTTATAAATTACATTACTACTTCTAAATCTTTTTCATCGCAGTGGCTGTCTTGATAATCCATTAATGCATTGGCAATTTGTTCTGCCATACGCATTGCACCTTTATAGCCAACTAAAGGCATATAGGAATGTATATAACGGTCGATAATAGGAAATCCCATTCTAACCAAAGGAATATCTTCTGCCCTTGCAATAGTTTTACCATGAGTTCCGCCAATTAGCAAGTCTACTTTTTCATTTTTTATTAACTGGTGAAGGTAGAATAAGTCTGTATCGGCTTTTGCAATGCAGTCTGTCACTGCAAATTTATCAAATAACTCTTTTGCTTTCTTTTCAAACGCCACTCCTGGTGTCCCTGTTATAACATATTTAGGAATCATTCCCATCTCAAGCACAAATGCAGTTATGCCTAAAACTGTGTCTGGGTCACCATAAATAGCTACTGTTTTGCCGTAGGTGTAAGGATGAATATCCAACATCATATCTACAAGCTGACCTCTTTCCTCTTCAATTTCATAAGGAATTTCTTCCTTAGATAAATCTTGAAGAGCCATAATAAATTTGTCTGTAAGCTCAACACCCATAGGCAGTGGCATTGCTTCATATTCAACACCGCATTTTTTACGAAGCACTTCTGCCGAAGCCTCAGAAGTTTGAAGCCCTAAAGCAATGGTTTTTTTACAGTCGCCCAAAGCAATAATATCGGGTATGCGTGTTCCTCCTTGAGGATACATTTCAAATTTGCCTGTCATTGGCGAATCCATAACACCGCTGGTGTCGGGCAGCATCGTAAAATCCACCTTCATTGCTTTAAGAAGCTTTTTATACTCTCTAATGTCACCAGGGTTTACAAAACCAGGCATAACACAAATTTTTTCGCTTGCCACACCGGATTTTTTAGAAAGATAATTAATAAAGCCTGAAACCATATTTGTAAAGCCTGTTATATGAGAGCCCTTGTAGCTTGGTGTATTGCAATGAACTATATACTTGCTTTCAGGTATATCAATATCGGTAATAATTGCATTTAAGTCGTCACCAATGGTTTCCGAAAGGCAAGTGGTATGTACAGCAATAATGTCTGGCTTATATAAATCGAATATATTTTTTGCCGCTGTTTTTAAATTGCTTCCACCGCCAAATACAGAAGCACCTTCTGTAAATGAACTGGAGGATGCCATTGCAGGGTCTTTAAAATGTCTTGTTAAAAACATTCTGTGGAATGCACAGCAACCCTGTGAACCGTGACTATGAGGCAAACATTTATGTACCCCAAGAGCGGCATACATAGCCCCAACAGGCTGGCAGGTTTTTGCCGGATTAATAGTTAAAGCACTTCTGTCTGCTATTTCTTTTGTTGTATAATCAAGCATTACTCCTCACCTCCTAATGCGCCTTCTAAGTTTGGTATTTGCTTCCAAGGTGCTCTAATCAATCCCCATGCAGGTGTTGATAATCCCATAAGTATGTCTTGACCAAATTTCACTGCCCCTGTAAAGGTTGAGTATGGTCCGCTGTAATCGTAGGAATGAAGCTGTCTGGAAAGCAAACCATTTTTCTGAGCAACAAACTTATCTTTAATGCCCGAGAAGAAAATATCTGGTTTTAATATACGAAGGAACTCTTCTGTTTCAAAATGGTTCAAGTCATCGCAAATAATTGAACCTTCGTCCATTTCCTTAAACATACCTTCGTAATAGTTGAGCTGAACACCCTTTTCTGCAAGTGCTTCCTTTTGCTCATCACTTAAGAAAACCTTATAGTATTTAGGGTCTTTTTCAACTGTAATGCTTTCAATGTTCTTGCTGTCAGCGTCAATTTTAATGTCTGGAATAACTTCTCTGCCTTCATAGTCATCTCTATGGGCAAATTCATAACCAGCCAAAACTGTGCTTATGCCAAAATCTTTTAAAAGTGTTTGGTAATGATGAGACCTTGAGCCACCTACATAAAGAGCGGCAGTTTTTCCTTTCAGCTTGCTTTTTAAATACTGAATTTCATCAAAAACAGTAGAAAGTTCGTCTGAAATAACATCTTCAATTCTGGCAATTAATTCTTCATCTCCAAAATATTTGCCGACACTGCGTAAAGCCTCTATTGTAGATTCTACACCAACAAAGTTTACTTTAAGCCAATCAATGCCATATTTATCGTACATCATTTCTGCCACATAGTTAATGGAACGATGACATTGAACTAAGTTTAAGTTTGCTAAATGGGAATTTTTAATGTCTCTGTAGCTGCTGCCGCCTGTAAAAACAGACACTACCTCAATTCCACAACGCTTTAACAGCTTTTCAACTTCCCAACCGTCACCGCCTATATTGTATTCACCTAAAAGGTTAACACTATATTTTTTCTTAGGTGCTTTATCTCCTGTACCAATTATGTATTTAATAAGCTGATTATTTGCAATATGGTGACCTGCGGACTGGCTAACGCCTTTATATCCCTCACAGCTAAAGCCAATACATTTAATGCCGTATTCCTCTTCGCCCCATCTTGCAACTGCATGTATGTCGTCACCAATCAAGCCAACAGGACATGTGGAGCAAATGAAAATTGCAGTAGGTTTAAAAATTGAAACCGCTTCTGTTATTGCCTGCTTTAACTTCTTTTCACCGCCGAATACAATGTCTGGCTCTTGCATATCGGTTGAGAAACAGTATTCTAAGTAGCAATCTGCCTGTTCACCGTCTTTTTCATCGGCAAAAGCTTTATGCCTTCTTGTACCCCACGAATAGTACGCACAGCCAATGGGGCCATGAACTATAATTGCAGCATCTTTAATAGGTCCAAGAACAACGCCCTTACAGCCTGCAAAGCAACATCCTCTTTGTGTAATAATACCTGGAATTGTTCTGGTGTTGGCTGTAATCACATCTGGATTATTTTCTCCTGCTGTAATTACGTGGTCTTTTCTGTTTTTATACACCCTTGCACTATATTGTTCTAACAAATGGTCTCTTACTGAACTCATGTCCTCACCTCCTATTAATATGATTCTGAATCCATTTGTAATTGTCCATCCCTAATACGAATGGATTCTACTATTGGTAAAACAAAAATCTTTCCGTCGCCAGGGTTTCCTGTGCAGTTTGTATCCATAATTGTATTTACGGCTTTTTCAACATCCTCATCAGGAACAACCACTGTGAAATATCTTTTGGGTATAAGCCTAGAGCTTTCTGAAATATATTCACCAATGGGCGAAACAGGAAGTTCTCCTCCTAAAACGGCCTCCACTAAATCTAAATTAACCGCCTTTTTGCCTCTTCCCATAACTTTTCTGCAGGTAAATGCAGGAAATCCTGCTTCTGCCAAGGCTTCTTTTGTAGCATTTACACGGTTTAAACGAACTATTGCCATTACTTCCTTCACAAGCAACCCCTCCTATAATCCGGCTTTTTTAGAACTGATTGTATATGCCTCATCTACAGGGCTAATGAAAATTCTGCCGTCACCAAAGTGTCCGTTTTCACCTGTTCTGGCATATTTCATTATTAACTTTACAACGTCATCCTTGTCTTCATCGTTTACTACCATTAAAAGCATTTCCTTAGGAATTTCATCGTAGAAAACATCTCCAACCTTAATTCCTTTTTGCTTGCCACGTCCGTAAACGTCCATTTTAGTTACCGCAGGATACCCTGCCGACAATAATTCTGATAAAACTGTACCAACTTGATTAGGTCTTATAATTGCACGAATAAGTAACATATTATTACCTCCCTTTTTAATTAATCCATAATTCCATGTTCCATTAAAATTGATTCTAATTTTTCAATTGACATTGGTTTTGGTATTACAAACATGTCATTTGCATCAATCTTTCTTGCAAGCTCTCTGTATTCATCTGCCTGAATTTCATCTGGGCTGAAATCAATTACTGTCTTTTTGTTGATTTCTGCTTTTTGCACTGCATTATCACGTGGTACAAAGTGAATCATCTGTGTGCCAAGCTCTTTAGCAACTGCTTCAACTAATGCCGCTTCACCATCAACCTTTCTTGAATTACAAATAAGGCCACCAAGTCTTACACCGCCTGTGTTTGCATATTTCATAATGCCTTTGGCAATATTGTTTGCTGCATAAAGTGCCATCATTTCTCCAGAACAAACAATGTAAATTTCCTTCGCCTTTCCTTCACGAATAGGCATTGCGAAACCACCGCAAACAACGTCGCCAAGTACGTCGTAGAATACATAATCCAAATCTTCTTCATATGCACCCAATTGCTCAAGTAAGTTGATTGAAGTAATAATTCCACGTCCTGCACAACCTACACCAGGCTCTGGTCCGCCAGATTCAACACCCTTAATACCGCCATATCCTTCTTTAAGGATATAATCTAAATCAATGTCTTCGCCTTCTTCTCTTAAAGTATCAAGAACAGTTTTTTGTGCCAAACCGCCTAGAACCAATCTTGTTGAATCTGCTTTAGGGTCACAGCCAACAATCATAATCTTCTTACCCATTTCAGCTAATCCTGCTGTAAGGTTTTGTGTTGTAGTTGATTTTCCAATACCGCCTTTACCATAAATAGCAACCTGTCTCATACTATCGTCCTCCTTATTAAAAAACTGCCTATAAGTTTAAGTTTAAAATTATTTAGAATACACCCCTATTTTCACAACCGGTATATGAAAAAAAGCGTAGGAAAGATTTCTTTTCCAACGCCTTTGTCAGGTGCATATTCAATTTATGAATTTATTATATGAGATTGTAACTATAGTTACAATACTGCAACAATTACAAAAAATACTGAAAAAAAGATACTATTTTTCATAAATCAGTTCATTGACGAAGCAGCACCAAATGACTTTCCGGAATTATAATTCCTCTAATTTCCTTTTGGTTTGCTGTCTTAACCCATATGTCACTCATTCCACCGCTAATATTTCTTACTATGTAGTTTGTGTTAAAAGGCATTTGTGACATCTCCACCAAATCCACTTTCATAATATTTTCTTTTTGTGCCTCCTGTTGAACAAAAGGCAGTGCCTCAATGCGGTTAGACATAATGCCTACATATTCAATACTGTCTGAAATTCTTTCCTTTGTTTTAAGTGTAATATTCCAGTCCAAGGCATTTATACAGTAATCATCAACTTTTTTTGCTTTAGATATATTTTTGTAACCTGTAAGCCTTGCAACCTGCACAAATTGAGGATTATTAAAAACTTTCTTTTTGTCATCACATAATACAACCTTGCCTTTGTCCATTACAATTAACTGCTCCGATAATCTGTATATTTCACTTTTGCTGTGAGATACCACTATTACTTTACCCTTGTAATCAGCTAAAATTTCAAGCATTTCTCTTTGCAACTGGTCTTTTAAATATCCATCAAGGGCAGAAAAAGGCTCATCTAAAATAATCATTTCTGGCTCATAAGCCAAAATTCTTGCCAACGCCACCCTTTGCTGTTCTCCTCCGGATAGCTGGCTTGGGTATCTGTCCTCCAAACCTTTCAAATGCAGTTTGCTTATAAGAGAAGTAATTTTTTCATCTGTTGCCTTGGTAATGCCAATATTTTTAGTAACTGTCATGTTAGGAAACAGTGCGTAATTTTGAAATAAGTACCCGATTTTTCTTTTCTGTGGCAACTGCTTAATTTTCTCCTTGGAATCAAACAAAACCTTTCCATCCAACACAATCCGTCCCTCGTCTGGATTTTCAATTCCAGCAATACACTTTAGGGTCATACTTTTTCCGCAACCGCTTGCCCCTAAAATGCCTATATGGTTATTGTCTGTGTTAAATTCAACCTCTAGCTTAAATGTACCAATTCTTTTTTTAATGCTTACCTCAAGGCACATATTACCACCTCCTGAAATACTTCATTCCATTTGCAGAAATAACATTAATTGTTAGTATAATAAAAAACGACAGAGCTACTATGACTAAAACCCAAATGCCCGCTTTGTCATAATTCCCTGCCGCCGTTTCAGACGCTATTGCTACTGCTATTGTTCTTGTTTTGCCTAATATATTCCCTGCAAGCATTGAAGTTGCACCGTATTCCCCTAAGGCTCTTGCAAAAGCCAACACCGTTCCAGAGGCAATTCCAGGTGAAGCTATAGGCATAATCACCTTCCAAAATATATCCGCTTCGCTCATACCAAGGGTTCTTCCAGCTTGAATTAGTGTAACATCTATCTGTTCAAATGCCGCCCTGCTGTTTCGGTACATCAGCGGAAATGCAATTGCAACTGCCGCAATAACACAGCCTTGCCAAGTTTGAACAATTTTAATATCAAATGCTGTATAAAGGTAATTCCCAAAAGGTCTTTTTAAGCTGAATAAAAGAAGTAATAAAAACCCCGCAACCGTTGGCGGTAAAACCAACGGCAGGGTGAAGATTCCATCTAAAAGTAATTTCATTTTGTTATTCAGCTTCATAACTAGCCTTGCGGCATATATCCCTGCAAAAAACGCAATAAATGTTGCCACTGCACCTGTTTTAAGAGAAATAAATAATGGACTCCAGTTTAAGCTTTTCAAAAGTTCCAGCATTTCTATCACCTAATTCTAAATTATTCAGCATATGCCAAATATCCGTATTTTTCAAATATTGAAATAGCTTTGTCTGTTTTCAAATATTCAACAAATTCTTTAGCCGCCTCAGACTGTATTTCGTTTGCATCACTATTCTTAACAAGCCCTACGGGATAAATTACAGGAGTTTTAAGACTTTCTTCTGGTGCGCTTGCTATAATTTCAACTGAATCAGCCATGGACGCGGCGTCTGTTGCGTAAACAATACCAACTTCATTGCTTTTTTCGGAAACTGCCGTAAGAACAGCCGTAACATTGGCTCCTTGATTAATTTCCATTGCCATCACTTTGTCCGTAATTCCCAAGCTTTCAAATATTTCTCTTGCATATGCCCCTACAGGAACATCTTCTCCAGCAAGTGCTATATTTGCCGCATCCGTTATATTTTCAAATCCTGTAACTTTTGTATCTGCACCCTTTGCTTTAATTAGTACAACCTCATTTTCCAAAAGCTTTGCATCTGAGCCTTCTACAATTAAGCCCTCTTCCTTCAGCTTGTTCATTTGTTTCATGGCGGCAGACATAAATACGTCACACTCTGCTCCTTCTTCTATTTGGGTTTGCAGCGTGCCAGAGCTATCTGGATTAAAAACAATATTAACTTCTGGATGTTGCTGTTTATATCCTTCTTGAATTTCTTCCATTGCGTTATTTAAGCTTGCCGCAATAAATACATTTATTGTAGTTTCTTGATCCGGTTGTACTTTTTCATCTGCTGCTGTCTCTGTTTTTTCTGGTTCTTTTGTTTCAACCTGTTTTGCCGAACATCCCGTAGCCCAAATAAGTAAACTACAACATAATAATAAAAATGCAAAAACTGTTCTTTTTTCTTTTTTCATAACAACCTCTCCTCTCCAATAAGGTACACAACTGAATTTTCTTCTGCCTCTTTGTATTTATCCAATCATAGTACCTAAATATTGCAGTAATTGCTATACACGAAATCGTACATTTTGTTGAGGAATGTCACATGGATGTTATTGAAATTTGCTAAATTTTTATATGATTTTTCTCTGTTTATGAGAAAACAGTCATATTAAGATATCTCATGTTAAAGTATCTTTTGAGTACCATATATTAATTAATTATTTGAATTTCATTGAAACCTCTCCATTATTTTTAAACTATACCCAATGCTTTCAATTTCTTTTCTGTTTAATAGAACTCCCTCTGGCGGCCTTTCATTTAGCTTAAAAACAATTGCAATTTGTTTTACTTGTTGGTGAAATTGAATTCGGTTCAATGGAATGTTTGCTTCTAATAAATCCGACATGATTTCAGCGGTGGCTTCATGCCCGTTTCCAAACAAAGTAAATATTTCTTCTCATTCTTAAAATATAATGCATCCCTTAGTACAAGTGCAACTCTTTTTTCAGAAATATCAACACAGCGCTTTTTGTTCGGCAAATTCAGTTCCTGAATCCATCTTAAAAGGGGCTAAACCATTATTATATAAACGTGTTCCGCCTGCTTTGCACACATATAAATTCAGCTTTGGCAGAGAAAAACAGAGAGCCTATGATATTTTTTCCACTCATTAAAACAGCCTAGCAGAGTTTTTCTACTAGGCTGTTAACAAAATTCTTATTTCGCTTTTAAACTTTCTTCTGCAGTTTGAAGATCTTTTTTCATTAACTCTAATAATTTTGAGCCTTCTTCCCCAACAATGTTTACGTAATGCTCTTGCCCAGCACTACTTAATTCTTTAAACATTGCCCTTTCTTCAGGTGTAAACTCATTAATAACAATATCGCTTTTTGCTTTAATTGCTTCAAGCCTTGATTGAGCATAGTCACCCTCAACTTCATATATATATTGGTTAAGTTCTTCTAATGCGCCTTCAACCATAGCTTTTTGTTCTTCTGTAGTGTTGTTCCAAAATCCTGGGTTGGTGCAAAATGTGCCTACGAACAATTCATGATTAAGGAAGTTTAAATATTTTTGAACCTCATAAAATTTCATCTCTTCCATAGCAAAAACAGGCTGTACAACTGAGTCAATCATATTCAACTGTAAATTACTATAGCATTCCATATAAGGCACCGATGTTGGATTCGCGCCATATGCTGAATATGCTGCAAAAAGGAGTGGCGATGCCATAACTCTAACCTTAACACCTTTTATATCTTTTGGAGTTCTTATCTCTTTATTTGTGCTTATAACCTGAAAGCCTTCTGAGAACCAACTAAGCGGAATCATATCTTTTTCCTCATAGAGTTTATTCATTTCTTTTATTGTTTCGCCCTCTGTTAGCATTTTTCTATTCACATCTCTGTCATCAGAAAAAACGAAATGCAAATTAAAAAGCTGATTCTCCGGAACTATAGTTGCAACCGTTGCGGGGTTATTAATGGCAAAATCCACAACACCATAGCGTAGCATTTCTACAGCCCCAACACTATCTCCTAATTGACCTAATGAATATACTTTAACCTGTATTGCACCATCACTTTTTTCTTCAATAATCTCTTTAAATTTATTTGCATACATATCCTGCACGCTACCTACACTTTCCTCATGAGAAAAGCGCCAAATAATCGGTTCATTACCCTCACTGCTAGAAGTAGCACCACATCCTGAAAACAACACTGTGCTTACTAACAGAGACATAATTAATATTTTTTTCGCCTTCATAAAAACTCCACCTCCTTTAATATACCAACTTATAGAACCACATCGCTGTGTTTGGGAATACAATAAAAATAACTGAAGCAACTGCTAAAATAGCAATAAACGGTGGTATTCCTTTTATAACCTTTAAATACGGTATTTTAAATATAGCACTTGCAGTAAAAATATTGCATCCAAAAGGCGGAGTTGCAGAACCAATGGCCGCTTGTACAGAAATAATAAGTCCTAAATGTATGGGGTCTATTCCAGCCGCAACTGCAATAGGAAAGAAGATAGGTGTAAGAATAAGTATAACAACAAGCTGGTCAACAAACATACATCCTATGAAATAGAAAACTGTAACCCAGATTAAAATTTGCATTTTACTCGGTGCATCCCCTAATAACGACGCTGTAAGAATTTGAGGTATCTGCGCATAAGATATAACCCATGAAAAAGCCTGTCCGCAAGCAACTAGTATAAATATTGCTGCGGTTAAAAGTCCTGTAGATTTTGCAATCTTAGGAACATCTTTCAATTTAATAGTTTTAAAAATAAAAACTTCAACTATTGTTGCATAAAGTACAGAAATTGCTGCCGCTTCGGTAGGACTAAAAACACCGGAATAAATTCCACCCAGAATAATTACTGGGAAACCCAAAGGTATAATTGCCTGCTTAAATGCAATTCCTCTTTCCTTCCACGTGGCTTTTTTCTGATTTGGCGTATGCCTCACTTTTGCAAGGAAGAAACTATAAACAGCAAACATTAAGAAGAGTATAATTCCAGGGCCTATACCAGCCATAAATAATTCTGCAACAGAAGTACCCGTAACCACACAGTACATAATCATAACAACACTTGGCGGAATTAAAAGTGCTATATTGGCTGTGTTAATAATAAGGCCAACAGTATCATCTTCTCTGTACCCATTCTCCATCATTACACTTTTCATAGGCTTTCCAACTGCAACAACAGTTGCCTGAGTAGATCCAGAAATGGCACCAAAAAGAGTACACGTTGCACCAGTTGTAATGGCAAGGCCTCCACTTATATGGCGCACAAAAGAACCGATAAAATTTAAAAGACGCTTTGATGTTTGACCTGAACACATTATGTCAGCAGAAAAAATAAACATAGGAACTGCCAATAAAACCGATGAAGAAATACCATTTATCAACTGCTGCGATATGATAATTGGGTTAACATTAGGAAAATAAAGAAGAAGTACACTAAGAGATGCAACTAAAAGTGACATAAACATTGGGAATCCAAAGATAAGCAGCCCAAACATGATAACTACTAGCATCAATAACATTATACTTCACGACTCCCTTCAAATAAACCTTCATCTTCTTGTTCTGCAGGTTTAAACTCATTTAAATCAGCCTCATAAACAAGTTCACCGTCTTTACCAGCCTTCGCCTGAGATCCAAGATACACTACATCTTTATTGGTAATATTTTTTATAAAACAAATTAAATATTGTAATGAAGTTATAAATATTCCTGCTGCCAGAATCATAATAATAATTACCATAGGAATTTCCATTGCTGTACTAATTCTACCAACCTTCATAGAATCCAAACCATATAACACAAACAAATATCCAAGATATGCTGTTACAATAAATGTAAATAAAGAAATAATTATAACCATCGCTTTTCTTATTCTAAAGGATACATTGTCCAAAACTGCATTCATGTTAATATGGCTGTAAAATCTGGCTGCTGTGCTTATGCCAATATATGTTATGACTACAAGAAAAAATGCACCTAACTCCTCTGCGAAGCTAAGACTGTTATTCAACACACTTCTAAAAAATACATTCGCAACCAAAAGTACCGCCATTGCTATTGTAATATAACTAAGTAAAAAGTCCTCTATCCTTAAAATTACCAAATTAATTTTATCAATCATATCGCCACCTCTTTCCGCCCCATAATAGTACAAGTTACTGTTATAAACGTGGTTCAATAGAAATTTAAAAATAGCATTGATTGCTAAAATCAATGCTATTTTAACAACTTGTTAGTCGTTATTAATAATAAGTTTTCTTGGATAATTAGCAAAGGTTTGATGTCCTGTTTCTGTAACCATAAGTGCTTCGCTTATAGAAACACCAAAATCATCCAGATACATACCAGGAATGCAATGGAATGTCATTCCTGGGACTAAAACTGTTTTATCCCCAGGTCTAAGGCTTGCTGTGTGCTCGCCCCAGTCTGGCGGGAAGTTAAGTCCCATAGAATATCCTATTCTAGATTCTTTTTCCATACCATGTTTAGATAATACTTTTCTCCATGCAGCTTCTACTTGTTCACAGGTGTTTCCAGGTTTAACCTGCTCAAGTGCTGCGTTAATTCCTTCCACTACTATTTCAGCAGTATCAATAACAATTTGCTTTGGTCTGCCAATGCATATTGTTCTGGCCATAGGTGAATGATATCTCATATAGCAGCCTGTAAGCTCGGCAGCAACAACTATATTATCAGGATATTTTTTATCTGTCCAAGTAAGATGTGGTGCACCTGCAGTATCTCCAGAAGGCATAAGTGGAACGATTGCCGGATAATCTCCACCAAATTCCTCTGTACCTCTAAGATGTGCTCTATAAATTTCAGCAACTACATCACACTGTCTTGTTCCGCCATGAAGATTATCAACAGCAGCCTGCATTGCTATTTCCGCAAGCTTTCCAGCCTTTTTTTGCAAAGCAAGTTCAGCCGGAGACTTAATTATTCTTACCCAGTTTACCAAAAGATCTCCGTCAACCATCTTAGCTTGTGACAGTCCCTGAATAAGGCGAAGGTATGCTTTTCCCGAGAAATAATAATTATCTGTTTCAACCGCAATATTTTTCTTCTCTAATTTAAGTTCTTTAACAACGTCTGCAATGTAATCCATGGGATGCTTGATATTGCTTTGTACATAGTCGTCGCTGTATGCCCTAACGTGTTCTTCGTCAAGCCATGTAGTTTTTACTACGCCACAAAAAGCGTCCATATAGCGCCCTATAAAATAAGGCATTTCCTCATTAAGCTCTACAAGTACCGTCTGGTGAACATAGAATGACCATGCGTTATGGCCTGTTAAATAGCAAATATTAGCAGGATCTGTAACCAAAAGAACGTCTATTCCTTTGTCTGCCATGCTTTTTTTAACCTTTGCCAACCTTTCCAAGTATTCCTTTTTTTCAAAAGGCATTGACATTTCTGACATAATAATCTCCCCTTTTTCATATCAGTTTATCTTATTTCAAATACTCCAAAGCTGCAGTTACATGTATTTTTATACCAGTAAGCAGTGTATCTTCATCAATTGTAAAATCACTTCTGTGATGGGGTTTATCACTTCCTACTGCTTGATTTCCCGTGCCTATAAAAATTAGTGCGCCTGGAATATTATTGTGACTTGTGAACTCCGAAAAATCTTCTCCTCCCATACAGCAGTATGGGACAATATTTTCAGCTTTAACAAACTGGCTTAACACATCATTTCTTAAAAATTCAACACTCTTTTCATCATTTAAAACGATGTAATTACTTGGTATAAATTCTATTTTACAATCTACCCTATGAGCTTGACATATCGCCTCTACAATTCTTATAAACCGTTTCCTAGGCTGCTGTTCACTATCGTCGCTTCCGTCATAAAGATATCGTAGAGTTCCCTCCATGTCCACACGGTCAGCAATAATATTGGAAGATGTTCCTCCATTTATTTTTCCAAACACAATTACCGTTGTGTCCATGGGATTAATTTCTCTTGTCTGTATTGTCTGCACCGATTGTATTATGTTTGCCGCACAAATAATGGTGTCTACTCCGTCATTTGGTGCCGATGTATGTCCGCCTTTGCCATTCAGTGTAATCTTAAAATTATACATTTCAGCCATAACCGGACCGCTTTTTAAGCCTATTTTTCCACTTTCTATTGGAGTCCAAAGATGAACTGCAAAAGAAGCATCTACATCCGGGTTTTTCAGCACGCCTTCCTTAATCATAAAGCTAGCACCATCTGATTCTTCATTAGGCTGAAATACAAGTTTCACTGTTCCTTTAATTTTACTTCTGTTACTAACAAGAATTTTTGCAGCCACTAAAAGCATTGCCATGTGACCATCATGACCGCAGGCGTGCATTACACCTTCATTACTAGATGCGAAAGAAAAATCATTTTCCTCCTGTATGGGCAGTGCATCCATGTCAGACCTTAAAAGTATTGTCTTACCAGGTTGTTCACCTTCTATACAAGCAACAATTCCTGTTTTTGCCACCACTTTTGGCTCTAACCCCAAATTTATCAAATAATTTTTAATAAATTTTGAAGTTTCATACTCCTGAAACCCAAGTTCTGGATACTTATGAAAATGTCTTCTTAACTCAATAACTTCATCTCTATATTGGTCAAAATTATCCATTTTACACCACCTTGCAAATTAATAGCCTTCTTTAAAAAAACACCTACATCTTTTTAACGCCATCGTTAGTAATTTATCACGCTTCTTTTCTTTATTCTTTGGGAAATGCTGATTTAATGTTATCGAAAAGTTAAAACCTTGAGGGCTTTGCCCTCAAACAACTACAAGGGTTTCACCCTTGACCCATCTAAAACCGCATGAATATGCGGTTTTTATAAAAGTTTTGGTCTTGCTTTTTTGAAAAGCAAGTGGGATTGGGCAACGCCCAAGGTTTGTTATCAGTCTGAGCATTTTATTACATAAAATGCCTGTTGCTCTCCATTTTTTTCCGCTAAAGCTAAATTTATTTTTTTATTATTGAATTAGTAAGCGTTTCCTTATATAAGAGCAAGTGCCTGTTCAAGGTCTTCAATTAAATCTTCTACATCCTCAATGCCAACTGACAGTCTTACTTGACCATCAAAAATACTTGCAGCATAACGTTCCTCCGGAGTCATGTCAAAGTGACTCATAGATGGTGAATGCTGAATAAGTGAGTCTACATTTCCAAGGCTTGTTGCAAGACTAAATACTTTCATATTATTCATAACTGTACGAACTGCATCCATTCCGCCTTTAATATCAACACTCATCATACCGCCAAAACCACCATGCATCTGCTTTTTAGCAATTTCGTGTGTTGGATGGCTTGGAAGCCCAGGATAATATACTTTATCCACTTTTGGATGTTTTTCAAGATATTGTGCAACTTTCATTGCATTTTCACAATGACGCTCCATTCTAATACCCAGCGTTTTCATTCCCTGCATAAGCTGCCATGCAGCAAATGGATCTAACACTGCACCAAAGCACTGAAGATATGGCATGCGGCAACGATCAATTCGCACCTTACTTCCTGCTATAACGCCTGCCGTAACTGTTCCATGCCCACAGAGATACTTTGTAGCACTATGTACAACAATATCAGCCCCTAAATCCAGTGGATTCTGAAGATATGGTGAAGCGAATGTGCTATCAACAATCATCGTAATATCTTTGTGCTGATGAACAACTTCGCTAATTGCTTGAATATCACTAATTTTAAGTGTTGGATTTGCAGGTGTTTCAACATATACTAGACTTGTATTTGGTTTAATGGCATCGGCAACTTCTTCAACATTAGTTGTGTCAACCCTTGTGTATGTAACACCAAGATTTGCTAAAACTTTTGCGAAAAGTGCATAGGAACAGCCGTAAATAACGTCACCAAATACAACATGGTCCCCAGCCTTTACAACACTCATAACCGCTGTAGAAATGGCACCAAGTCCGCTGGCAACAGCAAGTGCAGCTTCAGCGTGCTCAAGGTGTGCAATTTTCTTTTCAAGTTCGTCGCAAGTAGGGCTTCCAAATCTTGAATATACAAAACCTTCATCAACATGCTGATTAAGGTAAACCGCTGAGTCAAAGTCCTCAAGTACATATGTTGTTGTTTGGTAAATTGGGCTAATATGGGCCATTGCGCGTGGCTTGTATTCACCTGTTAAGCGTGCATGAACCTGATGTGCATGAAGTAAATCTGTATTGATTTTCATAATAAAACCTCCTAAATTTTAAAAATATTGCAATTATGTATTCCCCTAGAAAAAATACCTATTTGGATATACATCTTTTCTCCCAATAATATTACCACTCCGTTCTTAACTATATCAACATACAAATCATAAGTTAATTTTAAGGAATTTATCATACACTTTATATGAGGACTATTGCTATTTAATAATAAAATTGTTACAATAATAAACAAAACTGCCGTATTTTCTTTTTAAAGAAAACACCAGTAGTCTCCATATGTTTGTTCATAATCTTTTAAGGAGATGATATTATCTATACTCTGAGTGATTTTATTAATGATTTCCCTTCAAATGATTTAAATCTCATAACAGCTTTGCGAGATTTTTCAAGAACAGAAATTAACTCCGTCTCCATAATAGAAGGACCTGTTGAGAATTTTGTCAAAAAAAATGACTTAGTTTTATCAACCGCAATCGGTTTCCGTGACGATGCAGACCTATTTATGAAGTTCTTAGCAGAAATCAAAAATTCACAACCTGCTGCCATTTTACTTTCTTTTAAGGATAATTCCTATAAAATGTCAAAAAGTGTGATTGATTATTCAAATAAAATTGAATTGCCTATATTTATTATTCCTTGGGAAGTTCGCTTTGCAGAAATTACAAATTTGACACTTAAAAAAATCAATGACAAAAATATAGAAGCGTACAGAAATGTGCAAGACAAGCTGTTTAACGCATATTTTACCTCGGACTCTTTTGATGTTGCGGCAGAGATCATCTCTTCGTTTCTAAAAACGCCTGTTGTAATTACAAATAAAAAATACAAATTAAGAGGTCAATATGGAAAGATAAATGAAAGTGACAATTATCATGAAATTGAAATACGTATCAATAAATTTCTTTGGGGATATATACAAATTTTTGAATCTGAAAATCCCGATGATATTATTTTAAAGAAACAACTAATAGAAAAATATGTGGGACTTCCTCTTTCGCTGTGGTTTAATAAGGAAAATGTTGAAGATTTAATGGTAATGAAACTTAAAAATGACTTTATATGGAGTCTTGCTAACAATAATTATGAATCTTTTTCAGAAATGCTACAGCAAGGCTTTAAACTTGGTTTTAACCTTAACAAGACCTATACTTGTGCTGCAATTAAAATTGTTCCAAATAATGCAAGCAATGTTGAAAATGCATTTTCACAAGAATCTGCGATGAAAACTTCTGAAATTGAATCGGTAATTAATGACGAAGCTAAGAATTGCAAAGTAAATATCATGTTTGCAGACCGTGGTCTTCTTTTTATACTTTACATAGAAAATCCTGAGCATTCCACAAAAAAAATAATTGATACCTTTTTTTCCTCTCTGGAAAAAAGACTATTTAATACATTTTCATCATTTAAGATTTATTATGGGATAAGTGAGATAAGCACAGAGAAAACAAACTTTAATAACCTCTACAAAAATGCTTCGCTTGCTTTACACTATTGCTTAAATTCAAAGGGAAAAAGCTATTGCTTTACATACCGTGATACCAAGGTGTTTCATGTTATGTCTACGCTTCAGGATAACAGCGAAATTAAAAGTAATGCCTTGGAAACAATGAACAAACTTGTTGCCGCTGGGAAACCGGATGCTATGAATTTAGTGGAGACGCTTATTGAATTTATAAAGTGCAATCACAATATAAGCCTAACTGCAAGGAATCTAAATCTTCACCGTCAGTCACTTCTTTATAGACTAGAAAGAATTGAATCTCTTACAGAAATGTCGCTAAACAATAGAAAGGACCTTTTTTTATTAGAGATTTATACGAGAATATTCTCAGACTACTAGTTTGGGGTTTAAGCGGATAGTTGAGGTAGGAATTCCAATGGAGAGGGTTGTACTTCTTTTCTACAAAAAAATATGATATTCTTTCTGCTGAACTAATTTAATATAGCCTAGATAAAAATTGCTAACCAAAAGTATTATAAATAATCATGTGGGGTCAATTAGGGGTCAAAATATATAAGAAAATAATTTAATAATAAAAAAACCCTTGAAAATGTTGATTTTTCAAGGATTTTAAACATTGCGGAGTTCCGCAACAATCCTTATGTAAAAACAAACATCTCAACAAGCCAAACGTTGACAATAACGGCTGTATTATTCTTACAACTTTTGTTTACAATGCTGCATAACATTATAAAGACCATAAACATAAAAGTTTATGGTCTTTATATTTAATTTTCCAAAATTCTTCAACGGCCTTTACCTATTTATAAAATCTGTGGTTGTTATAATCAAATAATTTTGTTAAATTCTTTTCGTGCCAACTTCCGGCAGCGCCTGCTATAGTTCTAAAATAGGTTGCTTCCTGCGAATAGTCAACGCCTGCTATTGCTTTGTTTACTGCCTCTTTTACGTCCTCCGTTGGCTCTGCCATTGCATATAATCCAGTTCTTACCGGTTCAAATTGGTTTTTTTGCTCTATAACCTCAATAATGCTATTTGGAAAACCTGCGGTTTTAACTCTGTTTAAAATTACATTAGCAACTAATACAATACCCTTTTCTCCCTCTCCCCTTGCCTCACAATGCGTAATTTTATAAAGTGCGGTTAATTCATTTGTAGTTACTTCAAAGGCTTTGGCGGCTAAATTCTGCCGCTTTTTTGCTGCTATTGTAAGTCACATTATAACCCATTGCCTCGCCTGCGTCCCTGGCCTTAATGTAGTTAAATCCATCAATATTTACAGCCTCAACCGTCTTTTCTGCACCATCTACAATAATTTTGATTTTTTCTGTTTTCACTTCTTCTTCCCCCTCTTCATTTGATTTTAGCTTGTATGTATTAACAAAGGCCCTTGTTATTGCCTCTGCAATGTCTCTTTTCTTGTTTGTATATACTTTCATATCGTCTTTATCATCAATAAAGCATATTTCTGCTAGTGCTGCACCTGCTCCTGCTGCTTTTGCCTTAGCTATCACTGACCAATCATAAGATTTTAAACCCCTGTTTTTAAGTCCTAATGCCGCAATATTATTAACAATTGCTGTAGCTAAATTCCCATTGCCCCCGGACGGAATATAAATCTCTGTTCCTGTTGTTTTTCCGTCTCCAACTAAATCATTAACGCAAGCATTAAAGTGTATTTCAAGTACATAATCATACTTTGAAAAATCAGCTTTTAAACTTCCGGCTTTTAAGTCCGCAAATGCGTTGCGTTCTGTCGGGTATACCTCAACACTTGCATATCTCTTGAGGCTGTCATAAATCGAATTTACAACCTTTATTGTTTCCTCTGCCTCTTTGTACGTTGTCCCGCTAATTGTTGCAGTGGCGCCACAATCTCCGGCGCCGTGTCCACTTATTAACAACACTTTCATTTTATATCCCCCTTTGCAACTTGCTTTTTCTGCTTTTTCTCTGTATTGCCTTTTCTTTCATTTTCACGGCTACCACCATATTTAATATTGGATTGCACCGCATTACCGCCATATGCTATTTTATCCATTTTTTACACCCCTCTTTAATTGCTTTCAGTTTCGCAAATACTTTTTCTATCCAGATTTTTCTTCTTTTCCTCTGCATTCTGCAAACGCTCAAATGCCCGTTCTAATTCACCGTTTGTAGTATTCTTTGTTACTGCATAATGCAACCAAAAGAACATACGCCCATATGACTGTTGTAACTCATCGTCAATTTTCATTCTTTCTTGTCTTATCTGCTGTTTTCTGTCTGCTTCCTGTGCCGCTGCTGTTAATTTATTTTCTATCCATTTCTTTAAAAAATAAAATATCAATCCTGCAACGCCACCACTGCCGAATGCAGCAATGGCCAATGTCTTTATCCACTCCGGCATTGTTACCCCTTTCCGCTTTGGGTATTCTAATTAATAAATCTCAAAGATTTTTTCAATTTTCGCACCAAAAACTTTATCAAAAAATTTATTAAACATGCGTTCTATTTTCTTCATACAGCCCGCCCCCTAGTTGCTTATTTTTTTAACCATATCTTTAAATTTATCAAACCCAAACATAGCGGCATATGCCACAAAAAACGATAAAACAATTGATGAAACCATTATGTACCATGTTAACGCTATAGCCGCAAATTTACACGATACCACCACTGCAATTATAGTTATTACAAACGACACGCCAACCGCTAAAATTTCCGTGGGTATCTTGTCCCACGTAACTTTTTTAATAACCTCCACAATTACATTCACAACTACAACCAATACACCAACCGCAATTAATACAGCCGCCGCAAGTAACGCAATAACCTGTGGTGCACTTGTTACAATCTCATTTAAAAACTCCATTTTTTTAGCCTCCTTTTAAGGTTCTTCACTCTCGTTATTCATTGAAATTCCTTTTACTGCTGCTTCAATCTGGTTATTCTTTTCTTGTTTTGTTTCGGAATATGATTTTATAGCATAAACTAGCACAACGCCAATAACCTCAACAATTAATGTTTTACTTAGTGCTTCGGCTATGTTTTCCCGTCCTAAATATGCTAAAAAGTAACTAAGCTGCAAATCAATTTCCGCATTAATTAAAATAAAGAATACAATAATTTTCATTGTTTGTATTTTAGTTTTTCTTTTCCTGCGTCTTGCCATTTTCACCGCCTCTCTTTCAAAAAATCTTATATTTGGGCTTGTCCTCTTTAAATAACCAATATCTTAAATAGTCATCTAAAATTATTGCGGCTGCTGATAAAATAAACCATAAATTTGTATATAATAAACATACCTGTCCATATAAATTATAAGGCTCCTGGGAATAGTTCCACACGCTTAACCCACAAATAATATTTATTAATACGCCTGCTATAAATTCCACGGCTGTTATAATTATGCTACATATAAACATTTGAGATATAAGGGCCGTATCCCATTCTAAAAACTCGTTTATACTTCCGCATAATATAAAGCATATACCTCCCACAATTGCCATTGTAGGGCTTGTATATCCTCTCCATAGTATTTCTATGAAGCAATATACCCATCCCCCAACCGCCGCTAAAAAAGCATATTTAAGATACTGTTTCATTTTCTGTTGTTTGTGCCCCTATAATTAATTCAAAATTAGCTTTTAGATCCTCCGGTAATTCTATACCATAGTAAATTGCTTTTATTTCGTCTGCCGTCTCGCTGCGGTTTATCCATACATTTAAGTGATTGCAATATGTAACGTGATATAATTTAAACGCAACTGCCGCTGTGCTCATTGTTTTTATATCCTCTGCGCTGTACATTTCGCATAATTCCCCGTCGGCGTGATACGGGTATGCCTCTGCACCCTGCAATACTGCATTGTACGCCCCGTTTAAATTTGTCTGATCCTCAATAGTTAACGAAAAATGTTTTGTTCCTTTGCTTGTTTCTACGTCATACCCCACATAAATTGTACTTTGGCAATTCTGGCTAACTTCTTTCTTTTTATTGCTTTTAATTGCCTCAATGCTATCTGATTGGATTTCCTCCGTTGTACGTTCTTCTGCTGCATTTGTTTCAGAAACATACTTGTATCTGTAAATACCGGGCTTAACTTCCAACGGTTTGTTAAAATAATTATTCTGTGCAAGAGCAAATTTATCACGGTCTTGTCCCTCTGTCCATTCATCAATTTGTATCCAGTCTGCGTTGTCGCGTACAAAGACGGACGAATTACAGTCTATTACTCTGCTTGCAGTGTCTATTTTTATATAAACTTTTATTAATTCTTCATCCATTTATATCATCTCCTAGTAAATTCCTGCATCTAGTCGTAGAGAAGCCCCACTTATAACTAAGTATCCATCCGTGAGTCCGTGTCCTACTTTTGTAGCGTTAATTGTCACAAAAGTTGGGCTTGAGCTCCCTATAGAAAAAGTAAAACCGCTCTGCACTACCCTATCAGTTGACCAAACTATAAAATTTTCTATGTTTATAAATTCACCTGTCGGTGAAGTTCTCATCTCAACCGGAATAGGTATATGAAAGTATATTGTATTAACATTATAACTGTACGCTCTGAAAAATCCTGATATTGTTTGGAGTTGTTTCTTGCTTAACGTCAATCCCTCGTCTGATAGTCTGGGAATAAAAGGTGTTCTCACAGAACCCGGTTCAATCTTAGCCCATTCAATATTGTTGATTTCTGTTACCCCTGTGCCACCACCTAATGCAAATCTTACAACAATTGAACTTCTGGTGGTATCATAATAAAATGATAAGACCCCCGATGAATCCGTAGTGGTTTCAAGAACTCTCGTTTCCGTTATAATCGACCCTTCAATTTTTGCCGATACCGTCATGGTTTCACCAATAACAAATGGTGAAATTTTTATAAATTGTCCCCATGTTCCCCATTCTGAACCATTCTGTAGACTTAGACTTATTCCTGTACTTGCCACATCAACCAACAATCCCAAAGTTACACCAAATGCCGCAAACCACTCATCAATTGTGTATTTACCGCCATACTCATTTTGATAACTGGTTTGCCCTCTTTGGTTTATGGGATTTTTAAAATCACTATTTCTAAGCAGATTCCGGTTACTAAAGGTACCCTTTGCCCAAGTCTTTGTATCACTTACTGCCGTGCTAATATCTGCTTTTATTGCAATTATTGCTGTTGGATCTACTTTAAAATTAATAACTGCCGTATTTGATACTGCAATTTTAATTGTAGGTACAAACTCGCTTACAATTCCGTCACCTAAAACTATTTTTTCCATAGGCGGGCAATTTGCAATAGCTATTAATACACCCTCTTCATCAAATACACCCATTTCACGTACAGTAAAACCGCCAACACTTGACGGTACAATTGCGGTAATTTTCAACACATTTTCGTTTAACGTGTCTGTTCCGTATTCCTCGATACTTCCACGCCATTTTTCTTGAATTAATGTTTCTTCTTTGCCTGTTGGCGCATAGTATGCACCGCCTCCGGTGCCCACGGCAAACGTTGTAATATTTACTTTTGTGCCCATCAAAACTGCATTCGCAATTTTTGCATTTCCCTGCTCCGTAACTACTGCATAATAGGTTGTTGCCATCTTTAAACCCCCTCTACCGTCACATATAGCGGAATTATAAGCCCCGCAACGCTTGCCTGTGCTGCCAATGCTGTATAACTTCCTACGGTGTATGGTTCTATTTCAATTGTTACACCTGCTGACGGCATGGCTGCGTTGTATATCCCCGCATTGCTTGTTATGTTAGCGCTTACTGCGTCTAAATGACTGCGCTTATTTTTATAAAAATCAACTTGTCGCAGTATTGTGTTTACCTGTTCACTGTTAAAGCCCTTTTTGCCTGCCTCTAAATCTATTTTAAATTTATAAGGCTGTCCGTCATATTCTGGCCATTCCTTTATGCTCGTGCCCGGTAACACGCTATTTACTGCCGTTTGTACTGCATAGGGTGTGCCCTTGTATTTGTGTACCTTTACAGCATTTTTAATAACAGTTCGCTTTGTTTCAATGTCATAACTTGAATTGTACCAATCTACTTTTAAATCTTTGGCCAAAACATTTAAAACCTCTTCCGACAAATTATCTATATAAAAATAAATAATATCGTTTTTGATTAATTGCATAACTTTTGTTATCTGCTCATTAAATGCTGTTGCAAATGCCACTATGTCAGTGTCAAATGTCAAGCTTTCCGGCAGCAATGTTAAATAATTAATATCATTAATACTATTCATCTTCCACGCCCCCATTCAGTGCCGTTTCAGTTACGCATATTGCAACCGCACTATTCGCAACGCTTAAAAACACCGGCTCTGTAATTTCAACTCGTTTTACGCCTGCTGCCATAATTAGACTTACAAGCCGTGACGGGTTTATGTCTCTTCCCATCTTCGCACACTGCCACGTTTTAAATTCCTCAATTGCTTCTGTAACTGCTGCTTCTATTTCTTGCGTCAGTCCCTCGTCGTCACCGTCTATATAATACGTCAAATTAATATTGTAATTAATAGCATTGGCAGCCTTTACTATTACCTTATCCGTTAGCGGCCTTACTTTGTCGGCACTTAGTGCGGTTTCTACCTCTGCTAATAGCGCCTCTCCCGGTATCTCCCCTCCGTCAAGTAATATATAAACATCTACTTCCCCCGGATTTTCTGACACTGGCTTAACATCAGCAATAGTATTTGACACGCTTTTTGCATAATAAATATACGCATTTCCCGGCCCTGCTGTACTCCATGTGTCATTACTTAATTTTATACGCTCGTAAAATTCTGCGTCTGTTTCCTCGTCGCTGCCGCCCTCGCTTACGGTCGTATTTGTGCAGCTTTGGTAATAATTAAATACATCTACTAATGTGCTAATTTGCCCTATTTCATAGCCGTTCCCCGTCGCTCCTGCTGTAATACATTCTGCTACCACGTCCGCATATAACGCCCCGGCATTTATTGTGCAATCGGTTTTCGTTGCAAAATAAATTTCATTGTCCGCCGTTACCCTTGTACCTGCCTTTATCTTTATGGCTGCCGCCTGTGCTGCTGATATGTAAAAACGCATTGTTACAACTGCGGGTTCTGCTGCAAGTCTTGTACAGTCGTGGAATAATTCGGCCAACGCGTCTAAATACTCCCCCGTTGCATACATTAATAAGTTCTTTCGCGCCGATTGATTTATTAGTGTTCTTTCCTGCGCAATAATATTTGCTGCCCACATTATCAATATTTTGTATGGATCTGCCGGTGATAATGTACGCCCCGCCGTGGCTTCAAATGTTGCCACCATTTCAGAAACAATTGTTTCCGGATCTGTTTCAACAAAATTAATATCACTCATTTTTAATAGCCACCTCCACTACCGGCACATATTGCCCCGGCCGGCTTCCTGCTTTAAATGTTACGTTTTTCACCTCTGCCCGTGGTTCGTATTCTTCAATTTTGTCGTATATTTCCGCAATCAAAAAACTACGTGCTGCCGGTTCTGGATCATCTATAAAACTTAGATTTATTCCAAATTCTCTATATAACGGGCAACTATAATTTGCCGTTGATAAAATCATATTTACATTTTGGATTACCTCAACAACTGTATTTTCTGGCATAATAGCAATATTACTAAGCGGTTGGGCAGATATTGTATATATCATTTTGTAATACCTCCTATCTTGCGGCGTATTCTTTCAATGTCACATCAAAAGTACAATATAAAAGGTTCCCAAAATTGTCATACTTTTCAAGGTTACTTGTCAGCCTTTCAATAACCCATTTGTTTTTTCCGTAGGCTTTCCACCCTAAAACAAACCGCATTGCCTCACCGTTTCGCATAGCCTTTAGAAATTTTATATACTCATTTAATGGGTTTACTCCTAGTGCTGCATTTAATTGAACGCTAAACGTTATACTTTCTAGTTCGCACCCTTGAAATTCTATTAAAGGATCTTTTAAATATCGGTCAATTTCTGCATATTTGGCGCCGCTACTCCACTTAATATTATTCAGTGTTTTTACAGATTTTGGCGTCACTTCAAATACAATTTGATCTCCTAACGTGCCAATTGTCATACATAATCACGCCCCGATCTTGCCTAATATAAAACCGTCACCCTCTGCGGAATAAAGGCACAATACTTGCGTATCAATTTCAAAACTTTGATTGTTTACGGCTAATATCTCCCCGCTTACATATCCCAATTTAGGGAAATTAACACGATATGTTTTTTTAGTTTCGTTATAAGCTGATATATAACCTATCCTTGTTTCTATCATCTTTTAATATCCCTCCATTGTTCTAGTCATTTTTAGGCTTGTTTTGTATCCACCCGTTACGTTGTGCGTTGCTGTTGTTACAATGTATTTGCCATCAAATGCCCCAAAGTTTTTAATATTTACTGTAATCCCAACAACTAAATCCGGATTTCCCGGAACATCAAAACTCGCCTCATACTCACCTTTGTTTTTCTCTCGCAACCGTTTTTCTGCAATTTCAAGGGCTTCCCCTTGGCTTGTAACCTTTATGTCACTTACTTCAAACGTTTGTCCGTCCTCTGCTGCCCCCGGCGCTGAATATGTAGCCTCAATTGTCTTTTTGGTTTCCGGATCCGTATAACTCACATGGCACTTAACATAGCTTGTATCATTGCTACTTGTGCTAAAACTATAATTGTTGTATCCGCCTGCCGTGCGGTCAATTGTAAAAACTGCCTCTTTTGCTTCGTAGGCCTCTTGGTCGTATAATATCAACATGTTATTTGTTACTTTTAACGTTATACCGGCGTCTTTGCATAATGCCTTAATAAAAACTATATCCGACTTGTCGACTTGTTCTTTTCGGTTATATTGTGGATTGTACCCACTTTCAAAAAGTAATGTGTATCCGGCATTTTGGGCAACCTCTGCGGCAATTCCCTGCAAGCTGTAGCCCTCCCATGCTTTTGTTTTCTTTTCTGTTCGTATCTTACTTGCTGCCGAAATGCTCGACGCCTTAAACGTCAATTTTTGCGGCGGCCCATCAACATTTACAGTGTCAACCTCAAAAACTCCGCAATCTAAAACTTTTTCTTTTCCCGTGTCATTATGGTTTTTATAAATAATGGCTGCGGATATTGTAGCCCCTTTAATTTTTAACACGTTGTCAGCTTTCAACCACCTTAACCATTCATTGTCACGATCATCAATTGATATATTCAAATCGTCTGCTTTATCCTCGCTGTTGTCTGTATAGGAAAAACTGTTAAGGTAATTATTCAATGTCTTGGTAATGTCAGCACCTTGAAATATAACGGTCAACTCTACCCGGCGGGCTTCTCTTTTTTTCTCCGTGACCATTTCGGTCACAATCCTTTTTGCCGCCGTGACTGTTGTCTGTTGTTGGGTTACTGTGATTTTACTTATAGCTTCTTCTGAAAACCAACCTTTTGTGTCTACGTGTACCGGATATGGCACCCCCTCTTTCTCGTTTAAATATGTTACGGTACCGCTATAATTTTCCAATTTGGTACCGGGCGCCCCTCCGTAACTTGTATAAAACGGTGTGCCGTTTACCGTTACTTTGTCACCTTTTTTAATGTCCATTTAATCACCGCTTCCACGGCGGCAATGTTTCCGCCACCTCTGTACTTATTTCAATTTCCGGGGCTGTAATTACAACCCCGGCAGAGAAAATAACGGTTTCTGCATGTTCTTCATTTGCTTTTATTAACTGATCCATGTACATACAATTACCATAAATTTTATAACTTATAATGTCCCATGTATCACCGGATATTGTTGTGTATGTATTAAGCATATACTAGCCGCCTTTCGTCCTCTTCTGCGTCCTTTAGCCATTGCTTAAAATTTTTAAACATTTTTTCGTTATTTTCATCAAGCTTTTGTTCCAAATCGTTAGGCCTGCTTCCGTCAACAATAACTGTCGGGCTGTAGCTAAATTGAATGTTCTTTTCGCCCTTACTTCCGCCGCCTGTTGTGCTTCCCGAAAATGGTAATGTTCTTTCGCTTCTGCTTGTATTTATGTTTGCAAATATTTTTTTCGTTTGTGCTGCTGTAAATACTTTTCTACCCGCCGCACCTGTTATTAATTCCGGCCCCTCTTCACCTGCAATAAAAGTATTCGGTGTAAATGCCGTACCTTTTGCAAATCCGTTTACTCTTTTACCGGTGCTTGTGTCTGTTGGACCCTCTATTTTTTCGTCTTTAACGCCTCTTATTTTGTCTATTAAACCGCCAATACCGTCTTTGATTGCATTTATTGGCGCCATTGCTACGGCTTCTATGCCCTCAAATATGCTTTTAAATATGCCTTTTATGCCCTCTAATACAGTCTCAATATCACCTGTGAAAACACCTTTTATTACATTTATAACTCCCTCAAATATGCCTAAAATAGAACCTATCACCGTACCTATAGCACTAAAAGCGTTTTCAAATATCGCCTTTATCACTGGTAATGCAACACTTATTACGGAAGATACAAACATTATTACAGCGCTAATGCCCTGTCCTAATCCAGTTATTATTGCTGATATTGTGGGGGCCCACTCTGCGAACTTTGCACCTACTGCCGGCAATACTACATTAACAACATAATTAAATAACTGTTGCACAAGTGGCGTTACATAAGTATTAATTGTATTCCAAATATTCATAAATGCACCGCCAACGGCCTTTAATATTGTAATTGCTCCATTAAATACAGCTACACCCTGCGGCCCAAATATACCGTTTATTTTTTCTCTGGCTGCGTCTAAATTGCTGTCACTAAACGCCCCCATAAGTACATTTTTAACTGTATTAATAGCATTTACAATGCCGTCAAATACTGCTAACCCTTGTTCTCCAAATATTTGTCCTACTTTTTCCCGGATCTTGTCCAAATTACCGGTTAAAAGCTGTATTGCAACAATAATAGCCATGATTGCAGCCGCTGCCGGTAATATCGGCCCTAAAAATCCACCAATGGCACCAAAAATTTTTAATAACGGGCTAAATATTTTTCCAACCGGGCCTAATATCTTACCAAATATATTCCCAATTGGTGCTAATGCTCTTGTAAAAATTCCCGTAATAGGCGCTAATGCCCTTATTACAATTCCGCCTATTCCCTTAAATCCTTTGGTAAACATCTTTCCTATGCCGCTGCCTCCAACTTTTCCAAATGCAGCTCCAATCTTTGTAAATACCCCCGGTAACTCCAAAGCCCCAACTTTAAGCGCCGCAAGTCCACCTTTGAAAATTTCAAACGTTTTTTGTACTCCTAAAACGCCGCCTTTAATTTCTAAAAAAGCTAACTTTATACCTAAACCCGCAAGTTTAAACCCAATTAATGCAGCGCTCACCTTTAAAATTGTTTTTATTAATTCCGGGTTTTCCTCTGCAAATGCTGCAACCGTGGATACAATTTCAGTAACTTTCTTTATACCCTCTGTTATAATAGGTAACATGGCTTCGCCCATAGCAATGTTAAAACTTTCAATTGCGGATTTACACAACGTTAATTGCCCCTCGTAATTGTCAAGTCTTATTGCTGCCATTCGTTGTGCTGCCCCGTCTGCACCATTTATTGCAGTGGTTAATGTATTAAAGTCCTTATCACTTGTATTAATAATTGCAAGCAACCCAGACATTCCCTCTTTACCTGCAAGTGTTGACGCCGCCGCGGCTTTTTCCGCCTCACTAAGTCCTGCAAAAGATCCGCGCATTCCTACTAATAACTCATTTAAAGGCTTCATTTCTCCGTTGCTATCTGTAAGGGATATATTTAATTTTGACATTGTGGCGGACATTTTGGCTGTTGGCTTTGCTAAATTTGCGAGTAAATTCTTTAGGCTTGTACCACTTTGACTACCTGCAATGTTATTATTTGCCATAAGGCCCAATGCTACTGAAACATCTTCTACACTGTAATTTAACGCGCCCGCTGTACTGGCTGCATATTTAAAACTCTCCCCTAACAACGCAACATTTGTGTTTGAATTACTTGATGTCTGCGCTAAAACATCAGAAAAATGGGCTGCATCACTAGCCTGCAATTTAAAAGCACTTAACGCTCCAGTTACAATGCCGGAAACACTAGCTAAATCTTCACCGGACGCTGCCGCAAGGTTCATAACTCCCGGCAATCCATCTGTCATTTGTTGCGTTTTCCAACCGGCCATACTCATGTACTCTAAAGCCTGTCCACTCTCTTTTGCTGAAAACTTAGTCTCACGTCCGGCGGCTTTTGCCGCGCTAGCTAATTTTTCTAAATCCGTTGCAGACGCTCCCGAAATTGCTCCAACCGTTGACATCTGCGCTTCAAACGCCTGGGCTGCCTTTACCGGCCCTGCGTATAGTGCCGCTGCTGCCGCTGTTGCAAGCCCTATCGTGCTCGTAATCTGTCCTTTTGTTTGTGATATTGCAGCACTATTTTTTTGCTGTGCCTGGCTTATTTTTGCAATATTTTCTTGACTTTTCTTTATTTGGTCATAGCTTTTTTGTAATTTTTCATTACTCCTTGTTAAATTGTCTGTATTAACCCCGGACGCCTGCAATTCATCTTGCAAATTTTCCAGTGCTGTTTCTTGCCCTCTAATCCTGTTTGTAACTGTTTGCATTTGCGTTTCGTTACGCACCATCTTTTGCCGTAATGCTTCACTTGGACTTTCCGTCGCCTGCATTTCAGCTTGTAAGCGTTCATGTTCTCTTGTAAGGGCTTCTAATTTGCTTTTGTTTTGTTCTATTGCCTGCGTCTGCTTTTGGTATCCAGATATTTTGCTTTGTATGCTGTTAATCTTCGTAAGACTGTTTTGTAAACCTTTTACGGTGGTGTCTGCACTCTTAAAGCTACTTGAAAAGTTACCGCCTAAACTGGCCCTTAACTTAAATAGCAACTCAAATTCCTTACGGCTTCCCGCCATTTTCCCCACCACCTTTTAAAAGTGCGGTTTACTTTTTATTGTTTTTCTCTACTTCTTCAATGTCTTTAATCCATTCTGTTAGCCCGTTAATTGTTTCATTTAGCCAAAAATCCAAACTTGTATATGTATTTTTTGCCATAATATAAGCCATTTGCCTAAACCACTTGCCCGGACTTTTTAGTCCAGAACGGCTAAAAAATCCCTTGCCTTGTTTTTGATAGTATTAAAATCCTTTAGGGATAGGTTCATAATCACCTCCGCCGGTACCCCTGCGGCTCTCGCTGCAATTCTTGCACAATAGTTCGGGCTAATTTCCGGGGATAATGCAAACTCATTCAAACTATTCATTTCCTTTTCAATTTTGATAAAGTCCACGCCCTTTAAACTATCAAAATCTAATTTGAACTCATTGTATGTAATACCCTCAAATTCAAATTCTTTTCTTAATTTAACTATTACAACGCTTGTTTCCTCTGCTGCTGCTTTCACTACTTCTACGTCCATGTTTTCTTCCATATCCTTTTACCCCCTTAATTATTTACCTAATGCCGTTCTTACGTCGGCCAACTCGTCAATTCCATTTATAATACAAATAAAATTTAATAAATCAATTTCTGTTACTTTGGTACCGTCGATATACGTTGCAAAATAAGAAACACTAAACTCTCCAGACCCATCGGCCGTGCTTGATGGTGCAACCTTTCCCGGCGATAATTTAACCGGTGTTACCCCTACAACGTGTTTTACTGCAACTGTGTTAATTACTCCTGTTGACGGATCCCTCTGTTGCTGTGCTACCCTCAAATCTAACGTGTGTACTCTGTTTTCAAAAAGGCTATATTGTTCCTTGCTTGGTGTTTTAAAATTAAGTGTCATGCTCATAGCCTCAAAATGTCCTACAATCGGTGCGTTATAACTGCCATTTATTCCTGCCCCGCTAATTTCGGCCGTAATTCTACTAATTTCCGGAAGTGTCACTTCTGCCATTCCCAAAAATTCGGTTGTATCTTCATATACCGCAAAATTAATAATGCTTTCATCAACTTTCATTTCTTTTCCCTCCTTTCAATACCTAATTACAATGACAATGCGCTTTGAATATAACTTGTATCATATTCAAATATAAATTCCATTTCCTCTGCCGGTGATGGTGGTGTTAAATACACATGAAATTTAATTTTTCCGCCCATTAAATCCGTTAAGCTGTTTTCCTCACTAATACACTCTATACGCCCGCCTAAAATCTTCTCTTCACTTACAAGGCCATTAAGGTAAATATTGAATGTGTCTACCACGTTATCAATTAAACGGCGGTTCATTTTGCCATCAAGCTTACTCCAAAAAGTTTGTATTGCAGTTTTGGCCACCCAATCAAATGTACGGCTTACACAAATAAAGTAGTCTTTTACATCTGTGCTTGACGGAAAAGCTGCGCTTTCATTACCCCACGATTTAAAACCACCAATAAAATTAATTGAGGTTGCAATACCGTTTGCATTAAGGTAATTTGCTTGGGTTATATCCAGTAAGATTTCTTTTCCATCTGCTGTGCAAAGTCCGTCTATTTGCATTTCTTTGTTTGATGGGCTTGCGCTTGGGCAATCTCCGTTACTGCTATCAGTTTTAGCAATAACACCTGCCATTTGTGTAGACATATGGAATATACGCCCGCCTAATGTAACCATCGGCCAAAATAAAAACTGTTCCTTTTTAGTTATATTGTTGTTATTTTTCCATTCAACAACATTTCTATAATTTTTTATTGTCTTGCTATCAACGTCAATAAGTGCCTTTGCTGCAAAAAGATCATTAATCCCGCTTGCCTTTGCCTGCATAATTGCAGCAACTTCGCTATCATAGCTCCACCCCGGCGCAAGAATAAGATCCGGCGTAATTTTATATTTTGCAAAACAACTTTCGATTAATTCAAGGCCTTTTGTCTTTTCTGTAGTTACATCATAACCGCCTATTATATCCGCTTTAGTAACCTTTGTTGCGTCAATGGCTGTTGCTGCAACATACACTGTTGTACCTGTGATTGTTCCGCCCTCAATGACTTCCAATATCAAATTATCATCATCATAAAAAACGGTATAGTCTGTGTCTTTTATATATGTTGTAGTCCCGCCTGCGTCTGCTGTTGCTACTACTGAATTAATTAAATAATCAACTGGTAGTTTAGCTTGTCCATTCTCAATTGTTATAGCGGTTGCAGTAATAGCCTTTGTGTGCTTACTTGTATCTAATACATTTACAAACAGTACCGGTGCGCACTCGTATAATTTGAATTGGGAATATATCATTTCACATAATGTGTATGTATCCCAATCGTCACTATATCCCAACGCCTCCAATGCTTCTGCATATGTATTAACAAGTATAATTTCGTTAATCTTTCCACCCACTGTATGTGCCGGTGCTGTTCCTACAACAAAAGGTATTCCACTTGCTGCAACAACGGGTGTGCTTACGCTTGTGGATTGTTGACTTGTTGATATTCCATGATAAAATGCCATTTTCTTACCCTCCTTATGCCTTTCTTACCGCCTCATATGCGTTAAAAATGCTATTTCCTTTTTCTCTTGCTTTCTTCTTTTTTTCTGCTGCGTCCTTTGTTTCAAAAATCAATTTTTCAATTTGCGGTGTCTCACTAATAGCGGCTTCTAAATGTTTCAAAGTGTCACTTTTAGTCCCTCTAAAAACAGTGTTTTCTCTAAGTCCATGTTTTTTTATACTTGGGCCTAAATAAATGTAACTTTTTACTTCTTCCTGTTGCTTAACCTCTTCTTGTGGTTTCTCTTCCTGTTGTATTTCTTTTTTCTCTGCTCCCTGCTCCGTTTTCTCTTCGGTTTCTTCCGGGGCTTTTTGTTCCTGTGTGTCTGTCTCCTGTTCTGCTTCCCCTCCTGCGGCCTCTGCTTCCGTTTCCTTGCCGCCCTCGCCGGCTGCCACTATTTCACCATTTAAAATAACTTTCATTCTCTCAATTACTTCCATTGCTGCGGTTGCTGCCTCGTTTACCTCTGCTGCTTTTTCGCCCGTGGCTGCCTCTCCCGCCTTTTCTATTGCCTCATTTTCCAAAGTATCCGCAATTTCTAAAACTGTTTCATCTGTTATTGTTTCCCGGATTTTATCTCCCAATGTTACAGCCTCGTCTGCCGCCTCTGCTGCGGCCTTTTTTGCTTCCGCTATTGTCATTTTTGCCATATTCCACTTACCTCCCTTTGTATTGTGGGTGTATCCCATGATAATAAAAGTTCACCTATTGTATATGGGCCCGTATCGTCGTCATATACAGTAAATTCAACCGGCATTTTCAAACCAAAAACATCATTTAATACCCTTGTTTCCAGTAGTTTTATTCGTATACGGTCAATTACATTTAATGTATCTATGTACCCCTGCCCATTGTCCTCACTGTAAGTTACAATAATAACGCGTGTTTTCATTTCGCTTTCTTCAAATTGCCCTGTTATTTGTCCGTCTTTCCCCGTTAAAAATTTTATAAGTACATACGGTACATGCTGTACTGGTTCGCTTTTTCGGGGTAAAATCCCTTGAAAAACTAAAGGCGCACGCTCCTGTTTCTCTTCTCCCTGCTTCGTTTTTACCTCTAAAATTAAATCTTTTGTTACGTTCTCAATAAATTCTTTTAAGGCGTCTAACAAATTGGTTGCCGTCAACTATCGCACCCCCTTTAGTATTTATTTAAAATTCTTGTTATTTCATGCTCAATACGTTTATTTATAGTTTCCTGCGCTTTTTCCTCCGCCTGCCCTATAACGTCCGCATGTGCAATCATAGTTGCAGCACTTGGCCCGTATAACTCTTGTGACGTTTCACGCTTAGGCGTTAAACGTTCAAATATTGCCGTTCCATAATTGCCTAAATCCGTTTGATATGCGTGTTTTAGTGTGTATTTTTTGCCTTTTAATACTTCAACTTGCAAATTGCTAACGCTTGTATTTGGCTGTATGTTGAATTTTTTCAACTCTATTAAATTCCCGCCAAAATCAACAGAACCCAATAAATCATTGGCAGTTGCTTTTTTCTGTTTCGTTTTTATTTCTCTACGCAAGTCCGCCTGCTTAATGGCATATACGCCGGAAACGCCTTTTATAACAGTGCTTTTAAAATTAATTAAGGCCCTGTTGATTGTTTGATAGAAAATTCTTTGCGGGCCCTTTTGAACATCAGACAAAAGCAAATTAACACGCTGTATTTGTTCGGATGTAATCTCAATCATTCGTCAAGCGCCTCCAATACTAAAACAATTTCGCCCATTTCTTCGGCTACGGTTTTAATGTCATATTCTTCGGTGTCAATCTGTATTGTATGATTTTTCCGGGGTACCGTTTCAATGTCTGCCACTTTCAAATAGGCTTTTATTTCATTTATAAAAATTCCTTCGTCATGTTCGCTTGCAGATTTCTTCCTATCCTGCGCCATTCCTGTTATTGTGACGGGTATGTTTTCGTAAACTTCCCCGTCATAATACACCGTACAAGGCTTCGCAAATTCCGCCGCATTGTTAAACACATTGTTAAGATCATAATTCAAAGCCTCTTCAAAATTCATATTATCTAACCTTTGCTACGTACCAACTGTTGACCTCGTTTGGTGTTGGCAATGGGCGGCTGTCAAGCTGAATAATACGACGATCCGGGTTGTGTTTAATATATGTGTGGGCCACCTTTTCCGCCTCATAGCTTGTAAACATCCGTGTTTGAGGATCAAGAACCGCAAGCACTGCGAAATTTAGGGTATAATTTGCCTTTGTACTCGCAAGCATAATACTATCTTCTGGCATTAATGGTTTTTCAACCGGGGTTTCCGGATCTGTCCAATCATCTAAATACCATTCATTGTAAACATACACGCTTAAATTTTCTTTACTTAAACGGCCTAAATAGGTTGCTCCGTTCGGCAAATCCAGCGGCTTAATAACTGCTAAATCTGCATTTTTAACATCTAACTGCTTTAAAACCGTTTCATTGTTTAAAAAGTCGTCTGCTGCGGAAGCACCTAAAACAAGCACGTCACAATTGACAAATCCCTTTTGCTGTACAATTCTCTTATACCTGCTTATATCCTCAAGCGGCCTTGAGTTTATTCGGTCACTCCACTTTAATGTTAATGTTGTAATTTCTTCGTAATTTTCAAAACCAAAATCAATTTCATAGTTAACACCATCACCAATAACGGGAATTTTACCCGTTGTCATTGCTGTTGAACACATATACTCAATTCTGCGTTGTGTCATTTCGTCCAGTTCTGCCAAATCATCCCGCATTTTAATAATTGCTCTTTCCTGCGGTGAATACGCATTGTAAAGGCTTTCACCCGGCGCCCTTGTCAAAATATCATCAATTGTTGTAATCTTGTTGGGTGCCACAAGCGGCGGTGTGTATGTATTGGTTATAAATCCTGTGTTTGGTACTGTTTTTCCACCCTTTACCTCACTTACAAATGGTGCTAGTTTTCTGTTTCCTTTTTTAAAATCAACATCAATTTTTTTGGTTGGGTGTGTTGTAATCTTAGTAAAAAATGTAGTTCTAAAGAATGTACCGATAGGCGCCACCCTTTTTACAACGCCTGCCATTGTTCGTGGTTCATAAATGCTTATTTCATTAGCCATGTTATAGCCTCCTTTTTATACTTTTGTCATTGTTTAATTAGTGTTTCTTTTATCTGAAATAGATGTTTAACTTTCGGCACACGGGTATGAGCGCTTCCATTGTTACACCAACCGGTAAATTAATGCTATCTGCAAAAAATTCTCCTGTTGCATAAAAATTGATTAATTCCCCACTCGCTGCGTCATGTGCTGCAATCCCTATCACATTATTAATCGTTTCCGCTGCAACTGGTGCAAATGCGGTTGTAATTGGCTGCATTTCTGTAATTTGCGCTGTTGCTGTGTCCGTTTCGGTCACAACTTGCGCTGGCCCTGCAAACTTGTTTTTTGGTGTGTATTCAAACATGTTGTTTCCTCCTTTTCGTTTCCAAATTATAATACTTTGTTAATAATTGCGTCGTAATGATTGGTGTTGCTTGCGCCTGTTTCCTGTGGTGCGGTTCCTACTTCATTTACATTGCTGTTGCTTACGTCCTCTTGTGTCTCATTTAAAAATTTTGTTCCTTGTTTTCTCTGATCCGCAATTATTGCCATACTCAACTCACCCGCTGTAATTGGCTTTTCAAATTTTGCAGCGTTGGCTATTTCTTCATAGCCCGCAAGTGTTACAGCTTCAATATTTTTAATTCTTTCCCTTTCTGCATTCACGGCGTTTTCTGCTATTTGATTGCAAAATTCCGGAAATGCTACTTTCATTTCTTCTACATTTCTAATCTCCATTTCTTTTCCTCCCCCATTATTTAATGTCTTTATACTTATACCCATAGCCTCTGCCGCCGGTGCTTCAACTGCTGACGCCTGTGGTCTAAATAACTTCTTAATTTTTGTTGGCACATTCAAGTTTTTTAAATCAATAGAAACGCTATTGAATACAACTGTATTTTCGTTTGTTATGATCGGTTCCTCTTCTGTCCCCTCTTCAAACATCAATTCGTCAATATAGCCATTTTCTACGGCTTCACGCCCCGTGTGCCACGTTTCCGCATTCATTGCCTCTTCTAATTCCGTTTTTTCTTTCCCTGTCTTAGCCATGTACCACTCAATAATGCTGTTTTTAATGACTTCTAACTTGTTTGCCATTTTTATAAAGTCTTTTGCCTCATAATATCCACCGGGGTACATTTTAGGGTTATGTATCATATACACACCGCCCGGTGCTATCATCGTTCTATCTGCTGCGGCAACAATAATCGTTGCTGCACTTGCTGCCCAACTCACTTTAGCAATAATCTGTGCTGCATGATCCTTTAGCCGTGTAGCAATCGTATGTGCTGCGAATACGTCCCCGCCTCCGCTGTTAACATGCACATTAATTGTGTTTACGTCCCCTAACGCCTGCAATTCTCTTGTGAAATCTGCCGGGGTTATTGTGTCATACCACCAACTTTTTTCGCTGCTTATTTCCCCGTCAAGGTATAAATCCGCTGTTGTTCCCCCCGGTACTGAAACAAAATTCCAAAACTTATTATTGCCCTTTGCTTTTTCCAATTTCTCGCACCTCCTGCAATGCTTTAGTCTCTCTTTTTAGCTGTGTAATATTTTTATTAAAATCCGTGCTTGTCATTTCCACAGCTTCACGCCCATATGTACTAAAACCGTTTTCAACACGCTTAATTGCAGCGTTAACCTCTTTAAGTGGATCTAATTGCCCCGTTGTTGGCCCATTCCACTGTGCCCCTGTGTATGCTTTTCTTATGGTTGGATCCCTAAAAAATCCCGGTGCTTTAATTCTTCCTTTTGCAACCGCCTCTGCTAAAAATTCCTCAAATATTGGTTGGCAAAAGTCTGACGCAAGCCACCCCCGATACATGTTTACAGTTTTCCAAAACTCCAATAATGCACCTCTGCTTGCACTGTAGCTGCTGCTAAAATGTTTCAAAAGTATTTCAAATGGTATTTCAAGCGCTGCGCCAATTTGCCTGCACATACTTGTGACAAAGCCGTCAAATGCTGTGTTAGGCCTGCCCGGGTTCATATCGTGCGCTTTTTCTCCCGGCTCCAAATCCAAAACGACGCCATTACCTATTTCAAGGCTTCTTTCGTCCTCTCCGTCAACCTGCATTTCTTCCGGTACAACTTGACCAACTGCGCCACCATCTCCGAATGCCTCCTTTTCAATAAAAATGGTATACATTCCAGATATGACGGCAGCCATTAATTCCGCCTCTGTATAGCGTCCTAATTGCTTTAAATTTTCAATTACTGGCGCTATAAACGGTACCCCGCGCACTTGTCCTATGCGTTCACGGTTCATAATGTGCAGTACATTTTTTCTACCTGTTTTAAAACCATATGCTTCAACCCTTACCCATTCTTGGGCTATTGTTGAGGTTGTTTCTTTTGGATGATGTTTTGCAACATGGTAGGCTACAACCTCCCCCACCTCATTGTTTTCAACACCTGCCACAATATTAGGGTTTAATAAATCATTCGCCGGGTTGCAAAGTCTGTCGCCCTCTATTAAATTTATTCTCAAGTCATACGGGGAAGCTGCTCGCCTTGTTGTCGGCAACGTGGCCAAAACATCACCACTTAAAAGCCAATTTAAAAACGCTAACTGTTGCAACTCAACAAAATTGTCTAATCTTTGTATATCGCAACTTGTGCTGTCAGCCCATAACGCAAATTCACGTTCAATATCACGTTCCAACTTTTCCGCTGTTTCATCTGTTAACCCTAAATACTCCCTATCAATTGTGCTTTTTAACTTTAGGCCTACACCAACAACATTAGTCCGCATTGTTTTAATTGCTCCTGTTGCGATATTGGCGCCGCCCATAAATAAATCACGGCTTCTATCCCGTAATATGTCTAAATTTTCCTCAATATCTTCTTTGTGGCTTCCACCTCTGAAAAACCAACCCAATACCGATTTTTTATATGTATTTGCGCCGTGGCGACTGTAACCACTATTCTGTATATTTTCCATTGCCTGCAATTTATATCTATTATGGGCCCTTTTAAGTGCCATTCCGGGGCTAATTATTTCTATTGTTTTATCAATTATGTTCATTTTTCCGCCCCTTTCCCTTTATAAATCTCTTGGTACAATTCTGTACATCCGGTTACGCCCTTTGTTTTTGGCTAAATTTTCAATCTGCGTAACTTTTTTACTCCAATATTCAATATTGGTTCTTATTTCGTTTGAATTTGCACGTGTTAGCTGCCGGTCTCCAATGCTATAAGCCTGTCCCGTTGTTACAATTTCGTCCGCTTTTAACCACATTTCCAAATGTGCTTTTGCTACTGTTAGCGTTATTGCTCCCAAAATTTCACCACCTTTCTAAATTTTTATACCTTGGCTTCTTACCTTACGGCTTGCCTTTGCTGTTGGCTTTCCTTGCTGCTCCGGCTCCTTAGGTTTTAATACCGGGCTTGCAATTTCAAGGGCTGCCGTCGCATAGTTCCTAATGTCTAACGGCTCATTTCGCTTAAAACTTGGGTCTTTCAATTCCCACGAATAACACGCCTTACCTTTTTTGTACACTAACACTTGTTTCTCTGCTGTAATTCCTTTAAAATAGCGCTCGTCATATCCTGCCGACGGATCCGACGGAAAATGACAATAGTTAGGCCCCGGATCAGCTACTTTTAAACGGTCATATAAAAGGCTTTTCCCGGTATCAACACCAATTGTAAAAAGAGTGGCTTTATATCTGTTGTTTTTTGTTGGCGCCGATATATAGGCAACCTCTGCGCCGCCCTTTCCTTTTATCGCGAATATTCTTCGCCCTGCTCTTGCCTTTGTGAATTTATAAACCTCGTTTGTGTAATGGCCGCCACTGTCTATACATGCGCAAATTATTTTTAATTTGCTGCCGTCCGGTTTTATAAATGTTTGGCTCAAAAATGCGTCTAAATCTTTCCATATATATTCATCTTTCATGTCCCCATAAATACGTGCATATTTAATACCAAAACTTTCTTTTTCCACGCCCCAACCAACCACTTCAACCTCGAAACGGTCGTCTTGCGTGTCAACTCCTGCCGTCAAACAAATAACTTGCTGTGGTACCTCATGCCCGTAATCTTCACATCGTTTATATAATTCCTTGTCCTCCAGAACGTCGCCGCTTACTTCCCACGTTTCGCCCATTTCTGTATTTAACCATGCTTTAATTAAATCAAAATTGCCTTTTTCAGCCTCTTCCTGGGCCATTACATACTCTTCAACAATTGCTGCCCATTCCGCACCAGGTAATGTACTGGCTAATGCGTTTAGGTGGAAGCCTTTAGCTTTTCTGTTCGGGTATTTGTGGATATAGCAACCATGTTTAAAATTTTCTTTCCATGTGGCTTCGTCAAGAATAATTCCACAATGTTCACATACATAACGCACGTTTTTTATATCTTCCTTGTCATAAATAACATTGCGCCATAAAAGCGGTTGCAGTTCTCTACATTCCGGACACGGAACATTCCACTCTCCTTGTGTGCTGTGTTCATACTCCAATTCAATGCGGCTTGCATTTTTTATTGTGGGCGTGCTTACATATACTTCTTTGCGGTTCCAAAACGTTGTTTGTCTCTTACTGGCCAAAAATAACGGGTCTCCCTCTTGTCCCGCGCTTGCCGGGTATCTGTCTATTTCGTCAGCTAATAATACACGTATTGGGCGACTTGCTAAACTCTGGGGGCTATTGGAACCAACCATTGTTACGTGCCCACCCGGGAAAATTTTTTGTAAAATTGTATTCCCCGATCTTTTCCCGCTGCTTACTTTATCTTGTAATACTGGGGTATCTCTTAGCATTAAAACTAATCTGTCCTTGCTAAATGTTTCCGCCATTGTCAGCGTCGGTTGTAAAACCATAATTGCGGCGGGATCATAGTGCATATAATAACCAATTGTGTTTAATAAAAAAGCGTCTGTTTTGCCTATCTGTGACCCACTTTTTACAACAACCTTTTGTACATCAATGTTGCTTATGCTATCCATTATTTCCCTTTGATACTCCGCACGGTTTGTGTCCCATTGTCCACTCTCTGCGCTTGCCCCCTGCGACAATCTGCGGTACTTATCGGCCCATTGACTTAATGTTATGCTTGGAGGTGGTTGTAACTGCGCTAAAAGCCTTTTAAATAGCCTTCTCGTATGCTGTTTAACCTTTGCCATTATTCCCACTTCTCCCCGCCGTCCTCGTCCTCTTCACCCTTAAAAACTGTGCTGTAGTCCGATAATTCTTTTAAAGCCTCGTCCGTTGCAGATTTAATAATTTTAAATATTTCCGACTTATCTGTTTTTGTAGCTAACAACGGCGCAAGTTTTGCCGGAATTGCCATTAAACGGCTTTTAAAATTTATTATCATTGTTGATAATAAACGCTCAATGTCTGCTGCCTCGTGCAACTCTTTTTGGCGGCTCCTTAACTGTAATTCTTCGTTTTGGCGCTTTGCTCTTATTAATTTTGCTTTCTCGCTGTTATAATCAACAACGTCGTTGTCAGATCCTTTTTTTAAAAATGCAATGTACATTTGTGTCGCGCCCCGCAAATCATAAAGTCCAGACCCGTTTTTGTATTCTTTTATTATTCCGTCCGTTTTAAGCTGCCTAATTCGACGCTCACTTAATCCCAAAAAGGCAGCAACGGCTTTTGTTGTATAAACTTTCAAAGGCTGCGCCCTCCTTTTTTTAATTTTCAAGCCCTTATCACTTTTTAGGGCCCATAAAGCGGAAACGAAAAATATTTTTTTATAAATAGAAGTGTTGTGGGGGTCCATGAACCCGCAAGGCTTTAGGAGCCCTGGGAGAACCTAAAATATAAGCCCTTTTTTAGCTTTTTTATACCTCTTCATCACCAAATAGTAAGTCATAATCGCTTTCGTCTACCACTTCCGGAGTGTCGTCCGTGTTAAACTCTCCCGTAATGCGGCACATTGCAAGCCTTAGCTTTTCTTCTTCAATATCCAGTCTCCTTTGTTCCGTTTCATATCCGCGCATTGTTTCAAGTATCTTAATAATTCTTCCATGCGTTTTTATTAAAACTTCTTCCAGCTTCATCTTGCGATTAAATGCACTGCTACTATTTGTTATCCTCATGTGTAACTTTTCACCAGTCATGGGCCTTTTGCTTATATATACCTCTGCTTCCGGAATATAGTATTCCGCTGACACGTCCGCCGCTTCCTGCATTTTGTCTGCTTGCAGCTCCTCTGCTGTCTTTGGTGTTTCCATCACCGTTACCGTGTCCACAAACAACTCACTCTCCGCTTCCGCTTCAAGCCTTGCTATTTGTTTTTTTAATCTATTCTCTTTAATAACTAATGTTTGATATTCACGCATTAAATTATCTTGTACATTAGCTGTTAAACTGTCCCTTAGTTCTTTTTCTTGGTCTGTTAATTCATCAAAGAACACTGAACAATACGCACCATGCGTTTTTGCATTTTGGTTTCTTTTGGGTGCACCGTTTCCCTTTGCATTCTTATTTCCAGGCTGTGCGCCTCTTCTGGGCGGATACTTTTCTAATAGTTTCTCCTGCCACTTATCGACACTTTTCCATTTCCTTATTCTGCTTTCGGGTACTCCATATTTTTCAGAAAGTGATTTTGCACTTATTTTTCCACGACTTTCAATCCATTCTGCTTGCGCTTCGTCCCTATCCGGGCTTCTTTGTCTTGGCATTCTCTCACCTGCTTTTGTTTGTTTTTGCATTTTTTATTGAAATATTTTTCAGTTAGCGTGCACACATAATATTTTTAAAATCTGTCTTTTAAAATTTTGCATTAAAAATGCCCACTCAATTTCTTGTGGGCAAATTTTTATATTACTTATAATATCTTAAAAAACGGGCAATAGCGGGCAATCTTTTTTGAATACATTTTTACACTGTATTTTATGACTATCTTTTTATGTTCTATTTCCAATTTTTGATTATTCTTTTATACGTGTTCCAATTATTTTTATGTTTAATTATTCCCAATCAATACTGTGCACCCATGACACACCTCGATTATGATTTTATCCCACCTTAAATTTTTTTAATTCCTTGTTGTACTCAAATTGACGCCCTAAAAGCTTTAATGCTTTTGCTCTTATGTTTTTGCACTGGCGTACACTATAATTTAACCTCTGCGCTATCTGTTCCCACCTTTTATGATCTATGTAAAAATCATAAATAATACATTTATGCAGCGTTTCCAGTTTGTCCAATTCTCTTTTTACTTCGGTTTTAAAAATTAATGTTTCTTCTTTTTGCTTCTGCAAATCCTTTAATTCTTTCGATATTTCAACCGGTACGTTTAAAGCTGTCTTTTCTGTGCTATCAACCTTGTTTATTGACGACGTAAGAGGACAATAAAAATTGTCCTCAATATCTTTTATTATTCTGTTATGTAGCTGCAATTCTCTGTTTATGTCTTTATATCTTTGCAATATATAAACAACCTTTTCCGTGTCCACTTTACCGCCTCCTTTTCTTTTTTCTTTAAAAAGGTGAAACAAAATAATCACCATGATTTAATACAATCTTGAATAATTGCAGCTAAAGCTGTTGCTTTGTCCTTACTTAATTCTAAGAATGCACCATTAATCTGGGGTATTATTGAAACAGTCTTTTTTTTATCGTTCGGTATCACATGGAAATCGTCACACCTTTGCAATTGAGATAAATGTTTGTTGTTTTTTTCTATGTCTGATATTTCACTTTCGCTTAATACTTCTAAAAAAATGACTTCATTTTGTTTTTCTGCCTGGCTCTGTTTCTCTGGAATACTATGTTTTACAAATTGTTTCTCTGGCACTGTAGTATTCCCCTCTTCCAACTGCAACATTGTTTGCCCATGTAGCGGCAAATCTTCTTTTATCTTCTTAACGTCTTTAATACTCAACGTTCCATTCTCTTTAAGTCTGCTTAATACTTTGTCTTGTCCTTCCTTTTCCATTTTCGACGCCTCATAGGCTACTGTTACACTTATCGCACCAGTCTCATACTCTGCCATTAAATCCTCTTCTAAATTTTTGTTTATACTTTCATATCTGCCAATTTGTGCGGTTGTAGTTTTTAAAACCTCTGCCGCTAATTCTCTAACCCTACCTGGTATATTCTCTTTTTTCTTTACTTCCACTAATAACTCACTTAGCCTTTGCGCCTGCTTTGTCTTTTCGTAATCTGTTAGTTGTCTGGCTGTACTATTAGTCATTAATAACATTAATTCCTCTTTCGTACTATCAATGTTTCTCATTACTTGGGCTGGTACTTTTTCAAATTCTGTTTTTCCCTCTGCTACAAGTGCCAAACATGCAAGACGGCGGCGGTGTCCTGCAATAACTTTATACTTCCCGGTGTCCAATGCTTTAACAATTAAGTTTTGCTTTACCCCTGTTAACTCAATTGAAGCTTTCAAATCCTCTATATCATTGGTGTTATAAAAATTTTCTTCCGCGGGTATTAAGTCATTAACATCTAAGTATTCAATCTTTAAAATACTTTCTTGTCCTGGTTCTGTTTCTATTCCTGCCTCTTCCTGCTTTCCTGTTTCCGCTTCTTTTATGCTTGCGGCATTTAGAAGCTGTGCCATGTTAAATTTATTTTGTTTCGCCATTTTCAACAACTCCCATAACACTACTATTTTTTAAGTTTGTTTTTACTCTGCCGCTGTGCTCGTTTCGGTCACTTTTTTTCATATATCTGCTTAAACTCTTCAACCGTCATAACTCTAGCCCCACACTCTGCACAGATTACAAATTTAGCCTTTCTTTTGTAAACGCAACCATCGTAATATCCACTATTGTCCCCCTCTTCACCTGCTTCTAAATTAAAGCAAAATAATGCTTGTCCTTTGTAACTTTCTTTTATGTATACATATTCGCACCCACATTTAGGGCAACTTTTATTTACATTCATAACAAACACCTCCAAATTCACACATAATCTTTTTAATCTCCGTATTTCGATATATACTCATTAACAAATTCTGCATAATCTTTTGAGGCTCCACAACGTGCGGAATATTGTAAAATCGGCATTGCCGCAAACGTACTTTCATCAACTTTTGTTGTCCATCTGATTTTGCTTTTAAATATATTAATTTCCTGTGTCTCTAAAAATTCAGCACCTTGTAAATTAACGTCATTTCGACGATACATTGTAATTAAGGCCCCTGCCAATTCAAGCCCTGGGTTAAAGTTCTCTTGTATCTCTTTTACCTGTTCTACCATTACCCCCATGCCATCAAAAGTAAAATTATCAATTTTCACTGGTATAATAACTTTGTCTGACGCTACAAGCGCATTTATAACCGATATATTTATATCGGGTGCATTATCTATAATACAAAAATCATAATCATTCTTAACCGCTTCAAGCGCTTTTTTAAGCCTTGTTTGCTGTGGTCTGCTTGTATCTAACAAAACCTCCTTATTCGCTGCCAAAAGGTTCATATTTGCGGGTATTAAGTCAATTCCTGCATATTCTGTGCTTTTTATGATTGCTTTTACATCTGCGGTCTTTTCTGTTATAAGATCCGCAATGCTTTTTTGTTCGTATGTATGTAACCCAAACATTTTAGTTGTATTGCCCTGTTTATCATTATCTACAACCAAAACTTTTTTATTATGTAATGCAGCCAATGTATACGCAACGTTAAGGCTTGTTATTGTTTTCCCAACGCCGCCTTTAAGATTTATAAATGATATTGTTTGCATGTTGCTACCTCCCTTTTTCTTTATATCTCTATTTTATACTAACGCAAGTATTAAGCCTGGTTATTAATACACTTAAACAACATACTTAACTATATTGTTTTTTGCCCCTCTGCCCTTTTATACTCGTTATTAAACTTTCTATCACATCAATATACTTTTTGTCCCGCGTGACACGTATATGGCTTTGTAGCGTTCGTATATTGGCTGTTTTTGGTACTCTTCTATGTAAAACATTGTTCTTTATTGCCAATGCAACCCGCAAGCTACCGCAATGTGTATGCATTTCAAAATTATCCGGGTTGTATAATATCCACTCTTCTTTTATTTTGTGCGCTCTCTTTATCTTTAGTATTATGACCACCACCACACTCTAAAAGTTTAATTCACCGCTCCATATCTTTATTCGCTTTTCTGGCTCTCTCGTCAACTTTTTCGGCCAACCTCTTTACGTTGTCTCTAAATTGCCTTTTTACTGCTTTTCTAATTCTTTGCTTCTTCGCAGTCTCAAAAACTATTTTTGGGGTTTGCTGCTTCGCCCTGGTGCTCTTTCCGTCTCTTTTCAAATTTTTGCCTCTTCTCGCTCTGCTCCTTTTATTTCCCATAACCTATCAATTCATTGTCAAGTCTAGCTTCATCATGTATGTAATTTAAGAATAAGATAAGCCCGTTAAACCTTACGCGCCATGGTTCCGCCTCTGCTGCTGTCATATATTTACGCTTAAATAGTTTTTTCATATCACGCCATATTTCCCATGGAATAAAATAGCTTAAATCCCCTATACCTGCACATACACCCGTTACTGCTCCCGCCTGCCAATGCTTTTCCAATGCCTCAATTTGTGTTTCTGTTAATACGTCATATTTCATACGGTCCGTGGTTGTCTTTTTAGCTTCAAATACTATTGCCCGTCCGTTTTTCAACGTTCCTATAAAATCTGGCTGTGCTGTTTTTGTAAATCTTACTGTTGCAATATTCGTTGTTGGATCTTTTTTAATTACTCGAAATGGCTCCGGCATTTTTTCAATAACTGCGATTCCTTTACTCTTGTAATACATACACCCACCATTTATAAACTGCTCAAAAAAATGCCCCTGTGCATTATTTACTTTATTTTGAAATCGTTGTTGATTTTTTCTTTGCTCTTCCATCTGTTCAACCTCTTCCAAATTCTTTTTACTTGTCCACAAAATAATCAACTTGTCCACAATTATAACCATGTTTCTACAATGCTTTTTACGTCGTTTTCACTTCTTATTAACTTTGTTGTAAATCCTGCTGCTACTATTTCCTCACGTATTTCTGTCAAAGAATTACGCATTAATAAAATTGTTGTCGGCTTCCCTACTGCCATTTCAAAAAGCCTTGCAACATATACCTCGGGAAAATCTTCCGGATTTTTATAAACTACAATTCCGGGTACTCTCATTTCTGACATATCAACTTCTAAAAAACTATTTACAATTTTACTTATTGGCTTATGTATTACTTTCATCTTTTGGCACCCCTCTAAAATAAAATTATTTGTGTCGCTCTATTTCGTCTTTTAGGCTCATTTTCAGATATATAGACCATTGCCCCGTTACCTGGTTAAATTCTGGAATGCTTTCGTCTAACTGATAGCCTTTATATTTACTTTCCCAAAATCTGCGAACCTCTTCACAATCCTGGGGAATTGTTGCCATTTGCTTTATTTTTCTTTTTGAATATCTTCCGTCTACTGGATTTTTGTACCACGGTTTAATTAGGTTCTTGCTTTGCTTCCACCTTCGGCGACCTTGTGGATCCTTGCATAAATAATTACAAAGTCCCTCAATTCCCTTTTCATCAACTTGCAACCTATCGGCATTAGCGTACCCAATTGGTTTTATACTTTTTCTGTATAGTCTATCACTCTCGTATTTTTTCCAGTTGATACGGTCTTTTGTCCACATTATTTCTACTAAATCACGATCTAACCCACCATTCATTATTATGTGATGATGTACTTTCCCCTTTTGTCCCCTCTCTGTTACCAATAAGTATTTAAGTGGTGGCAACCCCTCTTTTTCCCTCTTCCGCTTTAAACGTCTTAAATAATTTAAAGCTTCATTTTCAGCCTCTTCAACTGTTTCTGGCGTATTCTCTTTGCTGTATGTTAAAGACACATGTAAATCTTCATCACCAAAATTTGTTTTGCCTAATTGATTAAAGTATCTTTTCGCCCTCTTATCATTTAGACTCTTTTGTTGTGGTGCACTCTCTTCTTTCTTTTTATTTCTTATGCCCTTTGCTTTTACGCCCAAATAACTAAAAAGATCCACTTCTATGTATTTGCTTTTCTTTCCATATTTGTCACAATGTATTATCTTTTGTCTTATCATTCCTGTGCAGCCTCCACACCTTTATTATTTTGTATTAGGATTAATGTATAGTTGAAAAGATAATACCCAATACAAGCCCATAAACGCCGTAAAATCGACGTTTTTAAAGGTCTAGCACATTGACAAAAACAACTAGAAATTGTATAATAATTGTGTTGATTTTCGTTTGTGCTAAACCTGTTTTCCTTTGCGGTTGTGCAAACCTAAAGGCGCTAAACCTTGCCCGGGTAGCGCCTTTTTTATTGCCTTTTTCTTCACTATGCACAACTCCCATAATATGTAATTTATAAAACACTTCATCACATTACTTGTATAAAGCAGAGTATTTCCCGCCCTTGTTTGTCTGTATCTCATAAATAAGTTGTTGCAAGCTACATCCAAAAAGGCCAAATACAACATTCTCTGTACTTACTGTTTTTGTTTCGTCCTTTTCGCTCTTAAATGGTTCTGTTTCTTTAAACTCAATCACTTTTTCATTCATTTTCCGTGCCCCCATTTAATGTATAATGCACACTCCATGCCTGTCCTGCGCTGTTATTGTAAATGCCTCTTCCCCATTTTCTTTAAATCTACCTCTTTGACACCTCTCGAATTAACAGTTTCGTGTTCTTAATCTTCATAAAAAGTATTTAAATTGCATTTCTTACATATTTCGCATGGTTCATCATCATTACTTGATTTTTGAAAACCGTCGCACTTCCCGTCTTGCTGACTTGGCTTTTCTCCCATTTTGGTTATCAATCTGCAATGGTCTAAAGTCCTTTTCCCAGACCATTCATATTTTCCCATGACTTTCCCCTACTTCCTTTAAACTCAATTAAATTGTCTGCGCTTCCTGCAAATAAATTTGCTGTTACATGCGGCTTTAACACAATAGCTTTACCATCAATAAATATTTCCATCTTAGAACCAACCTCAATATCATTTTTTTCTCTAATTTCTTTAGGTATAATAATTCGCCCTAGTTCATCAATCGTTCTAACTATCCCTGTGGCTTTCATTTGTGTTCCTCCAAACTCCTTACTTCACTAACTTTCTCCCGCAATATGGACAATACTCAATTTCATGGCATTCTATGTCGTCGCCATTTCTTCTAAAATTCCAATGCCAGTTTGTAACGCCTTTGTATTTTATTTTGCTAATCCAAACAATTTCGCAATTTTCAAGCATTTTACATTTGTGTTCTTCAACTGTAACCGCATATTCTTTTTTATCACTCATTTTCAGAACTCCAATCAATTTTTTGACCACAATTATCGCAATAATTTCTAAATATTCCATCAATGCTTTTGTTGCAACAAGGGCAAATTGCGTAATCTTTCTCCACATATGTATGGTCTTTTACATCGATATTTCCACACTCTTTACATGCGAACTGTTGAAAACCGCCTCTGTGGCGTTCTTTTATAATTGGATGTAATGGTATTTGTTTTTGTAGGGCTTGAATGGCTTTATCATAAGCAGTTTCGCATTTTGAAAAATTAACTCTACAAGTTCCCGAGTCTTCATATTCGCATCCATCACAAAATCTTTTAGATACAACTTTCAATATTTCAACCGCCTGTTCTATCTCGCTCATTCCTCAACTCTCCTTTTACCGCAACTACAATAATCGTCATCACGAACACAACCGCCCGTAATTCCGCACTCGTTATCAAAATTTTTGATCTTTACATAATGTAGACACTCCACACACCTTACCGGCTGACTTGCTTTCAATTTTGCAATTTTATTTTCAGCTACATTCCATTTATGTATTAAGCTATCTTTATCACTTGACAACATGGACATTGTTGTCTCAATCAGCTGAATAACAGTTTCTTTTGCCTCTATGCGCTTTTTCATTTGTTCCAGTAGGTCAGCCGCTTCAATGCATAAATCCATAACACTAAGTGACGCGTTATTCACATATAAACTTTTTTCTCTTAATGCTTTTATAAGTTCATCAGTTTTCATGCCTAGTTCTCCCCTTTTTAACGCTGTTCCTGGTATCAATTAGCTTTGCCAAATTGCAAGCCGTTTCCGTAGTCTCTGCATTCGGCGTAAACAAGCCATGACGGTTCATTATAAGCAACTCTCTTCTTGTAATTAACTTGAGATTTCCAACTTCAACATTTTCTTTGTTTCCATCTAAAAATACAACAACACAACCTTTGGGTATCGCTCCGTGCGCCTCTTCCCAAATGACATTATGCTTTAATCTCCATTTATTAGGCTCTGCAACCTTAATTTCAAAATATCCATCTTTACTAAGCCTTTCACTACCCACAGCCTTGTGGTTGGGAGAAACGTTTCCCTTTTTAAACCACCCTTTTTCAGAACCTTTATATGTAATTCCTTTTTGTCCCTTGTTGTGCGGCTCTTGTCCCTTTTTAAATTTACAGTTAATTCCATTTGTTAACTTGTATCTTGCTAAAAGAGATTTAATTTGGCTTTGTTTAACATCTGTTCCAAAATGACGGTTAAACAATTCTGTAAGATCGTAAGTTGTTAAACCTGATACATTTTTCTCTATAAAACGTATCATGTCTTTTGAATATTTCATCATTGCCAATCCTCCAGTTTTTTAATTCTTTGCAATTGATTGTTTATAGTTTCTTGTAAATCTCCTATTTGCCACGGGGTTAAGCCTGTGCTTTCATATTCGTAAAGCGTGGCTATGGCCCTTTCGATATATAGTTTGTTGATTAACTCTGGAACGCCTTTTTTATTGATCCTGGTTAATTGTTTAGAACTATTCCTCTTCATTTATCTGCCCTTATTCCCAAAAGTGGCACTTCGCAATTATTGCCGGCGCCGTATTCGTCCAAATGTTTCTTTGTCTGCAAAGCAAGCGAACCATTTTCGATAATTGTTTTGGCTATTTTCATAACTGCTTCACTTCTTTTTATCTCGTGTTCAAGGCTTGCTTCGTCCATTTCATCATTAAGCCGTTCCATTTGTCCAAAAAGATAATTATTTAAGTCTGCTAATGTATTTTTCATGCTTAACCTCTGCTCCCCTCTGATAATTTGTCCTCCCAGCTAACACCAACATAGGTAAGAACATGTCCCCATCCCATTTCGTACATCCAAAACTTCCACTCATTTTCGTTGCGTTCTCGTAATAAATCGAACCTGTGGGGACGTTTTTCAAGAGTTATGCCGAAACCACACATACTGCAACCGGTTCTTTGTGCTTTTGTTGTGTAAAGGCTTCCCTCTTCGTCGCTTTCAATCGTTCCGTAGATTGATGGAACGGTAACATTCAGTTCTAGGGCAAGTTGCAAAATATCTTGCCTGTTAAAAATTGCAAATGGTGCAGAACGTATTGTTGTCTTGCCAAAATAATTACAGCCATTTATTTTAAGGCTCTTTGCTCTACGTCCACCTTCGGAGGCCATAAGCCCCAAATACGGTACACTGTTATGTTTCTTCGCCCAATCGTCGCATGGCTTTTCTTTGAGGTAATAACAACACTTTGAGGACACCTTAAAATCTGGAACCAAATAATTTACACCCTCTGTTTCATTCTCATACCCACCAAACTTGTTAAGCCATTTTTGAGATAGCTTCATTCTTGTGTTTTTTCTATTGCCTCCGTATTCCCCTGTTTCGCCTGTAATTATGGCATGACGTACGGTTTTATTTTTTTCTGACGGATTTTGCAATAACTCTATCTTGCTTGCTATTTCCTTTGATAGCACAGGGAAGCCAAATTCTTTGATAATGTCAACCTTACTCCAGCACGTGCCATCAGCTTTCTTTGCTGACTTCAACGTTTCTATACCAATTTGCTTATGTACTTTTTGTATACTGACATCCTCCAAATAAGACACGGAAATACCTGGTACCTTTATGCCAATATTTTTAAGAAACGTGAATAAGGTGATGCTGTCCAAACCTCCAACAGACACATGGCAGTTCAAACCTCTTTCCATGCACTCATTGTAAAATTCCCAGGCTCTTGTATATGCGTAACTTTTTTTAAACTCATAATCCATTTTTTGTTTTATATTGAAGTCCGCTATTTTCCTATCTGCACCAATAGCTTCCATACGTTCAATTACATTCATCTTCATCACAGGAGTAAATCCGGATTTATTGCGGCCGCAAACCTCTTACCCCTTTCAATTTTATTTAATTACTTTCAACACCACTTTAGGCGATTTCTCTTCCTTGTAATCGTCTGCAAAATCATTAACAAAATAATCAATATCGCAAGTTACCATGATATTCCCTTTCTTTGTATCCCATTGAATGTTTAATATTTTTACAATTCGCATGTCAAAATCTTTTCCATTCCTGGTAAATTCATCACACCATACCCCAATGGTTGGAAATGATACGTAAAGAGGAATATGCAACCTTGTAGTTTCGTTTCTAATGCAACCTCTTTCATCAGCTTTAAACCCTAAACACCCTTTTTCTATTGATCCCTGTTTCCCATAGCAAGGGCCTCCATGAGTTCGGTTTCTTTCGCAGTAATGGCATTCTAATACGTTTGGAATTGGCTTCATTTTGCACCTCCGGAAACCTCTTCACAATTTTACTAATCATTTTTATGGCTCTTTTCACACTTCAAAGCATTCTCAACGCCCATCTTCTTACCCCAACCAGTAATGTCAATATTAAACCGTCTGCCGCAAATCTCACAGCAAACATATTTCTTTTCAAACGCCCCATGCCTGTTCCTGCAAGCAATCGCCTCTGCCTCCGTATCGTAACCCACTGTACAAACAGGACAATGGTATACCGTTCCCTCACGCATTTAATTCACCGCTTTCTTTTTTAAGCCAACTGCTTATGCACTGCGCACAACTGGCGTCCTCTGGTGCTGCGCATTCAAAATCACCTTTACTTACATGGGCTCCACAGCAAAAATCGCTCTTTTCTAAAAGTTCAGCCATACGAGTATGGCTCATTTCTTCAACGATCCTTTCGTAGTTGGTCATTTTTCTTCTCCTTTACTGCCTCTCCTTGATGGCAAAACAAACCGCCTTGCATACACAATGTTGTGTGCTTTGTAATTTTATCTACTGGGACATTAAATCTATTGCACCTAACTTCACCATTTTTTAACTCAAAATTCTTACACTTTTCCAACTTCCCACCTCCAAAATTGTTTTGATTTTGTTCACCCCGGCAATTACTATGCCGGGTCTTTTAACAATTTTGTTTCTGCTGCCTTTTCTTTCACCTGCACACCCAACAAAAAGCCCTTTGTTAACATGCGTAAACCGTCTGGCATTTCCATTAACATTGTTGCAATTTCCTTAACCTCTTCTTCTTTGCCTTTTAATTCGATTTTTTCTAACATACTTATCCCTCCCCACTTTTTCTAAACTCCAATTTGTAATTGATTTTTTAACAATCATTCTTAATTAGCTTTTCTTTTCTCTCTACAATCTCACGCCAACTAACCGCAAGCGAAACTAAAATACTTACATCATACTTTTTAATTTTTAACGATCTTATGTAGGTTTCTTCTGCTCCCTCTGCAAGTTCATCACATATTTGACTTTTGTTTGGCAACTCTTCATCTGTCATTTGCTCAATAATATTAACTGCACCCAAATACAAATGTGTTAGGCTGTCACTGTCAAAATGTTCGTTTTTAATTTCTTCTCTTATTGCCTTAATCGTTAAATCCAACATTTCTTTTTTATTCGCCATTTTCGTCACTCCTTTTTTACACAAAATGTTTTTATATGACAATAATAAGTTATTAAATAACATTTGTCAATACCATTTTGTCCTTTAAGGACTTTTTTATTGCTTTTTATATACTAACATGTTAATATAATAAATAAGTTCTATGGAAAGAGGTGAAATAAAATTGAATGAGCGTTTTAAACAAATAAGAAAAGATCAGAAACTAACACAAGCTGAATTTGGGAAAAAATTAAATCTCTCTCGGTCTGCAATTGCAAACTATGATATTGGTGCAAATATTTTAACTGAAAGAACTATATCTGATGTATGTCGTATTTTTAACGTCAACGAACAATGGTTAAGGCATGGTACTGGGCCAATGTATCGACCAGAAATGGATACGGACAATTTATTAGCTGCTCAAATTGGGGATTTAATTAATTCTGACGATGAATTTATAAAAAATTTTATACTGGAATATTTGAAACTTTCGGATAGTGGTAAAGAAGATGTTAAAAACTTCATTAAAAATGTAAGTAAGTTTATATAAATAAAAAAACCGACTTCTATAAGTCGGTTAATAAATTTTATTATTCAATTAGGAGGATTTATGATGAAAAAATTTTTAACTATTACCTTGGCAACCCTTTGCATTGTTTCTTTAAATGGTTGTGGTAAGAAAGAACAAGCAGCAGAACCTGCGGCGGCGGTAACAGTAACGGAAGAGAAAACAGAAGCACCTGCGGAAGAGGAAACAAAAGAAGAGGCAGCTGTACCATCAGAGGAAGCACCAGCAGAAGAGGAAAAAGAGCCTGTTGAACATCGAACAGGCGAAGAAATTGTAGGTATAAGTGATCAAGATATTTCTGACGTTGACATTATTTTCGATGATACTGTTAGAAATGACAAAACTACAAACTGGAGATTGGCAAGAACTGCCGACAACATTGATTTTTGCAAATATGCACTTTCTTATTACAACGAATATTATAAAAGTGATGATGAAATTCATTTTATGGTTAATTTCACAAATAAAACCACTGCAAATATGTTTGTTATGTCAGATTACGCTATCGAAGTTACATTCCACGAATATGTTGATAAAGAAGAGCACGACGCAAATACACTGGGTAGCGGTACGGTATTAGAAACATATTTTATATATTTGGATAATGGGGATATAGAAAAAATAAGTTAAATAGCGGCCCATGAAGAGCCGCTAAAAACACAAATCATTTTATTATATGTGATACAAAATCATATATAATCCATAATGTCTTTAAATTTGTGCATTTGTTAACTAATTCATTTATTGATTTCTTTAATTCTTCCATATTAAATCCCCCTCTGAATTATACAAATAAACATTATGATGAACTGTGGGGCTGATTAATTAACTAATGTTAAGTAACCTTAATAATTTTAAAACCTTTTTATGGAAATGTACACAAAGAATAAAGAATTTTATAATTTTAATACGAAATAAAAAGAGGCCTACCACTCCACTGGTAAACCTCTTTCCATGTTACACATGTTTTTTTAAACTAATTTGGGACAATCTAATTTTAACACGTCCCCTAAAATAAAGGAAGTGGCAAATTGGAAAATTTACGTGCTGCGGCTTATGCCCGCTATTCCACTGATAACCAAACAAGTAACAGTATTGCTTATCAAATGGAAAAAATTCAAAAATACAGCAAAGAAAATAATATAACAATTACTGCATTTTTTATTGACGAAGCGCAAACGGGTACAAATACAAACCGTACCGGCTTTATTAACATGGTAAATGCTGCAAAAAACAAAGAATTTGAAGCTGTTATTATTTATGATATTTCCCGCGGTTCCCGTGATGTTGGGGACTGGTTTATTTTTAGAAAAGCAATGGCGGAAGCTAATGTTAAGGTGATTTCATGTACTCAAAATTTAGGCGATATTTATAATTCAAATGATTTTTTAGTTGAATTAATAAGCGTTGGTCTTGGTCAACGAGAAGTACTTGAAACTCGGCAAAAGTCAATTGATGGTGTGGCCGTAAAAGCGAAACAAGGCCAATTTTTAGGCGGTGTTGCTCCTTTTGGCTATGATATTGAAAATGGGCAATATATTATAAACCCAACAGAAGCCCCGGTAATACAAAAAATATTTACAATGTATGCTTCCGGTTGCAGTTACACCGATATAATTGAAGCCATTAGAAGTTTTTCTGGACGATATGGACGACCCTTTGGGAAAAATACTCTATCTGTAATTTTAAGAAATGAACGGTATGTAGGTGTTTATTTTTGGAATAAAAGAAAAGTAAAACATTTTAGAAAGTGGGCCGGCGGTGAACTTAACCCGGATGTTATACGAATTGAGGACGCTATACCTGCAATAATAAGTAAAGATATTTGGGAGGCTGTACAAATGAGATTGAATAATAATAAGAGAAATGCAAGCAATAAAGCAAAAAGAGAATATTTGTTAACAGGATTAATTGAGTGTGCGGAATGCGGCGCAACCTATGTTGGTCATTCTACTTGCAAAAAAAAGGCAAATGGTAAGATTTACGAAAATACTTATTATATTTGTGGTAATAAATATAGAACAAAAACCTGCAATTCAAAAAACATACGTGCTAATGAACTTGAAACATTTGTCGTTGCACATGTTAAGGACTACATTAAAAATGCTGATTTTAAAAATTTATCACAATACATTGCAGATCAAGTAAATAGTAATATTGGTAATTTGGATAAAGAAAAGGCAGAATTATTAAAAATAGAGACAAAAATAAAAAATGGTGTTAATGCACTTCTTAATGGCGCCAATATTCCGGAATTATCTGCTGAAATTGATAATTTGCGTATGCGTAAAGCAGAATTAACAGACATTATAAATGCCGCAAACCTATCTTCTAAAGAAGTAGATCCTGCGGCCATTGAAAGAATGTTTGTAAATGCTGCTGCTAACCTTGACAATGCTGCTAATTTAAAAACCCTTATAAATGCTTTCGTAACAAAAATATACGCCAACCCGGACGGTTCTATAACCGTTCAGATTGGCGTACATATGAATTATTGCGGAGTTTGGATTTGAACCAAAGACCTTCGGGTTATGAGCCCGACGAGCTACCGAACTGCTCTACTCCGCGATATAAATAAAATAAAAGCCGATGAACGGACTCGAACCGTTAACCTGCTGATTACAAGTCAGCTGCTCTGCCAATTGAGCCACATCGGCGCATTTTATATGTCTATTAGTAATAAATACGCCTAAATCGAATAAAGGTATTATACCACCAAAACTTATTTCGGTCAACACTTTATTCTTGAAGACTTCCTATACCTTCAAAACTAAACAAAGAGAACTTCGTGACACTAAATCGATGATAACAAGTTTAATGCTTACATTTCCTTAGGAAATGACCATTAATATTTGGTCAAGCCCTCGACCTATTAGTACTTATCAGCTGAACACGTTACCGTGCTTACACCCTAAGCCTATCTACCTCGTAGTCTTCAAGGGGTCTTACTTGCTTGCGCAATGGGAAATCTTGTCTTGAGGGCGGCTTCACGCTTAGATGCCTTCAGCGTTTATCCGTTCCAAACTTGGCTATCCAGCTGTGCATTTGGTATGCAACTGGTACACCAGAGGTTCGTCCATCCCGGTCCTCTCGTACTAAGGACAGCTCCTCTCAAATTTCCTGCGCCCGCGACGGATAGGGACCGAACTGTCTCACGACGTTCTGAACCCAGCTCGCGTGCCGCTTTAATGGGCGAACAGCCCAACCCTTGGGACCTACTACAGCCCCAGGATGTGATGAGCCGACATCGAGGTGCCAAACCTCCCCGTCGATGTGGACTCTTGGGGGAGATAAGCCTGTTATCCCCAGGGTAGCTTTTATCCGTTGAGCGATGGCCCTTCCATGCGGTACCACCGGATCACTAAGTCCGACTTTCGTCCTTGCTCGACCTGTATGTCTTGCAATCAAGCTTCCTTTTGCCTTTGCACTCTTCGCACGATTTCCGACCGTGCTGAGGAAACCTTTGAGCGCCTCCGTTACTTTTTAGGAGGCGACCGCCCCAGTCAAACTGCCCACCTGACGGTGTCCCAAGACCAGATTCATGGCCTATGGTTAGGATCCCAGTACTACAAGGGTGGTATCCCAAGGATGACTCCACACAAACTGGCGTTCATGCTTCATAGTCTCCCACCTATCCTGTACATGTAGTACCAAGACCCAACGTCAAGCTACAGTAAAGCTCCATGGGGTCTTTCCGTCCTGTCGCAGGTACCCGGCATCTTCACCGGGATTACAATTTCACCGAGTCTATTGTTGAGACAGTGCCCAAATCGTTACGCCTTTCGTGCGGGTCGGAACTTACCCGACAAGGAATTTCGCTACCTTAGGACCGTTATAGTTACGGCCGCCGTTTACTGGGGCTTAAGTTCACTGCTTCGGATTGCTCCTGACAGATCCCCTTAACCTTCCAGCACCGGGCAGGCGTCAGCTCCTATACATCGTCTTGCGACTTAGCAGAAACCTGTGTTTTTGGTAAACAGTCGCTTGGGCCTATTCTCTGCGGCCATCCAAAGGATGGCACCCCTTCTCCCTAAGTTACGGGGTCATTTTGCCGTGTTCCTTAACAATAGTTCTCTCGCTGGCCTTAGGATACTCTCCTCACCCACCTGTGTCGGTTTGAGGTACAGGCGCCTTTAAACTCGATAGAGACTTTTCTCGACAGTGTGAAATCAGCTACTTCGCTACTAAATTTCGCTCCCCATCGTACCCCAGCATTAATATCAAGACGGATTTGCCTATCTTGACTGCCTCAGTACTTAGCCACACTCAACCAACGGTGTGGTTAGCTTATCCTACTGTGTCATCCCATTTCTCAAACGTTTATTGGCGGTACAGGAATATCAACCTGTTGTCCATCACCTACGCCTTTCGGCCTCGGCTTAGGTCCTGACTAACCCAGGGCGGACGAACCTTCCCCTGGAAACCTTGGGTTTACGGCCCGTGGGATTCTCACCCACGTCTCGCTACTCATGCCAACATTCTCACTCGTATACTGTCCACATGTCCTTACGGTCATGCTTCAGCCTGCATACGAAGCTCCCCTACCCATCATAATGATGCCGTAGCTTCGGTAGTACGTTTTAGCCCCGGAAATTTTCGGCGCAGGATCACTCGACCAGTGAGCTATTACGCACTCTTTAAATGAGTGGCTGCTTCTAAGCCAACATCCTGGTTGTCTGTGCAATCCCACATCCTTTACCACTTAACGTACATTTAGGGACCTTAGCTGACGATCTGGGCTGTTGCCCTCTTGACTATGAATCTTATCACCCACAGTCTGACTCCCAAGTAAAAGAAAACGGCATTCGGAGTTTGATAGTCTTCGGTAAGTGCAATACCCCCTAGGACATTCAGTGCTCTACCTCCGTTTCTCTACGCTTGAGGCTAGCCCTAAAGCTATTTCGGGGAGAACCAGCTATCTCCGGGCTCGATTGGAATTTCACCGCTATCCACAAGTCATCCCCGAGCTTTTCAACGCTCGTGGGTTCGGTCCTCCACGAAATTTTACTTTCGCTTCAACCTGCTCATGGATAGGTCGCCCGGTTTCGGGTCTACGTCAAGTAACTTAGGTCGCCCATTTAAGACTCGCTTTCGCTACGGCTCCACACCTGAAGTGCTTAACCTTGCTACTTAACGTAACTCGTTGGCCCGTTCTACAAAAAGTACGCGGTCACACAAGAAATGTGCTCCCACAGCTTGTAAGTGCAGGGTTTCAGGTTCTATTTCACTCCCCTCCCGGGGTTCTTTTCACCTTTCCCTCACGGTACTATGCGCTATCGGTCACTAGGTAGTATTTAGGCTTGGAGGATGGTCCCTCCTGCTTCCCACAGGGTTTCACGTGTCCCGTGGTACTCTGGATCATGCTAGTAGCTTTCTCGTTTCAATTACAGGGCTATTACCTTCTATGGCGGAGCTTTCCAACTCTCTTCATTTACGATAGTGCATCCATGTTGCATGTCCGCAACCCCAATGAAGAAAACTTCATTGGTTTGGCCTTATCCGCGTTCGCTCGCCGCTACTTACGGAATCGAATTTCTTTCTTTTCCTCCAGGTACTTAGATGTTTCAGTTCCCCGGGTTCCCCTCATTAAGCTATGTATTCACTTAACAATACTTAGACATTACTCTAAGTGAGTTTCCTCATTCGGAAATCTTCGGATCAAAGTTTACGTGCAACTCCCCGAAGCTTATCGCAGCTTATCGCGTCCTTCATCGGCTCCTAGTGCCAAGGCATCCACCCTGCACCCTTAATAACTTGACCAGTTATTAAAGTTTGTAATTTTAAAGACTTTTCTTGTCGATGATATTTTTAGAAGTTATCTTCTTCATATATAAAATGATGTCATATCACTAAATGTTATACAGTTTTCAAAGTACTA
>JAYFNB010000010.1:0-59501 GCA_034933685.1 Lachnospiraceae bacterium | reverse complement strand
CAAGTACGAGGTCATAGCCTCAAGGAGCGTTCGATGTCACTCTATCTAATAGAACAATTATACAAGATAACCTTGTATAAATATACAGTTAACAAAGGATTATAGGTTACCTTTATCAACCTAAATATATTATATAAGGAGGTGTGAACATGTATTCAAGCAATATGTATGATGCTTATTATAATTCAACCTGTGGCCAAGGTGCTGCTGGCGGTTGGCCAATAGGCGGAGGTGGCTGTGGCTGTCCTAAACCTATTCCTCAGTGTTGCTGCAAAGGCGCAACTGGCGCAACTGGCCCTACTGGTGCTACCGGCCCTGCTGGTCCTACTGGCGCAGGTGCTACCGGTGCTACTGGCCCTACCGGTGCTACAGGTGCTACTGGCCCTACTGGCCCTACTGGTGCAGGTGAAACTGGTGCAACTGGCCCAATTGGTGCTACTGGTGCAACTGGCCCTGCTGGCGCTACTGGTGCAGGTGAAACTGGTGCTACTGGCCCTGAAGGCGCAACTGGCCCTACTGGTGCTACTGGCGAAATCGGTGAAACTGGTGCTACTGGCCCTACTGGCGAAACTGGCGAAACTGGTGCTACCGGCCCTACTGGTGCTACTGGCGAAATCGGTGAAACTGGCGCTACCGGCCCTACTGGCGAAACTGGTGAAACTGGTGAAACTGGTGCTACCGGCCCTACTGGCGAAATCGGCGAAACTGGTGCTACTGGCCCTGAAGGCGGAATTATTAGTGCTTTTGGTGGATTGATGTCGACGGATGCAACTATTGACTTAGGAGAAACATCTGAAACAGTTCCTTTAACACAACAAAGCGACGTATCAAGTAATATAGATTATACAAATGCAAATGCAATTACTATCACTGAAACAGGTGTATACCGTATTGACATATTCGCCATCGGTAGTGCAGATGCGAATAGTGACGTAACTGTTGCATTAGCAATTGGTGGTGTAGCTCAGGCAGACTTGACACAAGAATTATCTTTATTAGCAGACACCGTTGCAACATTTGCAATGACCAACTATATGGTGCTTACTGCCGGAAATATTTTGACAGTTGAAATGTCATCAATTCCTGACGTAACATTTACTTTCCCTGAAACAGGTGCTGGTGTAACATTGTCAGTAGAAAGAGTTGTTTAGCATAAGCAGTTATTAAGTTTTTTTAAACAAAGTACCACTATACTTTTATTTAGGGTGTCAAACCTTTATTGGCACCCTTTATTTTAAGAATACTAAAATTCAATAATTAAATTAAAGAAAGCTTTGGTGATTTTATGCCTAAATTGCGTTTCCATTTATTGGGTCTTGCTCACGTGGAAACAAACAAAATGAATACTGCCTGTGCCTACACACAAAAAATAGTTAAGCTGGCTAAAATAATTAAAAGTTTTGGTCATACCCTGTATTTTTACGGTGTTGAGGGTTCAGATGTTGAATGTGATGAGTTTATACCTGTTTCATCAAAAGAAGTGCTTTTAAAAACATATGGAGATTACGACAAAGCTAAGGATTTCTTTAAACACGACCCGAAAGATTTTGCCCACCTCACCTTCAACGAAAATGCCATTAAAGAAATTTTAAAACGTAAAGAAAAAGGAGATATGCTCCTTTGTCCTATGGGAAATTATCAAAAATCCATCTCCGATGCTGTTAAAATTCTTACTATAGAATCTGGAATAGGCTACACTGGAGTATTTTCCAAGTTCCGGGTATTTGAATCCTACGCTTGGATGCACCATGTTTACGGTCTTTTAAGGGTTGAAGACGGTGCATGGTATGACGCTGTTATTCCAAATTATTTTGATGTAAATGACTTCCCTTATAAGGAAAAGAAACAGGACTATTTGCTTTATTTTGGAAGAATTATAAATAGGAAAGGCGTTCAAGTTGCTTCGGAAGTTGCAAAAGCAACAGGGCATACCTTGTATATGGTTGGTCAAGGTTCCTTAGAAAACCCTACCGAAAAAATACACCTTGGCAACGAAGAGCATATTGTATATATGCCCGCTGTAGGTTCAAAAGAAAGGGCAGAGCTTTTGGGAAATGCTAAGGCTGTGTTAATGCCTACCTACTACCTTGAACCATTTGGCGGAGTAAATGTTGAAGCACAGCTTTGCGGAACTCCTGTTATAACATCGGATTGGGGTGCTTTCCCTGAAACCGTTCTTCACGGAGTTACAGGCTATAGGTGTAGAACCTTTGAAGAATTTTGCTGGTCTGTAGATAATATTTCAAACATCAAGCCTGCAAATTGCCGTGCCTGGGCAGAAAAAAACTATTCCTTAGAAAGAATAGGCTTAATGTATGAGGAATATTTCCAACGAATTAACAGACTGTTTGGAAAAGGATGGTACGAGAAAAATGACGACCGTACCGAACTTGATTGGCTTAAAAGATACTATCCTGAGTAAAAGTCAAAACCTAAACCCTTGAGGGCTTTGCCCTCAAACACCCACAAGGGTTTCACTGGTCAGCACTTTGCGACCCAAAGCGGTCCTGCGGACAGATGGCATTTCTTTGCCATTGCATAATTGACCCAACTAAACCCGCATGAATATGCGGGTTTTAGCAAAAGTTTTTGCCTTGCTTTTTTCAAAAAGCAAGTGGGTTTGGGCAACGCCCAAGGTTTCATCTTTTTAGTTTTCTATTTCATTTATAAGGTTAACCATTTCCACTGCAGAAAGTGCGCAATCGTAGCCTTTGTTGCCTGCCTTTGTACCTGCACGTTCAATAGCCTGCTCAATATTTTCAGTTGTAAGCACACCAAACATAACTGGTATGTCACTTTGAAGTGTTACATGGGCAATTCCCTTGGACACTTCACTGCACACATAGTCGTAATGTGTTGTTGAACCACGAATTACTGCGCCAAGGCAGATAACTGCATCATATTTTTTGCTTTTTGCCATTTTTGAAGCAATAAGCGGAATTTCAAATGCACCTGGAACCCAAGCAATTTCAATGTCCTCTTCATCTACCCCGTGACGTTTTAAACCATCTAATGCACCGCCTAAAAGCTTGGATACAATAAACTCATTAAACCTTGCACAAATAATACCAACCTTCATTTTTTTGCTTACCATGCTGCCTTCATAAATTTTCATTATAATATCTCTCCTTTTATAATTTTCAATTAGTATTTTAAAATGTGACCCATTTTTTCCTGCTTGGTTTTAAGGTAGAATGCATCAAATTCCGTTGCTTTCATCTGCACAGGCACACGCTCTATAATTTTAATGCCATAGTCCTTTAACTGATTAACTTTGTCTGGATTGTTGGTAATAAGTTTTAAGGACTGTACCCCTAAATCTCTAAGCATTTGTGCCGCTATAGAATAATCCCTCATGTCCTCTTCAAAGCCAAGTTCAAGGTTTGCCTCAACAGTATCTCTGCCCTTGTCCTGTAATGCATAGGCCTTTAATTTGTTTATAAGACCAATGCCACGGCCTTCCTGACGCATATATAAAAGCACACCACGGCCTTCTTTTTCAATCATTTTCATTGAAGCCTCATACTGCTCACCACAGTCGCAACGTGCTGAACCCAAAGCATCGCCTGTAAGGCATTCGGAATGCACTCTGCAAAGCACAGGCTCGTTTGTGGTTATATCACCCTTTACAAGGGCAACATGATGTTCACCATTTACGTTGTTTATAAAACCATAAATCTTAAACTGTCCATAGTGAGTAGGGAAATTGGTTTCAACAACTCTTTCTACTTGTTTCTCTTTAATTTTGCGATATAACTGTAATTCCTTAATTGTAATAAATTTAAGGTTGTATTCCTTTGCCATAGCTTGTAGCTCTTTCGTACGCATCATGTATCCGTCGTCCGCCATAATTTCACAGCAAAGACCACATTCCTTTAACCCTGCAAGACGCATTAAATCCACAGTTGCCTCGGTATGCCCGTTTCTTTCCAAAACGCCGTTATCCTTGGATAAAAGAGGGAACATATGCCCAGGTCTGCGGAAATCTTCTGGATTTGCATTATCCTCAACACATTTAATTGCTGTTATAGAACGCTCTGCCGCAGAAATACCTGTTGTTGTGTCTACATGGTCAATGGAAACAGTAAAAGCAGTTGAATGGTTATCGGTATTGTTATCCACCATCTGGCCAAGACCAAGCTTTTGTGTAAGTTCTTTGCTCATTGGCATACATATAAGCCCTTTTGCCTTGCTTGCCATAAAGTTTATGTTTTCGGTGGTAGCAAACTCTGCGGCACAAATCATGTCCCCCTCATTTTCCCTGTCCTCATCGTCTGTTACTAAAATAATTTTACCTGCTCTTAAATCTTCTAACGCCTCGTCAATTGTGTTATACTCAAACATTTTAATTCCTCCTATGTTAAAAACCATTATTTATTAAAAAGTCACGGGTTATTTTACTGCCTTTGCTTTCTATGTTCTTTTTGCCTAGCAAACGCTCCACATATTTGCCTATTACATCGTTTTCAAGGTTTACTGTGTCTCCAACCTCTTTATCCAAAAGGGTTGTGCTAATCGCAGTGTGAGGTATAACCGATACCGAAAAGCTTGACCCCTTTACCTCTGTTACTGTAAGGCTAATTCCGTCTATGGTAATTGAACCTTTTTCAACAATAAGCCTTAATATTTCTGCGTCGGTGTTAATGGTTATCCATACTGCATTGTCGTCTTTTTTCATTTCCCTTATAACGCCTGTTCCGTCTATATGCCCAGAAACTATGTGCCCGCCAAAACGTCCTTCTGCCAACATTGCTCGCTCCATATTAACTAAACTTCCCGTACTTAGGCTGCCTAAACTACTTCGTTTAAGGGTTTCATGCATAACATCTGCCGTGAAGGTGTTGCCTGAAATTTCACTTGCAGTAAGACAAACACCATTAACTGCAACGCTGTCGCCTAGCTTTAGGTCGCTGAAAATTATGTTTCCCTCTATTGTAAGGCGAGAGGAAGACGTACCTTTTCTAATTGCCTTAACTTTTCCTTTTTCCTCAACTATCCCTGTAAACATGTCATCACCTCTTTTTGTAATATTCCAAAAGCACATCGCTTTCTATCATGGTAACCCTTGGCTTTCCAAAATAAAATGCCATGTCAACTTCGTCAACACCATTTCCTTCAACAGCGGTTTTTGCATCACGTCCACCAAAAATTTTAGGTGCAATATATACCTCTGCCTTGTTCACCAAACCGCCTTTTAATGCGCTGAAATTAATTTCTCCACCGCCCTCTAAAAGTACGCTGTCTATTTTTTTGTCCGCCAAATATTTCATAACATCTCTAAGGCTAACATGCTTTCCATCCTGTGGAAGCACCGACACTTGGCATCCATGGTTTTCAAGTATTGCTATTTTTTCTTCATCTTTAAAACTGCACGCAATAATTGTAGGTATGTCCTTTGCCGTTTGAACTATTTTACAGCTAAGTGGAATTGTAAGGTTTGTGTCACACACAACTCTAATAGGGTTTCTTCCACCTTCCATTCTGCAAGTTAAAAGCGGGTCATCTTTGCAAACTGTTCCTACTCCAACCATAATTGCTGAATACCTATTTCGGCTTTCCTGCACTGCCTGCCTTGCTTTTTCTTCTGTAATCCATCGAGATTTTCCAGTGTGTGTTGCAATTTTCCCATCCATGGTCATTGCATATTTCATTACCACAAAAGGCATATTGGTTGAAATATAGTGAAAAAACACATCATTAATCTTATTGCATTCTTCTTCAAGTATGCCCTCAACAACCTCTATGCCTGCATTTTTTAAAATTTCTAAGCCCTTGCCTGACACTTTGGGGTTTGGGTCTTTAGAACCTATAACAACTTTTGCTATTTTGCTTTCAATAATAGCCTCTGTGCATGGTGGCGTTTTTCCATAATGACAGCAGGGTTCAAGAGTTACAAAAATGGTTGCACCCTCTGCACTTTCACTGCAATTGGCTAAGGCATTTCTTTCCGCGTGAAGTTGTCCATACTTTTCATGGTAACCCTCGCCTATTATCTTTCCATTTTTCACTATAACCGCACCCACTAACGGATTTGGATTAACATATCCAGTTCCCTTTTTTGCAAGTTCAATGGCACGGTGCATAAAAAACTCAAAATCCATATGCTCATCTCCCAGTTTAATAAAAAAATCCCCAAGAATATTATTCTCAGGGATTTACAATACAAACCAATGTCTTTCACATTAATAAATAAAAATGCTCTGAAATGTAAATAAACATTTCAGAGCACAAAAAATATCATGTAAAAACACAATCAATCATCTTCTCTCATCCAGACTATACTGTCGGCCTCGGAATTACACCGAATCCTGCCTTACGGCTCGTGGGCTATACCACCGGTGGGGAATTACGCCCCGCCCTGAAGACTTACTATTCAATTATATGGCAGTTTAACACATCATTGCCGACAATGCAATGGTAATTTGTAACAAAAAAAAGCTAATCACTTACTATAAAATTTTACTTTAAGTAGTTATTTTACTGTATCATAAGGAATTGAAGGGTAAATATAACTGCCAAAACGTACGTACCTTTATTAATAAGGCGTGCCTTGCCTGTAAACATCATTACAAGTGTATGCGAAATAAGCCCTAGTGCAATGCCTATTACAAGGCTATAGGTAAGGGGCATCATTGCCATTGTAAGAAATGCCGGCAATGCCTGTTCAATGTCATCAAAATTAATAAATTTAATTACGTTCATCATCAATATACCACTCATAATAAGGGTAGTTGCTGTTGCCGCAGAAGGAATTGCCGAGGCAAGTGGCGTGATAAAAATTGTAAACAAAAACAAAATGGATGTTACAACTCCTGAAAGCCCCGTACGCCCGCCTTCCAGTGCCATTGCAGTGCTTTCAACATATGTAGACACATTGGTAATACCAAGGGCGGCACCAATTGATGTTGAAATTGCATCAACTTGAAGCACCTTGTGGAAACGTTCCAAAAGACTTCCCTCCTTACTGAGGGTTATAATATAGTCTGTTGCTATAATTGTGCCAAGGGTTTCGAAAACGTCCATAATACACAAGGTACTTACAATTACCACTACTGAAAGTATTACTCCAGGCATTCCGTAGGAATTGTGGGGCGTAAAAAGACCTGCAAAATCCATTCTAAGCGCCTTAACAACAACCTCAACACTTTCCAACCCCATGCTAACACCTTTAAACTTAACAAGCCCCATCGGTATTGCCACAACAATACAAACTATTTTTCCAATTAAAATAGCTCCATGAACATGCTTAATTAACATTATTGCAATTAGAATTACGCCAAAAAGACATAAAAGCGCACTTTTTGCATCATAGTCAAATGATGAAAGGCTTACAAGCTGAACAAGGTGAACACTGTTGGCCTCAACCAACCTTGCTTTTTGCATTCCCATAAAGGCAATAAAGAGCCCAATACCCGCTGTAACTGAAAACTTAATATTAGTTGGTATGGCATCTTGTATTTTTTTCTCATAGCCAAGCATTGTTATAATCAAAAATGCAATACCGCTTATGAAAATAGCCGCAAGTGCCTCATTGTAAGTATAACCCATTCTCATACAAATTGTGTAAGAAACAAAGGTACTTATTGCAAGGCTGGGTCCCTGTGCAAAGGGTAAATTAGAGTTCATTGCAAGTATAAACGTACCAATTGCTGCCGTTATACAGGACACCATGGTTAGGGATACAAGCATTTGGTTTGCCGTAACACCATTGGACAAAATAGCATCTTTAATAAGTGTTCCAGTGGCGTCATAGGCTTCAGGGAAAGCAGCCATAATTGTGTTAGGCACAAGAAAAAGAATGTATACCATTGTGAAATATGCTGTTACGCCTGAAAAAACCTCTGTCCTAATAGATGAGCCATCCTTGGTTACGTTAAAAAAATTGTCAATTTTCTTAAAAATAATGATTTCTCCTTTCATATTTATTCCCCCAAACAAATACAAACAAGCAAAAAAGTCTATTATATTTATTTTTTGTTTGTTTCTGTTTGCTTTAGTTTGTTTCTTTATCATTCCTCCTTTTTTTAAAACTCTGCTCTTAATGGAGAGTTATTGACCTACGCTAAATAATAACATTAAATACAACTTTTGCGCAAGTAACAAAATAGACAGGATACATTTTTGTGCATCCTGCCTATATTTTTGTTAAATTTATGGATTCTATATTTATTGCGCAGCTTTTTCTTCCTTATATTTTCTAAGTGCCTCTGTTAATTTAGGTATAATTACCTTGCAATCACCAACAAAGCCTAAATCTGCAAGGTCAAAGATAGGTGCAGTGTCATTTTTGTTAATAGCAATGATATATTCAGCACCTTCCATACCTGCAACATGCTGAATAGCGCCTGAAATACCACAAGCCACATAGAGGTCAGGGCGAACTGTTTTGCCTGTCTGTCCAACCTGTCTGCTTCTGTCAATCCAGCCGGCATCAACATTTGCTCTTGATGATGAAATTTCGCCGCCAAGAACATCTGCAAGTTCTCTTAATGTATCAAAAGCTGCTGCACCGCCAATACCACGTCCGCCAGATACAAGGTATTTAGCTTCTGTAATATCAACTGCCTTCTTTGTGTCTTTAACAACTTCTCTAATTTTTACAGCTGTATCTGCAGCAGTAAATTCAACCTTAACTTCGTCAATCTCGCCTTTTCTTGAAGCATCTTTTACAAGTGCTTTCATAACGCCTGGGCGAACCGTAGCCATCTGTGGTCTGTGTTCTTTACACATAATGGTTGCCATTATGTTACCGCCAAATGCAGGACGTGTCATCATAAGTAATTTTGTGTCTTCTGCAATAGCAAGGCCTGTACAGTCAGCTGTTAAACCTGTGTGTATTCTTGCTGAAACCCTTGGTGCAAGGTCACGGCCAATCGAAGTAGCTCCAAAAAGAACTATCTCAGGCTCATAAGTTTTAACAATTTGTGTAAGTGCTTTTGCATAAGGCTCTGTAAGGTATTCTTCAAGTTCAGGTGCGTCAACAACAACTACCTTGTCTGCACCGTAACGAATGCATTTTTCAGCTTTGTCTTTAATATTTGAACCTAAAAGGATAGCAACTACCTTCTGTCCTAAATCTCCTGCAAGCTTTGTAGCTTCGCCAAGAAGTTCGATGCCTACCTTCTGGATTTCTCCATCTCTTTGTTCCATTAATACATATACATCTTTACTCATCGTAGGGTTCTCCTCCTTCTTATATTATATGTCTTTCTTCCAACTTAGCAATAATTGTAGCTACTGCTTCTTCAGCAGAAATTTCTTTGTGAATTTCTCCTGCGCCTTTTGCCTGTTTTGTAAATGACTTAAATACGTTTGTAGGGGAACCTTTAAGACCAATGTTTGCTGGGTCGAAACCATCTTTAAGGTCTTCAAAACCAAGTATTTTAACTTCTTTTTCTCTGTAAGCATCGAAACATCCGCCAACTGACATATATCTTGGTGCTGCAAGCTCTGCAAGCGCTGTTACAAGGCAAGGAATAGGAAGCTCAAGAATATGATGTCTGTCTTCATACTGTCTTCTTACAACTACCTTGTCGCCTTCAACATTAATTTCTTCAGCATAGCTTGCCTGTGGAATACCAAGGTGCTCTGCAATCTGTGGGCCAACCTGTGCTGTATCTCCGTCAATAGCCTGACGTCCTGTAATAATAATATCGTAACCAACTTTCTTTAAGCCTGCAGCGATAATTGTTGATGTTGCAAATGTGTCAGAACCACCAAAAGCTCTGTCTGATAAAAGGTAAGCCTCATCAGCACCCATAGCTAAAGCTTCTCTTAAAGCTACGTCTGCCTGAGGAGGTCCCATAGAAACGATAGTTACGGTTGAATCATCGTTAAGTTTTTCTTTTAACTGTAAAGCAGCTTCAATGCCTGCTTTGTCGTCTGGATTTATAATACTTGGTACGCCATCTCTAATAAGAGTATTTGTTACTGGGTCAAGTTTAACTTCTGTTGTGTCTGGTACCTGCTTTACGCATACAACTATTTTCATATTATATATTCTCCTTCCTAATTAGTTTACTTTAAGAGATGCAGCCACTACCATTTTCTGAACTTCTGATGTGCCTTCATAAATTTCTGTAATTTTGGCATCACGCATCATTCTTTCAATTGGATACTCTCTTGTGTAGCCATAGCCACCGTGTAACTGTAAGCATCTTCTAGTTACATCGCTTGCAGTGTTTGCCGCAAACAATTTAGCCATAGCTGCCAATGGTCCATAGTTGCCCTTTGCATCTTTACAGCAAGCTGCTCTGTAAACCAAAAGCTGTGCTGCATCAAGTGTTGTTTTCATATCAGCAATTTCAAACTGTGTGTTTTGGAACTGAGAAAGACGTTTGCCGAACTGTTTTCTTTCTTTAACATATTTAATTGTTTCATCAAGAGCACCTTCGCCAATTCCAAGTGCCTGTGAAGCAATACCAATACGTCCGCCGTCAAGAGTTTTCATTGCAATACCAAAGCCCTTGCCAACTTGGCCTAAAAGGTTTTCCTTTGGAACAATACAGTTTTCCATAATTAATTCGCATGTTGATGAGCCTTTAATACCCATCTTTTTCTCATGCTTACCAATTGAGAATCCAGGGAAATCTTTTTCTACTATAAACGCAGAAATACCCTTTGTTCCAGCAGATTTATCTGTCATGGCAATGATGATAAAAATATCAGCAAAGCCTGCATTTGTAATAAATATTTTTGAACCATTAATAATCCAGTTTTCACCATCAAGAACAGCCTTTGTCTGCTGGCCTGAAGCGTCAGTACCTGCGCCAGGCTCTGTTAAGCCGAAAGCACCAATTTTTTCACCTTTTGCAAGAGGAACAAGGTATTTCATTTTCTGTTCTTCTGTACCAAACTCGTAAATTGGGTTAGCGCAAAGAGATGTATGTGCGGAAACAATAACAGATGTAGTGCCACAAACCTTAGCAAGTTCTTCAACGCACATGGAATAAGCTAAATTATCAGTGCCCTGCCCGCCATATTTTTTAGGGAAAGGAATGCCAAGCATACCGTATTTAGCTAATTTTTCAACAGTTTCCATAGGAGCTCTTTCTTCCTCGTCAACTTCTTCTGCCAACGGCTTTACTTCTGTTTCTGCAAATTTTCTGTACATTTCTTGTAATAACTTGTGTTCGTTTGATAATGTAAAATCCATTAATTTTTCCTCCTTAATTAATATAGATAAAATTAAACTTAAATTCATTTTTTGCGTAAGTTTTTTAACATGCAAAAACGACTGAAGAAATATCTATGTTTTCACAAAAGGTATCCTTGCATATTAAACGCACACTGCAAAGGCATTTTATGTAGCCACCCACTGAAATATACTTCATTTTCGATATTGAAAACATCAAATTCCTAAACCACATGTTACTCCATTTGACACTAAATTGTCAAGGTTTTTCGTCAATCCTATCGGTCTTACCAATGTTTTTTTAATAGTACATAGCATTATTTTTCACAAAAAAAACAGCCATTTTTACTGTTTTTTAATACAATAAAGATAGCTATTATTTTTTTTGTCCAAATGTACCAAATATGCCTTTGTGAATTGTAACAATATCCACATTTCGCCGGTTACTTCAGCAATTGCACATAAACAGGCTTGTAAACTAACTTCGCACCCATACGCTTGCTTTCCATCAATGAAATCTTTGTTACCTTAATTTGCTTTTTATCTAGTGGAATTTGCGCCTTTATTGTGTCAAATTTTTCTGTCAAATCCACCTCTCGCCCCAATGTAATGTGAGGGCTTAAACCTTTGCGTTCACGGGGAAATCCCTGTCTCATCAAGCTTTTTTCAAGACTGCCGAAAAGCCTTAAAAGCGGCTGACTTTCCTCTACTCCTGCCCAAACTATGGTGCGATTACCCTTTGGAAAAAAGCCAAGATGGCTAAGGTTTAGGCTAAAGCACTTGTTTGCACTTCCCACTTCACGAACCGCCTGTGCCAAGTAGTCAATGTCGTCTCTTTCCACCTCGCCAATAAATTTTAAGGTAAGGTGTAGGTTATCAATATCAGTAAAATTGCCCCTGCGGCTTACAGGCAGAAACTTTTTTTGCACTTCACTAAGGTATTCACGCACTTCTGGTTCAAATTCTATTGCTATAAACATTCTCATCTAAATTCACCTCCTTTTATACAAACTTTGTTAACTAAACAACAATATTTAGCATGCTAATTATTCGCTAACTTTACAACATTGTTTATCAAATAACAAAATAAACCTAATATCGACTTTTGAAAACCCCTTGCATAGCAAGGGGTTTTCGTTATCACTACATTTATTTACCACAAACCTTCATAGCTTTTTCTACTACGTTTTCTACTGTGAAGCCAAATTCTTTAAACAGTAGACCAGCTGGTGCACTTTCTCCAAAGCCTTCCATGCAGATAATTTCACCATCAAGACCAATGTATTTGTGCCAGCCAAACTCACAAGCCGCCTCAACAGCCACTCTGTTTCGAACAGCCTTAGGAAGCACGCTTTCCTTGTACTCGTCTGTTTGTTCTGCAAAAACTTCCCAACTTGGCATTGAAACAACTCTAGCTTTAATGCCTTTTTCTGCTAAAACATCGTATGCTTTGTAAATCAGTTCAACCTCAGAGCCACTTGCCATTAAAATTACATCTGGTGTTCCTTGGCTGTCTTTAAGGATATATGCACCCTTTAATGCTTCTTTACCAGTTTCAGCAAGAAGTGGTAGGTTCTGTCTTGTTAATACTAACGCTGTTGGACTTGTTTTTCTTGTAAGCGCCATATACCACGCTGCCGCTGTTTCATTAGAGTCACATGGGCGAATAACTGTGTAGTTTGGCATACTTCTTAAAGCCGCAAGATGCTCAATTGGCTGATGTGTAGGGCCGTCCTCGCCAACACCAATAGAGTCGTGTGTCATAATGCTTATTACAGGCAATCCCATAAGTGCTGAAAGGCGCATACCTGCTTTCATATAATCGCTGAATACAAAAAAGCCTGCAATGTAAGGTCTTAATCCGCCATGAAGTGCCAACCCGTTAGCCATTGCTGTCATTGCAAATTCACGTACACCAAAGTGAATATTTGAACCACTTGGATTTTCCCTTGAATAGTACTCTCTGTCTTTCATAACAGATTTATTTGAAGGGCCAAGGTCTGCTGAACCACCAAAAAGGTTTGGAATAAGTTTTGAAAGCTTTTGAAGCACCTTTTCAGAGGAAACACGTGTTGCAAGGTCACCGTCATATGTCCAGAAATCTTCATTATTAAGCAAGTCCACTGGAAGGTCTTTGCTATTAAAAATTTCCCATTTTTCTTTCATTGCAGGGTAGTTGTCGCAATATTGGGTAAACATTGCATTCCATTTTTCCTCTGCGTCAACACCTTTTTGTATAAGTGTTTCCATATGTGCCTTAACTTCTTGAGGAACAAAAAATTCGTCAGTATATTCCCAGCCAAGATTTGCTTTTGCGGCTTTAATTTCGTCTGCACCCAAAGGTTCACCGTGTGCCGATGCCTTGCCCTGTTTGTTAGGCGCACCAAAACCAATAAGTGTTTTAATTTCTATTAATGTAGGTTTAGTTGTTTCGTGCTTTGCTACATCAATTGCTGTGCTTATGGCGTTAAGGTCGTTGCCATCCTCAACAAGAAGTGTCTGCCAACCGTAAGCGTCAAAGCGAGCTCTTACGTTTTCAGTAAAGGCTGTTTCTGTACTACCCTCAATAGAGATATTATTTGAATCGTAAAGAAGAATCAGCTTTCCAAGACCCATAGTCCCTGCAAGAGATGCGGCTTCCCCAGAAACACCTTCCATAAGACATCCGTCACCGCAAAGTGCAAAGGTGTAATGGTCTACAACATCATAACCCGGCTTATTAAATTCTGCCGCAAGGTGGCTTTCTGCAAGGGCAAAACCAACTGCATTTGCAATACCCTGACCAAGAGGGCCTGTAGTTGTTTCCAGACCAACTGTCATTCCATACTCTGGATGTCCAGCAGTTTTGCTTCCCTTTTGACGGAATGCTTTCAAATCATCAATAGTTGTACCATATCCGAACAAATGAAGGATAGAGTAAATAAGGGCAGAACCATGACCTGCACTAAGCACAAACCTGTCTCTGTTGCTCCAGTTTGGGTTTTTAGGGTTATGTGCCATGTGTTGGCTAAACAATGTGTATGCCGCAGGTGCACTTCCTAAAGGAAGCCCCGGGTGACCGCTGTTTGCCTTTTCAATTGCCTCTGCACTTAAAAATCTTATGGTGTTGGTAGTTAACTGATGAATGTTCATTAAAATTTATCCTCCTAAGAATTGTGAAATCTAATTTTATAACTTATGAAACCATTGATTTAAAAAGTAAACCCCATGAGGGCTTTGCCCTCAAACACCCACAAGGGTTTCACCCTTGACCCGTCTAAAACCGCATGAATATGCGGTTTTTATTAAAAGTTTTTGCTCTTGCTTTTTTTAAAAAGCAAGTGGGTTTGGGCAACGCCCAAGGTTTTCAATAAGTGTTACTTGGTTAAGTGTTCCTTAACAAAATCTTTTATGCCATCACGTTCAATTACTGTGCTGTGTAAAATTGGTCTGCTTTCAATGCCCTTAATAGGTGTTGGTATTTCCACGCCTGATAATTTCTCAAGTTCACCCATAAGTGGGAAGAAATCCATTGCTTCATACTTTTTGTCTATGGATACAAGTACGTCTTTTGTAAACTTGTATGGGCTGGCGGTGGAAACGATAACTGTTTTTGTTTCATCTCCAGTGGCTTTTTTGTATTTTTCGTATGCCGCATAAGCAACAGCAGTGTGTGTGTCCATTACGTAGCCTGTTTGGTCATACATCATTTTAATTGCCTGTGCTGTTTCTTCTTCTGTAGCATATTCACCTTTAATTATGCCCTTTGTAAGGTCAAGGCTATACTTTCCGTCTGTATTAAGGCTTGTCATAAGCTCTTTGCATTTTTCCTGTGAGCTTAAAATACAAAGCAGTCTTTCCAAATTGCTTGAAATAAGAATATCCATTGATGGAGATGTGGTTACATTAAAATCTCTGTTTTTATCGTAAGTTCCTGTTGTGAAGAAGTCAAAAAGCACCTTGTTTTCGTTGGATGCGCAAATAAAAGTTTTAACAGGCAGACCCATCTGTTTTGCAAAATAGCCTGCAAGAATATTTCCAAAATTACCTGTTGGAACCGTTACATTAATCTCTTCACCTAAGGCTATTTCACCCATTTTCACCATCTGCAAGTAAGCTTGGAAATAGTAAACCACCTGTGGAACAAGACGACCAATATTAATGGAGTTTGCAGATGAGAAAACAAATCCCTTTTCGTCCAACTCTTTTGCAAGCACTGAGTCTGTAAATATAGATTTAACAGCAGTTTGTGCATCATCAAAATTGCCTTTAATGCCAACAACGCAAGTGTTTGCGCCTTCTTGTGTTGTCATCTGCAATTTTTGAACAGGGCTAACACCGTCCTCTGGGAAGAAAACAATAATTTGTATACCGTCAACCCCAGCAAAGCCTTCTAATGCCGCCTTGCCAGTATCTCCGGAAGTAGCGGTAAGAATAACAATTTCCTTTTCCATGCCGTTCTTTTTGGCTGATGTTTTCATAAGATAGGGCAAAATTGAAAGTGCCATGTCTTTAAAAGCAATTGTTCTTCCATGGAAAAGTTCCAAAATTGAAACATCGCCTTTTTTAACAACAGGAGCAATTACAGGTGTATCAAATTTTTCATCGTATGCACCGTTAATGCAGTATCTAAGTTCTTCTTCGGTAAAATCTGTAAGGTAAAGCTTTAAAATTTCGTAAGCTAAATCTTGGTAGCTTAATTTTGAAAGTTCCTCAAGGCTTTTGTCCAAAGCAGGAAATTCTTCTGGAATAAAAAGACCGCCATCTTCACAAATTCCCTTTAAAATAGCCTCACTTGCAGTTGCTTTAATGCTTTTATCTCTTGTGCCGATATAGTTAATTTTTTTCATTTTAAACCAACCCTTTTCCTGAAATAATAGATTTTTACATACTGACTATTATTGTTACATTTATAGGGAAATTTGTCAATGTTACACCCGCATAATAAAATGTACGTCCACGGTGCATATATGTGCATTTTAGCCAATTAAAGTGGTGATATCCTATTGCTTAAATTCTATTTCTTCTTATGCACATTTCTTAAGGTTTTCTTTTTTGGTGGTGCAGTGTTTGTAGCCTTGTTTCCCTTTGGTTTTCCTGCCACTTGTTTGCCACCTGTTTGCTTTCCTTGTGTTGGCTTTCCGGCTGTTGAATTTCCTTTGGTTGTCTTTTGTCCTGTTGGCTTTGCATAATATCTTTCTGCACCCATTTGTCTTGGTTTTATAAGACAGTGCTTGTCAAAACCAATTAAATCCTCACGATGTGCTTTTTTCAAAGCTTCTTGCACAAGCAAATAATTTTGTGGCATACGGTATTGCATTAATGCCCTTTGCATCGCTTTTTCATGTGGTGTTTTAGGAACATACACTTTTTCCCCAGTTCTTGGATCAATTTCTGTGTAATACATTGCGGTAGAGAGTGTGCCAGGCGTTGGGTAAAAATCCTGCACCTGTTCTGGCATGTGTCCAATATCTCTTAAATACTCTGCAAGCTCAATTGCCGCATCTAAATCGCTTCCAGGGTGACTGCTCATAAGGTATGGCACCAAATACTGCTCCATGCCTAATTTACGATTTATGTCGTAGTATTTCTTCACAAACTTGTCGTAAATCTCACGGGTAGGCTTTCCCATTTTTGCCAATACCTTAGGGGAAACATGCTCTGGCGCAACCTTTAGCTGACCGCTTACATGATATTTACAAAGCTCCTTGAAAAAAGTATCGTCCTTATCACTCATAAGGTAATCAAAACGTATGCCGGAACGAATAAATACCTTTTTAACCCTTGGTATTTCCCTTAATTTTCTTAAAAGCTTAATATAGTCACTATGGCTTACATTCATGTTTGCACAAGGCTTAGGGAAAAGGCACTGCTTGTCTTTGCACGCGCCCTGCTCCTCTTGTTTTTTACAGGCTGGGCCACGGAAATTTGCTGTAGGACCACCAACATCGTGAATATAACCCTTAAAATCTGGGTCCCAAGTAATTTTTTCAGCTTCGGCAACAATTGAATTATGGCTTCGTGCCGAAACAACACGCCCTTGATGGAAGGCTAAGGCACAAAAATTGCAGTTACCAAAACACCCTCTGTTGCTTATTAAGCTAAACTTAACCTCTTCTATGGCAGGAATACCACCTGCTTCTTCATACATAGGGTGATAAGCACGCATATACTCCAGTGCATACACCTTGTCAAGCTCTGGTGTTTTAAGTGGAGGTGACGGTGGATTTTGTACCACCAGCCACTCGTCATATTCCTCTAACAATGGTTTTGCGGTCACCGCGTCAGTGTTTTCATATTGAACCATAAAGCTTTTTGCAAACAGCTTTTTGTTGGTTAAAATATCTTTATATTTAGGCAGTCTAATAAAATCATATGCCCTTGTTTCGTCTTTTGTTTTATAAACCGACCCTTTAATAAATGTAATCTCGTTTATTGGCAAACCGCTGTCCATAGCCTCGGCAAGCTCTAAAATTTGATGCTCGCCCATGCCGTAAAGCAGTAAATCTGCGCCACTGTCCAACAAAACGGAACGTCGTATTTTATTATCCCAATAATCGTAGTGGGAAAGTCGCCTTAAGCTTGCCTCCACACCGCCTATAATAATTGGTGTATGCTTATAAATTTCACGCAGTTTGTTGCCATATACTATTACTGCCCTATCGGGACGAAGTCCCATTTCTCCGCCTGGAGAATAGTAATCCTTGGTGCGTTTCTTTTTTGCTACGGTGTAGTGGTTAACCATACTGTCTATGTTGCCGCTGCTAACAAGAAAACCTAGTCTTGGCTCACCAAAACGCATAAAATCATCTTTTTCACGCCAATTTGGCTGTGCCACAAAGCACACCTTATAGCCTCTGCTTTCTAAAACACGGCAAATAATTGCCGCACCAAAAGATGGGTGGTCTACATAGGCATCACCGCAAATATACACAAAGTCGGGTCTATCCCAACCTCTATCCAACATTTCTTGCTTTGTAACAGGTAAAAATGCCATTTTATCCTCTTTTCTTTTGAAAAACCAAACTTCTAAAACCCTTGGGCGTTGCCCAAACCCACTTGCTTTTTGAAAAAAGCAAGACCAAAAACTTTCATTAAAAACCGCATATCTATGCGGTTTTAGATGGGTCAATGAGGCAATGGCAAAGACGTGCCATCTGTTCGAAGAACAGCTTTGCGTAGCAAAGTGCTGACCATGAAACCCTTGTGGGTGTTTGAGGGCAAAGCCCTCAAGGTTTTTTCTTTATGCCACCCTAAGGGTTTTCTTTCTTACATCCTCCAGCCAGTGCTGTACTTGTTTTTAAGCCTTCCGCCCTGAGCCTTTGCCCAACCTAATGGGTATCCGTCACACAACACCACACACCAACCGTCTTTGCACTGTTCTTCCACTGTTTCGCCCTTTAAATATCGAATAACCCTGTGGTCATCAATATCAAAATCCACAGCGTTTTTTATTTCATTCCTCTTAAGCCCCATGGCAAGTGCTTGACTTGGCTCAAAACGATTTTTCTTAAACTCACCCAAAAGCCAACCGCTTCTCATAACACGTATTCCCTTTAAACTTGGTACTTCCTTTGGCAAAAGATAAAGACTGTCATTTATTATTTGAAAAACTCCATTAAACTCTAAATTCAATACATCTGCCTTAAATTCCTCAAAATATTTCATACGGCTGTCAGTTTTTTCTTCTTCCCATACGAATACAGTATTTTCATCTGCTTCTTTTTTATGTAAAAGAGCAAGAAAATGACCTTCACCTTTTATTTTGTGCGGCCAAAGCCTTTTTGTGTAGTTTAGTTCTTCTCTTCCGCCATCTACCCAATTAGGGTTTCCGTCAGCAAATCCAAATTCTTTATCTATAGGCAACAGTTCAAATTCTTCATGGTCATTTAAAAAATCGTTAATGCTTTTTTCATTCTCTTGGGGCGAAAAAGTGCATGTGGAATATAAAAGCAGTCCGCCAGCTTTAAGCATTTTTGCAGAGCTTTCCAAAATCTCCTTCTGGCTTTTTTGGCAAAATTCTAGCATATCCTCATTCCAGCTTTTAATAATATCAGGTTCCTTGCGGAACATCCCTTCACCACTGCAAGGTGCGTCCACCAATATTTTATCAAAGTATCCGCTAAATGTATTGCTAAGCTTTTGCGGTGTTTCGCTCATAATAATGCAGTTGGTTATTCCAAACAGCTCCACATTTTTAAGGAGTGCCTTTGTTCGTCCTGCACTAATGTCATTGGCTATCAGCACTCCTGTTCCTTCAAGACTTGCCCCAAGTTGAGTGGTTTTTCCACCTGGTGCGGCGCATAAATCTAAAACCCTGTCACCCTTGCTTGGTTTTAGCACTGCCGCTGGGCTCATTGCACTTGGTTCTTGCAAATAATAAAGACCTGCATGGTAAAACGGATGCTTTGCAGGTCTTATGCCTTCGCCATAATAAAAGCCTTCCCTGCACCACTTTACATCCTCAAGGTCAAACACATTTTTTGCCTTAAAAACTTCCGGTGATATTTTTAAAGTATTCACCCTAAGACCGTAAAATCTGCCTTCTTCAAAGCTTTTTTCATACTGACAAAACTCTGCGCCTAATATATTTTTCATGTTTTCAATAAACTTTGCGGGCAAATCCATCTTTCCACCTCAATCCATATCTTCTCAATATATATGTTACTCTAAAACCAGCTTTTTTTCAACAAAAGGCTTAAATTTATGCTATACTTATTATGTGAAAATTTGCTTAAAATTAAGGCATCAATCAAAGGAGAGATATTAATGGGAAAAGATATATGGAAACCTGGAACAGTGTTATACCCTGTACCAGCAGTTATGGTTAGCTGCGGAACAATGGAGGGTGAAAAAAACATAATTACCATAGCTTGGGCTGGCACAATTAATTCAGACCCTGCTATGACCTATATTTCGGTACGTCCAGAAAGACATTCTTATGAAATGATAAAGAAAACCGGCGAATTTGTAATTAACCTTACCACCGAAAGTCTTGTGCGTGAGTGCGACTACTGTGGCGTAAAAAGCGGAAGAGATATTGATAAATTTAAACAACTTAAGCTTACTGCCGCAAAGGCAAGCAAGGTAAGTGCACCAATCATTTATGAAAGCCCAGTAAACATTGAATGCAAGGTAAAAGATATTATTCCCCTTGGAACACATCATATGTTTTTGGCGGAAGTTGCTGCTGTTAGTGTAAGTAACGAATTTATGGATAAAACAGGCAAATTTCACTTTAATGATACCAATCCTGTTTGCTATTCTCACGGCGAATACTTTGGTCTTGGTAACAAATTGGGTAAATTTGGTTTTTCCGTTCAAAAAAAGAGATAATCGCGCAATTTGTTGTTTTTTGTGCGTTCAGATGATACAATAACAGTCAAATTACATTACAAATATTTCCGTTTCTTCTAATTATAAGGAGGCTGTTATGTATCGTAAATTTTCTAAAATTACAGTAGCCATTTTTGCCTTAACATTAGCTTTTTGTGGCTGTACAGGTAATGAGGTTGCGTCAAAAAACTCAGCACCAACCGCTGTTACCATTTGGCACTACTATAATGGTGCACAAAAACTAATTTTTGATAACCTAATTGCAGAATTTAACGAAACTGTTGGCTATGAAAAAAATATCATGGTTGAAGCATATAACCAAAGCTCAGTATCAGAGCTTGCGGAGAAAATTTTGGAGTCTGCCAACAAAGAAGTAGGCTCTGACTATATGCCAGATATTTTTTCCTGCTACAGCGATACCGCCTATACTCTTAACCAGATGGGCTTGCTTGCGGATATTAATAAATATCTGACATCTGATGAAAAAGCCCAATATATTGAAAGCTATCTTAAGGAAGGCGACTTTGAAAGTAACAACTCCATCAGAATTTTCCCTATTGCCAAAAGTACCGAGGTGCTTATGCTTAACAAAACCGATTGGGATAAATTTGCGGTCGCAACAAACGCAAATACAGATGACCTTTCAACCTGTGAGGGCATTACAAAGCTTGGGGAAAGCTATTATAACTGGACTGACAGCCAAACTCCGGCGCCTGATGATGGAAAGGCATTTTTTGGCCGTGATGCCATTGCAAATTATATTATTATTGGCAGTATGCAGCTTGGCGAGGAAATTTTTAGCACTAGTGATGGCAATGAGACCATTACTTTAAATAAGGAAGTTTTTCGCAAGCTTTGGGACAACTTCTATGTGCCATTTGTAAAAGGTTATTTCACTGCCGCTGGACGTTTTCGCAGTGATGATGCAAAAACAGGTGACCTTGTTGCCTTTGTAGGTTCCACAGCTGGCTCTGTTTACTTCACAAAAGAGGTTACCCTTGCAGACGGAAGTACTTATCCTATAGAGGGTGAGATTTACCCCTTGCCAATTTTTGAAAACGGTGAAAAATATGCGCCTCAGCAGGGTGCAGGAATGGCAGTGACAGCCTCTGATGAAAAAACCGAAACGGCAGCTGTTGAATTTTTAAAATGGTTTACAAATGTTTCCCAAAATGTTGAATTCTCTGTAAGTTCAGGTTACCTTCCCGTTAAAATCAGTGCTAACAGTTCAGGTGAATTTAACAAGGCAATAGAAAACAGCAGTACAAAAATTTCACCATTATTAGTGAAATCCCTTAACGTTGGCATAGAAATGACCCAAACCTATAAGCTTTATACCAGCCCGTCCTTTAAAAACACCGACGTTGCAAGAAGTATTCTTGGCACAAGTATGGAGAATTTAGCTAAGAAGGATTATGCAGAAGTTAAAGAAAATATATCCAACGGCATGCCAAAAGACGAAGCATTAAGTGAATTTTTGTCCGATGAATATTTTAACAACTATTTTAACACATTGTCAGAAGAAATTGATGAACTTAAGTAACTGCTGATTTTAATGTAGTCAGCCTTTTCTTGAATGAAGAATAATATATTGAAAGGAGAACCTATTAAGGTGAAAAAACTTTACAGCAAAAATAGCATATTAAGCAAACTGTTTATCCCTCTGATGGCAGTTCTCCTTATACAAGCAGGTTTATATGTAATAATTCTTCTAGAAGGTACGGTCTTGCCTCTTTCTAGACAAAATGTTGCCGATATATTTAACCAGACGGTAAGCTCTCGAAAGATTTATTTAGAAAATGAGATGACAAGCAGATGGTCTAATTTTTCTGAAAGCGAAACTGTAATTATAAAAAAGATAGAAAATACTTTAGAAGAAAACAACGCCTCACCTGAAGATATTAAAAACAATTACCAACTTAATGAAAAAATATCTACAGCAGTTACCTCTGAATTAATTTACATTTTACGAAAAAACGAAGTTACAGGCGCTTTTGTAATTCTTGACGGAAAGTGCTTAAAAAATGATGAGGAAAACTGTCAAAAATCCGGGGTATACATACGAGATTTAGAGCCTACAAGCTTTTCTAACAACAATGCAGATTTGCTTTTGGAAAGGGGTATGCCCTCTGTTTCAAAGGAATTTAATATAACCCTAGATAACTTCTGGCAAGCAGGCTTTGACTTTTCCAGCGACAGCGACAAAAGTTTTTTTCATTTGCCGCTAAATGCCGCACTAAATAACTCCAATAAAAAAAGCTCTAACTACGGCTATTGGAGTGATTCCTTTGAGCTTTCTCCTGGGGACAGAAAGGCAATTTCCTATTCCATCCCCATCATACTTTCAGATGGCTCTGTAGTTGGTGTTATGGGAATTGACCTTACCCAGAACTACATCCGCTCTAAGCTAAACTACGATGAACTGGCAGAAAATAAGCAAGGAGCATATTTTTTTGGTTACACTAGGGATAACGGTGCAACATTTGTACCTGTTTTTTCCAACGGACCTGTTTTCCATATGCACTTTAGTTTGGAAAATCCTATTTCTGCAGAACCAACAAACTATCAAAACCTGTTTAAATTAAGCAGCGACAAAGATAAAGCATACCAAACCACTGGTGTTGTTCAATACTTGCATTTGTATAACAACAATACTCCATTTGAAAATACTAAGTGGGTAATCGTAGGTTTAATGGAAGAAAACACGCTTTTTTCCTATTCAAAAGCCATTCACAGTGTTGCTTATGGTTCTACAATGCTTTGCTTGGTAATTGGAATTATGGGGATTTATGCAGCGAGCAGACTTATTACTGTTCCAATTACAGACCTTGTAAAAAATCTTAGAAAAATAAATCCAAACAGCCGAATTCGCTTAAAGCGTGTTGAAATTGAAGAAATTGATGAACTTGTTGCATCAATAGAAAACCTAAGTAATTCTGTGGCCGATTCCTCTTCAAAAATCTCAAAAATTCTTACCTTTGCCAAGATTCCAATAGGTGTTTTTGAATATGAAAAAGATAAAGATATGGTTTTTTTCAGCCAACAGATGTTTGAGCTTTTAGACCTTAAAACAATAGATGAAGACTATTTGTACATATCCGCCACACAGTTTAAAGTAATTTTCAACCGACTTGAAAATCACCTTGTAAATAAAGAAGAACTAATTTATAAACTTCCCATAAAAAGCAGTTATAGATGGCTACAAATGAAGTGTATTGAGGATGATGTGCGTGTGCTTGGTGTATTTACAGACATAACTAAGGACATGCTTGAAAAAGAGAGGATGGAGTACGAGCTTAGCTTCGATACCCTTACGAACATATTTAACCGCCGTGCCTTTGAAGAAAACGTTGCAAGGCTTTTTGAAAATCCATCATCCCTTAAAATTGCTGCACTGCTGATGTGCGATTTGGACAATCTTAAATATATAAACGACACATATGGCCATGACTACGGAGATAATTATATACGTGCCATAGGTAATTGCCTTTCAAAAATAAATACAGAAAACTGCGTTGCGGCAAGGCGTTCTGGAGATGAATTTTATGTGTTTTTCTACGGCTATAATAGCAAAGATGAAATACGTAATGTTATAACCAGTCTTTGGAAGGATATTTCCCAAACCTCCATTAGCTTACCCAACAATGCATCTTTTGGCATTAAAGTTTCTGGCGGCATTGCTTGGTATCCAGATGACTCGGAATCATACAATGATTTATTGCGTTTTTCGGACTTTGCAATGTACTCCACAAAACATTCCAAAAAAGGTAATACCCAAGAGTTTTGTCAAAAAGCATTCGCAGATAACGGCTTTCTTATAAGCGGACATGGTGCCCTTAACCGCCTTATAGACGAAGAACTTTTAAACTATGCACTTCAACCAATTGTATCAACACAAACTGGTGAAATTTATGGTTTTGAAATGCTTATGCGTGCCTCTGTTCCGGAATTTAAAAATCCCGAGCATTTACTGCGCCTTGCAAGCAGTCAATCGAAACTTTATGATATTGAGCGCCTTACTTGGTTTAAAAGTCTTGAAAAATGCAAAATATTATTAGAAGAAGGCAGCCTTAAAGGTAATGAAAAAATATTTGTTAACTCCATTAGCAACCAGATTTTAACCAACGAACATTTAGCACAGCTCGAGGAAAAATATGGAGATATTCTTAAAAACGTTGTAATTGAGTTTACAGAAAGCCAGAAAATATCAACTGAATTTGGTGAAGCAAAAAATAAAATTGCAAAACACTGGGGTGCGCTTACTGCCATAGATGATTTTGGCAGTGGCTACAACAACGAGTCTACCCTTGTGTTCCTTTCACCGTATTTAGTAAAAATTGATATGGTTATTGTTCGCAATATAGACCTAGATACAAACCGTCAGGCACTTTTTGAAAGTATTGTAAGCTATACTACCAAACGAAACATAAAAATACTAGCTGAGGGTGTTGAAACCAAAGCTGAAATGGAAACTGTTATACGCCTTGGCGCCCATTACATACAAGGGAATTATGTAGCACAACCTGCATTTGAAATACACCCTATACCCCTTGAGATAATCACAAGTATTAAAGATGCTTTCAAGAAATATAACTTCTAGCATCACACTAAACCTCTTAAAAAAACAAGTTTCAAAAGTAAAAATAAATGTATGTAATTTCATAAAACGCAAAAAAGTCAGTATTCCCAAAGTCTTCAAAACTAATTTGGAAATACTGACTTTTATCATGCACACTTTAGCTATTTATTCGCCTAACGCAACCTTTGGGTCTATTGCAAACTCTCCTTGGCATACCTTAAATTCCAAGTGCGAGCCAATAGCTGCACCATACTTGGTAGGCTTTGCCACCTGCCCAATTTGCTGTCCTTTTTCTACTGCATCGCCTACTGCTACAGCCACATTTTCGCTAAGTTGGCTGTATGTAGTGCTCCAACCATCCTGATGATTTATTACCACTGTGTATCCTTTTTCGTAGTCATTTGTTACTGCCGTAACTGTGCCACCACAAGCCGCTTTAACTGGCGCACCCTCATCTGCCAGTATGCATACGGTGTCATTTGTTCTATACTGGTCAAGTGTAGGGTCATAAACAAGCGCATCCGCAGAGTAATCCATTGCAATTTCCCCTTTAAGCGGCCACTGCATCGTTATTTCATTTGCCAACATGCCGGCTTCTTCAAACTCATCGTCATTATTCTTTACCGGTGGTTCTTCAACCTCTGCTTGTGCAACTGGGGCAGTATCTGTTACATCTACATTTTCTGCCTCCGCAGTTTTAGTTTGTGTAACTTCTGCCTTTGCCGTCTGGTTCTTGCTTGCAGTAACAGGCTTAACTTCATCCTTTGCTGTTTCTGCCGCAACTGTTTTGTTTTTTGGCAACTCCGCTTGAGGTTCTGGGGTTTTATCCACCGATAACCCAAGCCCAACCGCTGTAACCAAAATAAGACTTGCGGCAACTGCAATATATTCTTTTTTCTCCAGCTTTCTAACCTTCATTTGTTAAACACCTCCGCTAGTATTATTGGCACATGCAAAGATGTTTATACTTAAATAATTGTTTTTTTAAAACTAAAATTTATTAGTTACTCGGTTTTATCAAACTGGATACCCGTATAATAATACGTCAAAATTTCTTTATAGGTCTTTCCGTCCTTTGCCATGCAGTCTGCACCATACTGACTCATACCTGCACCATGTCCATAACCGTTAGTAGTAAAAATCATGTTGTCGCCATCTTGTTTCACAGTAAAGTCACTGCTCCTAAGGCCAAGTATTTCCCTAACTTCTCTTCCTGTAAGCACCTTGTTGCCAATTTGCATTGTGTTTATGTATCCAGCTTCAGTGCGGTCAATTACCTGCATTTGCTCTTTTAAACTTCCGTCATACAATTTCAAATCCGAATGCGCCTTTTGTAAAAGGGAAGCTACAGTCTTAACTGGCATTGTGGTTTCATATGTATATTCTGACGACTGCATATCCACGGAACTATCAACACTTTGTAAGTATGGCAGTGAATCATTCCACACATTTTGGGATATTTCTGTTTTTCCTCGGCTTATTGCGTGAAAAACTGCCAGTATGGGCTCGTTGTTATATACCATAATCTCACCTTTGGTGCTAAGCACCGCAGATTTTATTTTATTATAGTATTTATCAAAATTACCATTCCATTTAGTATGCATATCCTCTTGGGTTATATACGCCTGTCCGCCGCTTTCAATCATTTTGTCAATTGTAGTACCATTTTTAAGCATTTGGTTTGTTGCATAGGTACGTGCCGCCACTGCCTGAGCCTTTAGTGCCTCATCTTCAAAAAGTGCTGGCATTTCTGCCGCAACCACACCTATTATGTAATTTTCCATTTTATCGTTTACCTGTTTTGTATCAAAATTTTGCGCATCTGCATTATTCTCTTCATCTTCCACATTTTTAGCTTCGTCCGGCTCTCCTTCAACAATATCTTGTGGCATTTCAGTATTGTTAACACGAATTACAGCACCCTTTGAGGCTGTTTCTGTACCCAAAAACCTTACCATTGCCGCCGGAACAAATATAAGCACAACTGCACAATATATTAAAAATCCCATCACATATTTTTTCATCGCAATCACCCAACATAATGATATGCGTTTGTACAAAAAAAATCCCTAACAAATGTCGGGGATTTTCTTACTTTATATGCTCTTTATGGTTTCAATTATATAATTGGTAAGTTCTTCATTCGTTGCACCGTTGCTGTGCCCTGTAGTAAAAATCTTACGCTCTGTAAGTGTGCAAATATCCAATGCTTTTTCAAGCTTGTCCGCTTCACTTTGACAGCCAATGTGTGAAAGAAGAAGAACTACCGCACGCATTACACTGCAAGGGTCGGCATACTGTGCTCTTCCTTCATCCACCATACGTGGTGCAGAGCCGTGTATAGCCTCAAACATAGCGTATTTGTTGCCAATGTTACTGCTGCCTGCTGTTCCAACTCCACCTTGGAACTCTGCCGCTTCATCTGTAATAATATCCCCGTAAAGGTTTGGCAGAACAACCACCTGAAAATCACGACGGCGGTTTTCATCAATAAGTTTTGCTGTCATAATGTCCACATACCAGTCGTCTACCTTAATTTCCGGGTATTCCTGTGCCATTTTATAAAAGACTTCAAGGAACTTGCCGTCGGTTGTTTTAATAATGTTTGCCTTTGTAACGGCTGTAACACGTGTTTTTCCGTTTTTCTTTGCATATTCAAAAGCGGCACGTATAATTCTTTCAGTTCCCTCTTGGGTAACTACAGTAAAGTCTACATTTAAGTCTTCATCTACTGCAAACCCTTTACTGCCAAGGGCATATGCACCCTCTGTGTTTTCACGGAAAAATGTCCAGTCAATGCCTTGTTCTGGCACACGTACAGGACGCACGTTTGCAAATAAATCTAATGCCTTACGCATCATAACATTTGCGCTTTCAATGTTTGGCCATGGGTCGCCTTTACGTGGTGTTGTTGTAGGCCCTTTAAGTATTACGTGGCACTCTTTAAGTTCTTCAAGCACATCATCCGGTATCGCCTTGTTTGCGGCAACTCTTTTTTCAATTGTAAGGTTTTCAATGTTCTTAAACTCAACTTTTCCGCTTTCAAGTTTCTCTTTAAGCAAAAACTCCATTACTCTTTTGCCTTGCGCTGTAATTGCAGGGCCAATGCCGTCACCGCCAGCAACTCCAATTATAATTTTATCCAGCTTGTCAAAGTCATAAGCTTCTTTGTTTTCATTCATTTGTTCCACTCTTTTAAGCTGTTCGCAAAGAAGCTTACCAAATTTTTCCTTTGCGGCTTCAATTTTAGCATTTGTACTCATTTTCCAAACTACCTCCTAGTTTTTTATAAGTATACATAAGTGTGAAATCCACCTTGACGTGTCATTTCATCAACTAAATTTTCCATATCCTCTGCCACTGCAATTGCATCTGCCATTTCACCAAGTGAATAACAGAATCCGCACTGCTTTTCGTTGTTTGCAGGTATTTCCTTCATTCCCCTAAGATATACTAAGGATTCTTTTAAAAGCTTGGCAAATAAAGGAAAATATTTATCTTGAGTATAGTCTTTAAAGTTTACCACCAAATAAAACCCTGTTTGACAGCCCATAGGCCCAAAGTAAGAAATCATTGCATTTTCATAGCCGTCGCTTACATCCCTAACGGCTGTGGCAAAGCAATGCTCAAAGGAATGCAGTGCCTTGTTTGTAATAATCTCTTCCTTGTAAGGTTTTCTAAGGCGAATATCAAGGGTAATGGTTTGAACATCTCCTAAGGTATCAATTTTAGAAAGATAAATTCCCCTTGTAAGCTTTAAGTGGTCTACGTTAAATGAAACACTGTTTTTCATTTTTCTAATTCTCCGTTTTCTACGTCAATTTCTTTCATTGTCTTAAGTGTGAGTTCTTCCAGTTCCTCATCGGTAATAACTGTAACTCTTCCTTCGTTATACTGTTCATTTACCCAGTTATACACAATTTCAACAAGCTTGCTTGTTTTTTCAACTGCCGCCTCGCCTTTAAGGTTGAAGTAGCTGTTAATCCAGTGGGCAATGCCGGAAGTACCTGATGTGTTGCTGATGGCAATGCGCACAGGTCTGTTAAGAAGCTTTTCTGTATCAAATATATTATAAATTTCTTCATTTTTAAGAAGTCCGTCAGCATGAATACCTGCTCTTGTTACATTAAAATTCTTTCCAATAAAAGGTGTCATTGGTGGAATATCATAGTGCAGTTCTTTTTCAAAATATTCAGCAATTTCGCTTATAACGGTAGTATCCATTCCGTCTAAAGTTCCTCTAAGCTGTGCATATTCCATAACCATTGCTTCAAGAGGTGTATTGCCTGTTCTTTCGCCAATTCCCAGAAGTGAACAGTTAACACTGCAAGCGCCATAAAGCCATGCACAAGAAGCATTGTTTACTGCTCGGTAAAAATCGTTGTGGCCATGCCATTCAAGCCATTCACTTGGAACACCTGCGTGCTTAACAAGGCCGTAGATAATACCAGGAACACTGCGCGGAAGCACAGTGCCCGGATAAGAAACACCATATCCCAAGGTATCGCAGGCACGAATTTTTACTGGTACACCTGTTTCTGCGCTAAGCTCCATAAGCGCTGCTGCAAAAGGCACAACAAAGCCGTAGAAATCCGCACGGGTAATGTCTTCAAAGTGACAGCGTGGCGTTACTCCTGTTTCTATACATTCACGCACAACTGCAAGGTAGTGGTCAACTGCTTGATGCCTTGTCATATGCATTTTATGAAAAATATGATAATCGGAACAGCTTACAAGAATGCCTGTTTCTTTAAGGCCAATATCCTTAACCAACTGGAAATCCTTTTTTGAGGCTCTAATCCAGCTAGTAATTTCTGGGAACTCATAGCCTTTTTCAAGGCATTTGTATACTGCATCTTGGTCTTTTTTTGTGTAGAGAAAAAATTCACTCATTTTAATTACGCCTTTTGGGCCTGAAAGCTTATGGATAAGGTCGAAAATATGAGTCATCTGTTCTACCGTGTATGGTTGCCTGCTTTGTTGGCCATCTCTAAAGGTAGTGTCAGTTATCCAAATTTCACTTGGTACTTCCATTGGCACTAAACGGCGGTTAAAAACGACTTTTGGCACTTCATCGTAGCTAAAGAAATCTCTATAGAGATTAGGTTCTTTTACTGCAACCAAAGGGTAGGTCTGGCCTGTGCTTTCTAAAAGATTTGTCTTTTTGTTATACTCGAACATATATAGCCTCCTGCTCTTTTACAAAATTTCGGTTCAGTTACTACGGGGCAATCCCCAATTAAAGTTGCACACTACAAACTTTAAGTTATTCTATACTATTTTAACGCTTTAAGTCAATACAGTGAAAAATATATAGCAAATGCAATAAAAATATGCCATGGACAAATGTTCACCCTACAAATGTGCACAAAACATCATAAATTATATTTATAATACATATAATTTATTAAACCGTTTAAAGGAGAATCCCTATGATACAAAAAAATAAGCGTCCCCTTCCTAAGGAATTTTGCATACAAAAAACTGCTGCACCACCTTCAGCAGATACCTTAAAGGAAGAGCCTAAAGTTATTTTTACTGCAGAAAGTTCCCATAAAAAAGTGCAAAAAAAAGTACCACCTCAGCCCAATGTACCTGCAGCAAATTCCAAAAACATTATCGCACCGGCTGTGGCGGCCATACTGCTTATGGATGTACTTAATAACGGAAACACTGATTAATTCAAACATCAAAAAATTAGCTTTCCTATGAGTTGTGGTTAATTTAAATTAGTATTTCCCAAAAATAATAAATATTAAAAGCAACAGATAATATTGTCTGTTGCTTTTGGTTATAGAAAATTTAAATATGTTACATAAATTTTTAGGACGTTTACATAAAACCTGTGTAAACGTCCTTTTTAAGCCTTGGCTAAAATATTTTTTAATCCTGCAAAAAAACTCCCGCCTTTGCCATTTTAAGAAAAGCACCCAGTTTTTTTTGCTCTTCAACACTTAAAAATCCGTTAAAGGCATTAATCATTTCAATTCTTCTTCTTTGAGGATTATCTCCTCCTTTTTCCATAGCCATAATGCTGCCTTGGGGCGAAAACCTGTTAATCTCCATCAGTTTAATAACCATAAACAGACCCTTTTGATATTCCTTATCCAAAAAAGGTAATGCTGCATTTATAGCCTTAATTTGTCTATTTCGAATGTCTTCATCTTCTTTAGGCTGCACCTCTTCCATTTTAATAATTGGCTTTTCCTCTTTTGTATTCATTGCTGCGCCAATCATTTTTGCGGTTTCCACCATTTTCATCATTTCAGTCGGGTCGTTATTTCCACCCATAAGCTGACTAAGCATCATCAGCTTATCCATTGATAAATCCTCCAAGCATAAACACCCCCTTAGCTATTAATATGCCTATAAATATAAATATATACAAAATAAAAGGTGCAGACGAAAACGCCCGCACCCCAAAAACTTAGACTTTTTTTGTATTATGCCTCACACATTCCACAGCCAGTTCCAATACCACCAACGCCGCTGTTACCGCAGCAGCAGAAAAGTAAAAGAAGGATGATAAGCCATGAGCAATCATTGTCTGTGCCGGCTCCGCCTACACAATTTCCGCCAAAAATACCTCCAATGCCACTGTTTCCACCACAGCAGAAAAGCAAAAGAAGAATCCAAATCCAGCTTCCTCCACCGCATGTACCTGCACCTGCAACATTACTTCCACCGAAACATCCCATATTAATAAGCCTCCTTAAAAAGAAAATTGTTTTTAATTCACTATCAATTGTATGCGAGCAGAAGTAATAAATTGACTAAAAAATGAAAATTTTATCAGTACAGGCCATATTTTGTCCACTCACCTTTTTAAACCTAGCCCATAAAATAATAGTAAACATTACTTTGGATGTGTGGTTATGAATAACGCCATCAATGAAATTAACGCACTTGCACCGCCGGGAATAACTGGAGAGGGCATAGGCATCGCCATACTGGATACAGGTATTTGCCCACTTGAAGATTTTACATTTCCAAAAAACCGAATTATTGCCTTTAAGGATTTTGTATACGGACGGAATACTGCCTATGACGACAACGGCCATGGTACACATGTAACCGCTTACAAATCAAACCATTTATACGTTCCAATGTATTATTACTTCTTTTTTATCATCATTGGTGTCAATCTCAATGAAGTTAACAAAATGGTTTAATACTTCATTGCTAAGTTTATCCAGATTGCAATATTTATTAATGATTGGTTGGATGTTTTCTTTTTTTTTGCAATCAACTTCCATTTCTATAATTTCAGCCTTTAACATATCCGTTTTTTTTCCCATTACGTCTATTTCGTTTAGAAAGCTTTCCTTTAAAAAGCCATACTCCTTTTCTGTTAGTTTTCCTGACAATTTATCTACATAAAGCATTGCTAATGCATTTTTAATGCTGTCTAATTTTTCTTTTAATGCCTCTGCTTCCCTTATTTTCTGCTTTGAAATATTTTCTGCTTTATTGGACATTTGGTTAATAATTTTTTTAATGCAATCCACATTTTCAGGTTCTTTAAAGCATTCTTCAATCATTATTTGTATTTTTTCTTTCACAATTTTTGTAAGTTCGCCCTCTCTAATAGAATTATGTCTGCATTCTTTTCCTCCGCTTCTTGAAAAAACTTGACAATACAAATACGACTGGGTATTTCGCCCCATAATTCTATACATTTTGTTACCGCAATTTTTGCAATAAACTTTTCCCGAAAAAATAAAAATTTCTTTCTCTCCAACCGTCTTATTTTTTGTTTCATACTTATTTTCTTTAAGCATTTTTTGCACCAACAGAAAATCTTCTTTTTCAATAATTGGCTGATGGCAGTTCGGAACAATAATCCATTCCTGTTTAGGCATAGTAATCATCTTTTTGCTTTTGTAACTTACTTTTTTCTCTTTTCCCTGTACAATAGAACCTATGTAAACCTCGTTAGATAAAATTCTTTTAATTGTGCTTTGTGCCCATAAACCATACTTACTACTAAACCCATACTTTTGTGACGGGTGAAAAAAATTAGGTGTTTTAAGCTTTTTGTATTCCAAAGGAGTTGGTATTCTTTCTTCATACAATTTGTTTCTAATCTTTTGGCTTCCCAAGCCTTCAATATACCAGCCAAAAATTTTTTTAACTACCTCTGCCGCCTCGTTATCAATTATAAGTCTATGCTTGTCGTTGGGGTCTTTGCCATAACCATAAGGTGCAAATGAGCCCAAAAACTGTCCTTGCTGCATTTTGCTTTTAAATACACTTCTTATGTTTTCGGATAAATCTTCACAATACCATTCATTAATTAGACCATTAATTTGTCTTGCTTTTTTGTTTCCTTTTACGCTGGTATCAATATTATCCACAACACCTATAAAACGTATGCCTAAAACAGGAAAAAGCCCGTGAATATATTTTTCAACCAGCTCCATATCCCTTGTAAACCTTGACTGTGACTTGCAAATAACTGTATTAAAACAGCCTTTTTTTGCATCTTTTATCATTGTGTTAAAGGACGGTCTGTCCCTATCAAGGCCTGAATAGTCATCGTCAATATAGATGTCATAAAGTGCAAACCCATTTCTTTGTGCAAACTCAATTAAAATAAGCTTCTGGTTTTGTATGCTTTCACTTTCATCACCAAAGTCTTTTTTTTCTTCGTCCTCTTTGGATAGTCTGCAATAAATTGCCGCTGTATCCATATAGTCACCTCTTTGTGGAACAGTTAGATTTTTCAAATATGCCTTTTAAATATTTTCAATATTTGCGATAAGCTTTGCCACAATTTTCACCACATTGTTGTTTCTTTTCTTGTAATCTGAATTTTCGAAGCATTCCTTAACCCTAATTTCCGCTGTTTTCTTCCCCAACGTTAACACCTCACCATTGCTGTTGATTAATAAAGTGTATTCACAAATGTTTGTACCCTATAATCCTCTTTAGTGAATTTTTTTTTGACAAAATTCATTACAGCTATTGTCGTTAATGGTTTTTCATAGTGGTTAAATTTGCACTTTTACCCTAAAATTCTTCTTTCATGTGAAACCAAATTATGGTAAAATTGTAGCAGTATGTATTTTAGAGGAGGAAAAGCTGTGCATATTGGCATTTGTGATGATTGTAAAAAAGACATAGAACTTTTAACACGCTATATTGAACAGTATATAGATACACTCCATCTGGATTATACGCTTTCCACTTTTGAGAGTGGAGAAGATTTTTTGGAAAGCATTCCAACAAAAAAGTATGACATGGTTTTTTTGGACATTTACATGAAAGAAAAAACAGGAGTGGAAACGGCTCGTATTTTACGAAAAACGGATCAAAGTTGTTTAATAATTTTTACAACCTCAAGCCTAGATCATGCTTTAGATGGGTTTGAGGTAGGTGCAGTGCACTATCTTGTGAAGCCATTAAGCTATGAAGATGTGCAAATAGGTTTAAACCGTTGCAAGCAGTTGTTTGCACAGGCAGAAAAGTACATAGAGGTTAAAACAGGGCGTGTAATTACGCCTATTCTTATAAAAGATATAGTTTTTGCGGAAGTTTACGGCAACACAGTGCTAATTCATACCAATTCAGAGGAAATTAAAGCCTATATTTCCCTAGATGAACTAGCAAAGCTTCTGCCAGCCGATATTTTTCTTCGGTGTCATCGCAGCTATGTTGTGAATATGAACTTTATTTCCTCACAGGATGGTTCCGATTTTATTTTAAAAAGCGGTACAAAGATACCCATACCAAAAAAAGAAATTCAGCTAATGCGTAAGTATTACACGGACTATCTGTTTAACTGCGTAAGGAGGCGGAATAATGCTTTCTGATATTCTTAACTTTATTTACATTGTGATTTTTTTAGTACCCTTTAATGTTCTGCGTTTTTATTCCTTTAGACACAGCCTTCGCCTGCCAGTAAAAGTGCTTTTACTCCTCTACACAATTATTTTTTCTGCACAGGCGTTTATCTTTTGCTATATTGCACGCCAACCATATTGGAATCCGTCAATTACACAGCGATATCAGCTTGCTTTTTCGGTATTTAATTTAGTTTTATCCTTTGTAATTATAAAGGATAAACTGTCTAAACAAATGTTTATTTTCGGATTTCTATTTTCAGTTGCTTCCTTTATTATGGTAAATGCAAATTATGTTGAAAGATTGCTTCTTTTGAGATTTCCAATTCCATTCACCTATTTATTCACCAACATAATCACAATTTTGCAAATTGCCGTTATCTTCCCGTTTTTAATAAAGCTAATGAATTCAACTATAATTCCTGCTTTAAATATCTCCTCTGGAAAGTCGTGGAATCTTGTGTGGTTTATTTTCTTGTTTTTTTATAGTGGAACCTTTCTTTCAACATATAGCTTTGACTTTGAAAGGTCATCAAATGTTTCTGGCTATATAGTTCGTATTTTTTGCTTCGGAAGTATTATAGTAAGCAGTATTATTTTTGCCGTGGCTCTTAAACAGACTGCGGAAAATGTAACCCTTATGGAAAAAGCTAGAATGAGCCAACGTCAGCTTGCCATGGAACAGGCGCATTATAATGCTCTTTCTCGTCATATTGAAGAAACCAAAGCCGCAAGGCACGATTTAAGACATCATCTGGCATTAATTCAGGCATATGTAACCTCTGGCAATTTAAAAAAACTAGAGGAATATGTAAGCCAGTACATTAAATCCGTTTCCGATGATACGGTAATTACCCTATGCAAAAATTATGCCGTAAACACCATTGCCCACTACTATTTGGAACAGGCAAAAAATGAAAACGTAGAAACAGACATACATATTAATCTGCCTGAAAACATAGCCGTTGATGACAGTGACCTGTGCATTGTATTTGGAAATCTTTTAGAAAATGCACTGGAAGCATGCAAACGTCAACGTGAATCCAACTCCTTTATTACCGTAAGCGCTTTACTGCAAGGAGATTATGTTGTAATTGCTGTGGACAATAGCTTTGAAGGGGAAATTAAAAAGGAAAAAGAAGTGTTTCTTTCTTCAAAACGAGACGGTAAAGGTATTGGCATTACCTCTGTTGAAGCCGTAGCAGAAAAGTATAAAGGCCAAGCGGTATTTGATTTTAGCAACGGTGTATTTATGGCATCGGTAATGCTAAAATTTGTGGGTTAAAATGGCAAAAGGAAAAACCTTGGGCGTTACCCAAACCCACTTGCTTTTGAAAAAAGCAAGACCAAAAACTTTTATTAAAACCGCATAGGTATGCGGTTTTAGATGGGTCAATGTGGCAATGGCAAAGAAGTGCCATCTGTCCTCAGGACAGCTTTGCTTCGCAAAGTGCTGACAGGAAAACCTTGTGGGTGTTTGATGGCAAAGCCCTCAAGGTTTTCTTTCCCCTTACACGTTTGCATTTATTTTCTTTTGCATTAATTCTTTGTTTATGCTGTATAAAAGTGCGTTTTCTGAAGATATTCTTCCACTTTTATAAAGATTGTATATGCTTGTATCCATAGATATCATATTCTCATCGCCTGAAGAAAAAATTGCGGAATCAATTTGGTGTATTTTTGACTCTCTAATCATGTTGCGAATTGCACTGTTTATAAACATCACCTCAAAGGCAGGAACTACCTTACCATCAACAGTTGGTATAAGCTGTTGGGATACCACTGCCCTAAGTACCATTGAAAGCTGAACCCTAATTTGCTGCTGCTGTTGTTCTGGAAAAGCGTCTATAATACGGTCTATGGTGTTTGCCGCACCAATGGTATGCAGTGTAGAAATAACAAAATGTCCTGTTTCCGCCGCCGTTACTGCTGTGCGAATGGTGTCGCTATCTCTCATCTCACCAATAAGTATCATATCGGGCGACTGCCTAAGTGCTGCCATAAGCGCCACAACATAGCTTGGTGTACCCATTGGCACTTCCCTTTGGCTTACCACGCTTTTTTTGTGCTTGTGCAAATATTCAATAGGGTCTTCTAAGGTAATAATATGCCCATCTCTGCTTTCGTTTACAGCATTTACAATACATGCAAGGGTTGTGCTTTTTCCGCTTGCCGCAGGGCCTGTTACCAATACAAAACCATTGTTAAAATCCGCAATGCTCATAACGTTTTCAGGTATATTCAGCTTGGAATATTCAGGCAATTCAAAAGAAATTACACGAATAATTGCCGCCAAAGACCCTCTTTGCTTATATGTGTTCACTCTAAATCTGGATAAGTTTTTTACAGAAAATGAAAAGTCATCATCGCCACCATTTACAAGTAACGATATATTTCTGTCGTTTGCAAGGTTATACATGTTTTCAATAATTTCTTTTGTATCATCAGGCATAAGCCTTTCCGCCTCAAGCCTTTGTATATTTCCGTTAACTTTATAGGAAACAGGAAGGCCTGAAATTATAAAAATATCCGATGCGCCCCTGCTAACTCCTTCAGCTAAAATATTTATAACGTCCATTTCCCACCTCAATCTTCCTAAAAGGTTAATCAAAAAACTGGCAAATCTAAAAAGGTTGGTGTATCCTCTATTATGCTATTATTAACAACCTTCCAGCCTAAAATTTCTATCTTTCCCTCTGTAAACCTAGCTGTTACGGCAAGCTCCATTTCAGCTTTTATTGCTACCGCATAGTAAACATTAATTATGTTACCCTCTTTAGTGATTATTGTATTGTTGTCTTTTAAATTATTTTCTATATTCTCTATATCCTCATTGCTTTTTAATGAACCGTCAATTTCAGCCAAAATCTCTTCTGCCTTATTATCTGCGGCATAATATTGGGTAAGGCTTTCGGCTGTTTTATGGGAAAGTTTATAGTCCCTGTTTGCCGCCATAAATGAAATGCATGCAAAAATTGTAAGACACATAAGTATGAATGCCATAATCAGTGACGGTCCACCAATGGGAAGTCCCATCGCCTTTAATTTTCTTTTCATTGGCTGTACCTCCCTGTATACGTCTTTGTTTCAAGGGAATACACAATTTGGTCATTGTCTATATGTAAAAAGTCAATAGTTGAATCTACAATTTGCCCATCAATTGTCTGATTTACGACCATTTTAATGCTTGCCTTATCATCATTTTCGCACGGAACAAATTCTTTATCAAAATATATAACTATAATGCCGTCATTTTCAGTTGTTCCATAGTAATCACAAAGGCTTTCCGTTTTCCCGCTATCACTTTTAATAAGCTGCGCCGCATTTTGTGCTTGAATTACTGCGTTAGTAAGTACTTGGCTTTCCCGGCTCAAAGTTTCTCCTGCAAAGAAAATTTTTAGAACAATCACTGCAGCAACAGAAAAAAAGAGCGTAACCACTATAAGCTCCATAAGAAAAAGTCCCGATTTATTTCTATTAAGATTGCTCATAACATCACCTGCTTAATAAACTTTCGTCAAAATAAAATTATCTTTCCCCTGTGGACTTTTAATTTTTATTTTCAATAATTTTTTTTCTATTTCTGTTACTTCAAATGCAGAAACAGCAGTAATTTTTGTGCCAGAAACCGCATCCAAATCGTTATCCGCCTCGCTAAAAAGCTCGTAAAGCTGTCCTTCGTAGGCATATATTTTTGTAACGTAGCTTATGCCATCAATGTTTTCCTGCAAAAACAATGCGTCCCCGCCATTAAATTCGCCCTTATACACCATGCCGTTTTCATTAAAGGCTTTTACCTTATTTGAAACATAAAGAAGGCTTGTGCGAAGCTGGTAATTATCTTCAGTATTTTGGCTTATGCTTTGATATGTTTTTGCCCCAACCACAAGCAATGCTGAAATGGATAGTGCAAAAGCCAAAAAAATGCACAGCACAAAAAATACATCTATGCTGTGCCTTTTTGCATTGCTTTTAATCATTCAAATCACTCTCCGTAACAAAAATACTCGGCATAAGGTTTGCACCTGTCAAATCATAATGCACTGTGTATTTATCGTGGTTATAGCTTAACCCATAGTTTTCTTCCAGATACTCTATATCCTTAGGGTACTGCCCTTCAATGGCATAGCAATGCACAGCAGTTTTTGCAACTGCCTCTGTAAGCAGTCTAGTTCCATCTTCACCGCTGTTTTCATACATTCGGTTGGTACTAATTATAAAAACTCCAAGAATTGAGGCAAGCACTAATACATAACCCAATAACCCTGAAATGCCCTTTTTCTTTTTTGCAAAAATCACCGCTATCTCCTGCCCTCTCAGCCTAATGCAGACATAATTCCAAGCAAAGGCATCATTACCATAAGAAGTATTAAACCTACCATTACAGACAATGCAATTACCAACACAGGCTCTATGGAAGACACCATTTCCGATATTCTGTCTTCCGACTCATTGGAATATTTTTCGGATATGTTTTTAAGTGCATTTTCTGCATTTCCGCTTTTTAAACCTATGCTTAATATACCTGCATTTACACCATCAAAAATTCCCGCCTTTTCAATTGCGGTAGAAAGAGATTCACCTATGTATACATCTTCCTTACATTTCTTAACCTTTTCCCTAATTAGTGAGTTGGTAATAAAACAGTCTGCTAAATCCATTGCATATCCCAGCTCTAGTCCGCTGGAAAATGCCATTGAAAGCACTGCCGCAAATCTTGCCTTAGAAATAATTACACCTGTTTTGCTTTTTGACATAAATATCTTTTCTAAGTCAAATAAATTCTTTCCTGAATTCAGCTTTCCATAGATAAAAAACGCTATTCCCACACAAATAAAAACACCAAAAAAGCCAATGGCAACAGCACTTAAAATTCGCCCTGCCTTCATAACCGTAATTGTTGAGGCCGGAATGTCACTGCCTAAATCGTAGTATACTTGGCTAAAAACTGGCAATATCTTCACAACAAGCACTAACAGCACAATAAACATCATTATAACCATAATGCATGGGTAAAGCACTGCAGTTTTAATTGTTGAATACAGTTCTTCTTTTTTCTCATAAAAAACATGCAGTTCTTCAAGAATTTTTTCCAGATTTCCAGTCTTTTCACCCATAAGCACCATGTCTGTAAGGTAAGTAGGAAACGCACCAGTGGCAACAAGTGCTTGATTAAAGGCAGAACCTTCGCTCATGGCATTAAAAATAGTCATAAACAAATCCTTGCCCTCTTTAGTTTTTTCATCATCAGCAATTGTAAGTATACCTTGCTCTAAGGACATACCTGCCCGTAAAAGCATGGAAACCTCCATACAAAAAGCTGATAGCTCATGCTCTTTCAGCATTTTATTTCCGTTTTTATTCATGTTCTCACCATCAATCACGATTTATATTTAATAAGCAAATCTTGCTGAATAATTCTTTTCGTTTGGCTTAAAGGTTACTTGTGAGCTTACTCCGCCTGCGGCAGTAGATGCAAATGTAGGGTCCATAAGTTTCCAATCGTTACCGTCAAAATAGATAATGTTGTCAACCCATCCGATGTCCTTTATATATACAGTTATCCATGCATGGTAGGTGTTGCCTGCATAACCAACCATAAGCTTTGAAGGTATGCCTTGACTTCTAAGCATAGCCGCCATAACCGATGCATAGTCAAGGCAAATACCTTTTTTGCTGCTTAAAATAGCGTCAACATCGGGTACATAGCCAGATTGAACGGTTTTCGCCTTGGCATAGTCATAAGTAAAATTATCAACAACGTAATTATAGATGTTTTGAACTTTTTCAAGTTCCGTTTTGCAATTCTCTGTTATTTTTGCCCCTTGTGCCACAACAGCAGATTTTTCCGTAAAGTTTACATACTGGTTTGGATAAATAAATGGAGAAAATTCATCTTTTATATTGGCTGTAACAGATGTTCCATAAGCTGTTGAATATTTCGTTCCGCCAATATTTTCATAAACCGTAACCTTATAACTTCCACTGCCTTCCGTTAACGGAAATGTTTCATATGTATTTTTAAGGGTTATGTCATATGTATATGCCGTTCCGCCTGATTTTTCAATAATCAGCTTAATTTTACCCGTTGCACTGCCTGAATATTTTGCCATAACATATCCTTCATTAGCATTGGATGCATCTATAGCCGCTTTTGCGTTACTAAGCACATTTTTACCGCTTGCAACAGGAGTTTTTATATTCAATTTATCTGCGCCCATAGCCACAGTGCCTATAACGAACACCAACATCACTATTATGAGTGAAAAATTGCTTCTGCTAGGTTTAATTTTTAATTTATTCATTTATTCCACCTCATTTCACTAAAAGTGCCACTTTAACTGCTTTAATTATATAATAAATTTTACCAATATTAAAGTTATATTTTCCAAAAAAAGTTCATTGTTGACATTTATTTTCAAAATTTCAGCTTACAAAAAAAATGATGCTGTTAACACAACATCATTTTGCATTATTTGCTTATATTCATAACCTTAACTTTGTAAGCTATTTTTGTTGAACGAGCAAAATACCTGCTGTTATACTTGTCCATTATTCTTTGGCAAACTTTGCAGCTATTTTCATAATCTGCACTTACAAGCATAACAATATATTGTGTTGCACTATATCTGGAAAATAAATCTCCCCGCCTAAGTGATGTATTCACTGTATCTTTAAGATTTTCCATGGTTATTAATCGCTTCTTTTTAGGCGGCATGCCACCATTGGGGTCTGTAACAGTGAATAGTGCCATACACAGGGATTGCCCCGTCCTTTCAAACATACGCATTGTGTATTGCGCCATAGATTTAAACATGCCATATGGGCAATAATATGCACCGTTTGGCTCTTCGCTGTCCTCTCTAATTTCTCCGTCAATCACCACAAGGTTCTTTTCCACCTGGTTAAGGTTGCTCATAATTTCCTTATAGAATTCAATAAGCTCCTCAGATGGCTTAACTCCAAGTTCTTCATAAAGCAAGTCTGTTATTTTTTCATAGGCAGCTAACGCATCCTTATATTTTTCCAGCTTGCAGTAACACTCAATAAGCATTACATAATTTTTTTCATCGTAAGGGTCTATCTCAATGGCTTTGGAACAAATATGTATCATAGCGCTGTAGTCGCCATTCTTTCTAACCAACCCATAGCATTCTTTTATGCATTGGCTGAACATGCTGTCATAGTAAGTAGTAAGTGGAACTATCCACAACTCAACAGCATTTTTAGGCAAAAGTTTCCCACCGTAAATTTCAATTGCCTTGTTATACAACTCCAGTTTTTCCTCATCTGTTTTATCTTTTTCCTGCGCCTTCTTGCAATAATCCTGAAAAATTTCCACATCTACAACACAGTCAATCTCATTGTTCCAGCTATAGGTGCCAGATGTTTGCAAAACATAATCTAAATCCGGAAGACCAGAGGTTTTAAGCAGAGTTCTTACACGATAAATAAGATTTTTTAGTACTGCAGTGGGATTTTTATTTCCCTCCTCCAGTTTCATAGCATAAACAAGATTATCGTATGTAACCTTATTGTGTTTATTTAAAATAAGGTACTGAAGAATATTTATAACCTTTTTAGAAGAACCATTATCTTTTAAATAGACTTTACCGCCATATGAAATTGAAAATCCACCAAACAATTCAATATGCAGTTTTTTCTCTTCATTAACAGTATTTTCTTTGCCCAAGACTACATCCCTCCAAGTTAACTTATGCATTATATATAGATGTTATCATAATTCCATTTTTTGTCAATTAATTTTTCCCTGAACTACATAATATTTAAAACTTAAAGCCCCTGCTTAGATTTTTAATTCAAAGCAGGGGCTTTTATTTTACTGCAGTTCAGCTTGAAAAATCTTATCTTTCAGTCCAAATTTTGTCATCTTTCAATGCTGTCCATTTCTCAACATTAGAATCAGTTTCTCTGTCATAATCATGAGAATTTGTAGCTTCCATCACTGCTTCATAATACCATTTGTCAGGTGTATTATCTGACCAGTATTTAGCTTCTGGAAGTAAGCCATCTTTGCTTACCTGTCTGCCCAACACTGCATTAATAAGTGTTATAGCCTCAGCCCTTGATATATAAGCGTCTGGATGGAATGTTCCATCTGGATAACCGCTAATCCAGCCCTTAATTGCAGCTGAGTTAATATAGTTTGCTGCCCAATGTGCATAGATATCACTAAACTTGTTGTCGCCTGAATAACTAAGGTTATCAAATTTAGCTACAATAGCTGCAAACTCGGCTCTTGTAATATAGTTACCTGGCTTAAACTCTCCATCTGGATAACCGCTTACAATTTTACCGTTTAAAAGCGTTGCAATTGCTACGTTTGACCATCTGCTTGATGATACATCTGGGAAATTCTGTTCCTTTGTAAAAAGTGCATCTCTTGTTCCATCTGTAAGCAGACGGTAGAAGATTGTTGCAACCTCTTCACGTGTAACTTTATTTTCCGGTCTCACTGTTCCATCTTCATAACCAAATACATAAGCAAAATGGTCTATGCTTTCAAGACCGTCCTGCAAAGCTACAGCAGGGTCTTCAATAATTGTTACATCATCGCCAGGTGTAGAATCTGATGAACCTGGATTACTTGGAGTGTAGCTGTTGTCATCTGAATCGGAACTGCTTCTTATTCCATATGTGAACACTACTTCATATTTGCTTTCTCCGTTTGGTACAACAGTTACGGCTGTTACACCGCCAAGTGAATTATTATTTAGTGCAGCACTTAAAATTCTTGAATATCTTCCGCTGGTTACTGCATTAACAACTACATTTCCGCTTTCTACCGAAAGGTTAGTCTTCGACTGATTGCTGTCGTATACAGTTGTTGTGCCATATACGTGCTTAACAATAAGGTCGTTCTTCTCGTAGTAAACTGCAATTGTTTGACCGTCTTCAGTTATTTCTGCACTTAACTCTCTTGTCATTTCTCCGCCGTTAAATGTGTAGCCCTGTAACTTGTAACCTTCAGGCGCTTTATTTTCAACGGTTGTAACAATAGGGTCACTCTTTAATACAGTTGAAGGTATAGTTGTTATTAACTTACCATCTTCGGTATAATACTTAACATCGTAATTCCATACTTCCTCATTTGCTTCCCAAACTGCTCTTATTTCAACGTTGCCGCCATGCATAATAAACTTGCCCTCTGTTACCTCAATTGGGTCTTCATTTATCTCTGGACGCCATTCAATGAAGGTAAATCCATCTCTAATAGGAACGGCTGTAGAAATTGTTATTTCGTCACCTGGTAATGCATCTGTAATAGAATCTGGCATGCCTGTTACCTTGCCTTCACTTGTGTAATCTACTCTATATTTTTCAACTTCATTATAGATGTATTTTACCCAAATTTGATGGTCTGGCAAAGTACCTGTTAATGTTCCATTTTCCCTGTCAACTGTTACTCCTAACTCTGCAAGCTCTGCATCTGTTGCTTTTTCTTCATCAACATACACAATCATGTCTGAATATTCGTATCCTCTTAAATATTCATTCTTCGCACTGCTGATTTCTGAGCCAAATGCAACCTTCTCACCTGAGTCATTGCCAGTGATTGAATGCAACTCATCAATTTCTTCACCGTTCATGTCGTTATAAATATCTTCAACTACAAAATTGTGATATTTAGGTTTAAAGTTAGCTTTGTATGTGTCAGCAACATAAACGCCCTGAGCTTTTGATGGTGTGAATTTATAGGATGTTCCAACTTCATCACCATTGCTGTTAGTCCAGTTAAAGAAAGTATATCCTGTTAAGTTAGCTGCAACAGCACCGCTTGGCGTACCTGTTGCCGGTGCTATGTCTTCAGTTGTTTGAGAAACAGCTTCACCTGTAACTATATCACCAATTGTTCCGCCTGTTGATGCCACATATGTTACTGTTACAGAAGCGTTTTCTGTGAAGTTTGCTGTATAAGTTGCTGCAGTGTAAACTCCATTATCGCTTTGCTGTGGTACAAATGTTTCATCTGTTCCAACTTCATTGCCTTCAGCATCCGTCCAGTTAAAGAATACATATCCTGCGCTTGCTGACGCCGTTGAACCTGTTGCTTCTCCAGTTACTGGTGATACCTGTTCTGAATCTGAACTTACACTACCGCCTGTTCCGGCTGTGTAATAAATTGTCACATCTTCATCCTCCACAAAATTTGCTGTATAGGTTGCTGATGCAAATAATTCGCTTGTTTTTGAAGGAATAAGCGCTTCATCTGTTCCTACTTCATATCCGTTTGCATCTGTCCAGTTCAAGAATACATAGCCTGTGTCTGCTGTAGCTGTTGAGCCATCAGGAATTCCTGTTACAGGCGCTACCTGTTCTGATTCTGAACTTACACTGCCACCGGTACCGGCTGTGTAATAAATTGTTATTTCTTCGTCTTCCACAAAATTTGCTGTATAGGTTGCTGTTACAAATTTTCCGTTTGTTTTTGAAGGTACAAATATTTCATCTGTTCCAACTTCATTTCCGTTTGCATCTGTCCAGTTCAAGAATACATATCCTGCGTTTGCTGTAGCTTCTGAGCCAACAGGAGTCCCTATTACAGGATTGATTGTATCTGAGTCATCCCCTACGCTTCCGCCGTTTCCTGCTTCATAGGTTATTGTTACATGAGCATCCTCTTCAAAATCTGCATAATAGGTTGCTGTTTCATATAATCCTGCACTGTTTTTAGCCGGTACGAAAGTCTCATCTGTTCCTACTATCGTCCCACCAGCATTTTTCCAACTAACAAAATGGTATCCTGCATCAGGTATAGCTGTTGAACCTGCTGCTTCTCCTGTTACAGGCGCTACCTGTTCTGATTCTGAACTTACACTGCCACCGGTACCAGCTGTGTAAGAAATTGTTACGTCTTCATCCTCCACAAAATTTGCTCTATAGGTTGCTGTTACAAATTTTCCGTTTATTTTTGAAGGTACAAATATTTCATCTGTCCCAACTTCATTTCCGTCTGCATCTGTCCAGTTCAAGAATACATATCCTGCGTTTGCTGTAGCTTCTGAGCCAACAGGAGTTCCTATTACAGGATTGATTGTATCTGTGTCATACCCTACGCTTCCGCCGTTTCCTGCTTCATATGTTATTGTTACATAAACATCCTCTGCAAAGCTTGCATAATAGGTTACTGTTTCATATAATCCTCCACTGTTTTTAGCCGGTACAAAAACTGCATCTGTTCCTACTGTCGTTCCAGCAGCATTTTTCCAACTAACAAAATGGTATCCTGCATCAGGTATAGCTGTTGAGCCATCTGGCTCTCCTGTTACCGGTGCTAAATCTTCTGAGTCTGAACTTACGCTTCCGCCTATTCCAGCTGTGTAAGAAATTGTTACGTCTTCAGCCTCCACAAAATTTGCTGTATAGGTTGCTGCTGCAAATTTTCCGTTTATTTTTGAAGGTACAAATATTTCATCTGCTCCAACTTCATTTCCGTTTGCATCTGTCCAGTTCAAGAATACATATCCTGCGTTTGCAGTAGCTGTTGAACCGCTAGGAGTTCCTATTACAGGATTGATTGTATCTGAGTCATCCCCTACGCTTCCGCCGTTCCCTGCTTCATAGGTTATTGTTACATGAGCATCCTCTTCAAAATCTGCATAATAGGTTGCTGTTTCATATAATCCTGCACTGTTTTTTGCTGGTACAAAAACTGCATCTGTTCCTACTGTCGTTCCAGCAGCATTTTTCCAACTAACAAAATGGTATCCTGCATCAGGTATAGCTGTTGAACCTGCTGCCGTTTTCTTCTTGGATTTAATTGTTTCAGAATCACGACTTACTTTGCCGTGTTCACCTGCAATATAAGTTATGGTTACATCTTTCTCAACAAATATTGCATAATATGTTGCTGCTTGATATGCCCCACCTACTTTTGAAGGTACATAGTGAGGACTTGTTGTTATACAGTCTGCAGCTGTTGTAGCCGTGCTGCTTGTTGACCAGCCAATAAATTCATGCCCTGAATTTGCTGTAGCTGTAGCTCCACCTGCAGTTCCTGTAGATGGTTTCAAGGTTTCGCTGTCTTTATTTACGCCACCGCCGCCAACTGCCACATAATTAATTGTAATATCATTTTCTGTCCATTTAGCATAAAGAGTTTTAGCTCCTGTGCTTCCAACTGGTATACTTGCCACCTTATTTACAAATGATGCCTCTTTATACCATCCGCCAAAGGCAAATCCAGCTTTGGTTGCTTCTTCAAAGATTATGCTATCTTCAATTGTGTAGGTGGCAGGATTGTTTACTGAATTTGTTCCACCAGCTAAATCGTAGGTAATGTTGTAACTAATTGGTTTAACTGTGAATGTACAAATAACATTTCCTGCTCCCATAGTTCCAGATACCGTTAATAAAACACTAGGATCTACTAACTCATATCCTTCTGGCAATACTCCTGTTTCAGAGTATGTCGTCCCATACTCATAAGGGTTGCTTGTAGTAGTTTTAACTGTATTGCCTCCTTGGTCCACAAAATTCATTACCACAGAGCTGCTGGTATTGTTGGTAATGATTGTATTTGCTTCTAAATCAAAATCCAGACCTGCATTGGAAGTACCATGTCCTGGACAATTAGCTGCCGCCTTCAGTATTGCGGTGTAATCCGGCGTATAGGTATATTCCTTCTTTTGTCCTTGCTGGTCTGTTATGGATGCATTAATTGATATGGATAATGAATCGTCAAGAACAAACTTGTTGCTAGATAAATTGAAATTAAATTCTTTGGCTGTTCCGTCTGTTCGCAAAGTAGGATTGGTATAAGTTTTCCCATTTACTTTAATTGAAACATCCGTTGCTTTTGCTATGGTGTAATTCTTTGTAGAAGTACTGGATACACCATTTACCCAAGTTGTTACGTTTTCTGTTAAATTAACACGAACATCCACGTGATTCAACTGGGTAACCTGTTTTACATACACAATAACAGTTGCTGTTGGATACGTAGCGCCTGATGACTCCTTCGGTATGGCATTAGTTGTGTCTGCGCTGCTTTTGGTAAACTTATAATATGTTGTACTCCACTTACCCGATCCTGAGGTATAGCTGTGAAGGTACACATTGCTGGATGAGTACTTATAATTACTGGAACTATTATAGTCACCATACCAAAAACCTGTTTTGCTTGTTGACAATACATAACCACTAGGCAAAGTCAGCTTTGAAGTATCTATTTCGTCACCATCGCTAAAATACAGTGTATTGTAATTCCCAATATACTGACCTTGCTCATTATAATACTTAACAGTCAGTGTACCATAACCGCCAACTGCTGCAAAAACGTTTATAGGCATCAATGCTACTACCATAACTATGGCCATTAATAAAGACAAAACCCTCTTTTTATTCACACTTTCCCCTCCCTGTTTATTTTACATATTTCATTTATATTAAAAGTTCCACACATAGTTAAGAACTATTATGTTCTCCCCTTCTGTCAACTCTACGCTTCCAAGTTCACTTACGCATTCAACTTCTGGGTCTGTTACAATATAGTCCTCCAAATTTGCCACATCTCCTGCTGCAAAATCTTCAAAAGTTTCAGTATATGTTGCTTCGCCGTCATCAAGCAAAAGTGTTTGAACAATAGTTAATGTAGCTGTTTTTTTAACCTCAACAGGTACTAACGCATCAGCAAGTGGCACTTGGTTCTCTAAAATTTCCACTACTGGCTCTTCTGCTACTGGTTCTTCTGCTGCTGGTTCTTCTGCTACTTCTTCTTCTGCTGCTGGTTCTTCTGCTGCTGGCTCTTCTGCAACTGGCTCCTCTGCTGCTGGCTCTTCTGCAACTGGCTCTTCTGCTGCTGGCTCTTCTGCTGCTGGCTCTTCTGCTGCTGGCTCTTCTGCTGCTGGCTCTTCTGCTGCTGGCTCTTCTGCTACTGCTTCTATTGTCCATGTTACAGTGGATGTGCTAACCGTAGATTCTGAAGAAGCATCATTTGCAAATACTACTACGCTCTGTAAACTTAATGCTAAACCCAATCCAAATACTAAACCTTTTCTAAATTTCATAATAAATTCCTCCCACTCAATTCTTTCTATAATATGTTTCCACTTTTGCTATTTTTTAGTAATGTATTTATCTCTGGTTCAAATAATAGTCTGTCACGGTAACAATTAGGTCTCAAAATTGGTAACAACACTATTTATTTTTTTAATTTTTATTACTATTTTTGTGACCTAACCTAGTCTTAATGCATACTTTACCAATTTATTAATATTTTACAAAAAAAAAGTAACATGATGGTCTCAATATCACGTTACGGGTTACTTTTTTTAATATAATATTAGTTTTTATAGCAAGGTTTAATCCCTCAATTCTTAAAAATAAGCTTTCATTAAAAATAATTTCATTCGCCTAAGAATTCACTTGCACTGTCAATAAGCTTAATTAACTCCAATGCGCTTCTAAAGTTTTGCTCTTTATTTTCTTCTACCCATTTAACTGTTCCTTGCCATGTCGCATTTTCTCTGTATTTTATTTCAACAATAAAGGTTGCTTTCTCTCCTCTGTTTTTCATTACATCAGTCTCGCTCATAATTTTTCTCAGCTCCTTAACCTTGTTAGCTTCATTTAACCCAATTGCTTTAAAAATACGGCTCTTTGTTGTCTTTTGTGGATAGTCAATCATATCCATCACTTTATCAAGGGAATTTATCATTCCTAAAGATGTTTTAAATACTTCGGGTTCATCAGAAAAACAATGATAAAATTTACCAATGACTTCATCATCTACAAAATCATCTATACACACGTTATATTTTACATCTGTAACAATTTTTTTTACATAACTCATCTTTACACCGCCTTGCTTCATTTTTCTTTAACAATATTGTAAGTAGTGATGGTCTCACCTTGGTAACAAATTTTGTAACAACGTATTTTGTTTGCATCTAATTTCTTGATGATTTTGAGACCAAATTTAAAGCTGCTTTCATTTTGCCTCATTGTTAGTTTTAAAATGAGAATTTGTCAGCGCATCAGCTTTTTGGAATGACCACCAAATGGATTCAACATAACACGAAAAAAATCGGCATAGTCGGTAATACATACCAAACTATGCCGATATTCTATAGGATAAAAAATCCCTAAGCTGATCTTGCTAAATCTGAATTTTTCCATAAGTGTAAAGATTCTCTTTTGATAGAAGATCTAATATTGCTTAATATTATGATATCACTTCATATATTTCCTTAACCGTTTTACCTGCAAGCCCAAGTTTCTCCACAGTTCGCCCTTCTTTATTAAAATCCTTTCCTGTAATTTGGCTCTCCAGAAGAATTATAGCATCAAGTGTAGGTGTTGCAACTCCTAAAAGTTTACCCAGCGAGGCTGTTGGTACTAAATTAGATAGCGTATCTTCTTGAAAAAATCTATGACTTGTGTTTGTTGGAGATTTAATTCCTGCATAAGGCTTACAACTTTGAATGGCATCATAGAATCCATCTGGTTCAAGACCGTAAACATTTTTCAGATGACTAAGCAAAGTTGGGCTTTCCATTCCCAGTGCTTCACATACTGAACATCTTTCTTTATCTGCAGCTTCAATTATATTACAAACACCAGGTGTTAATCCTTCCATATAATAATCAAAGTTTTGACCAAGTTCAACTTTATTTATATTCATTACACAAGGAATGGAGTGAAGAAGGCTTCCTCCACTCAGCCCAGTAACAAGAACATTTTCTGCCGTAACAAAACACGGGAAAATTTCTTTAAGTTTATTACATATTATTTCAGAATTTTTAGCCGGTATAGATGCTACGCTAATCTTGGATTTTTCTCCAGTTTGTAATGTATGGCCAATTTCTACTGTACGGCAAGCATACATCAAGTCTGATGCCTCTCCTACAATTGGAATTTCTTTGCATCCACAGTCCTTAAGAGCATTTATGAACTCCAGTGTACCACCTAAATGTCCCGGATTTAAAAGCACAATTTGATTTCTTTTTATAAATGGAGCAGCTTCTCTTGCAATCTCACCATGAGCATCAGTAGTAGTGCAAACCATAATAACTTCTGTGCCTTCAATGCATTCTTTAATGTTACAAGTTAATAAATTCGGTTTTTCCGTTGCTTCGGTTTTGCCGGAAGCTTTAAGCACACCCAATTCTTTCATTTTGTCTATAACATCAGCTCTTTTATCCATAAGATTTACGTAATATCCCTTATTTTTAAGCTGTACAGCCATTAGTGTGCCTCCCGCACCTGCTCCAATTATTGAAAATTTAATTTTTTCCATATAGCACCATCCTTGGTTTTCTTTCTTATCAGGCATTATTACCCCTTAATACAGCTCCTTTTAATATTGATCCAACACAACTTTGGTAAATACCAAGATAACCCTTTTTAGGATATAAATGCAACTTTGCTTTCTCCATTCTATCCGCAAGTTCTTCATCTGATAATTCTACACTAAGGCTTCTTTTAGAAATATCATAATTTATTATATCACCATCTTCAACGGCACATAACGGACCCCTTAATGCAGCCTCAGGCGATGCATATTGGAAACAAGCTCCCGCTGCTGCTCCTGAAGTTCTGCCATCAGTAATTATTGCTACTTTATCCTTTACAGGGCTTCCTTTTAATGCCGCAGTAAATCTGTACGCACTTTCAGGCCCTGCTTTAACACCCTGATATCTAATTATTACTGCATCGCCTTCAATTATTTTTCCAGCATGGAGTGCATCGATTGCAGAATCGCAGTCGTTAAACACTTTTGCCGGGCCCCTAAACATTAACATATCCTCCGGTGCAGCTGAACGTTTAATTATTGCCCCTTCAGGTACAAGATTGCCTTTGCAAAGAACCAATCCTCCACCTTCCTCAACCGGATCATCAATGGTATGAATAATGTCTGGATTATTAATTACACACTTGTCAGGGTTTTCCGCCATATTTTCTGCAAGAGTTTTCCCTGTTACCGTAATTACATCAGTGTATAATTTATCCTTAATTATATTAAGTATTGCACCAAGACCTCCTGCTTTATCAAAGTCTGCCATAGTATGCATTCCAACATTGGGTCTTATGCCCACAAGCAGCGGAACCTCATTGCTTGCCTCTGCATAAACCTCGCTGCATTTCATAGGTAAGTCTGCCTCAGTTGCAATTGCCGGAATATGAATTATGGTGTTTGACGAACCACCAACTGCCATGCAAACTTTTATTGCATTTGTAACGGATTCTTCTGTAATTATCTGTCTTGCAGTAATTCCTTTTTCCCATAAATACATTATTTGTTTTCCTGCTTCATAAGCGATTTGATTCAATTCATCTGAAATTGCAGCTGTAGTAGAATTCCCTGGAAGGCTCATTCCCAATGTTTCAGCAATAATATTCATTGAATTGGCTGTTCCCATCATTCCACAAGCACCAGGTCCAGGACACGCATGCTCCACAACCTCATACAACTCGTTTTCTTCCATATTTCCTTCTAAAACTTTACTTATAGACATTCCTATATTAATAAAATCGCATTTTTCACCATTAAGAGAACCCGTCTGCATATATCCGCCAGATACCACTATTGACGGCAAATCAAGTCTGGCAGCTGCCATAAGCAGACCAGGTACCACCTTGTCACATGTTCCTATTAAAACCATGGCATCCATTTTGTTACCTTCCACAAGCAGTTCAATTTCATTTGTAAGCAAATCTCTGCTGGGAAGCACATATGGCCCTTCTGCTACCGAGTCACAAACTGATACACAGTTAAATTCAAACCCCATACCTCCTGCCGCTTTTATTCCTTCTTTTACCCTTTTACTTACAGTCATCAAATGAAAATGACCAGGATTCATTTCACTAAAGGTGTTTATAACAGCTATTCTAGGTTTTGACAAGTCTTCATAGGAATACCCACATCCTCTCAAAAGCGAAAGTGGAGCTATGTATTCTTGGCACAATCTGTTTTCCATACTGCTCCTTATTTTCTTTTCTGCACTCATTTGTTTACCTCTTTTCATTATTTTTTACTTTAACATGCAATTTCTTTTTCTATTTTTGCAAGCCTTCTTTCACTAATCACAACATATATAAGTATAGCTATTGCAATTATGTCTGCGATAACATTTGGAACTATCATCAAAATTCCACCAATAAGAGTTAAAATCGCCTTTGGCTTTTTCATCTTTCTTACAAATGAACATTCTTCAAACCCCATTGCTATCATGAAAACTCCTGCAATGCAAGTTATAACTGCAATTAACAACTCATGTATATTTGTGTTAATAAAAAGCAATGACGGTGTATATATAAATACATATGGGATTAAAAATGAAGGCAAAGCAATTTTAAATGCCGCAATACCCGTTTCAGATGGGCTTGAATTAGCTATGGCCGCCGCCGCATAGGCTGGTATAGCAACCGGCGGAGTAAGATTTGCCATTATCCCAAAATAAAAACAATAAAAATGTGCTGCCAGCAAAGGAACACCCAGCTTAATTAAAACAGGTGCCGCTACTGTTGCAAGTACAATATATACAGCCACAGTTGGCATACCCATACCTAAAATAATTGAAACAATCATTATAAGTACAAGCGAAATTAAAAGATTTCCTTGACTTATTGTAATAATATAATCTCCCAAAACATTTCCTACACCGGTTAACGTTGTTACTCCAATTATAAGACCTATGCATGCACAAGAAACACCAAATGATATTGTCATTTTACTTCCATTAACTAAGGAATACAGCATATCTTTTGGAGAGATTCTTGTACTTTTCCTTACGTTTGCCACAATAAGGATTAAACCTATACCTACTAAAGCAGCGTAAGATATTGTATATTGCATAAGTATAAGCACTATTACTGCAAGAAAAGGTATTATAAGATGTCCTCTTTTTCTAAAGGCTTCCTTTGCATCTGGCAATTCAGATTTATCAAGGCCTTTCATGCCAAGGCGTTTTGCCCTCAAATGCACAGCTACGAAAGTGCTCAAATAATACAAAAATGCCGGAATAATACCTGCTAACATTATTTTTGAATAGCCAATACCTATGTACTCGGCCATAACGAAACAGGCTGCGCCCATTACAGGAGGCACAAGTTGTCCGCCTGTAGAGGCACAAGCCTCTACAGCCCCGGCAAAAGTAGGTTCATAACCAACTTTCTTCATCAAAGGTATTGTAAACGTTCCTGTTCCAACAACATTTGCAACAGCTTCTCCACTTACTGTTCCAAATATAGAACTACCAATAACAGCAACTTTGGCAGGCCCACCTACTGCATGCCCTGCAAGGGCCATTGCCATTTCCTGTATGAATTCGCCCATGCCGCTTGCCTGTAATAGGGCGGAAAAGATTACAAACAATGACACATAAGTTGAAGCGGCGGCAAGCGGAGTTCCAAATATGCCTTCAGGTATCATAAATTCATGGTCTATAAGTCGTGAAATTCCTCCAGATTTAATATGGAATATACCTGGAATATAATTTCCAAACAATGCATAAAGCAAAAACAATAGTGTGATTAATGCAAGTGCAGGACTAACAAGCCGTCTTGTTCCTTCAAGTATAAGAATTATAAGGCATACGCCCATTATCTGGTCTACGGAATTTGAAATTCCCATTCTTAAAAGAATTGCTTTATACTGCACTACAACATAAAAACAGGAAATGGCAGCAATTATGGAAAATAAATAATCGAACCATGTGACTCCTTTATTACCTTTTTTATCAAAAGCAGGATAAATTAAAAATAACATTGCCATAACAAAAGTAAGATACACACTTCTTTGTCGTAATGCTGGAAGTGTTCCGAAGGCCGAAGTGTAAATCAAAAATACACCCAGTAAAAACGCCAATATATTCACAATTATTTCTGTGGGCAAATTCAGTTTTCTAACATTTTCTTCTTTAGAAAACTTCCTAAGTAATTCTTCCTTTTCGTTATTTAATTCTAGCATTGGTTGTTCTTCAACATTAACCTCTCCTATGCTCACAAAAGAACACCTCCAAAATAATTTTAAATTTATTTAATTATTCCAATTTCTTTAAAATATCTTTCTGCACCTGGGTGAAGTTTTACACCTGAAACTTGAACTGCATCTTCTGCATTCATTGTTGTTAAGGCATTATGATAAGTTTTTAATTCTTCAATTCCTTCAAAAATCGTCTTCGTAATTTCATAAACAAGTTCTTCGTCCATGTCTTCTGCTGTAACAAATAACTGTCCATTTGCAACTGTTTTAATTTCCTCTGGTTGGTTTCCGTAAGAATTTGCAGGCACTGTATATGGGAAATATTTTGCATCTGCCCCTGCTGTAAGTTTTTCAATAGCGGCATCACTTAAAGGAATAATTTTTGCCTTATCAATTGCTTTTGCAGTAAGCTCTACAAAAGCTGAAAATGGAATTTGAGCAATACCGATAGCTCCATCAACATGTCCGTCTTTCATTGATTCTGCACCCTCACCACTGCCAAGATACTGAGGCTCAAAATCATCAAAAGTCATTCCAAAAGCACCATACACTTCTTCTGCTGCCACTACGTCCCCGCTACCAGGACCTCCTATAGAAAGTTTTTTGCCAAAAAGATCTTCTACAGTGTTAATACCAGAGCTTGTTGAAACAAACTGTTGAAAAACGCCAGGATAAACCATGCAAACTGCTCTTAAATCTTCACAAGCTTTTCCATCGAAAAGGCCTTTTCCTTCAATAGCATCTTTACAGGTTGATGCATTCACTAAACCGAATTCAATACTTTTGTTTTCAATAAATGCAACATTTTGACCTGAACCAGTGGTTGCCTGTGCTGTAAATTTTGCTACTCCAGCTTTCGAAAGAAACTGCGCAAATACTGATGAAACTGCATTGTAGGTTCCGCCTGAAGAACCACCTCCAATTATGTAATCGTTTTCAGAAAAAGTGCCTCCTGTGTTTGTTTTTTCTGAAGTCTCTGTAGCTCCATTAGTTTCTTCTGCTTTTTCTTCCGCTACAGGTGCCGACGTGGAAGCAGTCGAATTGGATGAGCCACAAGCTGCCAAACCAAATACCATTGATACCATTAATAATCCGCTTAAAAACCTTTTCATAATACAATCCTCCTTAAAATTTTAACTTATTTTATAAAGCTAAATAGCTTTATAGCAACCCATTAACAAATTAATTTACTTTATTTTCTCATCTTTCCATTTCCCTGCTTTAGCTTATTTAATTCAAGTTTTAATACGTTTGTTCCTATGCCATAAAAATCTCTGCCTGTACCTGATGAAATTCCATTTTTTTAATTTAATGTTAGTATAATAAGCTAATTATTCACCTTGAAGAACACTTTAGTTTACTTTACTAAACTTATATTTTCATATTACAGCGTGTGTTTTTTAAAGTCAATCTTTTTTTAAAGAAAATAATTTTTTTAGTACAAAAATACAAACCTGGGAAATATTTTGTGGATATTTTATTTGTTTAGTTCAATTCTAAAATTTCTTCTAAGCACCAATTTGTAAATGAGGAAATTATTATTGACTAATCAAAACGTTAGTGTTAAGATAAAATTGACATCAATTTAGTCAATTAAACTATCATGAGGTGAAAACAATGAATCAAACAGAAGATGATATTAAACGTTTTGAAACCGTAAAGACTCTGGCGAATATGGGGCATCACGTTGGATGCGTAACTAGATTTGTTCTATTATTTTATAGCTTTATGACAATTAATAGAGACTATGGAATTGACGACACAATCTCTATGGTAGAACTTTCTATGTTGATTACTATATCAGATAACTCCGGAATTTCTGCATCCCTAATAGCTCAAAAATGGAAAAAAACCAAAGGCGCAATTTCTCAAACCCTTAAAAAGCTTGAAGGAAAAGGCCTTATCTATAAAGAACGGGATAAAAAATACTCAAAATTATACGGCCTTTATATTACACAAAAAGGGGAAGATGTTCTTAAAAAGTATTATTTAGAGGATACTCCTGAAAGCCCTCTTATTTTAAATGAAATGCTTAAAAACTTTTCTGCTGAAGAAATACGTAATTTTTACTGTGTTATGGAAAAATATTCGGATATACTTATAGATATTATGTGATTTGAAAATAATAAAATAAATTTAATATAAATCCTTATTATAAATGCAATAGCTACTGAGTAGAATTTCAAAATTCTATGTTCACTCAAAAAATCGATGCAGAATATTTTGATAATCATTAAAGGCAGAGACTGTTTTACAGCTTCTGCCTTGTTTGTATTAAAAACGATTTTTAAGTATACTAAATAAAGCTATTAAAATTATCCCCGTATAAAACGCTTATTGATGCATAGCCTTATGAAGATGCATTTAAGTGGCTTCCAAAAAACTTTAACCGTTAATAAGAGAGTGAACATTATTTATAAAAGCACCATTGCTGTACTAGACTGCATTATAAACGCAAGCATCCAATGCAAAGCAAACAATATCTGTTGATAACCACAGGTAGTGTCAAGATTTATACACAAAAAGGATTGGTTCTTTGCTTCGGCCTCCTGTTTCACGTTGAGTGTTTCTTCTACACTTCACGAACTAATTTTTTATTTGCCCCTTGATTACTTCTTCGTTTAACTGTACAATTTTCTCAGACATGGTTTACTATCTACTCTCAGAATGATCGTGTGCTTTCATTCATTCTAACAGAGATTTACAAACCGTATCTTTTTTTATGGTTTTTTCAATTTGCGCAGCATATTCTACCTTGTCTGCTTTTTCTTGCCGGACCAGCATAAACAAGGAGCAAATATTAAGCTGCCGACCTTGAGATTTTTGGTAATCAACAAAAACCCCTTGTAAACATTAGATTACAAAGGGTTTAAGCATTGCGGAGGTTGGATTTGAACCAAAGACCTTCGGGTTATGAGTATTGTTAGGTGCGTTCATTCAGGTAAAATATGTTCATATTGTGGCAAAATCGATGATTTTTAGAGGTTTTCTATACATAAATTCACGTTTCGCATCAATAATTTTATTGGGTTTTAGTTGTCTTGGGGTAAAACTGGGGTCAAATATCTTGAAATAAAGTTTTCTTTCACCACTTTTTCCTGTAACAAAAACCAAACAATTCCAAAGTAATCATTCTGTTTATAGTTTCCACTTATTACAAAAAATAAAGTAAAAATATTTTATTTACCAATTCTATAATACTCAAAACCAATTTTACTCATTATTTTATCGTTGTATTGATTCCTACCATCAAAGACAATTGGGTCTTTCATAGCCTTTTTTATTTCATCAAAATCAGGGCTTCTAAATTCTTTCCATTCAGTAACAAGCACTAATGCATCTACACCATCTACCGCCTTATATTTGCTGTTTACATATTCAATGCTGTCATTTTCACCAAAAATATTTTTTGCGGCATCTACTGCCTTTGGGTCATATGCCTTTACTACAGCTCCTCTTTTTACAAGCTCGTTTACAACAACAATTGACGTTGCCTGACGCATATCGTCCGTATTAGGCTTAAATGCAAGTCCCCATAAACCAAAGGTTTTCCCTTTCAAATCTTCACCAAATCTTTTGATAATTTTCTTAACTAGGAGCATTTTTTGCTCTTTATTAACCTTTTCAACACTTTCAAGTATGTCAGCACAGTAATCATTGTCATTTGCAATCTTTATAAGCGCTTGTACATCTTTTGGGAAACAACTGCCTCCATATCCACAGCCTGCGTAAAGAAAACTATACCCTATTCTGTTGTCACTACCCATGCCAACACGAACCATATTTACATCTGCGCCTACCTTCTCGCATATGTTTGCCATCTCGTTCATAAAAGAAATCCTTGTGGCAAGCATTGCATTTGATGCATACTTGGTCATCTCTGCACTTTTTACATCCATAACAATGAAACGATCTGAATTTCTTACGAATGCCGAATAAAGTTGTTTCATAACTTCGAAAGTTTCTTCATCTTTAGCACCTATTACAACTCGGTCTGGACGCATACAATCTTCAACTGCTGAACCTTCTTTTAAAAATTCAGGGTTGGAAACAACCTTAAAGTTATAGCTTTCTCCACGCAAATCAAGCTGTTCTTGAATTACAGCCGCTACTCTATCTGCAGTACCCACAGGAACTGTTGACTTATTAACAATAATCATATTGTGTTTTATATGCATGCCTATTTCTTTTGCAACCTGAAGCACATACTTTAAATCTGCACTTCCGTCCTCATCCATTGGTGTTCCAACGGCTATGAAGCATACCTCCGTATTCTGTAAGGCCTCTTCTATTGCAGTTGTAAAGTATAAATTTTTATCTTCATGATTTTTCTTTACCATTTCACTAAGACCTGGCTCGTAAATTGGTATTATTCCATTTTTAAGATTTTCTATTTTGCTCTTGTCTGTATCTACACAAAAAACCTTGTTGCCCATTTCAGCAAAACAGGTGCCTGTTACAAGACCAACATAGCCTGTACCAACTATTGATATTTTCATAATTATCTTTTTCTCCCTTGCTTTGTTTCTCTAAGACTAATGTCATGTTACCCGCAATACGTGAAAATAAGATATACAAAACGTGAAAACCCCTAAAACCGCCCTTGTTGAGTGGTCTTAGGGGTTGCTTTTATGCGGGAATATCAGTACTCTTATCTCGAAATAGCGCTATTTCAAACGG
>JAYFNB010000009.1:0-37951 GCA_034933685.1 Lachnospiraceae bacterium | reverse complement strand
ATTACACTACCCTCCTTTTTCGGGAAAACAGGCACAAAAAAAGCACCCATCTCCATTCCCCGAGATTTGTTTCTTATTTCCTTATAAGGCAGGTCTCCTGGCTCCTTTTCAACCTACTTTCTCAAACCTTCCCGAAAAAATCCAGTGGCAGTCTTTTGACTAATGAGATTTCGTCCAAGTTACAGTAGTGGGTGCTGCTTCGGTTTTTCACCGAATTCCCTATTATCTTTTCATTACAAAAAGCACCTTAACAGACTAAAATATGTAATTTTTCATACATGAAACATAATACTATCAATTTTTAACAAAGTCAATGTCATAAAATCGATGCTTCAAATATTAACGAGTTCTGGGAAAAGTCATTTGATTTCATATTTTAATTTCTGGAATACAGCCACCAGGTTTTCTGCTTGTTTTAATTCTCTAAAAGTCTCTCCCAGAGCTCGCTTTTTTAAAAAAGTGGTAACAATTTATTGACAACACCATATCAAAGCTACCGTCTAATTATCTTAGTTGGCCAACATTACCTATCTTTGTAATTTAAAGCACCTCTAATGCATTATGCTTATCAAACAATTTTTTCATTCTTCCAAACTCTTTTGTAACTAATACTACTGATATAACTAAAACACCAATATCAGTTAGCACTGGTGCAACAAAAACACCATATACTCCAAGATTGCCAATTCTAGGCAGCAAAATCACAAGCGGAATAAAGAAAACAATTTGCCTAAGCAATGTTAAAGATGCCGCTGCCCCTCCATTACCTAAAGATTGAAAAAGAGTAATTGACAATATCATAACACCAAGAGATATATAGGTTGAAAAAAACAATCTAAGATTTCCAACTCCCATTTGAGCCGTTGCTCCATCTGTAATAAACATAGAAAGCATAACCTGTGGAAAGCACATTACCGGAATATAAAACAACAAAGAGAATATAGTTGCTCCAATAATAAAAGCTTTAGTAATTTCTTTAACACGTCCATATTCCTTCGCCCCATAATTAGTGCCAACCGCAGGTTGAAAACCTTGACTTATTCCCCATAAAGGTATAAAAGCAAATGCCTGAATTCTTAAGCAAGCTCCTAGAATAATTTGCCACTTACCTCCTCCATAATTTGCCGCCGTGTGGTACATAAGCGTCTGTTGAAGTAACTGCATTAACTGCATCAGCATGGCGGAAACACCAACTGATATAACTTCAGGTATCAGTTTTTTATCAATTCTAATGGTGTTAATGCGGACATTTTTACTTTTATTTAGGAAATACCATACTGTAACCACTGCTTGTGTAACCTGTGCAATTACTGTTGCATATGCTGCCCCAGAAATATCATTGGTTATTGTTATTATAATTGGGTCAAGAATAATGTTAATTATAGCACCAAGACCCATAATCATCATTGCACGCTTTAATAGCCCTTCACCACGCATTACCATATTGGCGGCCTGTGCAAAATTCACGAACAGAGAACCTGAAAAAATTATACGAAGATAAACAACCGCATTTTTAAGAATTTCACCCTCTGCACCTGATAACCTTAGAATTTGTGGTGTAAATCCTATTCCTATTGCCGTAACAATAATTGATAACAGCAACACACTCATTATAAGATTACCCATGATTTTATCAATAGTAGCCTCATCCTTTTTACCAATTGCTCTTGATAATACTGACGCAGAACCAACACCAATTAATGTAGCAATTCCGCTGTTTACTAAAGTAAAGGGATATGCCACCGTTACTGCCCCCATTGCCTCAGGTGAAATCATCTGTCCCACAAAAACTGCATCCATAAAGTTATAAAGCCCAATTACTACCATTCCTATAATTGCAGGTAAACTAAGAGAAACCATAAGTTTAAATGGTTTCTCAGTTATAATTTTTGTTCTGGTATCTTTAATATCCTCCATAATAAATCTCCTTTTAATTGTTAACATACTAACTACAAACATTAAATTTAATTTTCTAATACTAACGTATTTCCCTTCTTGTAAACTGAGGAACACAAAATTTTATTAGTTAGCACGTATTAGCAATAGCTAACTGTTGCGCAAAAAAATTACTTTTGAAATAGTTTCATCCAACCTGCTGTATAGAATATTCTAAGCTTATTTATATACTCTTTAGCATGCTCATAAGTCATATCATGCTCAAATATTTCAATAATTCCTTTAAAAAGCATACTCGCTAAATTATGGCTAAGCTGGTCATCAATATTTGCCGCAAAAAAACCGTTTGCTTCCATGGCATCAAGAAATTTCCTTGTTGAAGCTACTTCAATGTTTATAAATCGCTCAATGTACTCTTCATATTTTGTTCCTGAACAGCGGCAAAATAATAATTTGAATTCATCATAGTATCTATACATATAATCAACCATGCTGTTTAAAGATTCTGTAGAAGCTTCCCTTATCTTTTGGTATTGATCGCTAGGGTCTAATGCCATATACTCTCTGTGGCAATTTACATAAAAATCAAACAATTCTTCTGCAGGCTGAGAAACGATTTCATTAAATAAATCTTCTTTTCCTTTAAAATAACCGTAATAAGCTCCCTGAGTTAGTCCTAAGTCTTTACAAAGTTGGCGCAAGGAAGTTCCTTTGTATCCTTTCTTAAGGAATTCTTTTTTCCCCTCCTCCAAAAACTTTTCCTTTGTCATAATCTGTTCCACCATTTTAGTCACCTTTCATTACTCGATCCAACGTTTATATCAGTGATATATATCACTGATATAGTATAGCTTTAGCTTATAAAAGTCAAGTATAATTTTGGCATTTCGATACATCTTTTAAATTATAAAACATCATACCCACCTAAAGATATTCATGGCACAAATTGATTTTTCAGTAACTAATCCAATCTTTAAACAATAAGAAAACGGATTATACATTTTATATAATCCGTTTCATCTATAGATATAATTAGAATGACAGTGTGGGGCTTTTGAAAAATCAGATTTCGTCCAAGTTACTGTAGGGGTGATTCCTCTCTATTTAATGAATTGATATTTCTTTAATAGAATATTTGAAGAAATCATGAAGATGTTTTTTAATCACATTTTTATCATCTTGATTAAATGCATTTAATATTTTAGTTCTATATAAAACCGCACTAGCTCGGGATGTCTCTAACGTTAAAATCTTTAATGCCGATTCTTTTCTTATAAGAACCATAATCTGCATTAATTTTTCATATACACTGTTGTTGCAATGTTCTCCAACATACATATCAATATCTGAAATAAACTGAAAAAAATCTTCCGGTGATATTTCTGCAATATCTATACCAAATAACTGATTCTTGTAATTATTTATTTCTTTTAAAATCTCTTCTGTTCTATTTTCATAACATGCTAAATAAACTTCCGTTTCAATTAAATTTCTAGCCGCATACACTTCATCATGTTTATTCATTTCATTATGATACATCCATGCAACAGTCTCTTTAGGAATCTTATTCCCAATGCTTACAAAGCTTCCCTCGCTGGGCTTTATTTCAATCATCCCTACTAATGATAACCCCCTTAATGCCTCGCGTATTCTGTTTCTGGTTACGCTAAATGACTCTGCCAATTCTCTCTCATTAGGCAGTTTATCCCCTGGTTTTAAGGAACCTGATGTAATCATATTTGCAATCTGCTCCATAATTTGTTCCGTTAATGTTATCTTTTTTAAAGGTATTATTTCCATATTATGTTTCCGGAATTTTCAGCTACTACACCCCAGCCTAAATCCTCATAATCCTTTCTAGAAAGCTTAACTTTCCCATTTTCTTAGCTTCCTCTATCATATCAGTTTAAAAGCTATATAACAACTATCTATTAAAAAAATTGGTATCTAAAATTACTCATGTTTACTATACCAAAAAAAGTCGGCAATTGCCGACTTTTTTGACAGCAAAATAGCAAAATCTTTTACATTACTGCCATCTTACTCATTCTAAATTCTCTTTCATAAGATTTATAAGTATATCTTCGGTTTTCTCATTATAAGGAAGCATTGGTTTTCTAGGCTTTCCAGCTTCTATTCCTAAATGAGAAACTGCAAATTTTAATCCAGCACACAAACCATTTTTCAGAAGAAAGTCTAATACATTATTTGCTTTTTCTTCTAATATTCTTGCCTCTACTTCCTTGTGATTCAAGTATAATTCCATTACCTTTTTGTACTGTGGCAACATAAAGTTGAAGCTGCTTCCAATAAATCCATCTACTCCAAACGCCAAAAATGCTATCATACAGTTTTCATATCCTCCAAAACATTTAATTTCTGGATTCATGGCCTTTATTCTTTCAAACTGATATAAATTTAAATTGGTATGTTTAACCGCTCCTATTGCTCCCGATTTAAATAATGCTTTCATTTCTGGATTAGATAAATCTAATTCCCAATGAGTGCTGCCAGGAATATTATAATACAAAACAGGCATATCCGCTGCCTCAGCAATATCATAATAATAACCAGCAACCTCCTTTGGCGAAAATCCAAAATAGAATGGAGGTACTGCTGCAATCCTAGTAATTCCAAAGGATTTTGCCTGCTTTGCATATTCCACAGCTTCCTGTGTACATGTAGAACCAACATGGGCAAACACATCGGAATTTTTTAAATGTTGCGCAGCAATTTCAAATGTTCTGATACGCTCATTCTGGGATAATAAAAAGCATTCACCTGCACTACCTCCAATGAAAAAGCCGTCTGCGCCTTGGGTAATATTCTTATCCCATAGTTTTTTCATTGCAATTTCATCTATCTTATTTTCCTTATCAAAAGGAGTAATTGATGCAACGTACATTTTCTTCATATTTTGCACTTGACCCTTTCTATCTGCTTTGGTTAATCTAAATGATATATTTCCTTAATATCCAACCATGGTCCTTCAGTTGTAAAAGAATCCATACATGGAACACACTCTCCCCACCAGCGTTGCGTTTCCTCATCAGCCGCCATCATTGCCATATCTGCAGCATAATCATCTCCTATGTATTCATAATAAGAAAATAACATGTTATCATGAATATAAATGGAATAATTCTGAATATTGCACTTCTTTATCATTGCATTTATTTGAGGCCATGGCGCGGAATGAAGTTTCTGGTAATAAGCCGCTTTATCTGGTTTTAGTCTTGAAACACTTGAGTATCTTTGAATTTTTCCCATGTTTTCATCTCCTATATTTTATAAAGTTTTTTTGCATTGTCATAAAATAATTTGTTCTGCAGTATCTTACCACGTACATTAGTAATACGAATAAGTGACTTTATCCAAGGATGCGCATATGTCGACACATTGCAAACCGGATAATTACTAGCAAACATAATTTTATCCTCTCCAAATGCATCTATTACAAAATCTATAGTCGGTTTCAAAAGTTCATCTGACCAATCACCTACTGGATTTAGTCCTGAAATTTTGCACCATACATTTCCCAGTGATGCAAGTTGCTGTATATTATTAATCCAAGTTTCCTTATATTTCTTTTCCTCCTCCGTAAGAGAAGTCTTGGCTATTATGGTTGGATTAACTATTCCCATATGGTTTAGAACAATCTTTGTATCCGGGCACAACTTAGCCAAACTTAAAAGGTCACATAATTCCTCGTTTCTTACGCATCCCTCAAATAATAAATTTTTCTTTCCTAAATAACGAACATTTTCAATAAAACAATTTTTTAGGCATGTTTTTGGAGCTTCTGACGAAACATGTAGAACCTGCCTTACTCCTTTAACAAAAGATGAAAATTCACTCCACTTGTCAATGTAATCCTGAAATTTAGGATCTTCTAAATTTCCAGCTATGCATGCCCCATGGCAAATTGTATTTGGATTGTTGCATAGAGCAATAATATATTCATTTTCTTTTTCCTTCTGCTCTTTTGCACAATCCACTTCTACATAAATTATTTTTTCTACCTCGTAAAGACTATGATTTTCTACTTCTTTGCAGTAATCATCCAGCAAATATGTTTGGTTTAATATAGGGGCTTCCAAATCTAGCCATGGAAGTGAAAATTTGCTTAAATCCCACATATGTACATGGGTATCTATTATTTTTATCATGCTGCCATCCCTTCACATCTATATGCCAACTACTGGAGTTCCTCCATCTGCATTTGATTTATAGCAAGCTTCTACTACGCACATTGTCTGATAGGCATCCTCTGCACTGTTCATATAATTATAATCCGGATTATCCAGTTTTTTCATAAGCCCACCCATAGTACCGATAAACGCTTCATTAAACCAACTACCCTTAACATCAATGGACTCCCACTTCTTTCCTTCGTATGTGATATATTCCACCTTATCTTCACGACCTTTAGGATAGTCCAGAATCAAACCAAGCTGTATACGAATAGAGCCTTTTGTCCCTTCAATTTTCAACGTGCTTTCCTGATAATCAGGTGCATAGTCATGGCAATGATTGATATGAAGATTTACTCTCAAGGTGTCACCATAATCCATAATAATGGAAGTTCTTGTTTGTGACAGATTCTGCATTTTCGGATGAGGCATTGTTTTACAATATACTGATTTAGGATTTCCAGCAATGCTTCGGATACAGTCAATATAGTGAATGCTGTGATAATTTATCTCCATTCTTTCTTTTCCAAATAAGAAATCCCATAAATACCAAGGTTGTAAAGTTACTACACGCCAGTCAATATCTACAATATCTCCAATTACACCATCAGCTATTAATTTCCTAGCAGCAATCATATAAGGAGCCTGGCGTAACTGAAAATTAATTCCTGCTGTCAGATTTTTTTTATGGCAAATAGCTATAATTTCTTTTGACTGTTCAATGCTTTCACCCATTGGCTTTTGAATTAATGTTCCTACTCCATCAGGAAGTTGATTCAAAATATTGGGAATTTCACACGCTGGAACTGCAATATCATAAACCGCATTATTTTCCTGACCGATTTTAATCAGTTCTTGTATTGTTTGAACTGGATGTGGAATTTGAAACTGCTCTGACACTTCTTTAGCCTTTTCATAATTCAAATCATAAATAGCAATTACTGGATATCCTGCTACTTTATATGCAGGAAGATGTGAGCCTGAAACAATTCCTCCTGCTCCGATACTAACAATATTTCTTGGGGTTTTTGGCATTTCTGGTACATAATTGAGTTCATTAACTGTGTTCACCATTTTTTTACCTCCTAGTATATGTATAATTTAATTCATTAAATGCTGCTTACATTTTGATTTTACCTAAAAACTTGTATGCAGGTAAAGAGGCATTGCTCTTTCTTAGCTTAATTATAATCCATTTGATATTCCAACAACTACAAGCGCAATTATAATAACGACATTTCCATAAATGGCAACTTTCTTGGCTTTTTGAAAACCTTTCCATTCGCCATCTAAAAATCCCCAGATATTTGCAATAATTAGTGCTAATCCATTAAATGCAACCCATCCCACTACTGGTCCTAAGGTTCCCAATAATGATGTTGCCTTTCCATAAACAGCAAGAGCCGCAAACCAAACAAAGGATGTTAAAATCACTTTAAAGTAAGCTTTTCCACAACCTGGTTTAACATAGTCCCCATATGTCTTGTTCTTAATTAATTTATACACAGCAAAACCAAAATTGGCAATGAAACCACCTGCAAATACAACCACCCACGAAAGCAGGCTGGCACTTGTTGCATTTACACCATCTGCTATGGCTAGATTTACTGGATAATTAGATGCTGTAGCCCCAATATTAATAGCCGCCGAGCCTGCACCAGAAGCCAATGCCATAATTAAGCCTGTAAGAAAAATTGAACTCTCTTGCGTTTTCTCTTTTTTCTGGGTCTGTTCTGTTCCGTTCTTCATAAATCCAGCCTTTGATAAAACGGCAACACCAACTAGTAAAATCGCCTGACCAAGAAGTAAAACAATTAATACTTGTTTAGAAGGATATGCCCCCAGAATAACCATAGGAACCAAACTGCCTAGCAAGTTTGACAGCCCCAAATTGATGCCTGTTGTTAATGAAACCCCGATTGAATTAATGGCTTTACTGTACCAAATAGAGCTAATTCCCCAGAAAAATCCTGCCAATGTGCCAAAAAACAGCGTGGTCGATGGAGTTTGCTGAATGTATATCATATAATTTGGAACTTCAATATAACACCATATGTGAGGGATGCATAAAACTCCAATTACAGAAAACATAACCCAGAATGCCTCCCAGGAAAACGGTTGATACTTCTTAAAACATATTCCGAAACTACCTTGAAACAGGCACGCAATTAATAATACCATAAACCCTGCCGCCATAAAAATGCCTCCTTTAATTTTAACCCATAAATGTTTAAGAACTCTGATTCCCTTTTTTTACCATCTTGGTGGTACCACAATACCAAAATATCACGTCGCTATTTTGTTGTCAATGTACAATTTCTATATAAAATAAAAACATTTTTTATGAATTTTTAACATTGTTATTTTAGTTTGCAGTGCATATACTGATTGTATTGGTAGTACCACGGTACCACCAGTTTCAATTTATTTTATCTACAGGAGGTTAAAAAATGTCCATAACTCTAAAAGGCATTACTTGGGCACACAGCAGAGGATACACACCCCTTGTTGCTGTATCCCAAAGATTTTCAGAAATAAATCCAGATATAAATATTGAATGGGAGCAAAGGTCATTACAGAAATTTGCCGACGCCCCTTTAGAGCATTTAGCAGAAGCTTATGATTTATTAATAATTGATCACCCTTGGGCAGGTTACGCTGCAACAAATGGAATTCTTCTTCCGCTTAATGAATATCTAAGTAAGGAATATTTAGAAAACCAAGCAGCTAATTCTGTCGGTTTATCTCACTTTAGTTATAACTTTAATGGTTTTCAAAGTGCTTTTGCAATTGACGCAGCATCACCTATTGCAGTTTATCGTCCTGATTATTTTGACGAAACAAAAGAACCAGTTCCCAAAACATTTGAAGATGTAATTGTATTAGCCAAAAAAAAGAAAATTGCTTTTGCAGGCATTCCACTGAATTTATTAATGGATTTTTATATGTACTGTTCAACCATAACCGATGATTTATTTAAAAACGATGATGAAATTGTAGACTCCGAAATAGGTATAGAAGTTTTAGAAAATATGAGAGAACTGGCTTGCTACTGCACCAAGGATATTTTCAACTGGGATCCTATTAATGTTCATGAAATAATGGCTAAAGAACCCGATATTATTTACTGCCCTTATTCCTATGGATATTCCAACTATTCCCGTAGGGGCTATGGCAATCACTTATTGAAAGTTGCTAACCTTGTAACCTATAAGGGACATATGCTAAAAGGCGTGTTAGGAGGAACAGGGATTGCGGTTTCCAGTAAAAGCAACCACATTCCAGAAGCAATAATGTATACCAAATATGTTGCCTCGGAAATAATACAAAAGACTATTTTCACGGAAAACGGCGGTCAACCTGGACATAGATCTGCCTGGCTTGATAAGGATAACAATTATCTAACGTCCAATTTCTTTAAAAACACATTGGAAACGTTAGATAATTCCTATCTCCGCCCAAGATACAATGGGTATCTGCAATTCCAAGATTATGGCGGAGACTACATACAAAGTTACGTAAAAAATGGTGGAAATGCAAAACTCACTCTTAATGAGCTTAATAATTTATACCGAAAATCGAAAGAAGGAATTCTATGAAACCTTTAGAAGGAATTATTGTTCTAGATTTCAGCCAATATCTAGCTGGTCCCTCTGCCGCTTTAAGACTGGCGGATTTAGGTGCACGAGTTATAAAAATTGAAAAACAAGATTCGGGAGATCCTTCAAGAAAGATGCTTCTTCATAATCTTGAAATAGATGGAGATAGCGTTCTTTTTCAAACGATAAACAGAAATAAAGAAAGTTTCTGCGCTAATTTAAAATCACCTGAAGATTTGAATATAGTAAAGGAGCTGATTAAAAAAAGCGATGTTATTATTGAAAATTTTAGACCGGGTGTCATGAAAAAAATAGGGTTAGATTATGAAAATGTCTGCAAAATCAATCCTAGAATTATTTATGGTTCTGTTACTGGATATGGTACAAAAGGCTCTTGGGTAAAAAAACCAGGGCAGGATTTACTGGTACAATCTATGTCTGGTCTTACATGGCTTAACGGAAATAAAGAACAACCACCTCTTCCATTTGCTCTGTCGCTTGCAGATTCCTATGCAGGTGTTCACATGGCAGAAGGAATCATGGCATGCCTGTTTAGAAGATTCAAAACAGGAAAAGGCGGTTACGTAGAGGTCAGCCTCATGGAATCCGTTCTGGATTTGCAATTTGAAGTGATTTCAACTTACCTAAATGACGGTCATAAGCTTCCAGAACGCTGTGGCTACAACAATGCTCACCCTTATCTCAGTGCCCCATACGGCATTTATCCAACGAAAGATGGGTATATTGCACTTGCCATGGGCTCCATTACAGATTTAGGTAACATCCTTAGCTCATCAATTCTTAAAAACTATGTTGTTCAAGACGAATGGTTCACTAAACGAGATGAAATCAAAAAGGAAATTGCAAAAATTTTAGAAACTGATACCACTCAACATTGGACAAAGCTTTTAGAAAATAATCAGTATTGGTGTTCTGATGTATATACTTGGGAAAAGTTGCTTCAAGCGGATGGATTTAAATCTTTAAACCTATTGATTAATATAAAACGCCCAAATTGCAAGGACCTTATAACAACCCGCTGTCCCATTACCTTTGATAACAACAAGAATTATTCAGAAAAATATGCACCTAAATTAGGTGAGCATACAGAGAAAATTAAAAAGGAATTTTGCCTTGAGTTAGGGGGGGAACAATAAATGAAACCATTAGACGGAATCATCGTATTGGATTTTGGTCAGTTTCTCTCAGCTCCATCTGCCGCGCTCCGGTTGGCAGACCTTGGTGCAACTGTTATAAAAATAGAGAAAACAGGTGTTGGTGATATTTGCAGAGCTTTGTATATCTCCAACTGTCAAATCGATAATGACAGTTCTTTATTTCAGGCTATTAATAGAAACAAAGATGGTATTGCATTAGATTTAAAAGATGCTTCCTCTAAAAACACACTTTATAAACTAATAGAAAAAGCTGACGTTATGCTTGTTAATTTTAGACCTGGAGTTACAGAAAAGCTAGGAATTGATTACAATTCAGTAAAAAATTTAAATACAATGATTATATATGGTGAAATAACTGGATATGGCAAAAAAGGTCCATGGGTACATAAACCTGGGCAAGATTTATTAGCTCAGAGTCTTTCTGGCATCACCTATCTAAACGGAAACAAGGATCAAGCCCCTACTCCTTTGGGTCTGTCGGTTGCAGACTTATTTTCTGGTCAACATTTAGTACAGGGTATACTTGCTGGTTTGATACGACGTGAATCCTTTAAAGAAGGCGCATATATTCATGTAAGCTTATTAGAATCAATTATTGATATCCAATTTGAAGTATTTACAACATACTTAAACGATGGTATGCTGGCGCCTCAACGTTCCAAAATCAATAATGCAAATGCCTATATTAATGCTCCTTATGGAATCTACCAGACATACGATGGTTATATTGCCCTAGCAATGATACCTATTCCTTTGCTAGGAGATTTAATTGGCTGTCCACAACTTGCTCAATATACAGATGAAGCAAACTGGTATATAAAAAGAGATGAAATTAAAGAAATAGTTGCAAACCACCTATTAACAAAAACAACTAAATTCTGGCTGGATAAGCTTGAACCAGCAGATATATGGTGTGCAGATGTTCTTACATGGGATAGCCTTTTTAAAACAGAAGGTTTTAAATCACTGGATATGATACAAAATGTAACTACTGCATATGGAACAAAATTTTATACAACACGATGTCCAATTACCATTGATTCAAACCATTTCACATCGGAAAAGCCAGCGCCATTAATTGGTCAAGATAACAAAACTTATTTAGGAGGGTTAAAGTAATGGAAAAAACAATTTATTACGAAGACTATGAAATTGGTAATGTAAGAGAAACTATAAGTCGAACCATAACCGAAACAGATATTGTACTTCATGCTGGACAGACGGGAGACTTTTATCCCCAACACATGGATGCTGAGTTTTGTAAAAACACACCGTTTAAGCAACGTATTGCACACGGAACTTTAACATTTTCAGTAGGGATAGGAATGACTGCGGCATTTGTTAATCCTGTTGCTTTTTCCTATGGATATGATCATTTAAGATTTATAAAACCAGTTTTTATTAACGATACAATTCATGTAAAAGTAACTATTAAAGAAAAGAAAGAAAATTCAAAACATCCAGAAAGAGGCTTCATAATTGAAGGAATCGAAGTTATTAATCAGCATGGAGAAACAGTATTAATCTGTGATCACATTCTTTCTTGTGAAAAAAAGAATTTAAAAATTTAAAAAATTATAAAAGGAGAAGATAAAATGGTAAACAGAATTGTATTAAACACAGTTTCCTATCACGGAAAAAACGCAATTTCAGAAATCGTTAATGAATCAAAAAAAAGAGGCTTTCAGCACATATTTGTATGCTCCGACCCCGATTTAATCAAATATAATGTCACAACAAAGGTAACTAAGCTTTTAGACGAAGCTAAAATTCCATACACAATATACTCTGAAATTAAACCTAATCCAACCATTAAAAATGTAACTGACGGTGTTGAAGCTTTTAAAGCCTGTGGCGCAGACTCTATTGTTACTATTGGTGGTGGTTCCTCTATGGACACCGCAAAGGCTATTGGTATTATTATTAGTAATCCAGAATTTGCAGATGTGCGCTCTCTTGAAGGAACAGCACCTACAAAATATCATGCAGTTCCAACCATAGCAGTTCCAACCACAGCAGGAACTGCTGCCGAGGTAACTATTAACTATGTTATCACAGATGTAGAAAGAGAAAGAAAGTTTGTATGCGTAGATACAAATGATATTCCAGAAGTAGCTATTGTAGATCCTGATATGATGTCATCAATGCCAAAAGGATTAACCGCTTATACCGGTATGGATGCATTAACCCACGCAATTGAAGGCTATACAACTAAAGCTGCCTGGGAAATACCAGATATGTTCCATCTTAAAGCAATTAACCTGATATACGAAAATTTAAGGGGTGCGGTTGAAAATACCGAAGAGGGCCGCAACGGAATGGCACTAGCACAGTATATTGCGGGAATGGGATTTTCAAACGTTGGACTTGGAATTGCTCACTCAATTGCACATACTTTGGGTGCACACTATGATACTCCACATGGTATGGCATGTGCTATGATGCTCCCAATTGTTATGGAATACAACGCTGAATATACAGGCGAAAGATATAAAGATATTGCAAAAGCAATGGGTGTTAAAGAAGTAGATAACATGACACAAAAAGAATACAGAAAAGCCGCAATAGATGCTGTTAAAAAACTTTCAGAAGCTTTAGGCATTCCAAAAAGCCTTTCAGGCAAAATCCAGGAGAAGAATCTTGATCAATTAGCAAAAGATGCATTTTCAGATGCATGTTGCCCTGGAAATCCAAGAGATACAAATATTGAAGAATTAAAAGAACTCTATCGTAAAATTATGTAATACTGTAACAAAGTAAGGGCTGAATATGAGGTATTAATTATTTTAGCCAAAAAGGTGGGTAAATTGTTGGTTTTTCCAACTTTACCTACCTTTTCTATACTGCAAAAACTGTTTACATAAAGAAGTTTTCTTTCAGAATGCTAGGTTAGGAATCACTTGGATGTACGACTTCGACACATCTACGATTTTTTTGCCATAACCATGAACAACGGTGCTGGGTTCATCCAGCTTTTTTCCTGCTGAGAAATAGGAGTTTGTTGCATCTCAAAATTCCGCTGTGCTGCTAAATCTATGGAAATTTGTTTCATTCCTAACTCAGTCAAAACCTCTACATCCCATATAGGTCTTTTTTTATTACAAACTGAAAGCTGGGTTGCAATGTCATTTCTTTCACGCAACATCTCCAAACTGCGGGCAGGAGAGGAATATGTTCCCAAGTCCTGTTGTGCCTGCTGTTGAGTCATCCCTTGTGCATCCTGTTGCGCAAACGCAGCACCGTAGTTAGCATCAAAATTAAGTAAACATCCACCCGGCGCAAGAACTCTGCACATTTCAGCGTAAGCTTTCATGGGGTCTGGCAATGTCCATGTAACATTTCTTGTAAAGATAAAATCAAAACTGTCATCTGAAAATTTTAGCGACTGAGCATCCATCTGAAGGAAAGTCACATCATTTCCTCCCAACTTTTCTTGAATTTTTAAGGCGTTATCAATCATTGCCTGTGAATAGTCAATGCCTGTAACCTTACAGCCTAAATCCTGTAACAAAAAGGCAAAAAAACCTGCACCTGTCCCTAAGTCCAATGCGCGCACGGTTTCACACTCTGGAAGATAATTTTTAATAACGCTTGTCCAGTCCTCTCGGTTTTTGCTATGAAGATCACGGTAACGTGCATCTCCAAACTCATCTGCCCGTTTAGACCAATATTGATTAATTCTTTCCTGCATATCCACCTACTCTTCCTCTTTTCTAATTAAAATGGTATTCCTGTTGGTACACAGAATGCATTGGGTATAGCATAGTCATACCATTTCGGTCAGTATGAATATGTGCTTGTACACCATAGGCTTCACACACAGCTTCCTTAGTAATCACTTTTTCAGGAGAACCATCCATGTAGACGCTTCCATCCTTTAACAAAATCACCTTATCAGAAAATCGTGCTGCCATGTTAAGGTCGTGTAAGGTTAGAACCGTGGTAATATTCTTTTGTCTAGTGTAAGCTTGAATAAGGGCAAGTACCTCTAGCTCATTTTGCATATCAAGGTTAGCCGTTGGTTCGTCCAACAAAAAAATCCGTGGCTCTCGAATAATTGTCTGTGCAATACAAACAATACGTTGCTGTCCTCCACTAAGGGCACAGTAAGGCCTATTTGCCAAATGTTCTAACTTTAGCAGTTTTAAAACGCTCCACGCTTTTTCCAACTCTGCATCATCCACCTTAATGTGTAACGAATGCATACGCCCTAGCAAAACCACTTCCAGCACCTTCAACGAAGTGATTGATGCTCCTTGCTGTGTCATATAGCTTACATATTTAAAAAGCTGGTTTGGTTTTATGGTGGCACGGTCTATTCCATTAAAAAGAACTGTTCCTGTGCTGCTGTAAAGACCCATGATAGTTTTAAGTAATGTGGATTTACCCACACCGTTTGCACCAATTAGACTTGTAACAAGTCCATCTGGTGCACAAAAACTAACATCCTTTAATGTAGGTTCCTGCGCCTTTGGAAAACTGCAGGTTATGTTTCGTACTTCTAATGCCATTAACCATCACTCCCTTTTGTGTGAAATACCAGTGCAAAGAAAAATGGTACTCCAATGATAGACGTAACAATCCCAATTGGAAAGATGATTCCAGGATGAACCAGTTTGCTTAAAACAGATGCCGCCGAAAGAATTGCCGCACCGCATACCCCTGATAACAGGATATAGAAACGCTGGTCATCTCCCACCAGCAGCCGTGCAATGTGTGGTCCTGCTAGTCCAATAAACCCAATTGAACCTGTAAAGCACACCGATGCCGCCGCCAAAAGAGAAATTAGAAAAAAGGAGTGTAATTTAAGTTGATTTACAGGAACTCCCAAACTTTCTGCCTTTTCATCTCCCATAATCAGTGCCGTGTACTGCCATGAATTACGCAAAATAAGGGGAATGCAACCCGTTGTAATAAGAGCCGTAATTCCTAGCTTACTCCATGTGGTTTTTTGCAAACTGCCAAAAGACCAGAAGATAATGCTTTGGTTCTGTGATTCAGAGGCATCATACTGCAAAAGTGCCTGTAACGCTTGAAATAAAAATAACATGGCGATACCCGAAAGCACCATGGCGTTGGATGAAAGGAGTCTGCTTCGGCCCATGAAGTTGACAAACATACAAATAAGCATGGCAAAGAAAAATGCCATGACCGAAACACCGACCTCTCCCCAACCCATAATTATAGCAAGGGATGCTCCAAAACTGGCACCAGCCCCAACACCTAATGTGTAGGGACTCGCCAGTGGATTATGTAATATGGTCTGCATTACCGAACCAGCAGTACCCAAAGAACAGCCAATAACTAGAGCCATAAGCGCAATTGGTAAGCGCATACTCCAAATGATAACTCTTGTGGTATTTACCGCTTGTGTTGGTCTAAATAAACACAACAATACCTCCGAAACAGGAAGCATAGCGGCACCTGTCACAATATCTAAAATAAGAAATATTGCACAAAAAAATATTAATCCTACAAAAATAGTCCTCTTTTTTCTGTTCAATGTGTCATATATTTTAGCCCCTTCACCACTTATTGGGGTTGCTGTTTTTAAGTATTTCATATTTTATTCCTCAAGCGAAATGGTCCAAGCACCATTTAGCTCAACAGGCATATATTTTTCAAAGAAAAGCTGAAGATTTGCTTCAGGGTCAACATCCTTAAACAGCTCTGGTTGTATCGTTTTAGCTAAAAATTGTGCGCCTGCAAAATCAAAGATATGACGGGACAGGTCATGATAGAGTGCACCCATTCTTTGATTCTTTACGGCATTAATCTCACTCCAACCATTACGATTTTTGTATTCAGCTAAACGCTCTTCTGCCACTGCCGCATCTTGGCCATAGCCCAGTACCACATTGTTATCAATGTCTTTCTGAGGGCTAGCCGCCAAAATAATTACGTCTGGATTTGATGCAAGCACCTGTTCTGGAGCTACATCTACACTGTTACCATCGGATAAACCAGCCGCAATATTTGTGCCTCCGCAAATTGGTATTAACGCTCCCCACATTTTGTCTGCCCAAGAATTTCCAAAGGTGTCCACTCCACGGCTAAACTCCATATATACGGTAGGACGAGGAGCAGCTGCATCCAAAGTTGCAATTCTGTCAGTTACTAAATTCATTTGCTCTTCGTAGAAATTTGCAATTTCCTCTGCTCTTTCCTTCTTTCCCATAATTTCGCCAATGAGCACAGTGCTTTTACGGTGCATATCTATGGTTTGTGCATGATAATTTACAAATGCAACTTGTATTCCTGCATCTGCCAGTCTATCGAGTTCAGTTTCCATCAACTCATAGTTAACAGCACTAGACATAATAACCACATCAGGTGCAAGGCTAATAATGCTTTCAATGTTGATGTTATCGTTGTAGCCCACATCCTGAATTTTCAGTAGCTGAGGAAACGCATTAGTAAAGGTTTTCCAAGCGTCTTCACGACGACCTTCCCAATAATCATGGCTATAACCAACAATCTTATCAATTCCTTCGGAACCAGCCACTGCAAGATATTCTTCTATATTAAATGTTATTACAACTCGTTTTACATCCTTAGGAATTGTAATAGTACGATCTAATACATCGGTTACGGTGATGGTATCAGCATTTTCCGACACGGGTGAAACCTCTGGCGTTTTTTGTTCAGCCGTTTGCGCTGCAGCTGAAACCTCTGCTGATTTTTCAGCCCCTGTACTACCACAACCAACCAACAAAGATATTAGAAAAGTTGTACTTAGCAAATATGCAATAATTTTTTTCATTTTTTTACTCCTTCATAATTGAATATTAAATCTTTAGACTTTTAAAAAATAATTGAATCCTTCAACAAAAATCATTTGACACACAATAAAGTTCTTTCTACAAACTTCTGTGCAAGTTTTTGTACTTATTTATATTTATAAATTATTTTAACTTTGGCGTAATCTCCTTTCGTAACCAAAAAAGCCATGAAAAAAATTCGTCTCTATTTCGAAACGAAATTCCCTTCATGGCAATTAACTTCTGATTTATTAAAATCTTTTATTACATTATGTACGTTTCAAAGGTTAACTTTCTTCTGAAAGTTTTGCTCTTCTTGAAGCAAAATTATTGTAGCACAGCTTTTTCCAAAAAACAAGTATCCTATTTTTTTGACCCACCAATATGCTTTTTTTCATGCAGTTTCGAAAGTTAAAACATATTTATTTTCTCCACATCTGTAAATGTACTTTCTATCTTTTCGTCAGATTTAATATTGTATCCTTACTTTCTATTGGAAATTATAAAGCAAGTTTCAAATGAATATAATTTGTCAAGCACGAAACTAACAGCAGAAAAAAACTGATGGTATTTTAGTAATAGTTCCAAGACCATTACCAATTATGCCATCAGAATATCAAAATAAGGTAATTAATATATTTGTTGCAAAGATTACAAAATTTTTTCCATCAATTTCTTATGCGGGCTTGCTATCACAGCTGATTCCAAAAACATTCCATCCTCACCGATTTCAACCTTAGCCTGTTTTATAGCAGTATTTACTGCCTCTACCTTTCCCGTTACCAAAAGGTAAGACTTTCCGCACATGCCTTTTGCAATCCTAAGCTCAATCAATTCAACCGCAGAAGTTTTTGCCACTACATCTGCCGCCACTATGATGGACGCCGCAGAGAAGGTTTCCATTATGCCCAAGGCCTGAATCTCCTTGATGTCAGCAGTACCGTACATAGCCGAAAAAATAGAATCATGTGGATTTCCTAGCACAAAACTATCAATTAAATGTACTTCAAATTGATCTTTGGTAGCTTTAACAGCTGTTTCAACTGCACTTATATCCCCACTAATTAATACAATGTATTTGCCTGGACAAACCGTTTGTGCTTCCAAAATGTCAATCCGAGCCGCTTTTAGCATAGTGTCAGCCGCTTCAATACCAATTGCTACAGATTTATATTCAACCATTCCTATTGCTTTATTCATTCATATTCCCCCCTTCCGCTTATGCTAGTTTGATTGAATTGTTATATACTTATCATCAATAGCAATAACAATACCATCAATGGAAGCATGGGTATTTACTCCTAATTTACCTTCTCCTGCCTTAGCAATCACTTGACCTATCTGAACTCTTTCATTTACAAGAACGCAAACCTCCGAAGGTGAACCTATATGTTGTGTAATCTTTATTTTTACCATTTTTGCAGGGATTACTTCATCCAAAAGCGGAGCCGGTAAATTGTATTTTGTTAATCCAAGTCTTGCAGTAAGACGACTCATAGGAACTCGTCTGTATTCTCTAGCCGAATTTACCCCATTTGGTATTATGCCTTTTGGTATAGCAACTCCGCCTCCTCTAAGTGCCTCCTTGTATTGCGCTATGAGACTCCTTGGAGATAGCCCTTGCGGACAAGCAAACATTTCGCATACACCACAAGCTGAACAAAAAAATGTATCTAAATATGGCTTAGTTTGATTCGTAATACTGTTACTCACTACACGCATAAACTGGTGCGGCGCAATAGGATGTCCTATTAAATTTCTTGGGCATAAGTCTGTGCACATTTGGCATTGACAGCAGACACTCTTTGCTCTTTGCAAATTAATACTATTTTTACTTTGTTTTTTCTTTATAAGCGAGTGTTCTGGAGAAAAAACTAAAATAGCATTTGATGTCTTCGTTATAGTATCAGTCCCATTTACTAATGGTCCTGTCATTGGGCCTCCTCCTATAAACACAGGGTTTCTCACCCTTGAACCACCTGCTAAAAAAACAAGCTCATTTACAGTTATGCCTAGAGGTGCTTTTAAAGTTACAGGGTTATTTACCTCTCCCGCAACAGTTACATATTTATGTACAACTGGCCCTTCATTATTCATTGCTTTGTATACGTTCAACACTGTTTCTACATTATATACAATCGCTCCCACTTCAATAGGAATGCTACCTGGTGGAACTACACGCCCAGTTGTTTCATAAATTGTAATCACTTCGTCCCCTGCCGGATAGATTTCCGGCAAGATTCCAATTTCCGTTTTAGTAAGACTGGGCATATTCCTCTTTATGGCATCTATAGCACCTTTGTAGCCACCCTTGATTGCAACAATAACCCTTTCGGCACCGATAGCATTTGCAATCACTTCTAAAGTAGTACAAATTTCATATGCGTATTTTTCCATTACTTGTCTATGAAGTTTAAGTAACGGCTCACATTCTGCACAATTTAAAATAAGTATATCTGCTTTTTCATTTAATTTGGCATAGGAAGGGAAACCTGCACCGCCTGCACCCACAACCCCGTTTTCTCTCATAATAGAACTTAATTCTTTTATATCCATTTATTTACCTGCTTCCCTTTTCTAACAAAACGTTGATTTAATGTAATCAGCATTTTCCTAACGAATATTAAATGCATCCGTCATAACGCATTTGCGTTTTCTGCAGAATGACCTTGCAGATGTTAATCCTTCTCCCGTTGGACCGGCAATTGTAAATGTTGAATACCCTTCACCGCCTGCACCTATCCCTGCGTATGATGGTCCGTTTTTAACAAAAATGGTAGTTTCTAAAAGTTTTGCCATTTTTGTCAGTTTATCAACATTTTTAGAATGCATCATAGCCGTATGACGATTGCCATGTTCTGCTTCGTAAGCATAATCTATAGCTTCATCTACATCTTTTGTTCTTACTATTGGTAAAATAGGCATCATCATTTCTTCGGTTACCAAATGATGTGATTTGTCTAACTCCATAATAATAACTCGAACGCTATCCTCCACTGTAATCCCCAATTTTCCTAGAATGTACTGAGCACTCTTACCTACGAACTCAACCTTGGGAGCACCTTTTTCATTTGTTACCAACTCATCAAGTCTACTTATAAGGCTTGAATCTTTAATTTCATAGGCTCCATTTTGCTTCATGCAGCAAATCAAATAATCACAAATTTGTTCTACTGCAAAAACTTCCTTTTCAGCTATGCAAGGAACGTTATTATCAAAGCTGCAACCGTCAATAATGTCCTTGGCAGCTTTTTCGATATCTGCCGTTTCATCAACTACCACAGGCGGATTCCCTGCGCCCGCCCCAATGGCTTTTTTCCCTACAGACATAATCTTCTTAACAATCTCAGGGCCTCCTGTTGCAACCAACATACGAATCTTTGGATGCTCCATCATTGCATTTGTATTTTCTATTGAGGGTTCCATAACCGTTGTAATCAAATCTGCTGGAGCTCCAGCTTCCATAAGTGCTTTGTTTAGCATAATTATAAGCTTATGTGAAACATTCTTTGCCCGGGGATGTACGCTGAACACAACAGTATTACCGCCTGCAATCATTGAAATGGCATTGCAAATAATTGTTTCCGTTGGATTGGTAGTTGGAGTGATGGCCCCAATTACTCCGAAAGGACAATATTCCACAAGTGTAATTCCATTATCCCCTGTCTTTGCCTCCGAAATCAAATCCTCTATTCCTGGTGTCTTTTCTGCCGCCAGCCGATTTTTAATTACTTTGTGTTCATACTTACCAATTCCTGTTTCTTCCACAGATAACCTAGAAATCATCTCCAGATTTTCTCTTTTTAATACAGTACTGCGAATTACATTAACATATTTTTCTCTATCTCGCATAGGTGTAAACAGCAATTTTTTTTGAGCAACAGCAGAGGTTTCCACTGCTTCATTCATGCTATTAAAAACCCCATAATTTCCATTGGAAAGATTTTTTAAATCTTTAAAATCATCTGCGGTCATTTCATTAATTACCTTATTTACCAATTGCTCTACTAATTTAATATCTAATTCCATTGTTATCACCACACCCCTAACTAATCTATTCTTTTCTCTTCAATCAAAGTTGACTATTCATAGCAATTCCTAGTGGTGTTACCAACAAAGCTTCATTTGAAAGAATTGTTTCAATACCTAATTCCTTCTCGAAAACCGTGCCAAACTCGCTAAAACAGCTTGCTCCTCCAACCACATATACATGGTCAACATCAAAGCCTGTTAAAAATCCCTTTACAATAGAAGCCATTTTCTGAACTACTGGTTTAATAATTGGGAAAATATCCTTTTCTTTAGAAGGATCCTTCTTTAGCTGTTCCGCCTCATCTATAGGAATACCGTAATATCCCGCCAAAACCAATGTCATATGGGTGCCACCTGTGGGTTCGTCAGCTACAAAGACAACCTTGCCATCCTCTAGGATGCTTATGCCCGTAGTTCCTCCCCCAACGTCAACCACTGCACCGTCCTTTATACCAAGGACGGTGGCAGCAGCAGTTGGTTCATCAATCACATTGGTTACTTCTAACCCTGCAGATTCTACAACATTTGCTATGCATTTTACATTTCCTGAAATAATACCAGGCGGAATTGCTGTTGCCGCAGTATGAAGTTCTGTTCCCAGTAATTCTTCAACCTGCTGCTTTAGCTTTTTCACAATACTAATTGCGCCAATAAAATCTACAACGATGCCATCCTTCACGACGGTAGACGGATAGGTTGCTCCGGCTATAGGGTTATTTTGAGAGTCTACAACAGACAAAACTACATTTGCAGTGCCCAAATCTACCCCAGCCTTCAAGTCACCCTCATATTTGCTGCATCTATTCTCCCTTATTAAACTGGAAAACTCATTTAAGACTTCATTGTTTAATACCACAATATATCCTCCTATTATTTTCGTAAAATAACATAGTCTCCATTACTCAAAGCACAGGCGTTTGCTTCATCCACATCTACATGCATTTCCAAAGAAAACTCATCTGATACTCTGACCAGTACGTTACCTAAGATTCCTTGTCTTTCGCCAAAGGTTTCAACACTTACCATGTCCTTATCCTTCACACCCATTTTACTTGCTTGTTCAGGGGTAAAATGTATATGTCTAAGTGCTACAATAGTCCCCTGTGGCATCTTTACAATACCTTTTGGGCCTATTAGTTCCAACCCAGGTGTATTTTCCAAATCACCAGATTCCTTAACAGGCGGTTTTACTCCTAGGCGAAAGCTATCTGTTTTGGATATTTCCACTTGACTGTTTTTCCTTACCGGCCCCAAAATTCTTACGTTCTGAAATTCGCCCTTCGGACCCCTTATAGTGATAGTCTCATTAGCGGCAAACTGCCCAGGTTGCTTAAGGTTAGATTTCATTGTCAGCTCATAACCCTCTCCAAAAAGAGTTTCCAAATCTTTTTTTGAAACATGCACGTGACGATTTGAAACGCCAACCGTTATTTTGTGACTTTCCAAATCTTCAAGCTGCTTCATAACCTGCTTAGTTAGCATTTCAATTAACTGCTGTTTATTTAACATATCTACCAACTACTCTCTATTCATCGTCCAAAATTCACTTAAGATCCTTTGGCAAAATCTTTTCTGTATCCGAATGTGGTCTTGGAATTACATGCTGAGATACAACTTCGCCAACATTTCTTGCCGCAGCAACGCCTGCATCTACGGAAGCCTTTACCGCCCCTACATCTCCGCGAACCATAACCGTTACCAATCCTGACCCAATTTTTTCATATCCAACCAGATTTACGTTTGCAGATTTTGTCATGGCATCTGCTGCTTCTACTGCAGCTACAAGCCCTTTCGTTTCTATCATTCCTAATGCTTCATTTCCCATAATAGTGTCCTCCTTTTAAGACTAACCTATAAAAATCGTTTCATTAAAGCTAAATTTGTTTTTTTAATTTTGAATTATTCAGCGTTTCCTTAGTTAAATCACAATCAATTTCATATGTTATAGAAATAATAACGTAGCTGCAAAAATCAAAATTAAAATGGTTGCAGCTGGAGGATCAATATGTGTATCGCAGTAGCTGTTTACAGTATTTACCATAAAATCACCAATTAGAGCACCTAGTATTCCAAATACCACTCCCATAATTGGATTTCCTGACCACACTGCCGCACATGCTGCTGGATATGCTATATGATGTGTTGCTGGGCAAGCAAACCCAGTTTGTGTAAAAATTAATGTTACTGCCGATATACCAAAGCAAAGGACAGGAAATGAGCTTAAAGCAGTTTCAGATACTCCTGCCGCCATCATTTCTGCAACCACAAATCCAATAGCCGTCCCAACGCCAAGACCTAAAAGTATGTTGCAGGCTAATCCTTTTCCTCCTGTTATATAAGTCCTCTTTCCTTCTCCGTCATATTTGCCAAGCACACCTGTAGTTCCAAAAATCAGCCTTGCCACTACAAATATAATAGTAATTGCTAGTGCGGGTAGATCTGTTGGCGCACCTAGTGCTGCAAAAATCTGAAACAGAACCATACCGATTACGCCTGTAACGCCACCTACTACAAGTGTCATTGGGTCACCAAGACCAAATAATGGGGATAATATATCTTTTCCTGATGCAAGTTTTTTTCTGCTTCCTGCATAGGCTGCGGCAACAACGCCTGCACCAAAGCCTACTTGTGGCCCTAAGTATGCACCAAACGCCACGTAACCTACACTTAAATCTGCTCCTCCTGCCATTGCTGCAATAGAACCAGCAATAGCAACAACCCCTGTCATAATAAATACTGGAAGTGCACCTAAATATGCACCGATTACACCGCCACCAAATGAACCTATAATAAGTAACCATTGTAAATTTCCCATGAAATCCTCCCTATTTATAAGAAACTTCTAAATCATTCTAAAAGCTTTCTCTCTTAACTCGGAAACCTTATCCAAGTTCTCCCATCTAAATCCTTCATTTTCTCTGCCAAAATGGCCATAAGAAGCTGTCTTTTCAAATTGCGGCCTTCGCAAATCAAGATTCGCAATAATGTCCGCAACTGATAAGGAAAAGGTTTCCAATATAATTTGTTTGATGATTTCCGTACTTACCTTCTCTGTTCCAAAAGTATTAATATCAATTGCTTCAGGCTGAATTCCTCCAATGACATACGCCAAGCTAACCTCACAGCTATCTGCAAGTTTAGCCGCAACCACATTTTTCGCCACATAGCGTGCCATGTATGCCGCTGAACGGTCTACTTTCGTGGCATCTTTTCCAGAAAACGCACCGCCACCATGTTTACCAATGGTTCCATAGGTATCTGCCATGATTTTTCTACCAGTTAAACCAGTGTCACCCGCTGGCCCGCCTACTACAAAACGACCTGTTGGATTAATATGTACTTTAGTTTCTCTATCTGTCCATTGTGAGTCAATAACCTCATTAATTACGTAGGATTTTATTTCATTTTCTAAAGATCTTTGGTCTTTGCTCTCATGGTGCTGTGCCGAAACTACAATACTGGTAATTTTCAGGGGTTCTCCGTTTTCTTTGTATTTCATAGTTACTTGTGATTTTCCATCAGGATAAAGCCAGGGCAAAATACCTTTTTTCCTGACCTCAGTCAATTTCATAGTGAGTTTGTTTGCCAAATCAAAAGGCAATGGCATGTAGTTTGCTGTTTCATTAACAGCATATCCATACATAATGCCTTGATCTCCTCCTCCTATTACTTCTTCTCCTGCGGAATTTGCAGTTTTGCTGACACCCCTATCAATATCTGGAGATTGAGTGTTGATATTTTTTAATATCAAGCAGCTTTTATAGTCAAATCCTTTGTTCTCCTCCACGTAACCAATGCGCTTTACAACATTTCTTGTAACTTCCACCACATCTACGTTGGCAATTGAAGTAATTTCACCTGCCAGCATAATTGTGTTCTTGGAAACCATAGCTTCTATAGCAACTCTAGCTCTGCTATCCAAAGTCAAATATGCATCTAAAATTGCGTCTGAAATCTGATCACATATTTTGTCTGGATGCCCCTCTGTAACAGATTCTGATGTTAAAAGTATTTCCTTCATAATATCACCCGTTCTTCATACAGGAATTACTTCTTATTGCGTTCCAGAGTATTCTTAAATTGATGCACAGTCATTTGTTCATATTTTTTAAACACTTTACAAAAATAGCTGCTTTCGTTATAACCAAGTGCAAAGGATACCTCTCCTATACTCTCATCAAAAAATATAAAATATGCCTTTGCCAGTTGCAGCTTTCTCATATGTAGATATTCCATCACACTTATTTTAAACTGCTCCCTAATAACCCTGCTTAAGTAACCTTGACTGATAGCACAATTTTCTGTAATTTCCTGTAATCCAATATCTTCCTTTATATGCTCCTCAATATACTCAAAAACTATTTTTAAACAGCTATATCTTTGTATACTGTTACGCTGAAAAATATAGTTTACTATCTGAAATAGCCAAAGCTCCATTACTTTTTTTTCAAAAATCATTCCTACATTTATGGGGAACAAGTCACCTACATTTTGCCTTTCATTTTCATTAAATTGCAATACGTCTATAATGCTTTGACCTAAATAAGAAAAGCTTTGCTTCAACTCAGCAGCATCCGCACCAGCAGTAACATATATTTCTTCAACAATTGCTGAAAGACCATGATATACCTTATAAAAATTTTTTTCGTTAATTATGGCAACAAGCCTTTCAAGTTGATCCTTTGCCACTCCCTTATGTTCTGTTTTATAATTCAGTAAAATAGTTTTTAGATATTCCAAGGATAAGGGCTTTGACATATATTCCTTTACTTGAGTTTTTAAAGCTTCCTTTGCATAGTAAAAATTCGTATACCCTGATAATATGTAAATGCTGACATTTGAATAGTGTGTAAGAATTTGTTTACTAGCTTCAATACCTGAAATACCTGGCATGATAATATCCATAAAAATAATATCTACCGAATTTTTGTTGCAATATTCAACGCCCTCTTCTCCAGTCATTGCCTCATAAACAAGCTCAAACCCTTCTATCTTTGACAGCATAACACGGAAAGCCTTCCTCATTAATGGGTCATCATCCACAATTAAAACTCTATACATTATTTACCCTCTCCTCATAATGTTTAGGATACTTAATAGTGCAGATTCTGCCCAGATTAGGTATGTTTTTGATGACTACGTCATACTCTTTACCAAATAAGAACTTTAATCGTTTTCTGGCATCCTTCATTCCTAAATCAATGCCATCTCCTTCAAATCCACCTTTATAGTTTCCATATATTTCTGCAAGTTCATCTTCCGTTTTGCCTCCACCGTTATCTTCAATCACAATAACGACGTCATCATTTTCATAAGATATGGTCATGTTAATCATACCACCATCCGAGCGTGTTGCAATTCCGTAAAAGATAGCGTTTTCAATAAACGGCATAATAATATGGCTTGGAACTTTCTGCATTTTTATATTGCGAGGAATAGAAATCGTGTATGCTAACGTGTCACAAAACTTTATCTTTTGCATTTTCAGGTATTGTTCAATATTGTCTAATTCATCTGAGAGATATACACTGGATTTGTTGTTTGTTAATATGCGTTTTAAGTATTCCGAAAAGTGAAACAACATTTCATATGTACGTTCCGCTTCATCAATAATTGCCAAATTAGCAATTGAGTTAACCGTATTTATTAAAAAATACGGATTAAGCTGTGTTACTAATCTTGCCATTTCTGAAGCCATCAAGTTATTTTCCACAGCATAATTTTTGACTTTTTCGGTAAGCTCACTTATTTTGTCCTGAAACCTAATATTTTGAAATTTTCTTTCTATTTCGTTTTCCGTTAATTGATTAATAATTAGAGATACTAGGTTAGCAACATCCACCACTTTATCATAAGCGTACACAGGAATCTCGTTGAAAAGTTCTTTATAACCATCCATTTCGCGGTAAACCATTTCATGTTTAATCACATTTTCCAACCTTCCAACCTCAGGTGGTGCCTGAGTGCAACGAATCTGCCCTCCAATAAAACCTCCTAAAAACTGTCCTTTTACAATAATTGGGATTGCTATATCCATTAATCCACAAGGGCAAAAACAAATACTAGGCTTTTGTGTAGAAGCTGCTTGAATGGCACCAAATGCATCTGAAGATTTACAGCATGCCAATGCATGAGGGTTTGTTCTTACCTTTCTGCAAAAACTTGTAAAAGACTCTGGTTCAGTAAGCGGTTCGCCTCTATAATTTACAGTAATAAAAGCGAATCCAGTGGCCTTAGATATTTTTCTCTGTATATCCTCAAGATTTTTTTTGCCAAATATGCGAATAATATCCAAGCCTTCCAGATCATTTTCTCCCTTTAGCGCTTCTTTCTGAACATCCACATCATTGTGGTAAAATTCACGCATATGTATCCTCCTTATGAGCTCCAATAGTATAAATCTTTTTCTTCATTTAACATGTATTTATTTTATATTATCATGAATTTAAAGAATTAGACTAGCTATTTGGAAATTTTTAACAAATTATTTTTTGTATGCTCATAATTATTAACGAATGGAAAATCCACTTGTTAAGGTACATCTTCGTCTTCTTGTAAAATGCCTTGCCGTTGTTACACCTTCACCAGTCACTGTTGCTATGGTAAAACTGGTGTAACCCTCTCCTTTTAATCCTAAGCCTACTAAAGAGGAGCCATTTTTTACAAAAATTGCAGTTTGCATTTTTTTTGCTGCAAAATTTAATCTTTCAATTAATTGTGAATGTATTGTTGCAGTGTGTCTGTATCCCTGCTCAATTTCAATGGCTGTTTCAATCGCTTCTTCAAAGTTAAATACTCTTACAAGAGGAACCACTGGCATCAGCATCTCCAATGTTGAAAAAGGATGTTGCTTTATTGTATCCACTACAATCAGCCGTACGTCTTTATCACACGCAATTCCAGAAGCTCTTAATATTTCATTTGCACTTTTGCCTTCAAGGCTTTTATTTATTGCAAAATCAGCAGTTACAGTAGCTGCCGTCAGCTTCAACATCGTTTCCGGATCATTTACATAATACACGCCGTTTTTCTTTAATTCGCCAATTAATTTCTCTGCTATATCCTCAACCACTACGATACATTTCTCCGAGGTGCACATAATGTTATGATCAAACGAAGCACCCTCAACAATGTCGAATGCAGCCTTTTCAATTTTAGCTGTTTCGTCCACAATAGTGACCGGATTGGCAGGTCCTGCACCAATTACTTTTTTTCCACACCGCATAGCCTGCCTAAGGAGGCCTGAACCACCTGTGCAAACAACCATTGCTACATCTGGATGGGACATTATTTCATTTGTCTTTTCCATTAAGCTTTCATTTAATGTAACCACCAAGTTCTGTATTCCGCAAACATCATCTATTGCGGAGCAAATAACTTCTGTTATGTATTTTGACACATTAACGGCTCTTGGGTGCGGACAATGGATGATACTATTACCTGCTGCCAACATTCCAATTGTATTGCTAATAAGGGTTGCAGCCGGATTTGTAGACGGATGAACTGCACAAATGACTCCACATGCGGATAGCTCATATAAAGTCATTCCATGATCTCCTGTTTTCACCTCAGTTATAAGATCTTCCACACCAGGAGTATTATTAATTGCTAGTTGAAGTTTTGTAATCTTATCTCTTACATTTCCCATTCCTGTTTCCAAAGTAGTCATCTGTGCAATTTCTTCTGTCTTATTTTGTAAGCTTGCCTTTATGGCATTGATTATTTCTTGCCGCTCGTTCAATGTTAACTCTGCATATTGATTATAGGCTTTTTGTGCAGTTATCACAGCTTCATCTACTGTTGCAAACACGCCTTGTTTCATTTTAATCTCATCCTCCTATACATCAATACTGTCAATTATTCCTATAATTGCCTTATCAATTACAGTTTTCCTTTTACCCTCATCCACTCTAACAGCTGATCCTTGTGAAATAAGAACACATTCACCAATGCCTGCGCCAACGTAGTCCGCAGCAACCTCTTCAGAGCCAATAAACTGTTCGTTTGCATCAATTCTTCTTATAACCATTAGCTTATAACCAACTAGTGACTCTTCTTTTCTTGTTGCAACTACGGTACCAATTACTTTTGCTAGCATCATTCTGGCTTGTTCCTTTCTGTTTTATGTTTAGAGGTTTTCGAGGATTTTGAACTAGTGTTTATTTCCTTGCTGTCTTGTAATTGAGGCTTCGTGTCGGTGGCAGTTTCCTCTTCCTTTTCCTCTGAAGCAGGGATTTTCTGGTTTTCCTCTGGAACATGAATCTCCTCCTCTTCCTCTGGAACAGGGATTTTCTCGTTTTCCTGTTGAACAGGAATTCTCTCCTCTTCCTTCGAAACAGGCATTCCCTTTACTTCCGCTGGAACAGGGATTTTCTTGCCCTTCTTTGGGGATGTACAGAACAATTTTTCTACACCGATTGAAGGCCTAGGAATTACTTTTGCAGAAATAAATTTATTGTTTTCCAAGGCTAATTGTTTCCCTGCCATAACAGCTGCATTAACAGCACCAACATCACCAAATATCTTGATTGTCATATACCCATTTCCCTTTGTATTTTCTATTTCATGCAGTGTAACGCTTGCTGTTTTAACCATTGCATCTGCTACTACTACTGCAGCTGACAGTCCATATATTTCAATCAATCCTAATGCTTCCTTCACTTTTTCACCTCCTCATTGGTTTTGTTTAATAAGTTTTAAAGATTTGAATTCCCAATTCTGCTGCTCTTTCTTTTGCCATTACTGTAATTACATCCTCAATTCCAAGGTAAATTTTGCCACTTTTTTGGTATGTACCCAAATCGCTAGCTGTAATAATTTTTCGTTTTTCAGTTTGGATAAAATTATTCGTGCTTGGTAAAAAAAAGGTTTCCAAAAATTCATTACCAATTTGTATGCCAAATTCCAATATAATTCGAATATATCCTAAAATTCTTTCTATATAAGCTTTTGGCTCTTTTCCCGTAAATTTCTCTAGACCATTTTGCAAAAAAAGTATTTTCTGACCTTTCTCCATTGCTGCGCGAATCCATCTTGTTTCATAAGTATCACTAAACCCTAATGCAGTTCTAATAATTAAATCTCTTGATACAATGGGAAATATGGTAACAAATACATCTGTTTCAAAAAAGTCTGCTGGGTTTCCTACTATAACTTTGGTACATATATTTGCTTTATATATATCAGCAGCAAGCTTTTGTGAATCTTGATTATCAGGTATAACAGCACATACTTCATACTTCGACTGTTTTTCTAAAGTTAGGAAACATTCTCTAACCTGATTATCCAAAGCACCCGAAAGTATAACATATACTTTTTGCCTCTCCATACTGATATGTTTAGCCGCATTTTCTAACTGAACTCTTCTAATCGCCTTTATAATAAGCTCTTTTAATCTTTCTTCACTAATTTCCACAATGCTTCCACCTTTATTCTTTGGAGGTATATTTGTACGGTCAAATATACCTCCTCTTTATTAAACAATAAGGTTTACAGTAATTTTGGTAAAATCTTCTCAGTGTCTGAATGAGGTCTTGGAATTACATGGGTGGATACAACCTCACCAACTGCTCTCGCAGAAGCAGCACCTGCGTCGGTAGCAGCTTTTACAGCACCTACATCTCCACGAACCATTACAGTTACCAGTCCTGATCCAATCTTCTCATATCCAACCAAAGTAACATTTGCCGCTTTTACCATTGCATCTGCCGCTTCTATTGCACCTACTAGCCCCTTCGTTTCAACCATTCCTAATGCATCTGCATTCATATTATTTCTCCTTTCAGATTAACCCGTTATAATTTCAACGTGAATTCAAAACATCATTTTTTCTAGATATAAGGGGTAGACGTAGATTTAGGTTCATCACCTAAAGCGCCTAGCATCTTCTTTCCTGCCTCAATTGCAGCTCTTACTGCCTGCCTTACAGCACCAGAATCGCCTGTAAATGTGAGTATAACCTCGTTTGAATAACTCGTACCTGATGTAGGAGAGCAATATCCAATTACTTCCACATTCGCAGCCTTTACAGCAATATCTGCTAATACGGTTCCTATTGCAGCCGGTCCTGCACAAGTCATGCCAAATGCTTTTCCAAGAGGCGCTCCAAATGCCTTTTCAATGCAATAGCTTGCTCTTGCAGAATATTGAAATTCTAGATGTCCTGCATCATTTCCGTAAACATCGCCGAAATATTTCTCTAGCGATCCAAGTGCAATTTCTACAGCTCTTCTTGCATCAGAAACATCCTCAGCTCCTATGTAGATTAAACTTCCATGGCCTGCACCGCCCTTTGTATCTCTAGGTAGTTCTACAGAAATTACTTCTGTGTTTGTTGCCTTTACAGCCTCATCTACAGCCATAATTTGTGGTCCTGCACCTGTTCTTCCCCCAATGATACCAATTGAGCGAAATTTGCCTAACTTCATTTTTTCAACTAGCAATGGGTCTACACTTGCGATGACTAACCCGATTGTGTCGCCAATTGCTGTTCCAACAAATTCTGTCAGTGCCACGTTATTGCAGCATCCAGAAGTGCAAGAAGCCTTAGTCTGGCTGCTGATGCCAAGTTCATCAGTGACCTGCTTCATTACCTTTTCTATTAATTGCTGATCCATTATCGTTCCCCCGTCCTAAATATTAACCGCCAATAATACATTTTATATTTTGGCTCTCAACTATTTTTTGCAGTTTTTCCATTTCACTGGCCATTAACGGCTTCACAGCTTTCAAGTAATAATCCCTTCCAAGGAGCTCATACTTGTTTTCTCCATAAGTATGGTATGGAAGCAGATGTAATGTATTTACACCATTTAATTCATTTGCATATCTTGCTATGGTAAGAATTTCTTCTGGTGAAGAATTAAATTCAGGAATTACAGGCACTCTTATTACAACCTTAGTCATTTGGGCTATAATCTTTATATTTTTCAAGATAATTTCATTAGAGACTCCAGTGTGCTTTTTATGTTTTTCTGCATCCATATTTTTGATGTCTATCAGACCTAAATCAACAAATGGAAAAACCTTTTTAATTGCATCTTCCGTTGCAAATCCTGTGCTCTCTATTGCAGTATGCCATCCCTGAGCTTTGCAGGCTCTAAAAAGTTCTCTTGAAAAATCCGACTGCATCAGAGGCTCTCCACCAGAAAGAGTAATTCCACCACCAGAACGTCTATAGGTTATAGCATCCTTTTTCAATTCTTTTACAACCTGCTCCACTGTCATCCGTTTGCCTTTTAGTACCAGCGCTCCTGTTGGGCAAGCGTTTACACACTCACCACAGCCCCTGCATTTTGCCCTGTCAATAAAACCTTCGTTGTTTGGATGGATTGCTCCATGTTTACATACACTGATGCATCTTCCACAATGCACGCAATCTTTTTTTTGATACATTATGACAAAGTTCAAAGTCTGCGATTCTGGATTGCTGCACCATTCACAAGACAATGGGCACCCACTTAGGAAAACAATTGTACGAACCCCGGGACCATCATGAATGGAATATCTTTGAATATCAAATACAAGTCCTTCCTGACCGTAGTTTATTGATTCCATTCCATACAACTCCTATCTTACATGTTGTGTTCTGTACGGCTAATAATATCATCCTGAACTTCCTTAGCTAAAACTGTGAACTGTGCACTATAACCTGCAACACGAACTACTAAGTCCTTATGTTGCTCTGGATGTGCCTGTGCCTCCAGTAATGTTGCTTTATCGATTACATTAAACTGAACATGCATACCTTTATGATCAAAGTAGCTTCTGATTACTGATGAGAAATTCTGAAGACCAGTGTCTCCTGCTACTGCTGATGGTAAGAATTTCTGATTGTATAATGTACCGTTTGATGCGATACAGTGGTCTAATTTTGCAACAGAATTTGCTGCTGCTGTAGGCCCTGCATTGTCCTTTCCGGCTCTTGGTGATACACCGTCAGCCAAAGGAGATTTTGCAAGCCTTCCATCTGGTAATGCCGCAACATCCTTACCAAATAGTACGTTTGCTGAAACAGGATAAATACCTGCCTGGAATTGCCCACCACGAGGATTTGTATACTTTTCAACCTCAAAGCAGTAAATTTGTGCACACTTACGTGCAATAAAATCAACCTCATCAATATCATTACCAAAGCAAGGTGTACTTTCAAGCAATCTGCGAATATCATCATAGCTTCCTGTACAAGTTGTAGCCTTACTGCTATCAAATTGGTTGGAAAGCTGTGACTGTAATGCAGCTATATCAATAGAGCCTGAAGTGCTAATAATTTTCTTAACTGCTTCATAGATTCTCATTTCATCTGTTGTACTATTACAGCAAGCCTGCTTTTGTCCGCCAACAGGCTGACCAAAGTTTGCTGACAAAGCATCCTTTAACTGTGCCATTGTAATGTCCTTATCTTCAAATACATGCTTCTGGATAGCATATACAGAGTCCCCTGTATCAGCAACTCCAAATGCCTGAGGCCCTGTGAAGTTGTAGATTGCTCCACCTTCCTGTACAGACTTGCCTCTTCCTATACAGTCATCAACCATTGCTGACAGGAAAGGAAGCGGAGCTCTTTCTGCATGCGCATAGTCAACACAATTATCTGCCTCTACCAAATAGTATACGAAATATTCCATTTGTTTTTTAAATGCAGCATAGAAGTCATCCATTGACTGAAAAGATGTGATATCACCAGTAACTGGTCCTAACTGCTTGTCGCCAACCTTGCCGTTGTTTAATGTAATTTCTAATACCTTTGCAACGTTAAAGAATGCTGCATCATGCCAACCTTCAGTTTTGTTTGGGCATTGAGGTTCTACACAACCAATAATACAATAGTTACGAGCATCTCTTAATTTAACACCTCTGTTTGTTAGTGCTGGAATGATAACTTCATCGTTATACATAGCTGGTACACCAAGACCAAGACGAGCAACTTCACAAGCTCTATATAAAAATTCATCTGGTGTTCCCTGCCATACTCTAATGGAGAAAGAAGGTGCAGGCATCTTAACATGTGACACTGCGTCCATGCACATATATGAAAGAGCATTTGTTGCATCAAGACCTTCCTCTGTCTGTCCTCCAACGCATAAATTTTGGAACACTGCATATCCTGCAAATGCCTGTGCGGAGATTTCATCACGAGTTTTATTCACATCGTTTAACTTAATCCAAATGCAATCAATCAATTCCTGAGCACTTTCTTTTGAAATACTAGTATCCGCTTCAAAATATGGGTACATGTACTGGTCGAAACGTCCTGGAGAAATGGAATGTCCATTCCCTTCAATCTGAATCATGCTCTGAATAAACCAGAATGACTGGCAAGCTTCATAGAAATTTCTTGCACCATATTCAGGAACTCTGTCACAGTTTGCTGCAATCTGAACCAATTCTGCTTTTCTGGTTGCGTTCATTTCTGTTGCTGCTATTGCTCTTGCTTTTTCTGCATATCTGTGTGCGAAGTTAATGGCTGCATTATATGTGATGATAACTGCATTATAAAATTGTTGTTTCTTTATGTATTCTGGATCACAACGGTCCATTTTTTCCATAGCTTCAATGGTTTCCAACATTATTCCACGGAACCCTTTTTTTAGAATTTTGCCATAGTCTACACAAATGTGTCCTACACCGCCATAGAAGTAGTTACCTACTGTAAATACCCCATTTGCAATGCAGTCCTTTGCCTCTTTAGACATATATGAATCAGCAAGCGCACTTGTCGTCTTTCCATCCCAGTATTCAAAAGCCTTGTGTAATTCCTCAGCCGTTTCCTTTGGAATTTCAAAAGGGTCTGCAAGTCTATGTGGCATTGTATCAAATTCTTTTTCTACCCAATCAAAAGAAAATTCTGGGCAAAGTTCCGTAGAACGTGGATTTTTTGTAATCGCCCCCACTATCAATTCATCATTGCGAATAGTAACGGGAAGGTTATTGAAAATTTTCTCACAAGCCTTGGCACGTCTAATAATAGGAGATAAACCCTCTGTCTCTTTGTACGACTCTGTAACCAATAATGCTCTGTCGGACTCTACATAAGGTGTAGCATCCATTATCATATTTTTAAGCCTCTTTACTCTGTCTGTTGGTTCTGTAAAACCTTTTGCTATCATCATCTTATCCTCCTGTCTTTTACTTGCCCCGTTGGGCAAAACTAAACTTTTACGAAACAACCTTTATGCTCATACAGAATTGCTTTTGTTTGCACCTAAAATATACCCGTATACTCATGGTAATGTTAAACACTATCAAGACTAAATTTATGTAAAAAGCAACCTTTTTTAAATTTCTAGAATTTACTGTTTTGTAGCCAAATTTCCTGTTCTATATGTCTTCTTTTAAATAATTCATCAAATCCGTTAGACCTTCTCCTGTCACGGCACTAAGATGAAAAATTTTTTTGCATCCTGCAAGCCTAAGCCACATTTCTGCCAAATCAGGGCGAGCATTTTCCTTATCTATCTGCGTTACTATTCCTATTACTTCACGTGTAGCTCCTGCTGCCAAATTTGGACTATATAGCGAATAATCCTCAATGGAACTCATTAAAAGACCTACCACATCTGCCTCATAAGAGTATAAAATTAAAGCTCGTGCAAGAAATTTGTTTTCCGCATATTCGCCCGGAGTATCAATGATTGCATCAAATCGATTGATATATTGAGTTTTTTCATATATAATATTTTTCCCTTTAAGCGTTTGAGTTAAGGACGTTTTTCCGCTTCCTGTTCTACCCACCAATATTATTTTTCGCATACTTCACCTACGCTCTAGTGATTTTACATATTGTAAAGTTCAACTCTGTTTCTACATATTTAAGTATAGATTCAAAGGCGATAGTAACATCTGATATTAGCCCTGTGATGATTAATGTTCCGCTGAAACGGTCAATAAAGCCTATATTAATGGAAGCATGTTTTATTGCTATATCTGCTGCAATAATAGCAGTTTCATATGGGGTCATAGTAAGTACCCCTATCGCCGCCTTTTGATAATCAATTTTCGGATCCAAGCCAAGCTTTTGATATATAATTGTATCAGGACTAGATATGACATGCGCCATTGTAATTTGCTTTCCTGGAACAGATTCCTGAATAATTCTCATTAACCCTGCGTCTGTTCCAGCCCATTTATTTAGTTCCATATTTACTCCCCACCTTTTCCTTTTGCTGCTGTTTCCTTTAAAAGCATATCACACCTTTTCTTTATAACGCTAACACCACCGGCACAATGAAATTGTAGAAATAAGCCTATATTTTTTGTCTACGTCAAATCCTGCTTGTATTCAAGATTATCAAAAATTGGATTGAATTCTGCCTTGTTTCAAAATTCATGCGTCTATATAATTGAAATAATTTATTAAAGCAGATAATCAATTCGAGGTGAAAAACATGTCAAATGACATAGTTAAAGATATCACAATGGCGGTTACATCTGCTCTACATGAAAGCACTTTGCCACTTTGGAAAGCAAAAGAGCTCGTAGATGCCGCAGAAAGGGAAGCACTTACTATTAATGTTAAAATGGTTATTAGTATAGTAGATGCCAGTGGAAATCTGATTATAATGCATCGGATGGACGGAGCACTTGTAGCAAGCATTGAAATTTCTCCAGGTAAAGCCTATACATCAGCTATATTTCGAAGTTCTACCGAGGATTTATCAAAAAATATGCTTCCAGGTAAACCTTTCTATTGCCTTCAAAACACTCACAGTGGTAAATGTTGCTTTTTAGGCGGTGGTCTACCTATATTTTCCTTTGGTAATTGTATTGGTGCTATTGGTGTAAGCGGTGGCACGGTAGATGAAGATATACATGTGGCAAGTGCCGCTATGCAATCTTTACTTTGATAGGGAGGGATAGTATAGTATGAATATAAGGGTAATAAACAATATTTCTGATGGAACATTGAAGTTGATTATAAATAAAATACGTGATAGAGAGCTTATTGAGGAATTGACAAAGAACAAGATTAGTGCTGTGGGTTTATTTCAGGCAAATGTGGCCGATATAATTTATGCCAGCGATATTGCAGAAAAAGCATCCAGCGTTATAACCTGTGAAATATCAGGCTGTTGTCCCCAGCATATGATATGTCTTGGTATCTTTGGTACTCTCGCCGATGTAACCTCTGCGGTAAATTCAATCAAGGAAGGTGAGACCGTTTCAAAGTCCGTGTAAACTCAAAAAACTGATATAAAAATTTGATCATTCTTTATGGGCAAGGCCATTTTTTGTGGTTCTTGCCCATATTTGTATTATAAAACTGTTTTTTGGGTTGTCAAGAAAAACTCCCC
>JAYFNB010000008.1:0-4999 GCA_034933685.1 Lachnospiraceae bacterium | reverse complement strand
AAAGTACTTGGGTGGAAGCGCCCTGGGAGGATAGGAAGTTGCCGGTTAGAAAAAGACATACACTTGTGTATGTCTTTTTTCTTTGCCTTTCTTTCTTTAAAACTAAAAAATATATTGGACTGAAAACGGCTACAGACAATTACAAATTGCCTGTAGCCGTTTTGTGATTATTTATTCTAGGCTTCTTATTTTCTTCCTTAGTGGCAGAATAGCTGGAGGTGACACAGATAGCTCATCAGCTCCAAGCTCAAGAAACATTTTAGTAAGGTTAGTATCTGCTCCAAGTTCGCCACAAATGCCGACCCAAATCCCATTTTTATGAGCACTTTCTATAGTTTGGGCAATTAATTTAAATATGGCTTTATGTTGTGGATTAAAGAAAGAACTTAAATTCTGGTTTTGTCTATCAATGGCTAAAGTATATTGTGTAAGATCATTGGTACCTATACTAAAGAAGTCGACTTCCTTGGCTAAATCCTCACTAATAAGGGCAGCAGCAGGAGTTTCAATCATAATGCCAACCTTGATATTTTCGTCAAAGGGTATATTGTTTTGACGCAGAGAAACTTTAACCTCTTCTAAGATTATTTTAGCAGCATGTATTTCATGGATTGAAGTAATAAGTGGGAGCATGATGGCAGTGTTACCAAATGCTGATGCTCTTAAAATAGCATGTAATTGAATTTTAAAAATTTCAGGCTGCATTAAGCAAAACCGAATACCTCGGCACCCCATAGCGGGATTATTTTCCGGGAAAAGTTTTAGGTAAGGAATATTTTTGTCAGCGCCAACATCTAATGTCCTGATGATGACTTGTTTTCCGGCCATGGTTTCAATTACAGTCTTATAAGCTGTAAACTGCTCATCTTCTGTTGGAATTTTTTTGTTTTCCAAATAGAGAAATTCACTACGAAAAAGGCCTATACCATCAGCATCATTCTCAAGGACTGCTGCTAAATCCTGAGGACCGCTAATGTTGGCAGCAAGTTTTATTTCTTTACCTGACATAGTAATATTAGGTTGTCCTTTTAATTCCTTTAAGAGGGTTTGGTGATATTTTAGTGTTTCAATTTTATTGGTCATGTTAGCTAAAGTTTTTTCATCGGGATTAAGATATATATCACCGGTAAAACCATCTATGACGACAGTCATATTAGCGGATATTTTAGACAGTAATTTGCGGACACCGATAACGGCAGGAATACCAAGTGCGCGGGCTAAAATTGCGCTGTGTGAGTTAGCTGAGCCATGTTCAGTAATAAATCCAAGAATTTTTCCCTTTGCAAGATGCATAGTTTCACTAGGCGTTAAATCAGTTGCTGCCAATACGCTAGGACTATTGAAGGATAATTTAGTCTTTGTTTTTCCAGCAAGAAACGCTAGGAGGTTGTTGGAAATATCATGTATATCGCTAGCTCTGGCTCGCATATATTCATCTTCCATATCGGTGAAGACTTTGGCAAATTTTTTTGCAGTTATATTTATTGCAAATTCGGCATTTACTTTTTCTAATCTTATTACTCTTTCTATTTCCTCAACATAGTCGCAGTCTTCCAGCATCATCTGGTGGACTGCGAAAATATTGGCATTTTCTTCACTTACTTCCTTTAGGGCAGCAGCATAAAGTTGTTGAAAGTTCTCAAGGGCAGCTTGCTGTGCTTTTTGAAAACGTTGAATTTCCTTTTCAGGGTCAGCAATAATATAATGTGGTATTGAGTTCAGACAATGATTATAGATAGCAAGTTGTCCGATGGCTATGCCGTCGGAAACGCCCTTGCCTTTTAATAATAGCATAGTAAGCCTCCTTAAAATTAGTTTAAATTACGTCACAGATTAATTTTAATATACTTTTCTAAAGTTAGTTCAGCAACGTCTTCATCTTCTCCATCTATAGTAATAGTCACTGTTGTTGCAAATTTTATACCCAAAGACATAACGGCAAAAATATGTTTTAAATCTGCAGTTTTACCATTAGCTGTAATAATTATTTTAGAGTTAAATTTTTTAGCTTCTTTAGCTAATAAGCCTGCCGGTCTGGCATGAAGCCCTTTGGCATCTTTAATAGTATAGGTAAAATTTTTCATGAGCACTGCCTCCTAGTAGCGGTTATAACATAATATTAACATATTGTACCATTATATAGATAGAATGGGGGCAAATATATGGAATGACTTTCTTTTTGGTGCAAAATTAGGTATAATGAAATCTACAATATACAAAGAATAAAGATGGGGAGGTGCAAAGATGAAAATGAAATTTACAAAAATGCATGGCTGTGGTAATGACTATGTATATGTTAATTGCATGGAGAAAGAATTACCAAATCCTAATGCTATTTCTGAATATGTGAGCCATAGACGTTTTGGTATTGGTGCGGATGGATTGATTTGCATTTGTCCGTCAGAAGTTGCAGACTTTAGGATGCGTATGTTTAATGCGGATGCGTCAGAAGGAAAAATGTGCGGTAATGGTACTCGCTGCATCGCTAAATATGTTTATGACAAAGGCCTAACTGATAAAACAACTATAACATTGGAAACTTTAAGTGGTATTAAAACCATTGATACCATCGTTGTAGATGGAAAAGTTACCGATGCTATTGTTGATATGGGAGAAGCAATAGTTAGGACCAAGGAAATTCCTATGATCAGTGATCATTATGTTTTTATGGATCAAGGGTTAGCTATTGATGCCAATCACGATGTTGTATATAACGGTACGGCTGTCTCCATGGGTAATCCTCATTTTGTTATTTTTGTGGATGACGTGGAGGCTGTTAAACTTGAAGACATCGGACCTAAGATAGAAAATCATCCTTTGTTTCCTGAACGAACTAACGTAGAATTTGTACAAGTAATCGATGAAAATACTGTAAAATTTCGTGTTTGGGAACGGGGCAGCGGAGAAACGTGGGCATGCGGAACAGGAGCTTGTGCTGTAGCGTATACTACAATTGCTTTAGGTCATGCAGGGCAAAAAGATCAGTATTTAAATGTCTTAGTTAAAGGTGGAAAGTTGCAAGTAAAGTGTAAATCCGACGATCATATTCTCTTAAAGGGCCCGGCTACACTGGTTTTTGAGGGAGAAATTGAAATACCGAACGAAATTATGCACAAATAATCTAACATTTTTTGAGGGGGACTACCAATTATGGCAATAATGAACGAAAACTATTGTAATTTAAAAGAAAGCTATTTGTTTTCGCAAATAGCAGCGAAAGTTTCAAAATATGTAAAAGAAAATCCTGATAAGAAAGTAATTCGCATGGGTATTGGCGACGTTACTTTACCATTGGCCCCGGTAGTAGTTGCCGCCATGGAAAAAGCAGTGCAAGAAATGGGAGTCAAAGAAACTTTTCGCGGCTATGGTCCGGAACAGGGATATGATTTTGTTCATACTGCGTTAGTAAAATATTATGCCAACCATGGAGTTACTTTAGAAACTAGCGAAATTTTTATTAGTGATGGTGCCAAAAGTGATTGTGGTAATATTACAGACATTTTTAGTGATGATAATATTATTTTGGTTCCGGATCCGGTGTATCCCGTTTACGTAGATACTAATATTATGCGTGGACGTAAAATAGTTTATGTTAAGGGATCACCGGAAAACAATTTCCTACCTATGCCTGATTATACAATAAAAGCTGATGTGATTTATTTATGTTCACCCAATAATCCAACAGGTGCTGCCTATACTAAACCACAGTTAGAAGAGTGGGTTGCTTACGCACTAAAGAATGATGCAGTTATTTTGTATGATGCTGCCTATGAGGCCTTTGTTACTAATTCAGATATTCCACGTAGCATTTATGTTGTTGAGGATGCTAAAAAATGTGCTATTGAATTATGTTCTTTGTCAAAGACGGCAGGCTTTACGGGTACTCGTTGTGGTTATACAGTTGTGCCACACCAGTTGAAACGCAAAGCAGGTAATGGGACAATGATGGAGCTAAATAAAATGTGGCTAAGACGCCAAACCACAAAGTTTAATGGTGTACCATATATTATACAACGTGGGGCAGAAGCAGCTTTCTCTGAGCAAGGCGTCAAAGAGTGCGGAGAGATTTTGGAATTTTATCGTGAAAATGCTCGCATAATGATGGCTACATTAGATAAAATCGGTATCAAATATTTTGGTGGTATATATTCTCCTTATATTTGGATGCAATGTCCTAATGGTATGGGTTCATGGGAATTCTTTGATTATTTGTTGGAGAAACTGGCTATTGTTGGTACGCCCGGAGCGGGCTTTGGTGACATGGGAGAAGGGTATTTGCGTCTTACTGCTTTTGGCAGCAGAGAAGGTACAATTGAAGCAATGGAAAGAATGGAAAAAAGTTTGTAATAGGCAGAAAAATATTTCTCTATTGTAAGTAATCATAACAAGAATAAGGGGGCGTTTTTATGATAAAAAAGATTATGCTTTTGGCAACTGTATTTGTATTGTATTTTGCTAGTATGTGTTTTGCAAGCAATGGTAGTTTGTTAACTTCTGAGGAGAAAATTTCAGAACAAGCAATTGCCTGTATTGCCGGAGAATCTGATTATGTTGAGCTTGCCAAGAACTTTACTCCTGGGCTGGCAAAAAACTTACCTGCTTCTAAGTTTATGGAATTGAAAAAAACAGTTAAAGAACAGCTTGGATCTCTTTCTAACAGTAAGTTGGCAATTTTGCAAAAGTTTGACAAAGCCGACCGTGTCATTTATTTGGCCAATGGTTCTAAGGCTAAAAATGTTGAGGTAGCTTTTGTTTTTGAAACGACAGGTAAAAAACCTTTATTAAATGAAATTACAATGAGACCACTAGAAATGAAACCTGTTGCTGAAAATAAATAAAAGGTTATGCATTTAATATTTTAAGGGGCTGTAACGAAATAAGGTAATTTCTTTTAAAAAGTCACAGTTCCCTTCAGGCAAGTCTATGAAAGGAGCCCGACGAATGCTCGTTAAGAGCAATTGCCGGGCTCCTTTCTGTTTCAGGGCGAATCTAATACACT
>JAYFNB010000007.1:0-12461 GCA_034933685.1 Lachnospiraceae bacterium | reverse complement strand
TCTTTAATCAAAGAAATAGAGATTTTTCCATGTGACGAGGCTAAATTGCCTTTGAAGTCTATTTTATTCAATTTTCCTGTTTATAAAGACGGTGGAGATGTTTGTGGGTTTTTGTGGGACAAAAGTACGCACGTTTCAACGTGATTTGAATGACAGAACTGATTCACTGGTTTTATACGTAAAACCATGCATATATTATCTTGAATTGTATAATTATTATGTCATCTTTTTTATCGCTTCAAGGGTAGGTTGAGTTGTTCAAATTATACTCCCATTTTTCTGACACTGTTTGCAACGACTTCAGTTAGTTCACTTTCTGCTCCCAATCTAAAATTAAAAATGGCACCAATGGCAGATATGAAAACTTCCCTTCCACTGTCAATAATAGTAACATTTAAACTTGCTCTACTGCTATTTCTCATAGAATATTTATCATATACCCTAACGGCCATTTTAACATTTTCACACTCGTAATTACTTTTATTAACCAATTCTATGCTCAACCCACTTTTGAAAACATCTCCATTTAATTGCTGAAGAATTTTATTAAAATCTCCATGTCACACTTTTCATATTTTGCCATTTCTTATCCCCTTTCTGGATAACACATTATAGGAAGATAAATTACCAACCAACAATACCAAAAAATTTTAATTGACTTAAAGTTGACTCTAGAGAATATAAGTTTGAAAAGTTAGATTTGTTAATGATAAATACTACTCTTTTAATTTTCCTGCCTTGTATCCCAAGTTTGTTCCTAAAACTAACTAAAGTGGGAATAACAATCATTTTTTTATTTTTCATACTGAGTCTCCTTATAAAATAATAGCAGTATTAAGGCATATAAAAAAGCTAAGTGATGGTCGTTCAACGACCTACCTCTTAGCCTTACTGTAATAAAATTCTCTTAAAATAGGTATGTCATCTATATTTCTGCCCATTTTTGACCCTCAAATAGATGACATTTTGCTTGATTTTAAGTCATAATTTTTTAATAATCTCTTCATAGCATTCTTGACCGCAATTCTATGTCATTCTTTTACTTTCATTGTTTAAACTTTCATATTTTGATTTTTGCACCATCCAACAATCAGCAATAAAGCCAATACCACAAAAATACTCACTATTGTAAAGTAGGCATTGTAAAACTTCAGCATCCACATTGCTACTGCTACAGTAATTTCAAAAAGCAAAATACTTCTTGTTATTTTTTGATATTTTTTATTTTCTTCTTTTTCTAAAGGTTTGTTTTTATCTTCAATAGGGGATAAGAGCCAAATTATCAATATAGAAACACTCCCTATTGATAACCAATAAAAACTATGCTCCATGATTGTTGTCATTTTTAAGGTAAAAAAGGTAATTACAGATGAAATAATATAGCAACTGCAGTAGGAATTTGCATGATACCCTCCTGCAAACATCCTTAATGGGATAAACATAAGTATGTATATTATTATTTCCCGTGCTTTTCCCATGAATATTCCAATAGTAATTGCTGTTATAATATTTAAAACAAAATAAAATCCCTGTTGCAATCCAAAAATATATATTTCCTTTTCATCCTGCTCAATTAATTCTTTTTCGATTAACTTTAAACCGATTGCTTCAAAATAACTCATCAGTTTCGTATCCTCGCTCTCAAGAAGAAACGCTCTTCTTCCATTTGCTTAACTTGCTCATATTTAAGATGATATTAATAGGTTGTAACCCGTCTTTAGCTATTGTATGACTTTTACATTAGTCATGGAATCTGAATTGTCAAACATTCTCCAAAATTCAAATGTTTGTTTTCATGCAATTATCTGTTATTATACATCATACTCTTAATAGCATTCTACTATTGATAAACAGAATCCTGTTCATTGATAACAAACGGCAATTGACATGCTTTTTCGCATATTCCTTCCGACCAAAAATAATTTAATGTACATATACTTCCATCGAAATTAATTAGCACAAAACCCTTTTCATCAACAAACGCTACATTACTTGCAACCTGTTTAGTTTCCAAAGTTTCTTTAAATTCGGTATCATTTTGAAAATTGGCCTTCCATTTAAAAAGTGTGTTATCCTTAGTTAAATAGTAATTATTATGATATATTTTCTGCACTCCGTTAGCCACTTTATTGGCTTTCCCGTCATATGTAATAGAATATAAAGTCCCATCATTATTGAGTACAGCTATACTACCACTTGAAATATCCTCTTCAAAATAGCTTTCACATGCTTTAATTTCAGCTATATTTTTTAATTCACAAACCTTTTTTCTAGTTAAATATGCGTAACCATAGTCTGCCGTAACAATACAAACTCCATCCTCTCTTAAATATGCGGCTGTTTTATACCTGTTATCCACCGATGTATCATCTACGATGGCATCTTTAACTCTTCCGGATATAATCTTCGAATCATTAAAAAAGTCATTTGCAACTAACCCATTTTTTTTGATAATTGGAGGACGTCTGCTACCATCATATATTCTATCCATTAGTTTTTGAACATCGTCATATTCCTTAACTAACTCGTACCTAGCATTAATTTCATGATCCTTATCTGCAAAATCTTCTATCCTCTTGGCATTCCACACGGTTCCATTATCTTTTAGTATAAACTGCCCTGTCACCTGTTTACAGTTATCCATTATTTTTACTGGTATGGAACTATTCTTCTTTGTCCCATCTAAAAGCTCTCCATGGCTATTGTATCCCGTGGACCATAGACTTCCATCATTTTTTAAAATATATGTCCACTTAGCTTTAATATATTGTCCTGCTGATACCTGCTTTACATTTTCCATAATTTTTTGTGGTGTTTCAATATTTTTTGTATCGCCAGTTCCAAACTGACCATATTCATTGGACCCATATGCCCAAAGGTCACCATTTTTCATTACAATAAATACACTTTTATTTCCAGTCATCTGTCTTATTCCGTTTGTTGTATCAGCTTGTACAGAAGTGAATGTCCCAAAAATTAATGAAAAAAATATAAATAGGCAAATTGATTTTTGCTTCATGTCTTTATTCCTCCTTATTTGTTCTTATTGGAAAAACTGACATTTAGGAATTTTCATTTTTTCTAAATTTCTATATTTCTCTACTCCATACAAACTGATTATTTTAATATTTTGTCTATATCATTAATTTCTACAAAAAAGCGACTAGTACGTCAACCCCCCTAGTCGCTAAGAATTTTAAAAACCTAGAAACCTTTTATAATTCAAACACTACATATTTTTCTCAATATTTTCTTAATTTAATTTTGAAACAGCCCAATTTCTAATCCCAGATGGTAAAAAACTTGTACCTAAAAACTCTCCATAATCATACCCAACATCATATATAAAAATTATTGTTCCATTATTAAAGTCAATATATAACGTACAATCTCCTTGAATTCTTGGATCTTCGGCAGTAGAACTTTTAAATGATGATGAAGTACAAATATTTACAATATCTGCTATATCTGCTTTGTTAGTTATAGTAACGATATGAGGTGTATTAGCATTTAACTCTGCATTATATTTACCATCAATTTCACCTATCGTTATTTTGTCAGTGTTGAAATTAGGGGTGAAACTTATTTCAAGACATTTACTAGGTTGTAACCATGTCATACGACTATCTTCAATTCCTACTGCATTTAAAACGTCCCTAAGCGGTACATACACCTTTGAATCTTTATATAACACATCGATTTTTTTTCGTACTTGTTCTAAATTTCTAGTAGAGATAATTATCCCATCTTTAGTGTCTATTTTAAAATCACATCTATAAGGAGCGTACTTATTATATTCACCAAAAATAATTATGTTCTTTACCTCATCGAATGAAATATCATAATTTAAAACATTAGCTAAATCATCAGTTGATATCATTGTTTTTCCACTATCGGATATATAAATTGATATATGTTCAAGTTGTTTACCGTCTTGCTTAGTTATTTTCTTATCACCTACATCTATGACAACTGTTCTTTTGTAAGCCTCAATTCCATCAATTAACGGAAGCACAATTTCATCGTTTGTTTCCTTTATATATCCATATTTTGTGTTGCAAGTATAATCTACTTTTCCAATTCTTTTAATTGAGTTTAGTTTTCCACCCGAGAAATCTACGGTATATTCTATTTTTGTTTCTATCCCATCAATTACATAATGAAATTTTAAAATTCCATTTTGTATTCTATTTTTATCATCATATTCAACGTCAATTTTTTCTAATTTATAACATGAATAATCAAACATTGGATCAATATGTTCTTCAATATATTTATAAAGATTACCATAATTATTTTCTGTGCAAATAACCTCTGATAATGCTTCATGATATATAAAATCAGTCTTAATATTTCCATAAACATTTATGCTTATCCCTACAAAAAATGCAAAACAAATTATACACCAAAAACAAATTTTACTTATTCCTCTTACCGTATTATTATACAATTTATTCCCTCCCTTAACTTTAAAATAAGGCTAGATATACTCTAGCCTTTAATTTGTTAAATCCTATGTTCATAAGACTCAATATGTTCCTCATTCATAATATCGTTCCTAATAGTAAAAGAGACAACATAATATGGTTCTGTATCATATTTTTTGAAAATTTCTTTTTTGACAATAGATTCATTATCTGCAACAATAATATTGCTAGTAGCTGTTTCTAACAATTCATCTTCACTAATATGATTCATCCTCAACGGCTTTATACTGTCATTATACGAATGTTCTCCATTGCTATGTATTTTTTTTACAACACCATCTTCAATAAAAACTCTATATTTGATTGGCGTTTCAAATTCACCAACTTTTAATACAAATGAAACTGTTCCTCTTTCTTCATTTTCCATACCTTCTATGTTAATATCTTGATATATATTATAATAATCCAAATCAAAATTTTTATCAATATGATTCTTAATATATTCTTCAATTTCATGTGTATCTTTATCTTCAAAAGAATACTCAATATAATCATCAACATCGTATTTTTCTATATTCAATTTATCTGTATCCTCATCAGACTTTAAATTAGACCTTAAAGAAAATTCGCCTATATTATTTAGACATCTATCAACGTAACTATATTGCTCTGCATATATTTGAAACGCTGTTATTGCAGCAGGATTATAATAACTATATGAATCATTTGCTATATATGCAGAATCATAAATGCTTTGACCTTGTCTAACAGCTTCAAAGAAAGCTGATGACCACTTTCCTGCATCTGTATAATCAATCGGTACTTTCCATCCCATAGCAACATCAGCTCCATATTGATTTACAGCCATTGAAGTAATATTAACTGATGAAGCTGCTGTATTACAAGCCATAAACATAGCAAGACGAACACTGTCCATATCATAATTTTCTAATCCGACAAAATTATATTCATAATAATTCGAAAAATTTTCGCTCTCCGCAAATTTTAAAGTGCTGTCATCACCATCTTTAACTCCACACAAATAACTACCAGAAGAATTGTTATTATAGTTCCACCTTACAGTATCTGCTGTTCCATGCCCAGCCAAAAATAGTATGTCTGATGACAGTCTGTCTTCCCCATCCAAATTGGAATCTCTAAGAATACTTGCTGTAGGAGCAAATATAAATTCTGATCTATAACCTAAATCATTTAATACACTATTTACATTGTATGTATACTCACTCGTGTCAATATCCCATTTACCGTTAGATAAGTATCCAAAATCTGTTCCCACACATAGACCTGTCCTAGTTGCTGCTAATGTTGGTAAAGCAGTACTTATGGTCAAAATCAAAGATAAACTTAAAGCGCACCATTTTTTCATCCTTGTAACCTCCTTTATCTCCTACGAATTAACTAAAAAATCTTCTTTGGATTTAGTTATTCGCCCCAATATTTTTACATTTAATACATAGATTTACAATTTGTTAAATGTTTTTTATACACAAAGACATACCAAATAATACACAAATTTATGTATTATTTGTTATACTTTGCGTAGTTTCTCTGCCCCTTTTGGTAATTTAGGCTGATGCGCCTGAAATACACAAGTTGTATTTACATTCATTGTTGTAATGAATAGAGCAAATGCACACATCATCTTTCCTAATGCCAACAAATTGATTCTACTTTTCATCCAACTACCTCCCAATATTTGTAAAAGTTTTTAGTAACATACAAATAATATCAAAAAATAACAGAAAATTTGATAATTGCCATAATTGACATCTTTTTTTCTATTTTTAGCATAACTTTAACCAAAAAACGACCGAAGCCAATACCTCAATCGTTTTTTAAAACTATTTATATATATGGTCTTTTCGGTCTGGCAAATAAAAAGAATTAGATTTCCTGTTTTTCTTACCACCTGTGTATCAAAACGTCCTATTTTCGCATTCCAATCACAGTATCGCTCTCCCAGTGACCAACCTCTAAGCGTGTTTCAATAGAAGCAGGACGGTCGTGTATAGACGTTGTAGCCTGTATCTCGCCTCTCTTTTCAGTTGACTTATGTTTCTTGTACTCCCATTTGAAACGCATAAGCTTCTTGGTTTGCTTTGTCATTACGTCGCTATCAACAGCATGGTAAATAGTTGCATATGAAGTAGGAAATGACAAATTTTCTGTCTTTACTCTCTCAGATATCTGCTCCGCAGACCAACCCCAAACATGATGTTCATGAATGTATCTATGAAATTGTTCACTTTTTAGAATTAGAGTTTTCCCACTCATACACCTTCTATTTTCAGATAACTTTTGTGCATAATTAGCAGTAAAGTTACCATTTTTATATCCATTTCTCCTAAATTCACAGCTTAGTTCGGATGGATACCGTTTCAGTTTAAAAGCAATTTCTATTAAGCTAAAACCTTGTTCCTGTAAAATCCTTGCATATTCCTTTTCGTCTTTTGTAAGATGTTTGTAATTATTCATTTTGTAATCTCCATCATAAGTGGTTATCTCTCAGCTCCCATTATACAGGAGTGATGATTGTTTTTACAAAGCTTTCACCTGAAGTTTAGATGTATCATATACAAATAGTAGCAAAAAAAAACAGATAATTTACTAATCACCATAATTAACACCTTTTTTTCTATTTTTAACTGAATAAGGGACTAAAGCCAATGCTATAGTCCCTTTTTTAAACTACTACAATTTGTCAAATCAAATGTTTTTTCTGGTAAAATGATTTAAATTTGCAATAAAATAGATAATTCCATAAATTGAGGTTATATCTACTTTTTTTCATTAAGAATGTTGCTAATAGCGGCATCTATTCCACCTCAAGGCCTCTGTTATGGCGTTGTACTAGAATTAATTTTATAGGCTTCCACCGAGCATAATCTTCCACCATAACGATTTCCTCCGATACCACCAAGAGCATAACCGTCAACGAAATCCTCCCCACCAATTGCATAAATTTTATCATCAATTACTTCTGTTTGTAATCCAGCCCTAACTGCATCCATAGAAGGCAACGTTACCCACATATCAATAGAGGGGTAATATACTTCAATTGATGACAACATTATTTCATCAGAAATTTGTCCGCCAATAGCATAAATTCTTCCGTTAATTACTTCTGTTTAAAAATAATACCGAGCTTCAGACATAGACGATAGTGGTGTCCCAGTATCTATAGAAGGATCATATACTTCTACTGATGATAATGGATATGAATCAATAGGCCCAAGCCCACCAATTGCATAAATCTTACCGTAAATTACTTCTGTTTGAAAACTGTACCTAGGTGTTGACATATAAGACACTGTTGTCCAAGTATCTGTGGATGGGTCATAAACTTCCACTGAGGATAACTTTGGTGGAAATCCATCTGTTCTTTGCTCCTCCAATCCCCCAATAGCATAAATTTTACCACCAATTACTTCTGTTTCAAATCCGTGTCTGGGTGTTGACATAGAAGCCAATATTGTCCAAGTATCTGTGGAAGGATCATATTCTTCTGTTGATGATAACAAATCTGAATCTGCATCTGAATCCACGCTTCCAATAGTGTAAAGTTTACCATCAATCACTTCTATTTGAGGACTTCCTTGTGCTATTGGCATCGGAGCCAACGTTATCCATACATCTGTAGATGGATCATATACTTCTACTGATGAATCACCTCCGCCTAGAGCATAAATTTTACTGTCAATTACTTCTGTTTGAATTAAACTTTTTGACATAGAAGAGAGTATTATCCAGCTTCTTTCCTCGTTATCAGCAAATGCAGTTGTGCTTGGAATGATCAGCGTTACTAATAATAATGCTATACAAAAATCTTTCTTATTTCCCTTCTAATTTTTAATCCCCTTTCAACAGTCATATTTATTTGTTATATTTTACCATAAATTAGATAGTATAACAAATGACTTTCTGCGCTACTTAAACACAAAATATGGGCAAGAGTCATCGTAAAATGGCCCTGCCCATATTTGTAATAGTCTCTTTTAGACCTTAACATGTTAATTTTATAAAATGATTTATTTTACATATCTATATAATCCATCATTTCATCATATGTATAAACTTCTCCCAATTCCATGTCATTATAATATTGGACATCTTGAATTGGTATAAATAGTGACTCATCCGTATCTAATTTCACAATTGCACAAACTACTCCATTAACAGTAACCGGAATATTTGCAAAATAAATTTCAGAAATATTATCATCTGTGTAATCATTTATTATTTGCAAAATTTCATCATTACTAAGATATAATTCTCTATTGTCAATAGGAAATTCCAATGCAGAAGGCTCCAAATAACCGCTTTCATCTATAAGCGACACCATTATCCCCTAACGCATTAACAATAGGTACTTGCCAAATATAATCTTCTTCGTCAAGAGATTCATTATTATTTATTTTCTCCATCAAAATATCGCTATAAAAATATACTTTTTTAGCTTCATCAATATTATATTCAGACATCGTTTTTTCTTGCTCATGTGCAACCGTTGATTTTTCCCTACCAACAGATTCCAAATCGGCTTCTACATCCTCTATGCTATTAAAGTGCGTCTTTAATTTAGCAATTTCTTCATTTTCTTCATCCATAACTTCTTCCACCAAGTCTTCTAAAAAATCAAATTTTTCCTCTCTTGCTTCTGGTTCAGTAGGAATGTAATTCTCTTGCTTTTGCAAAATAGTAGCAAAAAAAACAAATAATTTTCTAATTTCCATAATTGACACCTTTTTTCTATTTTTAACCTAAATTCAACTAAAAAAACGACTGAATCAAATACTCCAGTCGCTTTTCAAAATTATTTATGTATAAAAATTCTGGTATAAAAATATTTTTCATCAAAGTCAATCTCTAAATTACCCTTATATTTGTTCAAAATGGTTTCGACGTTCTTCAACCCTATACCATGTTTACTGGGATTTTTCTTTGTTGATTTCAAAACCCCATTTTGCCTAGTTATTTTTCCGTCAAAGCTATTTTTTAAAAGAAAATACAAAGTATTCTTTTCATACCTACCTTTTAGCATAAAAAATCCGTTTTCAATATGATACAAAGCCTCTATTACATTATCAAATAAATTACCAAAAATAACAGTAATATCAAATAATGATATTTCTATATCTTTTGGAATTTGCAAATCAATTTCTGTAGTTACTCCCATATTTTTTATTACATTAATCTTGTAGTTTAACATGCTATCCAGTTTAGAATTACCTGTTACTACACGTGTCTCTGAACGATTAATAAATTTATTCATATTAGCCAGATATTCTTTTATGTCCTCATTGTCTATCTCCTCCAAAATAGTATGAATTGAATAAAAATGATTTTTATAGTCATGCCTTAGTTTTTTCATGTTCTCTTCCGACTCTTGTATAATATTTATTTGTTCCTCATACGCATTATTTTGATTTTCCAACAATCTTTTTTCGTATTCCAAATTATTTCTATAAATCTCACCTTGGTAGAAATAGAAAAACAAAATGTTAATTACAAATAAGCCACACACAATAGTGATATTCAACAACTCATTTATAGACACACTCAGTAAATAAATATCCATAATCGCCGTAAGGATTGGTATTATGACAATGCTTGCTCCCCCCACAAAAGATACTTCCATCCCAGACTTAATATCAAATAATCTTTCAATTATCAATACGATTGTATAAAATAAAAAATCACTTAATACATAAGTAATAATCAGTGCATTTTCCTGTGAATAGCCACCCAGCAAGGCACTTCTAAAAACAATTCCTTCACACAATATTCCCATAGCTAATACTGCAAAACCTGCAACCATTTTTACTTGCCATTTTCCACGAAAAGTGCAGGTTAATGCTAAATATAAAAAAATATTCGTCAAGAATGTTATAATTGGTTCATCAATTAACAAATAAATTCCGCTATTAATAAAAGCATATGACCAAAAAACAATTCGTTTTATAGTTTTTTCATCATCTCTTGTGGAATAGAAAAATAAATTAAGAAATCTAAATATAATAAAAGTTCTAAAGAAATTGCAAATTATGTAAATCCCTGTTCCATATTGCATTAATTCCCTTGTTTAAATCACCTCGTCCAACTCTTTTATTTTTTCATGAATCTGACTTCTATAGTGTCTACTAATAGTGATTTTCTCACCATTCATCATTTCCAACATATCATATTTCAGACTTTTCACATAGTTCCAATTGACAATATAAGACTTATGTACTTGTACAAAATCATTTGTTGGCATAGAAAGTTCCGAAATTTTCCCATAAAACACTTCAATTCCCTGATTCATATGTATAGCAATTTTTTTAAGGCTACTAGAGAAATATAATATTTCTTTAGCGTGAACCTTTTTTATGCTTTTTCCAATCTTAAAATAGAATGATTCATCTTTTTTTAGAGTTAGTTCTATAGCTTTTTGTAATGTTTTTATAATTTCAATCTTTTGTAACGGTTTAACTAAAAAATCGATTGGCCTTACTTGAAAAAGTTCCATCGCATACTCCTTATTTCCAGAAATATATGCAATGTGCACCATTTCATCATGTAACTCTTCTCGTATCAAAACTCCAATCTCTACACCATTGATACTCGGAAATTCAATATCCATATAAATTAAATCGTACATCTCTCCCTCCTTCAAATAACGTATCAGCTCTTCACCTGAATAAAACACCTCAATTCCATTGATAATTCCTTTTTTATTCAAAAATGTAGTTATCATGAGTTCTAACTCTCCGCATATTTGGGGATTGTCATCACAAATTGCTATTTTGAACACTTCAACCTTCATCTGTGCCATACTCTCTCCCATCCTCGTAAATTCCATACGACAAAACATATATTATTTTGAACAGATACAAAGAATGTCCTTGTAAGCGGAGCATTCACACTGTAGTACATTGCAGTAGATATATATTCGTTATTTTTTGATATGATTTTCGTACTCTTACTCTAATTTCTTTGATTTCATCAAATAAGCGTTCAAAATAATCCTTATCTACATTAGGATATATATCATACGACAACGCTCTGAGCTCAGCCTCACTATCGTAAAAAGAAAATAATCAACCGTCATCAAATTGATTAACTGTTTATTCATGTATTTACCATGTAATGCATAGATCGAAGCTATCCAGTATCTAACTTCTGAATCATAATCACAAATTATAATTCTATACTTTCCAGTTTCTGTTCATGAAATACTATCTTTTCGTCTGCTGGCTTGGTATCAAGTAATTGTTAAAATACTCAAACAAATAATTCATGCAAATACGAATGTTGTCGGATCTCTTTTCAAGATCAAACTCATTAATTCCATTGCAAAATCTGCGTCTAATGAATTTTTTACTCCTCGCACATTTTTATTTTATTATACATGTTTCTTCAAAATATTTCCATATATATTAAAAGAGGTTAAATTCAAGTGTCATTTTATTGACCTGGACTTAACCTCTGATTTTACTATATTTTCTTAAAACGCCCTATGTCATCTATATTTTAGCTGTTTTTTGAGGCTCAAAAACGGCACTTTTTTGCCCTTTTTTAAGCCCCAAAATCTCTTCAAAACCACAACATCTTGTGGTTTAAACCTCATTTTCAGCCTTGTCACCACAATACGTCATCATTATTATCGCCTCAACGTGACTTGAGTAGACAATAACCATGTCATATGTAGCTAGCAACTTCCTGGCGCGAATACTTTTCTAAAAGAATCCCCATACAAATTTTTATTTTTAAAATTTGTATGGCCGAGTTTACTACTAATATATATTTCGTTTGGCCCCTACCAAAGTAGGCTATGCACAACTTTACACTTTGCTAAAATTGTACCCAATAAAACTTTCAAATAATAGCAGTGTGATATGCTCCCCTTATGGTAGACAGTTAAAATAATAAAACTGTTTGCTTTAAGGAGGAGCATTTTTATGCCACAAAAAGGAAAGACATATGAACAAAAACTATCTGCGGTCAAGGATTATCTGGAAGGCAAAAAGAGCA
>JAYFNB010000006.1:0-38869 GCA_034933685.1 Lachnospiraceae bacterium | reverse complement strand
ACTATTTGCCTTATTGGCCATTAAAATCACCTTTCCTTTCGTTGATATAGTAGCTTGAACACTTCTATTCTAACGGAAAGGTGATTTTTTTGTATAACAATCGATGCGCACCCGCATAGCGGGTGGTTTTTTGACTTCGCACGCTTTGCGCACTCAGCCAGGCTAAAGCCATAATAAAAAAAGCCAAAGCAAAATGATTGCATTGGCTTCTCTTTATTTTATTCTCCTACTTGTTATGGCATATTTTAAATCCTTAATTCTTTTATCTTTCCCATCTAACATCTGGCTAACTATTCCTGATTGTAAAATTCCTATAATAGCTACCTCACAAATTCTTGCTACATGAAGATACTGAAGGTCATCATGTATATTGCAGCTATATGATAACGATATATCTGCCATTTTAGTAAATGGTGAGTTTGGGAAGCCTGTGATGCATATTACTGAAGCTTGATTTTGTTTTGCAAACTTCATTACATTTAAAACATCTTCAACGCACCCGCTATAGCTCATGCATAATGCTACATCTCCTTTTTTCAAATGAGCGGTAGACATAAGCATTAGTTCCGGATCTGTAAAACAATTACTTGTAACACCAATCTGCAAAAACAAATTATAACCAAACTGAGCCGATGAACCCGTACCGCCTTCAGCATAAAAATAAACTTTACCTGCATTTGCTATCAGAGATACCGCTCTGTTAATTTGAGATTCATTCATCAAAAGCATTGTGTCATTCAATGCTTCAATATCATATTTTAGCATTTTTCTTATAGTAACAGATGTAGAATCCTCTTTGCTTACAGGGTCAACCTTTTCAAGAGAAAGTACCAAATCATTTTCAATATAAAACTTCAGCTCATTAAAGCCTCTATACCTCAAATTTTGGCAGAACCTTGTTATAGAAGAAGGATTTGTTCCTATTTTTTGAGCCAACACTGTGATAGAGTTTTCTAAAACAAATTTTTCATTATTAAGGATGTACTTTGCTATTTTTTTCTGTGTTTTTGAAAAAGTATGATATTTTGAGCGTATCCTAAACTCAAAATTATCATCCATCTCTTCGGTAAAGCTCTTGCCAGCTTCTCCTTCTACCATAAAATTCACCTTGCTTTCATACTTAATGCTTATTTAAGTTATCCTAAACCAAATTTAAATTTAATTAATTATACCATATGATTTAAAATGCTTAAACTTAAAATACATATTTTTTTCAAAGGCTAGGAAATATGTTCTTTGTCTGCACCAGCTCTATTTATGATAACTTCTGCCGCCGTATGCCATCAAGTAAGTGTTCAAAATAATCTTCATCCAAAAAGCCCCATGCTAATGTCAAACAATCACTATGAACCTAAGCTCACAGATAAAGGTCTCCGTCTCTATCATGATGAAGGTCGGACGAGGATAAGCCTACCTTTTGCCACTACGCAAGTACAAGGTGCCATCTCTACAAAGGAGAGAGAACCAATCCGTAAATATGCAAAGTAAAAACGCCCTATGATGGATTTCTTTGTCCATAATAGGGCGTCGTTTTTATATTCCAATTGAGAATAAACTTGCCATATGACTTATTACCGGAGCATTCACACGCTCTTTGATGAAAGCCACTGCAGTTTTTAATTCATTCATGTTAATATTTGTTTCAATGCCCATCATTGTAAGCATATTTACCAAGTCCTCTGACGATACATTACCTGAAGCACCCGGTGCAAATGGGCAACCGCCCAATCCAGCGGCGGCCGATTCAAATTCCGTTACGCCTAAATGGAGTGCTGTCACTGTGTTTGCCAAAGCTAAGCCTCTGGTATCATGAAGGTGCATCGCAATTGCATCAACATCAATATATTTTTTCACTTCACGCAAAACGGAGTCTATCAATACGGGATTGCCCAGCCCAACGGTATCTGCCAGTAAAATTTTACTTGCACCTGCCTTCAATCCTCTTTCTGCCATGGTAATAATTTTTTTAGTTTGGATTTTTTCGCCGAAGGGGCAGCCGAAGGTGGTTGCCAAAGCCAACCTTACCTTTAAAGTACCCTTATATTCTTTGCATATTTCTTCAAAATGAATCATGGAATCCTCTACTGTGGATTGGACATTTGCCATATTATGCTTTTCGCTCACAGACACTACATAGTTAATCTCCTTAATATTTGATTCGAAGGCAAACTGCGCACCCTTCAGATTTGGCACAAGGGCAACCAAGTCCACCCCTTTGTTTTCAGCATATTTAAGAATCCCCTTGCAAACCTCCTTTGCATCAGACATTTGCGGAACCCTTTTGGGATTTACAAATGAGGTGATTTCAACCTTCTGGAAGCCGGAATCAATTATTTTTTTTATTATTTCTAATTTATCTTCGGTTTTTATATAAGTTTTCACATTTTGAAAGCCGTCGCGCCCACAAACCTCCACGATTTTTACTTTCTTTGGTAAATTCATAGATATACATCCTTTCATAGAAGATTATAGGTTTAAAAATCAAAAGAATACTTAATTTAGTATCCCTTTGCCCCATTACTCGTTACTTACATTCGGTTATTTTTTCTATATTTAAATTGTGGCCGCTAAAGGTACCATCAATAATTCTATTTTCAATTTTTGCTGCAGTTACGATTTTCTCAAAATTAACGCCTGTTTCATAATCCATCTCATTTAGCATAAAAACAACATCTTCTGTTGCCAAATTGCCTGATGCTCCAGGGGCAAAGGGGCAGCCTCCCAGACCACCTAAGGTTGATTGGATTTTTGTAATACCCGCCTCAATTGCCACCAAGGTATTGGTCATACCCATATTTCTAGTGTCATGAATGTGTACTTCAAATTCTACTGTTGGATAGGCGCCCTTTACAGCTGCAACAATTTCTCTTACTTGTTTTGGATTTGCAATGCCTATTGTGTCGCATAGGCAAACGTTGTTTACCCCTAAATCAATATAAGCTTTTAAAAATACAACAACCTCATTGGCATCTTTTACCTTACCTTCGAAGGGACAACCAAAGGCAGTGGCTAAATCCAAGCAAATGTTCAATTCGGGGTAGTTATCGCGTATTTTTTTAAATTCTGCGAAAGATTCCTCATGGGTACGGTTAATGTTTGCCTTGTTATGGCTTAAGCTAAGGGAAACAACGTATGAAACCTTTTTCAGCCCTAATTCCCAAGCTATTTTTGCTCCGTGAAGATTGGGAACCAGCGGGAAAAATTCCACGCCGGGGTATTTCTTCAAAACAATTTCCGTAATTTCTTTTGCATCCTTAAGCTGAGGAATTGCCTTGGGGCTTACAAAGGAAGTGTGCTCTATATGCTTAACGCCGGAAGAAACAATATTATCTATGATCTTTAGCTTATCCTCCACAGAAATGTAGTCCTTCAAATTTTGAAACCCATCCCTTGGGCCAACCTCAATAATTTCAATTTTTTTTCCCATGGTGATCGCCTCCTAAAAAGTACTAGCTTTAAAATATTCCTTTATTGAAGTAATTTTCAATTTCCTCGTCTCTCAATCCTACAAAGTCACCATAGATTTCTTTGTTATGCTGACCTAAAGTAGGGGCGGGCGTTCTTACTTCTGCCTTTAAATCACTGAACTTAATGTGCTCTCCTGTAATTTTTGTTTTGCCTGCAACTGGGTGTTCAATTTCAACAAACATTTCTCTTGCACCTGCAATATGAGGATCTTTTACGATTCTATCAATTGTATTAATGGGTGCAGTGGGAACGCCAATTGCTAGAAGTCTATCTTGAATTTCATCTATGGTATAATTCACGGTCCATGCCTCCACAATTTCTTTAAGTACAGCGTGATTTGAAACTCTTTCTGTATTTTTTTTAAATCGTGGATCATCAACAATTTCAGGTTGACCCATTTCATCGGCCAAAAGCTTAAATAGCTTATCATTTCCGCAGGCGATAACAACGCTTCCATCTTTGGCTTGGAAGGAATCATAGGGGTAGGTTGATTCGTATCTGTTTCCTATTCTTTCGGGTATTCTACCGGTGGCAAGATAGATTTGTGTAATTATTTCAAGGGAGGAAACCACGGAATCAACCAATGCAACATCAACCTTTTGTCCTTCACCCGTCTTAATTTGGTTTACAACCGCTGCAAGAACACCAATTGTAACACTTAAACCACCTAGGACATCACCCATAGCAGTACCTGTTCTGGTTGGTTGCCCACCGGGCTGGCCTGTTGTGCTCATTAACCCACCCATTGCCTGACCAATAATATCATAGCCTGCTCTTTGGCTGTAGGGGCCATAATGTCCAAAGCCGGAAACGCACCCATATACGATGCGTGGGTTGATCCCTTTCAATGTTTCATAGCCAAGGCCTAATTTTTCCATGATTCCTGGTCGATAATTTTCCAAAACCACATCTGCTTTTTTTACCATTTCGATGAAAATTTTTTTCCCTTCCTCATCCTTTAGGTTAAGCGTTACGCCTCTTTTATTTCTGTTTAAGTTCATATAATATGCACTTTCACCATTGATAAAGGGCCCAAAAGCTCTGCTATCATCACCTTTTTTTGGTCTTTCAATTTTAATTACATCTGCGCCCATATCTGCCAAAAGCATACCGCAATAAGGCCCTGCAAGAACCCTGGTAAGGTCTAGTACTACAATTCCGTCAAGTATTCCTCTGCTCATTTTCATTACTCCTTTCATACGGCGACAGTAGCAAAGTCGCCGTAAATGTTCCATTTAAATTAATGTCAATATTGTTGAACGTTTCTTCCTATGTATTTCAAGCTCCAAATCCGAATACGCCCATTGTGATGCCATAAATGATAATTGGGAATACAATTAAACATATGATTTTTAGGCCAAACCCACATTTAATAAGATCCGACATCTCAATTTCGCCTGTACCATATGCAACTGCATTTGGAGGTGTGGCAGGGGGAAGCATAAATGCGAAGTTACATGATAACATGCATGCAAGCATCATTGCTAAAGGGTTTACACCAATGGCAGTTCCTACGCTGGCAAGAACGGGTAAAAATGCTGCAACAACAACGGCATTTGTTGTAAGTTCAGTAATGATTGCTGTTACAACACCAACAATAATTACAATAAGCAACGGCGATAAGCCTGCCAACCCTCCTAATTTTCCGGCAATCCATGCAGCACAGCCAGAATCTTTAAATGCATTACCCATTACCATAGACCCGCCAAGCAAAATGCATGCAGACCAAGGGATTTCTTTGATAGCTGTTTTCATATCCATCAAATATTCTCCCTCTTTCCAGTTAACAGGGACAATAATTGTAAGTAATGCCGCAAACATAGCTATTGTTTCGTCTGTTGCAAAGGGAATAAATCTACCCCACACCTGCGAGCGGGTCATCCATGCTATAATGGCGAAAAGGAAAATATAAGCTGTGAATTTTTCCCCGTTAGACATAGGTCCAAGGTTGTGATACTCATCATTGATTGCAGAAACATCAATATCCTTCATTTTGTCAACCTTGAAAAATTTAACCATATATATCCATAAAATGGGAATGATTACAATGACAAAGGGAAGGCCTATTTTTAACCAGTCTGTAAAAGTAATATCAATACCAATTGATTCTCTGATGAGGCCGATGCCCGTTGGATTTGTAGTTGTACCAATGACTGTTCCGATGCCACCGATTGTTGCTGCAAATGGAATTGACAAAACCAATGCTTTTTTAAATCCACCATCCGCATCTTTCAGTGCAGCGGTGATAGATAATGCAACGGGAATCATCATAACGGTTGCCGTTGTATTAGACATCCACATTGAAACAAAGGCTACTGCCAAAATAAAACCTAAAATCAAGTTTTTGGGTTTTGCACCAACTTTTCTTACAATACCCAAGGCGATTCTACGGTGCAGGTTCCATTTTACCATTGCACCTGACAAGAACCCTACACCAACAAGTAAGTACACTGTTGTGTATGCATAGTGACTAAATAACTGGATATCATTTTGTCCTTTTGCTCCGGTTAAACTAATGATTGGAAAAACGATGAGAGGTAAATAGGATGTCATGGCTATGGGGATTGCCTCAGTCACCCAAAAAATAACCATCAAAACTGTTGAAGCTAAAACCTTTTGCGCAATAGGTGTTAGTCCTTCTGGTGTCGGCATTGCGAGCATAATGACAAAAACTATAATACCGACAAAGAAACCAATTTTTCGTATTGCATACTTACCCATAAACTTTCCTCCTTTGGATTGAATGGAATTAAAAAAATGACTGGTGGCAATGCTGAGTGAATATCCAATTGCCATGTGCTTATAATATTAAGCAAGATGCATGCCAAATGAACTTGAAATAAAAATAAATGTTGATTTTGCTTTGTTTTGTTTATAATAAAAAAATGTCAGCTAAAATTAAGCCGACATTTTATTTCTATTGAATTCCATTTTGTTTCATAACGTTTCTAACAAAAATGAAATAAGAAACATTATGAAACGTCGTGGAACGCTAAAGCTTTATATTATATTCTTTCATTTTTCGCCATAGGGTTGTACGGCTAATTCCCAATGCATTTGCAGCATTTTTGATAATGCATTGATTACTTCTAAGAGCGGCAATAATTTTCTTTCGCTCCCAAACCGCCAAGTCCTCCTCTTTTTCCTGCGTTTCAAATTTAACTTCTTTTTTTTCTTTTGCGTAAGAGGTATTTATCAAATCCTCAATAAGGATATTTTTGTTTCCTCCAGATAAAATTGCAAAAATTCGTTCCACAAAATTATGCAACTCACGAATATTACCCGGCCAATCATAATGAATAACATTAACGATGACTTCATTAAAGATATTTTTAAACTCATCATAGTTTTCACCGCTCAATTTTTTCAGAATAGAGTTTCCTATTTCTGGTACATCCTCTTTCCGCATTCTTAAAGAAGGGATTTCCAGTTTCAGAACATTAAGCCTGTAATATAAATCTTCACGGAATCGGTTATTTAGAATTTCGTCTTCCAAACACTTGTTTGTGGCGGTAATGATTCTAACATCAATTGGTGTTACCGCTACGCTTCCTATTCTTCGGATTTCCTTTTCCTGCAGAACTCGAAGAAGTTGAACCTGCACATCTATGGGGATTTCTCCTATTTCATCTAAAAAAAGAGTACCCTTATGCGCCAATTCAAAAAGACCTGCCTTCCCCCCTTTTAAAGCGCCTGTAAAGCTTCCGTCTTCATAACCGAAAAGCTCTGCCTCCAATAGATTTTTAGATAATGCCGCACAGTTAATTGCAACAAATGGCTCATTTTTTCTTGAACAATAATTATGAATGCTTTGGGCAAATAATTCTTTTCCGCAGCCGGTTTCGCCATGAATTAGTATAGTTGAATTTGATAGGGCGTATCGTTTTGCGGTATCAATGGTTTTTTGAATTGCCTCAGAGTGACCTTGGATATGGTCAAAAGTATATCGTGCAGTCAACCCTTTTTTGTTCAGCCGCATTCTTATATTTTTCTCACTATCTTGAATTGTTTTAATATTCTGAAATGTAGCAACAGCTCCCTTTACTTCATCATCTATGACTATAGGGATTCTGTTTGTGGAAACCAAGGTACCGTTTATTTTCATCAGCTCATTAATTTCTTTTTCTCCATTATGTAAAACTTCAATCATTTTGCTATTTGGAAGAACATCCTCAACCCATTTCCCGATACAGTTTTTTCTGTTTACATTCATAATTCTTTCTGCAACAGGGTTTACTACGGTTAATTTTCCGGTCGTATCAACAGAAATAATAGCATCGTGGGTAAAATCAAGCACTGCCTGATAGCTTTTCAACTTCAGCTTCAGTTTTTCTTGCTTTTTTAATTCTTCTTTTTGAATAGCCAAAATTTGCTTTGCGGTTTCAATTGAATTTATAATTGCTTCTTCGGAATTTTCTACAACAATATGTTCAAGACTATATTTTTGAGAAAAAGTTTCGGTTAGTGCCCCTCCAATACCAAGCTTTGCTCCATCATGAATCGCCTGCTTTACAATTGTTTCGCAACTTTCAATGTCGTGAAATGTGTAGTATCTCGCATTAATATTTAGTAGATAGCACATTGTTTTAATACCTTCTGTTATTTCATCATAAGTAAAAAAAGCAATGATTCCGTCTAAGCTCTTTGCTGTTTTTAAAATGTCAATATAGTCTGATAGAATAGTATTTACTCCAATAATTGGTATATCCAGATATTTTTCTATAAATGCTTTCGTACCTTTTCTGCTTATAATAACATGCGTGCCATTTTTACGCAGCTCCTTGGCTAAAATGTAAGCTTCATTCAAGGCGGATATGTATACATCAATGTTTTCATTTCTTTCTTTAATTATTTTTTTGGCTTTCATTCCCAGTTTTTCCGATGGTGCAATAAAACTTATTTCTGCTTTTTTTGTCATTACTTGCCTCCATTCCAACTGCAAAAGTTAAATTTTTACGTTTGGATTTAATTTTTTAGTATTTGTGACAAAAATTGGAGTTACTCTTTTCCATCTATGATTATAGCCTATTTGAATGGGGATTTACAATGATTTTTCATAACCATATACCGTTGTTGTAGGTTTAGAGAAATGAACCTAAACCACTTATATATCATTCAAAAGATACAATTTACCTTTCTTATTTGATGAACTTCCAAACGAAGAAATTTTTACTCTATCAATTATCCGTGAATAATGTAACAAATTAATTGTATAACAAAAATTGTGACATATTTCATCATTTATTTAATACAAAGAAGTCGGTACATCATTACGTTTATTGTATTCTGTTAATCTTTCTTTAATAAAATTAAGCATATCATTGGTTTTATTAATATTTGTTTTAAAACGTTTAGACTGCTTTTTCATAAAGTCTTAATACCATTTGTCTACCATTTCCAAAACAGAGTCTTGAGTAATACTCGTAATTTTTTTCTTGATTTTTTTCCATAGATAATCTATTGATTCTAAAATCATACGGGGATTACCATTTGTCAAGAGAATAAATAATTCTAAAGCTGAGTAGACAATAACCTTTTATACTCTATTTTCCCATATTTTTTAGTCGCATTTCAATTAAAGAAAAATATTGCTTAATTATAAAATCAAATTGTACTAAATAAAAAATTCATAGGTATTTCGCTGTGTTAAGATTGAATCACCACAACACAACTTAACAGAAATGACAATCACTATGGAAAATCCTAACAATACCACAAATTCTCGCAAACAAAAACATTTAAATTTTGAGGAACGCGTTACCATACAGATTTGCCTTAAGGACGGGTACACTCCATATCGTATTGCGAAGGAGCTTGGCCGTTCCATTAACACCATAACAAATGAAATTAAAAGAGGTACCGTACCACAGATTATTCAAAAAAAAAGTAATGGTATATTTGGTTGACACTGGCAAAACGATTTACAACCGAATAGAATGAACTGTTGTCCCAAATTTAAACGCAACTCCTTTCCTCATTCGTTACGAACGTGTGCAACGAAATGAGGCTTAAAGAGTGGTCTGTTGACGCATCTATAAGTTCTTAAAAGAGGTAAATTCAAGCTTTCAGAAACTGTTTGTACCAAAACTATGTATACCTATATTGATCTTGGTTTAGTAGATACGACTAATACGGGTTTGTAATCAACTTCCAAGAAAGATTCTGGGCTAAAAACTTCGGAAGAACTATTCGAAGAGCAGTTAGACATCATCTATCCGTATTAACAAATTTAGTCTTACCAGAAAATTAGTTCAATTTGTTATTGCAATTTAAGAGTTTATTAATTTTGAAATAAAATAGAATTCCTTCTTCTGTATAGCAAGACCTTTCAATTTAAGAATTTAGATTTTTAAGTGAAAAATCCAAATTTGGGACAGAGTGAGAAAGTGCCCATATGTTAGACATATTTTGTCTACAATGGGCACTTAAAAGGGTACATAAATAGAAAAAGCGAAAACAGTTTGGGAAGCATAAGCTAACCCTATATGTGTAACTGCCTGCTCTGCCACCTAAATGGAGAAGAGCATGTAAGCTGTATATGGAAACAAAAGACAGAACGTTTTTCAATAAAAGAAAGTGGGATTGGAAGAACCAGAACACTTAAACCACTGAAAAAACCATTTTTGTCTACGCTTTCAATTATATTTTACTTTAACACATGTTAATAACAGTTTTAACAGCCGTTTCAAAGGCCAAAGTTTTTGCAACTATTTCTGCCCATACACCTGCTGCATCCCCAAGCAAAATTGCTATTACGTGTTTGTTGTCCATTTCTATTCCTCCACTTTGAAATATTTCTTGCAAATAATAATTTTATGAATAGCAAACAAAACCGTAAAAATTGCCCCTATAAGGAACCCAGCATTTATTATCCAAAGTGGGTATTTCATTACAGCTGTGCATTCGCCTGTAATAAGCTGCGTTTGAATTATTCCTACTCCTTGAGCGGTAAGAAATAATCCCAAAAACAATGCAAATAAATACTGAACTACTTTGATTGCACCAAACGCCTTCTTATTTTGAAATAACTTTTCTTCCACTAAGTTAAGCCCTATTAGGTCATCTGAAAGAAAAGCCAATGCAGAACAAATGAATATTGTCCACACAAATAATCCTTTAAGCGTTTCATCTGTCCATGCCGATGTTACTTTAAGAACATTTCTTGCAAGAACAGCATATGATTCAATAAGTATCATGGCAATTCCAATAATGCCAAAACCAGTTTGCATACCGCTTTCTAGTTTTTTAAAAAGAGATTCCATTTTAAGCTATCCTCCTTAAGCTATGTTTAGTCCACAACAGCAATTACTCTTATTTGTGCACCGTCAGCCTTTTTTGTATTTAAGGGCAATGCAATAAGACTGCAAACTGGAGATTTAACCTCCCACAAATTTGTAAGGTACTCAATCATAAGTATTTTCCCCTCCTTTAAAACACTTTCGTGAACTGGCTGATAAATAGGGTCATTAGGTCCAGCAGTTCTTATTTTCCTAATTTCATAATCCTGTGGAAAATCAAAACCCACAACTTTAGGGTTGTATTCTTTTATCCACTGTCCACCATCCGCACTCACATATGGCGAGTGGTCCCAGAAGTCAAACTCTGTCCATGGAACTTTCTTCCCTCTATCAGTTCTTATAATAAGTGCATCAAAGTGCCTTTCTTTATATTTCTCATTGGCTTTTTCAAGCATTTCAGCTGTTATTCCTATGTCATCTTCCACATCCGAAAAATCAAGAATAAGACAGTCTGACATACACCAATTTTCAATTGGATAAGCGTCAAGTGTTAAACCATTCGGGTCATGGTGTATTGGTGCGTCTATATGAGTAAACCAGTGTGACTGCAAGTTATATTTTGTGCTTTGCCAACGGTCATTATTTTCATGTGCTGTTGCACGTTCAAATTTAATACCATATCTCCAGTGCTCAACTATAGGCAGTGTTAAATCAATTATTGTACTCATATTCATTCCCCTTACTTATTTTGAATAATGTCAATAAGTTCTGTTCCATACTCATCTGTAAATATACTCCATGTTTTTGTTGCAATTTCTTTAAAGGCATCAATATCAGGTGTTTCATTAACAACACAGCCATAGTCCAAAAGAGTCTTCAACGCTTCCTCAGTTGCTTTAACATTTGTTTCTCTTTGTGCTTCTTTGCCAACATTAGCTGCATCCATAATAACTTTTTTTTGCTCGTTATTTAATTTAGCCCATGTTTTTGCACTCATCCCCATCATCTGTGGTGTGTATACATGGCTTGTAAGGGTTATGTATTTTTGCACTTCATAAAATTTTCTTGAAACGATTTCATGCAGTGGATTTTCTTCTGCACTTACAGTTCCTTGCTGTAAAGCCGTATATAACTCAGCTGCATCAATTGTTGTTGGAAGTGCGCCAAGTGCCTTCCATGTTTCAACTTGAACAGGAGCAGGAAGTGTTCTCATTTTTATTCCTGCAAGGTCAGAAGGCGTATTAACCTCTCTTACGTCATTTGAAAGCTGCCTAAATCCATTTTCCCAGAAACAAACACCAACAATACCTTTTTCCTCAAACTTTTGGAAAATTTTATCTGAAGCTTCTCCATCAACTGCCGCTCTTGCCTCTTCAATGTCACTAAAAAGAAATGGTAGCTGAAAAACTTCCACTTCCGGAACTAGTCCGGAAAAATAGGCTGTTCCAGTAACACCAATATCAATTGTTCCTTGTTGTAAGCCTTGTACCATGGATGTTGCATCTCCTAATGCTGTATCAAAATAAGCACTCGCATTGAGAGTACCCTCTGAATTTTCATTAATGTATTTCACCATCTGTTTTAGTGCATCACCTGTTGGTGTGTTTTCTGCAATTGAGCCTGAAAAAACACTAAGGTTAATTACTTCCTGCTTTGCACCATCTGTAGAAGATACCTGTGCTTCACTTGAAGAATTTCTGCAACCAACAAGTAAACCTAAAGATAAAACCAATGCTAAAGCACCACATAACGCCTTCTTTTTCATAATTAAATCCTCCTATTTCTATAGTTTTAAAGTACTTACAACAGTGATGGTAAAAATGTTGCTATTGCTGGAACAAAAACAATAATAAGTGCTCCAACTGAAATTGCACCTATAAGAACCGGTAAATGTGGTATTATTTTATGTATTGGTTGTCCTCCAACGGAAGACGCAACAAATAAATTCAGTCCTACAGGTGGAGTAACCAGCCCTATACATAAAACCACTACCATTACTACCCCAAAATGTATAAGGGAAATTCCATACTCTTTTGCTGTAGGAATAAGTATTGGTGCAAAAATAAGCAGTGCAGGAACAGCATCAATAAAACAGCCAGCAACAAGTAAAATTAAGCAAACAGCCAGCATAAATACTGCAGGGCTACTAATTACAGCTGTAACGCATTCAGCCACAAACTGAGGAATACCTGCTCTTGTAATAACCCATCCAAAGGCCTGTGTTGCCGAAACAATAAGCATTATCCCTGCCGCAGTTTTAACAGCTTTAAAAACTATTTTACCCAAGGTCTCCACCTTAAGTTCTTTATAAACAAAAAGGCCAACAATAAGACAATATAAACAGCATATAGCCGAAGCTTCTGTGGGTGTAAATAATCCCGAGTAAATACCTCCAAGTATTATAATTGGTGCAAATATTGCCCAAATTGCATCATAAAAAGCTTTAACGGCATTCTTTAAACTAAACTTTCCAACTCCCTTATATCCTTTTTTAATACACTGATAAATTACTACTGCAATAACAATTATACCAAGAAAAAGACCTGGTAAAAGCCCTGCCATAAGCATATCTCCAACGGATTCGCCTGAAGCCACACCATAAAGTACCATTAAAATACTAGGTGGAATAAGTGGACCAAAAATACCACCAACTGCCTGAACCGCACTCGCATACCCGCCGTCATATCCATTTTCTTCCATAGACGGAATCATAATTCCACCAACTGCCGCAGTTGTTGCAGCACCTGCACCAGTCATGGCGGCAAAAATCATACTTGCAACAACCGTAACAACCGCAAGACCTCCTGGCAAGAACCCAACAATAGTTTTTGCAAAGTTAACAATTCTTTTTGATATACCTCCTGATTCCATAAGGCCGCCCGCAATTACAAAAAACGGAATTGCCATAAGTGTAAATGAATCTACCCCTTTAAGCATCTGCTGCCCAACAATTATAAGTGGAATATCAGTAAAACCTATCATGTAAAACAAAGCTGACAAACATAATGAATATGCTATTGGTACCCCAACAAACAGTAGCACAAAAAATGATACCATAAGCACTAATACTCCCACATTAATGGCCTCCTTTTTAGTTTTATATTTCAAGCTAGTATTGTATCATTATGGAATCATTACCACACGTCCTGTTGCTGTTTTAGTGGCTTCAAATGCCGACTCAAAATCTTTTAGTGCATATATTCCACTCATAAGTGGTTTTAAATCAAACCCCGATTTAAGCATTTCAAGACATTCGTACCACGTTTGATACATAAGCCTTCCTGTTACGCCAAATACAGTTGCTTCTTTATAAATAATATCGTTAGCTAAGTCAAGTGATGTTTCGCCACTTGTTAAACCTACAAGTACAATTGTTCCGCTTTTTCTAACAAGTTGAAAGCCAGCTTTAATTGCAAACTTGTTCCCTGTGTAGTCAATAACAACATCTGCACCACTTCCATTGGTTTCAGAATTAACTACTTCTACGTCACTTTGCAATTTACTGTTTATTACAACATTTGCACCCATTTTTTTCGCCATTTCAAGTTTTTCCTCAACAACATCAATTGCAATAATTTTACTTGCACCCTTAAACTTTGCCGCCGCAACAGCCATAAGCCCTATTGGTCCACAACCGTAAATTACCGCAACCTTGTCCTTAACATCGGCCTTGGAAACACCGTGCATCCCAACACCCATTGGCTCAAGAAGTGCACCAATTTCATAGCTTATACTATCGTCAATTTTAAATGCACAATCTGCTGGAAATGCAATATATTGTGCAAAAGAACCTGGTGTGTGAACACCAATTATCTTCATATTTTCACAGTTGTGTCTTCTATCACTAGCACACATTGAACAGTGATTACAAGGAATATGTGTTTCCCCTGCAACTCTGTCACCAACATTAAATTCTGTTACACCTGAACCAACCTCAACAATGTCACCGCTAAATTCATGGCCAAACACAAATGGTACAGGGCAACGTTCTTGTGCAAAATCACCCCAAGGGTAAATATGGGCACTGTCAGTTCCACAAATTGCAGTGGCACGAACCTTAACCAAAACATCTCTTTTCCCACATTGTGGAATAGGCAAATCATCTTTCCAAACTGCACCTGGTGTTGGCTTATCTTTATATATTCCGTACATTGTTCTCTCCATTTTAATCTCCCATTCTATAAAAATATTAAGTTCAAACCTAAAACTAGTCTAATTTAATTTTGTTTCCATTTTGAAAAACTGCATTAACTTTTTTAAGAGCTGAAATGTCTTGTAATGGATTTCCATCAAGTGCAACCAAATCTGCCGCAAGTCCTTCTACTATGGCACCTGTTGTTTCATGAACGCCACAAAGCCTTGCTGCATTTATGGTTATTCCAGCCAGAACTTCTTTATTTGAAGCACCCAATGAAGAAATGTATTCCGCTTCCTGTCCAAGGCCTTGATGTATTCCATCTGTGCCAATACCAAACTTAAGTCCACCTGCAATTGCTTTTTCAAGACATTTACAAATTATTTCTTTTTCTTTTAAGCTTTCCTCTTTGCCTTTTGGGGAAAATTTAAACAACAGCTCCTCATTAAGGGCATAACTTGGGGTATAAACAACCCATCTATCCTCTTGATTAACTCGTTCAACTTGTCTTTCATTTATGTAATATACATGTTCAAGACAGTCAATTCCAGCTGTAACACAGTCATCAAGGCCTTGCCCGCCGGAGCAGTGACATGCCGTTGTTATTCCAACACTTCTTGCTTCCTCTACAACAACACTTAATTCCTGTGGTGTAAGAAAATGGTAAATGTAAGGCGTTGCATTTATCACCTTTGTCATAAATACCTTTAAAAAGTCAACTCCATGGGCTATGTTATCTCTGGAAGTTTTTCTGAATTCCTCAGCGCCACAGTGTGGCATGCCAACATACCCATGTCCATGGGAAGCTCTCATTCCAATTCCACTAACAACTAGTTTTGGGCCAATAATTCTGCCTTCTTTTTGTGCCTGTTTACAAACAACATCAATATAAAACCTGTCACCAAGGCAACGTGCTGTTGTAACCCCTGACAAGAGGTCATCTTTCATTGTTTTAATGGCACGAATTGTTTGCTCAGCTTCACAGTCGTTCATTTTAGCAAGATGGTTTTCAATGCGTGTATCAAGTGCAAGATGATTATGGCAATCTATCATTCCAGGAATAATTGTGCTACTGCCCATATCAATCACATCCATATTGTCTTGTATTTGTACCTGATTTGCGTTTTCGTATATTTTAGAAATTTTTCCGTTTTCAATAAGAATGGCCGCATTTTCCATTGTAACTAAATTGCTTCCAGTAACAATATTTTTCGCTTTAATTAATTTTAGTTTCACAATTATCCTCCAGTTTCATGTTTTATAGATTATTTGTCTTTTCTTGTTTTACTGCTATCTTTTTTTCAACTTTTCTGCTAAAATAACCTGTCAAAAGTGGAGTTAATATAGCTGTAACAACAACTGCTGCCGCAACCTGTGCTGTTGCTGCTTCAGCATAGGGTTGCATTCCAGGGTCTGCAAGAGCCACTGCCGCAGGGGTTGCAACTGCATTTCCTCCTGTTGTTCCAATTGCCATACCCATTGGATCTGGTTTTCTTCTTAAAAAACTATAAATATAATAAGTAAGTACTCCTGTTGACAATACTGTTATAAGTCCAAGAAAAATTCCTGGCACGCCAGCCTTAAAAATTGATAAAAGACTCATGTTTGCACCTAGAACAAACCCATTAAATGGTAAAAGCATATTTAACCCTTTTGAAAGAAGTTCTCTAAAATCCTCATCTGCATTACCTAAAAACATACCAATAAAAAGTGGTACAATTGCTGCAACAAGTGAAATAACAGGAATTGCTGCGATGCCTGTTGTACCAAGTGCAATCATTGTAAGAAACGGTCCATCATTAAGTGATAAAATTGCAATTGCACCAACATCTGTGTCATCACCAAATTCCTTTGCAAGGGCCGTATATATGGCACCATTGGAGTTTGTTACCGCACTTATTACGGCCAGTGGAGTAAGCCCAATTATACCGGCTGGACCAAAAGCTAGGTTAAGTCCAAACCCAATAATAACACCTATAACAAGTTTTAAAATTGTTAAAACTGCCCCTTTATATAGTGGTTGACCCGCCTGCCTTACATTTATTGTAGCCCCACTGCAAAGAATGAATAAACCAACAAGTGTAGCTGTTCCATTTTTAAACAAACCTGTAGTAAAACCACCAATTTCTAACACCTGTGGAATAAAAGTGTTTATAACGCAACCAATTAGTAAAGGAATTACCATCATCCCACCAGGAAATTTCTTCATTGTTCCACAAATCTTCATAAAACCATCTTCCTCTCTCATAATAATTATTACCTGCACTCAAGTTTACGGACCGAGCAAGTGTACATTTTTCATACAGAATTATATAGCAAAAGATGTGCCATTTCATATTTATTATCAAAATATGTACATTTCTTACAGCGTTGGCACATTAAAAATAGCAATACTACACATAGATTTATTAGTTAATTTATAAATGTGTGATTATAAAGAAAAAAGTGTTGCAATAGTTCAAACTACCGTTGCAACACTTACAACATCTATTTTAATCCATATTTATTAATCTTCCTCCAAAGAGTACTTCTATCCACACCCAATATCTTTGCTGCTTTAGTCTGATTACCCCTAGACTCACTTAGTGCCTTTTTAATATTTTTTATTTCTTCATCCTCGTTAACTTTTTTTGTTTCTTGAACCATGTAAATAATTTCATCATCAACATCATCAGGGAAAAGAGCCCTTTCCATATCTTCTTTTGAAATAAAATTATCTTCTAGACGAATAACATTTACCCTCTCTGCAATGTTTCTAAGTTCTCTTATATTTCCTAAAAAATCGTATGACTGCAAAACTTCTAACGCTCCTTGAGTAATATCTGGTGTATTTTGTCCATTTTTTTCACAGATTCTGTTTATCAAAAATTCAAATATTTGCTTTACGTCATCCCCCCTTGCTCTAAGCGGAGGAATGAATATTTTAAGTACATCCAACCTATAAAGAAGGTCTTGCCTAAAAACTCCGTTTAATACTTGCCTTCTTAAATTTTTGTTGGTAGCACATATAATCCTTGCATCCACTGAAATTACTTTATCATCACCAATACGCCTAACCTCTTTTTCCTGTAAAACTCTAAGTAGTTTACTCTGCATACTTAATGAAATTTCCCCAATTTCATCAAGGAACAATGTGCCATTATGTGCCAACTCAAAAAGTCCCATCTTGCCTTTCTTTGCTGCACCTGTAAAAGCTCCTTCTACATAGCCAAAAAGCTCGCTTTCCAAAAGATTTTCTGTAAGTGCCGCACAGTTTACTGCAACAAATGGTCCCTCACTTCTTTCACTTGAGTTGTGAATACTTTGTGCAAAAAGTTCCTTACCTGTTCCAGTTTCACCAACCAACATTATATTAGAAGAAGAAACCGCATATCTTTTTGCAATCTCAATGGTGTCCTTTACAAGCTTACTTGAATGTATTATATCTTTAAAGTTGTACTTTGCATAAAGCCCTTTACTGCTAAGTTTTCTTCGTATTTGAACCTCTAACTGCTGAACTTTTGTAATGTTTTGAAACGAAATAACAACACCTGCAACGTCACCATTATCAATTACAGGGGTGTAATCAACGGAAATTGTAACTGAACCAACATTTTTAAGCTCACCATTTATCTCTTCACCAGATGAAATAACCTTTGCATACTCATTGGAAAATACAGTAAGCGGCCCTGAAAGTGTATGTTCTTTACCACTTATACCAAGTATATTGCAAGCAGTTTTATTGGATACATTTACAACTTTATTTTCATCTATATATAAGATGCCTTCATTGGAACTTTGAGTTATAATTTGATACATTTTGCTTTTTATTCTTTCCTGACTTATTATGCCATGGGTTCTTACTGCTTCATCAATAGCAGTGTAAATTGCCTCTTCACCAGTTTTAATAAGAATTGAGTTAATACCCATTTTTTTAGCTTGCCCAACAACATATTGCCCTCCTATAACCACGTCACAACCATCTTTAAGTGCTTGCTTAATCACTACATCAACTTCATCATAATCTTTAGGGTTATAAATCTTCAACTTGCAGCCAAGCATATTTGAAAAATCCTCTACACCTGTAAATGCACTGTAAAAACCAATAAATGCTACTTTTCTAGGTTGGTATAACTCTTTGCATTCCTGCACAGATCGAAAAACATCATATCCAGAAATAACTATATCAACAATAGGTATTTCTATCCCCGATGCCCTTAAATATCTAGCAGCATACCCACGAGCAATTACAACATCACAGTCATTTAGATGCACTCCCGCAATTTCATCAACACCAACAACTGAAACTGTCTTTATCAACTTATCTTTATACCTATGATTATTAAAAACAACGTCAAGCACTTGCTTTAGCTCCGGATAAGGAACTATAAAATGAATTTTTATCAAAATATTCTCCCCCAACATCAAAATGTGTTGCACACGTTGAAATTCTACACTAATATAACAATTGTTGCAACACATTTGCTATTTACACTCCTTAGAACTCCATATATTCAACTATATATTACCTAAACTTCACATAAATAGTACTTAATTACATTAAATACAACTCTACAATGCAAATAATGCATAAATAATTCACCCACTCTAAGCTTTGGCATGCTTTTTGCTCTACATAATATATAACGGACCAGATAAGTGAAATTCTTCATATTATCTAAAAAATAAAACACACCTTGAAAGGGGAAACTAAAATATGTTATATCATCATCTATTTAAAATGAGTTCAAAAAAAGACGACATTCTAGTTGCTATCATCGGTGCTGGTCACTTTGGAACTGCTGTAGTAACGCAACAGAAATATACAAATCAACTTAAAGTTTGTGTTGTAGCTGATAAAAACTTAGAAAATGCAAAAAATGCATATATAAAAGCGGAAATTGATGAAAATCTAATGGTCTACTGCACAGATGCAGTTGAAGCACAGAAATTTATTGAAGAAGGAAAATATGTTTATACAGATAATTCAATGATGGCAGTCCATATTCCTGCAATCAATGTTGTCGCTGAAGGCACTGGCGTTCCTGAAATTAGTGCACAAATTTGTCTTGCCGCTATACAGCATGGTAAAAAAGTTGCAGCAATAAGCAAGGAAATGGACTCTGTTATTGGACCAATCCTTAAAAAGAAAGCTAAAGACCTTGGAACAATTTACTCACCTGTAGACGGTGACCAGCCAGCTCTTTTAATGGCAATGTTTGAATGGGCCAAAGCGATTGGGCTTACTGTTATTTCGGCAGGGAAGGCACGTGATGGAGAATTTATTCTAGATGAAAAAAATCAGACTGTTTCCATTAAGGCAGATGGAATAACAGTTCATGAGGATTGTGTTGCAAATATACCTGATGATTACATGAAGTATTTTGAAATGATTCCTGAAGGCAAAGCAGATGAGTATATTGCTAAAAGGGAAAAAATTGTAAGTAATCTTCCTGGAACAGGTGCTTTTGACCTTTGTGAGTTAACAATGATGGCAAATGCTACTGGTATGAAACCGGTTTCTCCAACTCTTACAGAAGGCTCCCTAAGAATTACAGAACTTCCTGTTGCATATTGCGCAAAGAATAACAATGGTATCTATGATGAAGAAGGTATGATAGATGTTCATACAAACATGCGTCGTTTTGATGAAAGCGGAATGGGCGGAGGTGTTTTCATGGTTGTTAGATGCGATAATGCATATTCAAATTATATTTTAACAACAAAGGGACAAATCCCTAACTATGATCTTTCCACAGCGGTTATTTATCGTCCATATCACCTTTGCGGTGTAGAAACCTCAACAACCATACTTGCAATGGAGCTTCTTGGAGTTGATACAGGTACAACTGAATATGCCCCAAATTATGATCTTGTTAAAACAGCAATTGTTGACATTAAAGCTGGCGAATGCCTTGGAAATGACCATGACTTAAGACTTAAAGCAAGTATAATACCTGCAACTGTAAAAGGTGCTAAAAATCCCGTTCCTGCCCATATGATTACAGGTAATGTTACATTAAGAGATATTAAAGCTGGTGAAATGATTACCTACAATATGATTGAAGACCGTAGCAACACCGTTCTTTGGACACTTCGTGCAGAGCAGGAAAAAACATTCAATATCAAGTAATCAAATTCACCCTAATAAAGGGGTTAAAAATTCTTTTAAAAGAGCCATGCTCTGCTAAAGACAACCTTTCATAAGAAGAAAATTAATTGATACATAAGGGAAGAAAACAAACAGTTTTTATTTAAAATAATATTTCTGCAAGATGATTCTTGTAATACACTGCATAATTCAAACTGCCTTAATTACGGCAAAATATAGCTATAATTAAGGCGATATCCAAAATGGAAAAGCCTTGGGTATTTTGAAGTCCTTTTAATAAATCTCTTAACGGAATAAAAAGCCCTTTTTCAACAAACGGAAAATATTATGTCGTTATTTTTAAAACAAATAGTGTTCAAAGAGTATATGCTTCATTGAAAAAATTTCAGCCATTATGGTGAGTTAAATAAATTGGACTACTGATGCTGACCATCCGAGAGAATCGCTTCTGTTATACCAGAAAATTATGGCTTTGTACATTAGAGCTTGCAGAATATCTAATGAATTACGACATCGAAAGAGATTTGAGCTTAAAAGCGTTGTTCCGTTGAGCAGAGTTATGTAAAGTCTTTGATATTTTGATTATTAATTACTATATTCTTATTATGGAGGGCTTTATAATGAAAAAACAATACTATCTACAGATAAAAATTCCGCATTATGTAAATTAAACTGTGCCTTACAAGACGATTTTAAACTTACCATTGCGGATAATGATTTTAACCCTATGGTTGAACTTCTACATAGGATTTTGGTTGTAAATGAGGGCGAAGCGATTTACTGTTCTTGAGCCACTTGCTGTCGAGGAAACAATAGCGAATATTTACGCAAACTATAGAATACCTATTTTCGGGCAAGAAAAAACCCTCGAAGTACCTAATAAAGGTTACATCGAGGGTTCTTTCAATGGAGATGAGGGGAATCGAACTTTTTTCACCATACGTTTATAAAATGTTACAAAATGTTGCTTTTCCATTTCTATCAAGGTTTGGGTAATTTAAATTCTACTCACATGTCATAAAATGTTATGCAGGTTTATGCAGGTTTATGCAGTTTTATAGTGTTAAATGAACCAAAAATGTACCAACTTGGTCAACTAAAATTCTTCTCACTTTTGTGTTATGATGTTTATTGTCTCAACGGGAGTTTCTATACTGCGTCTTTACGTTCTAAATACAAAATGTATCATAAAGTGGACCGCTCTTCTTACCATCCCCAAGCTCAAAATTTTTAGCTGGCAGTTTTATGGCATAGTCTTGGGCATTTTTTTATTGTTGCTTCGTTTAAACAGGCTGTCGATACATAATATTCTTCTGCCCAAAAGTGTCTGTTTTCATAAAGGTATTTCAGGTTTGCATGGTTATCAAACATCATTAGCGAACTCATTCTTTTTAAATATCCCATGAAACTTGAAGCAACATACTTCGGTGATATATTCACTAACATAAGAATGTGATCTGACATTAATTTCCCCTCTATAATCTCTACTCCTTTATACGCGCACAGCTGTTTCAATATATCTCGCATATCCTAAGGCGTATGCATAACGCTCATTGTTAAAATATTTGTCTACTTTCATTTTACAACTTCACATAGAGAACCCCTGTCGATAATAAAAACCCAACAGGGTGCTTAATATTTAAATCACATCTTTTCCTTTTTTACGAAGAACTCGACCGCTTCTTGTTCCTGTATGCTTTCCTCTAGATACTATAACATCTCCAGCAACAATAACGTATTCAATTCCTACCGGATATTGAATAGGCTCTACGAAAGTTCCTTTGTCAATAACTGTATCTGGATTGAAAATGCAAATGTCGGCATAATAACCTTCTTTAAGTTCACCTCTGTTCACCATGTTAAATGTTGTTGCAGGTTTCTTAGTCATTTTGTAGATTGCGTCTTCAAGGGTAAGCGCTTTATCTTCTCTTACATACTTTCCAAGAATTCTTGGAAATGCTCCGTATACACGGGGATGTGGTTTCCCGCCAAGCAATCCGTCTGTACACGCATTCATTTCAGGGCGTTTCATGAAAAGCTGAACATGTTCTTCTGTTCCATAAAAATCTACCATTCCTACTGCATTTTCTTCTTCTAAAAGAAGGTCAAAAGTAGCTTCAAAAGGATCTTTGCCACGAAGTTTTCCTATATCTATAAGGCTTAAGCCTATTATATCTTCGTTCATTTTATTTTTAACGCTTGTTACAAATATTTGATCCAAGCCTGCAAATTCTACAAAGTTATCCCAGCCTGGAATACCTTGCTGAATATCCCGCACCATTTTTTTGCGAAGTTCTGGATCTGCAAGACGTTTTACTACATTATCAGTTCCTCCATCGTGAACCCAAGGTGGAAGGATAACGCCGAGCATTGTGCTGCCTGCAACATATGGATACTGGTCAAAGGAAACTTGTATTCCTTCTTTATGTGCTTTTTCAAGAAGCTCAATAACTTTACCGATTTTATCCCAGTTTTTCTTTCCGCATACTTTAAAGTGTGAATAATGAATTTTAACGCCGGATTCACGTCCGATAGTGATAACTTCTTCCATTGAATCTAAAATGGTATCAGCTTCACTGCGCTGATGTATTACAAATGAACCATCATATTCTGCCACGACTTTACACATTTCAATAATTTCTTTAGATTCAGAATATGCGCAAGGCATATAAATGAGTCCTGTGGAAAGACCTATAGCTCCCGCTTCCATTTCACGCCGGGTTATTTCGCACATTTTTTTGAGTTCTTCATCGTTTGGCCGACGATTCTCAAGTCCCATAGCTTCCATACGAATGTTGCCGTGTGGAACTAAATAACATTCATTCAAGCCAGGTTTAACATCTTCAATCATTTTCAAATAACCTTCGACGTTTTTGTACTCCCAGTTAATATCCTCGCTGTCGCCATCAAGTCCAGCAAGGTTTTTGCGCCAAGGGCTAATGCACTTAACAGGTAGTGGCGCCATTGAAATGCCGTCTTGACCAAGAATTTCTGTTGTAATTCCTTGCATTATTTTTGGAAGGACCTCTGGATCGATTAATACCTGTAAGTCACTGTGACTGTGAGTATCAATGAAGCCAGGGGCTACAACTAGCCCCGAAGCGTCAATTTCCACCATGTCATTTGTTGCTTTTATATCGCCGATCTTTTCTATTTTATCTCCGTTAAGAAGTATGTCTGCTTTAAATCCCTTTTCACCGCTTCCGTTTATTAGCAAGCCGTTTCTGATTATCGTTTTCATATTATTTCCCCCGTCAAATTGTATAGTTGTATTTTCAAATTCATATAAGAATGTTTATAGATCGTTATCAAATTCAATTGGAGGTACAGCTGGCACTCCCATTTTTCTATCAATAGCTGAAAGAGTGAATATAACTATGAACGAAACAATTCCGCCAGGAACAATTGCGCTAAGTCCCCAAGGTGTTCCCAAACCGTATATCCAAACCGCAGCTACTACAGTACCAATAACAATAGATATGAATCCTGCTCTTTGTGTAACATTTTTGTAGAACAATCCGCAAATAAATGCTGAGAAGGTTCCGGCACTACGAAGTGCAAAAGCGCCCATCATAACGCTGATGATGTTAGAAGCTGTTAATGCTACTCCAAGTCCCACGAGTCCTACTACTACCATTGTAACACGTGAAATCCAAACTTCTTTTTTGTCATCCTGTACGCCTTTATTTATGTATGGACGGAAAACGTCGTTTGTAAACATAGTAGCAGTACCTATCATGTTGCCTGAAGCACTGCTTATAGTAGCTGCAACGATAGCAGCAAGAACAATTCCGGCTACAATCGGCGGAGCAAAACGAATTGTTGCTTCTGCAAGCGCGTTTTTCTGAGCGCCGCCAGCTGCAAATCCATCAATACAAACATAAGCTATTAATCCGATAATTGCAGGAACAATTGCATAAGCTGCTGATAAAGCACCCGCTATGAAAGATCCTAATTTTGCAGATTTGCCATCTTTTGCTGAACAAAAAGTCTGAACAATTTCTTGACCTGTTGGGAATGTCATGCAGTACATTGCTACGTATCCCAGTATTGTTGTGAAGCCTATTTTTGTCATGCTCAGAAGATTAAGGTCGTCACCTGTGGTGTTTGTAATAGTTTTTGCTCCCTCAAATAATTCTGTGAATCCACCTACTTGCTGGCTGTTAACCATGATTAGCATTGCAAGTGTCATACCTATAGTGATAAAAAATACATGCATCATATTTGCTGCAGTAACGGAAGAGAATCCACCAACCATAGTATAAAGGATAACAATTACAGTAGTGACAATTGCGGCAATCTGGAATCCAACGCCTGTTACTACGTTAATAATGGATGCGGTTGCAATTATCTGTGCGCCTGTTGCCATAAAGAGAGCTGAGATTGAGGTGAAGGCAGTAAATATATGCGCTGCTTTTCCGTAACGTTTACTAATAATTTCTGGTACTGTACTTGCTGATGATCTTCTGAAATATGGCGCTATGTACGCTACAAGAATAAAACCGATGCCAGCTGCGATTACATACCAGGAAGCTGATAGGCCATGTGTGTATACATTTGTTGCAATACCAGTTGTGCTGGCCCCTCCTGTGTTTGCTGCAAACAATGTTCCTGCCAATACAAGTGGTCCTAAAGATTTACCTGCCATCAAAAAGTCTTCGTTGCTTTCCTTGCCGTTCTTTGCTTTTTTTCTGCTTGATACAACAAGACCCAATATAACAGTTGCTGCCATGTAGATTATTATTATAACCAAAGCCGTCATTTTTGTGCTACCCATAACATTTTCGCCCCCTATATTAAATTACTTAAGTAATGCTTCCATTACACTGTGATAACATTCTGTTACTTTTGTTAACTGATCAATTTCAATATATTCATTTACTGTATGAGCCAAGTCTTCTTTTGATGGTCCCAGTCCGAAAGTTTTAATTTTCGCTTCGCCTGCATAATGACTGCCGTTGGTGCAGAAGTTGTATTGGGCGATTTCAGGCGTAAAGCCTTTTTCTTTAAGTATTGTATAAACGTCTTGAACAAATTGTTCTTCTTTGTCATATAACCAGCCAGGGAAAAATCTCTCTCCCCCTATTTCGCTGCCGTTATAACATACTTCTTTACCTACTGCATAAGAAACTTCTGCTTTCATTTCAGGGTCAGTTGCCATTAATTCACTTAAAAGTTCCTTAATAGGTGCAAGTACGCTTTCTTTTGTCTCTCCAACGAGAAGCCTTCTGTCATAAGTAGCACGGCAGTATTCTGGAACAACGGATGCTCCTGGATATGGTGTTGATTTAATATCTGTAAGTTCTAGAATACCTTTTCCAAGAACGGGGTGTTCAGTCGGTTCAAGTGAGCGTATTGCATCAATAACTTCTGCCATTTTATATACTGAATTAATTCCTTTTTCCGGGTTTGCGCTATGGCAAGGTTTTCCGAATGTTTCAACAACAACTTCCGCACGCCCTCTTTGTCCGATCTTTAAATTTAATTGTGAAGCTTCCCCGATAATTACATAGTCCGGCTGAACCGTTTTACTTATTTCACGTGCTGCAACGCCTTCAAAGCATTCTTCATGAACAACTCCAGCTATATAAATTTCTCCTGGGAAATCTCTGCCAGTATCTTGTGCATAATTTGTAGCAGCGCAAACGAAAGCTGCAACAGAGCCTTTCATATCACTTGTTCCACGTCCATAAATTTTGCCATCGTGTATTTCAGCTCCAAAAGGAGGGAATTCCCATACGCTTGCGTCTGTTACTGGAACGGTGTCGATATGCCCGTCAAAAAGTATTTTCTTGCCTGGTCGGTTTCCTTTTATACAGCCAATTACATTTCCATATTTATCAACATTTATTTCATCAAATCCACGGGATTTCATAGCTCCTTCTAATATTGCTGCCGCTTTGTTTTCTTTACCCGAATAGCTCTGTGCTTGTATTAAACTTTGGCATAAAGCAATAACTTCTTCACTACGATCTTTATTTAGCATGTTTTTATCTCCTTATCTACTATTTATCAAAACTAGGTTCTTTACCATCCCAAACAATTGCTCTATAGCTATCTTTGTCTGTGTCACCTTCGGTGCTAAAACATAGGACTTTTGAGTTGCTATCAAGTTTAAGAGCTTTTTTTATGGCTGCGTAAGCTGGCTTTTTCATAATCTCTGCAACGCATCCAACTGAAACTGCACCACTTTCGCCAGAAATAATGCTTCTATCTCCTTTTAGAGGACTTCCAAGAATTCTCATTCCCTTTGCTGCTACATAATCTGGACAGGAAATGAAGTTGTCAGCATAATCTTTAAGTACATTCCAACCTATACTGCAGGGCTCTCCGCAAGCAAGACCTGCCATTATTGTATCCATATCTCCTGTTACAAAATGAAGTTTTCCGTCGTCAGCCTGTGCTGTTCTAAATAAACAATCTGATTTGTTCGGCTCTACAACGGTGATGATAGGACAATCTTTTCCGTAAACGCTTGAAAAAAATCCTGTTACTGCGCTTGCTACTGAACCAACACCTGCTTGAATGAAAATGTGTGTAGGCCTTTCTGATAGCTGGTTGTGAGCTTCATACGCCATTGTTGCATAACCTTGAATAATCCATTCAGGAATATTGGTATAACCCTCCCATGCTGTATCCTGAACCATAATCCAGCCTTTTTCTTCTGCCATTTTGCTTGCAAGACGAACAGCTTCATCATAGTTCATATCTGTTATTGAAGCCTCCGAGCCTTCTGCTCTAATGTTTTCAAGCCGTTCCAGTGAACTACCTTTAGGCATATAAATAATCGATTTTTGTCTTAATTGATTTGCTGTCCATGCAACGCCACGACCATGGTTTCCGTCAGTAGCAGATACGAAAGTCAACTCTCCTAACTTTTCTCTTACTTCTTCTGATACCATTTTTTCAAATGGAAGCTCCGAAATATCCATTTCTAGTTTCTTTGCAATATACTTTCCTATTGCATAACTACCGCCTAACACCTTAAAAGCATTTAAACCAAATCTGTAAGATTCATCTTTAACGCTGATGTTGCTAAGACCTAATTCTGTTGCTAAACTATCCAAAGACACGAGTGGAGTTTCTTTATAAACAGGAAAGCTTCTATGAAAATCAAAAACTTTTTTAACTGTTCCCTGATTTAGAAAATCCAGAGGATAGAGTTCGCCTCTTTTTTTAACTGTCTGTATGAACTTGAATTCTTCTTTCAAACCGATCTCTCCTTTATGGTTATCTATTTTATGATTATAATTTATATATGAAGCAAGTGCTGTGCCAAACCTTATATTTTAATATTTATTCCAACAAAAAAGAAGAAAACCAACATTTTTGTTCAAAACGTGTAGTATTCTTCTTTCTTTTAGTTGATTCTAGTGTATTTTTATAAAGAAACGCAATTTTTTAATTATCACATTGAGAATTGGTTATCAAAATGAGAATTTTAGTTCCAGCGTACGTTTTAACGGTAATAATTGATTTATGTCTATAGTAGGGATAGACTTAGTTCTCATATTGGGAAATCAATTGTTATAAAATCTGATTTGCACATATTATTTTTCTATTGCTCAAGCTTTCTATACAAGGTAGCCAATCCTATACCTAAACTTTTGGCCGCTTCCTTTTTTCCTTCGGTAGTATTACCAAAGCGTTCAAGTGCTTTTTGAATTTCTATTTCTTCCAGCTCTTTCAACGTATGAATAATATCTATATCTACAGGCTTTTCTTCTTTAAAAAGCAAATTTGCAGGGAGTGTTTTATTATCTAGTATGCCATCATCTTCCATCATGTTAATCATAAATTCCATTGTATTTTCCAGTTCCCTAACATTTCCATACCAAGGATATGTTCGCAAAATCAGCATTGCCTCCATGGTTATGCTTCGAAACTCTTTATTAAAAAACCTAGCATAGCGCGCTGCAAAAAAGTAAGCTAATTCTTCAATGTCTTCCGGCCTCTTACGTAGAGGATCTATTTTAAGCGGTATTACATTTAGCCTATAATATAAATCCTCACGGAATTTTTTTGCAGCTATCATTTCTTTTAAATCCCTATTTGTCGCCGAAATAATTCGCACATTAATAGGAATTACTTGGTTTGACCCAATACGCACAATTTTCCGTTCTTGGAGCACTCTAAGAAGCTTTACTTGCAAATATAAAGGCATATCACCTATTTCATCTAAAAATAGAACTCCTTGATCCGCCAGTTCAAATTTTCCTACTCTTCCGTTTGGATCCGCCCCTGTAAATGCTCCTTTAACATAACCGAACAACTCGGCTTCCAGCAGAGCCTCTGGTATTGCCCCGCAGTTTATTGCCACAAATTTCTTGTTTTTCCTTTCGCTCATCTTCCAAATAGCCGTAGCGGCCACTTCTTTACCTGTTCCGCTCTCCCCTGAAATTAAAACTGAAGAAGTTCCATTGGCAATTTTAGTAATCTCTTTTTTGAGCGTCATTGTACTTTTACTACTTCCGATTATTGCGTCCATTTCCAATTGATTCACAACATGGGTCATTTCATACATTTGCTTTAACAGCATTTTACCATCACAAAAAATAAGCATTCTTGCATAACGGCTTGAAGGCTTTGAAATCTCATGAGCTTTTCCGTATACAATCAATTCTTTTTCTTGTACCTGTATTCGGTATTCATCTCCATGATTAAGTTTGTCCCCAGTGGCTTCCATGCTGAGGCTGGAGCCTTCAAGGGTAATGCCACCAAACTGTCTGTGAGCTTCTTTGTTGGCGGTTGTAATTATCTGGTCCTGCCCAACAATCAAAACTCCCTGTTCCAAGTAATTGATTACAGAATCCAGCGTGCTAATAATTGCTTCTCTCCTAAACATTTCTTGATAATCATGGACTTTTGCTACAATAAATTCAGCAATCTGATCCAGGAGATCCAAGTACATTTCTTTATCTTTAAGAATTACTTCCTTCTGCTCAATAGAACTCCCAATAAGGCCAATAACACCTATGCAATCTTCATCCATTTGAATAGGTTTTGATATTTCTATTGCTTCCCTGCAGCTATCACGCTGTGAACAGTTTTCACAAAGGGGATGTTTTCCCGGATCATCAATAATCTGCACTTGCCCTGTACGCATTACATACCGGTATACATCTCCTTCTCCTGACATATCTTCATTAACTTTATCCGCGAAAATACCCGTGCCAGCCGCACGATATAGCTGGGAATCCATCACTTCCACATCAATGCCCGTGATGCGAGACATTATCTCGGCGTACTTTTGTACTGTATCTTGAACTTGTAAAAGTAAACTTTGCATATTATCTTCCCCTGCCCCATTTATCTAATATAAATAAGAATTAGTATCAGTAGGTTGTCACTATAATTGACTTTACAAGATTATACGCAGACTGTCAAATTATAAAAGCCATAAACTTTTTGATAATTGGAGGCTTTGCCCATTAATACTTGAGAAATCCAGCTGTGTTTTTTAATCCCAAGCCTGAATATCTAATTTGTGTATAATCCAACCTTAAAGTAAAATAACTTTGTGAAACGTGTTCATATAATTTTAAACTTTTAGCGATATATGCAGTATTTATGGTTTTTTCTCTTAAATAAACCTCTTATAAAAGTTGTTCTGGGTAATTCATATTAACAGAGACTCTATTCAGCAAAAAAGTTTCCACCTTAGCAGGCGACTTCACATCTTCATCATCGATGAACTCTTTTCCACCAATAGAACTCTTAATTCATAAATAAACTAGAACAAACTCTTTGAATCCTGCAGTGAATAGTAATTGAGTTATTTGCATAGCTTAAAACGAAGAAGCTAATGACAATGCCTAACTTACAGCTATTTATTATCAAAAATTACCTTTTACAATCTGCAAAGGGCAATTTTAAGGGTCAATTTTTCCTTGCCCTTGTATCTGTCTTAAATTTTTGTATCAGCCCTAGTTTCCATCATTATTTAACAGTTTGCAGAATATAACGATAAAGCATAGAAGAAACTTCCGCACGGGTCGCATTTGATTTAGGATTGAAATTTTTGTTTGTGTCACCTGTCATAATGCCTGCCTGTTGCATAGATATAACTGCTTCTTCATAGTATTTTCCTATACTGGAATAATCTGCATAGGTAATAGCTTCACTGGAATCAGAAACTACCACTGCTTTGATTCTAAATTTCTAACAGTGCCTTCTGGTCAAAGCTTATCCTCACAGGAGCACTGCTTACTTCAAGGTTTGTCACACCTACTCTTACAAGGTTATTCAGTGATTCTCTGGAGAGCGTAGCCGTTAAAGCAGTTGACCCTAGCTTTTATAACTCCTGTCAAATTCATTCTAGCCAAGCACCAGTTCAACTAATTCGACAATCAATTTCCAAACATCCAGCCACAAGCATAAATTTTATTTGTTTTTATGCATCGTGCCCATAAGTTTCACAGTCTTATTCTTTTTATTGCATCCAATATTTTTCTCTTTTTTACTAAGCAATTTTTCTTAAGTACCCTCTTACTCTTGATCCTTTTTTATAAACCCCAATATTCCTGTAGTATCAGTTAAATAGTCTTTCCCAAAAAATATTTCCCAAATCAGTGTATTTTACCATTTTATAATGTCACTACCTATTGTGTGTGCAAGAAATTTATGTGTTTTTAACGGTACACTACAAAACTTATACTGTTTGCTATTGTACCATAAAATGGAATTTTACTCCAGATATGAATTCATTTACGTTAAATAATATATCTTTATAAAGTTTTGCTTTCCCATGCTTGAATACTATCCAGATATCGGATAGGCTACACTAGATTAGACAGAAAATATTTAGACATCATATAATAAAATAAAGAAAAAAGTTAGTAGAAGCATATCGTGACTGGAAAAATGAGGTTATTAGAATTTTCAAGGAAAGTCGTAACAACTATGGTTCAAAGAAAATAAGAGTTGAACTCAAGAAGATTAAAATTATAGCTTCAAGAAGAAAAATCAGAAATATTATGAAAAAGTACAACCTTGTTTCAACTTACACAGTAAAGCAGTATAAAGTACATAAAGCTACTGTAATAACGATATAGTTAACAATGTTGTAAACCGCGAGTTTAATGACAGGGAGCATCTGAAAGTGATTGTAAGTGACTTAACATACGTCAGAGTTAAGAATACATGGTATTACATCTGCTTGCTCAATTGGATTTTCTACCGGTCAAAACAAGACAGCAGAGCTTGTTTATGATGTTTTGCTTAACAGTACTATCAACCTGTCAAAGGTTAGGGTTTTCCATACAGGCGTAGGAAATTAGTTTAAAAATAAACTTATTGAGGCGGTTCACACAGCTTTTAGCATAAAACATTCCTTAATCAACAAGGTATGCACTCCTCTGTAACTAAGGTAAGGCGAAAAGATAAGCTGTATCTGGAAACAGAAAACAGAAAATCTGTCCTTAAACGAAAAAGAAAACCCTCCTAAAGGTTTTGAAATTGGTTCTGGATTGCAGTCATAAGACCAAAAACACTCCACATAGGTCATAGAACCAAGCCCACCCCAAAGTAAAGGTTGTTTTCATTTGGGCAGAATTTGGAGCTTTTTTCAAAAAGGAAATGGAATCGCTAAAGAGCAACACCTCAAAGAACCATGAAACAAAGGCATTTTGTTGTATTTCAAGCAAGAAAAGCCCTCGAAGTACCTAATAAAGGTTACCTCGAGGGTTCTTTCAATGTAGATGAGGAGAATGGAACTCTTTTCACCATATGATTATAAAATGTACCAGAATGTTACCTTGTCCCTTTTTATCACGGTTTGAGCCAATTTTAATTCTCCTCACATGCCATAAAATGTTATGGCGTTTTTTGCTGTTTTGTAGTGTAAAATGTACCAAATTATTATATTTAGATTCTTCTCGTTTAAGCGTTATTATGTTTGAACTGCTTTTACGCCAACATGCTTTTCTTAATTTTATACATTTCAAATGCAAAATGTGGCGTAAAGAGGAACAGCATATTTACCTTCTGTGGTGAGAGTAGGCATCTGCTATAATAAAAGACAATTCTACAAATAACATAGAACTACCTATCTCCTAAATATTTACTGAACGTCCACCATCTCCTTATACCATACTCTGTGAGGAAGACCATAGAGTCCTCCTAGCTGATGTGCCATTGCATGCACATTACCTAGACCAACATTGCTAAAAGCTATGCCGTTAAGAAAACAAGAATAACACATTTGCTCTCTGGCTTCAATATCGTTTCCATGTTTTACCGCTCTTGGTAGATACTCAAAAATCTGCCTGATTGCATAAAGTGCCGTTGCATCTGTAACATCCATTGCTCCATTTGCTACAACTGCTTCAACTGCATGAGTTAAAGCATCCATACCTGTAGCTGCTGTAAGCGAAGCTGGTTTACTAATCATTAATTCAGGGTCATTTACTGTTACTGCGGCCAAAGAATTGGTATCAACCATAATCATTTTTACAAGGTGCTGTTCGTCTGTAATTGCATAATTAATAGTAACTTCAGCAGATGTTCCGCTGCAGTCGTTATTGCAACAATAGGCAAAGATTTTTTAGCAGTTTTATTCACGCCTTCATAGTCATTAACAGAACCCCCATTAGTTGCAAGTATCGCTATGGCTTTTCCGCAATCCTGCCGTGAACCACCACCTATTGTTATTACAAAATCACATCCTTTGCTTTTTAATTGTTTTAATCCCTCATTGACATTGGTAACAGTTGGGTTTGGTTTTACATTATAATATATACTATATTCTGTACCAGTCTTTTTCAGCAAATTTGTTACTTTTTCAACCGTTCCATTTTAACCAAAAATTTGTCACTTACCATAAGTGTCTTTCTCTTTCCAAGAGCCTTAATGAGTCCTTCTGCTTCCTGCAAACATCCTCGTCCCAATAAATTTACAGGTGGTATGTAGTAAATCATAATATGCCTCTTTCTTTATCTAGATTTTAGTCATTAAATCCTTTATTATTTTACCATCAGATTGTTAACATCAGCAAGAATTTCCTCAATCTGCTTTACCTGTTCTTCATTAACAGTTCTAAAAGGAGTTGTACATAGTTCATTTTTTATTACCCCTTTTATTACTAATGCTTTTTTCAATACAGGCATAAATGGGCTAGCTATATCGTAAAGGTCCATTAGTCTGTTTACGATGTTCTGATAACGTGTAATTTCTTTAAAGTTTTCTTCTTTTAAAGCCCTTCCCCAGCCTGCAAATACATCGGGACAAATGTTTGAAAGGGCTCCAATACAGCCGGCTCCTCCAGAAGTCACATTATGTGCATAGTTTTCATCATAACCTGAATATACAATGAAGTTAGGAAATTCTTTCAATAGCGTTGTTAGAATCTTTCTTGTATGTCCCATTTGTGTAACTGTATCTTTTACACCAATTACGTTTTTATTATTACGACGTACCTGCAACACTACATCATAAGGTAAGTCATATCCAGTACGTTCCGCAAAATTGTACATAAAAATATTCCCTTTTATTTCTTTAGCAACATCATCAAAGTAAGATACAATGTTGTCTTTTTCTAAAGAAAAGTAATATGGGCCGACTATCATTACTGCATCTGCACCCTTTTCAAGTGCATAGTTGCTTAACTCTATAGTATCTTCTGTTGTTAAACAGCCTGTTCCTACATATAACTTACATTTCCCTTTAATATAATCACAAGCAATGTCAATCAGTTGCTTTTTTTGTTGAGTTGTCATGGAAAAAAACTCTCCAGTACTTCCCATTAATACAATTCCGTCTAACCCTCCATTAATCACATAATCATATAGTCTTTTATTCCCTTCAATATCCAGGGTATAATCCGAATTAAATATAGTGGCAATTGGTGCATAGTATCCAAAATCAGTCATTATTCAAGGTCCTCATTTCTCTAAATTTATAATTTAATATAGTACATTTTCGTCATTTTTACATACGGTGCTTCATTCTAAACATAATTACATAATCTTGCAATCGCTGTTTCTGTATATCCCAATGCTTCTGCCTTCGTAAGTTTTCCATTAGATACTTCAATTAACTCTTGTAACAATTCGTCTCCCATTTGGCTTAAAGATTTCTGACCATAAATTATTGGGCTTGCATCAATATCAATGTTATCTTCCATGTTTGTGTATGTAATTTTGTTACCAGTAATTTTAATTACAGGGCAAATTGGATTGCCTGTGGGTGTCCCTCTTCCTGTAGAAAAAACAACAATCTGCGCTCCGCCCGCAACCATACCAGCAACTGAGGAAGGATCGTTTCCTGGTGTATCCATAATAACTAATCCTTCTTTTCCCTTTACTTGCTTGCCGTAGTCATAAACAGCGTTCACAACTGTATGTCCACCTTTATGGATACACCCAAGAGATTTTTCCTCTAAAGTAGTTAGTCCTCCCGCTTTATTACCAGGTGATGGATTTCCTTCACGCACTTCTTCCCCTACAAGTTGGAGTGCTTTTTCATATCTATGTACAATATCAAAAATTTGTTGTTTTACAGTGGGATTTTTTGCTCTTTGGGCAAGAATATGCTCGGCACCAATGAATTCAGTTGTTTCTGATAAGATTGAGCATCCGCCGTTTTCAACCATTCTGTCACTCAGTTCACCAATTAGCGGGTTAGCAGCAAGACCACTTGTTGGGTCAGAACCTCCACATTCTGTTCCTACAATAAGTTCTGAAATCGGGAATTCTTCTCTTTGAAGCATAGAGGCTTCCTGTGCCATTTTTTTAGCAGCACGTGTTGCCAATTCAATTGTTTTTATAGTCCCTTTATTTTCCTGAATAATGAAATGCGCAATTGGTTTATTTGTTCTTTCTTTTATTGCCTCTAAAACCAAATCCATCTGGCAGTTTTCACATCCAAGAGAAATAACCACAGTGCCATATACATTTGGGTTTGCAGCCATTCCAGCCATTACATCCATTGTTAACTGCTGGTCTCCCTCAACTTGTGAACATCCATTTTGATTATTAAAAGTTACAGCACCTTCAACATTTGCAGCAACTATTCTTGTTGTATCCGATGCACAGACACTTGCTGGTAAAATAAATATTTTATTTCTAACACCAATACGTCCATCTGGTCTTTTATATCCTAAAAAAGTTTTCATTAGAATCCCTCCTTTTATTTATCCAAGTTTTCTCTATGGTTTTCAACATTATGTGTGTGGATATGATTTCCGATATGTACATCCTCAGCAGCAAGACCAATATGTTCACCATATTTTATTACAGGTTCCCCTTTTTCCAAATCTTTAATAGCAATTTTATGATATATCTGTATATCATCCAGTGCTTTAAATGTAATTACTTCTTCATTTACTTTATAGCTAACATCATTTCCTTTTTCAATTTGCTCAATTGCAACTGCTACTGTGTCCTTCTCATCAATTATCATTGCATTAATCATATTCTAATTCTCCCTTCATTTATTGAATACTTGATTAGTTGCCATAACACTATTGTTTGTATCTGCCAAAGGAATTTTTGGACAGCCATATTTTTTTGCCCAATAGTTTGTCATAATAGGTGCTAAAATTGCAGTAACCACAACCGAGGCTGCAACTTGCGTTGTTGCAACATCCACAAATGGTGCCCATGCTGGGTCAATTAACGCAACCGCCATTGGAACGGCCACGGCGTTGCCTGCGGTAGTGGCAACAGACCATGCTGCATAACCCGGCCTTTTACCAATAAAACGATCGCAAAACAAAATAAATGCCCCTCCAACAAAAACTGTGATTAATCCTAATGCTATACCCTGCGGACCGCCTTTAACAACATTGGTCAAATTTATTCCTGCACCAAGTGCAAATCCAACGAAAGGAATTAAAATACCTCCTGCAGGTTCCATAAACTTTTGAAAGCTCTTGTCGATATTACCAAGAACCATACCGATGAAAATAGGGATTACCGTTGCAATTAAAGCCTTAACTGGCACATTTGCCAACCCAGATGCACCAAGTGCAATTAAAGTAAATAAAGGCCCATCATTTAATGCTAGTAATGCCATGGCCGCAGAATCTGTTTCATCACCATAGGTTTGAGCTAGTGCCAAATATACACTGCCATTTGAATTTGTTACTGCACTTATAATTGCTAATGTAGTAAGTCCTAAAATTCCTTGCATTCCAAAAATTTTACCAACTAATATGCCAATTGATGCTCCTATAATAAACTTAGAAACCAACAAAATCCCACCTCGCTTTAGCACTTGAGGCATATCTTTTACCTGTAACGTGGTTCCAAGACAAAATAATTGAATTCCCATTGCTGTGGCAGCTCCAGCATTTGAAAATACGGCTGTTGTAAAAGAACCAATTTGTAATAAATCTGGGAAAAAGGTATTCATAAATGAGCCAAGAAGCAATGGCACAATCATCATTCCCGCTGGAACCTTTTTCAAAAAATTCATAATCATAATAAATTCCCTCCTTATTGTTTGTATATTCATACCGTATGTGCATTTACGAATTCGTTATTTTTAGCATAAGTGCACTTAGCTAAAATGTCAACGAAAAAATAACCTGAATTCTACATTTGTTAAATATTATTAATTATCAATCATTAAATTTGTTAATATATACAATAAAAAAATTTATAGTCTCACGCACATAATATATATTTAATTTGCTTTACAAAGAATAAATCAACTGTTAAAATAAATTCAATACAAATGAATAAACTATAGGTGATATATATGGATAAATTGCACAACCCTACAGATAGAGTATTATCAATTCTGAAATTGTTATCAACTAATTCAGAAGGGTTTACCTTGTCTGAAATAGCAAAAGAAATTGATTCCCCAAAAAGCACTATTCTGCCAATTTTGCGCACGATGGTAGACCAAAAATTTGCACAGTTAAAAGAAAATTCAAAATATACTTTAGGTCTTTCTTCTTATATTGTTGGTTCTGCTTATAGCAGTAATATTGCAGCTTTTGATTTTATAAAAGAACAAATGCGAAATATTGTGGAAAAAACAGGAGAGATTTGCCAATTGGGCATTCTTGAAGGTAACAATATTTTATATATAGGAAAGGAAGAGCCCGATGAAGAAATACGCTTGGTATCTTATGTAGGTAAAAGACTTCCCCTTTATTGCACAGCTATTGGAAAGGCGCTCATTTTAGATGCAGATATTAACGATATTAAAGCAATGTATCCAGAGGGTTTAAAAGCATTCACTAGTTCTACAATTACAGATTTCGAAACTTTAGAAAGAGATTTAAAAGAAAGTGCAAAAGTAGGATATGCACGAGATTATTCAGAAATAAGCGAGCATGTAACCTGCATAGGTGTTCCTCTAAAAAAAGGGTCTAAAACCATAGCTTCAATTAGTGTCAGCACACCTAAATTTAGGTTTACTAAAGAAAAAGAAGCTTCTATAATTAGTCAACTTATAGACAAACAGACACAAATTGGTCAATTCTTAATCAAAAATCAAATAAGTGTTGATGATTTACTAAATTACAAATAAGAATTTTTTACATGAGAGTGTTATAGACTAAAAAAGGCGACATTAAATGGAGTTGGAGTAGCGGTACAGTATTGGATTAAGCTGTCAATGAAAATTGTTCTAATCTTTTATATTTAAAAAACGTACCATATTTCAAAATTCAAATTTACTCGCTTGAATAATAACTATATACAGTTATAATAACAAAAAAGCCACTATATACAGTTGATACAGTGGCTTAAATAGAGATTAAGCACATCTAAAGTTATTCACAAAATATTCAGATACTTTTCTAAACTTACTTTTCACATACTCTAAAAAACAAACCACGAGTGGGGGTGCGGACGATTTCTTGGACAGTTTAAGCAGCTAATCCAAGTCTTCGTCGGTACTCTAAGGGACTCAAATTTCCAAGTGATGTTTTAATTCTAGTTTCATTGTACCATGAAAGGTACTTATTAAGGATCACTATAA
>JAYFNB010000005.1:0-277349 GCA_034933685.1 Lachnospiraceae bacterium | reverse complement strand
GCACCACTAGAGTAATAAGTCTCTACTACATATCTTTCAAGAACTTGCTTTTGCAGGTCTTTTTGTGATGCATAAAAAATCATTAGATATTCATAAATGTTTTTTCATTTACCTATTGACTTTTGATAGTTGGTCTTTCTTATAATATATTGTATGAGAAAAGTATAATAAGGTTACGGCTTGGTCAAAATTAATTAAAGAATATTTGAAACGAAAACCAGTTATTAAATAAAGAAATTAGGACTATCTTCATAAATAATAAATTCTCATGGCATCTTATTAGAGATGCCATGAGAACATATAGAACATTACCTACTTAAATTTAGCTTATTCCTAATCCAGCACTAACATATCCAATAACGCTTCCTAAAACTGAAAGGCCGCCGCCTGTTGCGCTGGCAACAAGAAGTAATCTGGTTTCCTGAGTTACAAGAATGTTAAGACCTGTAACAATATCGTTGAAAACATCTCCAATAGCTATGGTTCCTGGTATTGCAATGTTAACAAGGGCACCTGGTACAGGGCTGAAAACATCGTCAGGAGTTACTGAGCTATAAAGTTGAACTGTGTATGTCATAGAAGTAAGCAGCGTCAAAGCTGCAGTTGCACTAAGATACACAGCTAGTGACGTTATAATACCGTCACGAGGCATAGAAAATGAAAAATTAGTTAATCCACTGATGTCTATTGTTGCGCCTAAAGCTACTAAAGCTTGTGTTGAATTTCCAAATCCTATTAATCCTGGTAGACCGACTAATCCACCAGCAAGAACGGTAACTGCCAACGGGTCTCCCGATGAAAATGGGATAATTGCTCCATTTCCCTCAGGGCCTGTCTCACCAACAGGGCCAGTAGCGCCGGTAGCACCGGTATCTCCTGTTAAGCCAGTAGGGCCAGTAGGACCGGTAGCGCCAGTATCTCCTGTTAAGCCAGTAGGGCCAGTAGGACCGGTAGCACCAGTGGCACCAGTAGCTCCAGTAGCACCAGGGGTACCAGTAGGGCCGGTAGGGCCAGTTGACCCGGTAGGTCCAGTAGCGCCGGTAGCGCCAGTGGCACCAGTGGTACCAGTAGCACCAGTAGCGCCGGTAGCACCAGTGGCACCAACAGGGCCGTAACAGCAACTAGGTCTGTGGTCATGGCAACCTCCGCAATCGCATGATATATTTGGACTGCATATTGAATTATAGTCATCGTACATATTGTTATAATACATATTCACACCTCCTTTCTTAATATATAGTATGAAAAAAATGTCATAAAGTTACAGCTTGGCCAAATTAGTGATGTAATAATAAATAAAATGTATGAAAGGAAAAATAATACTTTATCACTTTAATTTATTAAACAAAATGAACACACCAAGAGAAAACAAAAAGGTTTTTTTGTAGGTTTTTGTTATTGCGGGTATGTTAAACATTATGTATAATGTAACGTAAGAAAGATTGTACAAATTAAACAAATGTTTATTAAAAATAGGAGGTAGTAAAAAATGAATGGTATTATTACTGTTTTAGGAAAAGACAAGGTGGGTATTATTGCAAAGGTGTGCGTTTATCTTTCAGAAAACGGCATTAACATTCTTGATATTTCACAAACGATTGTACAAGGCTACTTTAACATGATGATGATTGTAGACATGGAAAACAGTGCTGTTCCTTTTGAGGCTGTTCATCAAGGTCTTGCGGATTTAGGCAGTGAAATAGGTGTTGAAATTAAGCTTCAGCATGAGGCTATTTTTGACAGTATGCATAGAATCTAAAAACAGGAGGAACGACGCAATGATTTCCAAGAGAGAAATTTTAGAAACAAATAAAATGATTAAAGAAGCTAATTTGGACGTTAGAACAATTACTATGGGTATAAGCCTTTTAGACTGTGCAGACGCAGATATTAATAAATTCAACGAAAAAATATATAACAAAATTACTACATGCGCTAAAGACTTGGTTAGGGTTGGCAATGACCTTGAAAAGCAGTTTGGTATTCCAATTGTAAACAAGCGTATATCTGTTACACCAATTGCTATTGCGGCGGCTGGCTGTAAAGAAACAAATTATGTGTCTATTGCAAAAACTTTGGACAAAGCGGCAAAGGCTGTTGGTGTTAATTTTATTGGTGGGTTTTCAGCACTTGTGCATAAGGGCTGTACACCAAGCGATTTAGCACTTATTAACTCTATTCCACAGGCACTTAGCGAAACAGACGTTGTTTGTTCATCTGTAAACATTGGTACATCACGCAATGGTTTGGACATGGATGCAGTTAAACGCATGGGCGAAATTATACTTGAAACAGCACATGCAAGCAAGGATAACAACTGTCTTGGTTGTGCAAAGCTTGTTGTTTTCTGCAATGCTGTTGAGGACAACCCATTTATGGCAGGTGCGTTCCATGGTGTTGGTGAAAAAGACTGTGTTATAAACGTAGGTGTAAGCGGACCTGGTGTTGTTAAAAAGGCTCTTGAAGAGTGCCGTGGTGAGGATTTTGAAACCTTATGTGAAACTATTAAAAGAACTGCATTTAAAATTACCCGTGTTGGTCAGCTTGTGGCACAGGAAGCGTCAAAACGCCTTAATGTTCCTTTTGGTATAATCGACTTATCCCTTGCCCCAACCCCTGCAATTGGCGATAGCATTGCAGAAATCTTTCAGGAAATGGGCTTACAGGAGGCTGGTGCACCTGGTACTACAGCGGCACTTGCTATGCTTAACGACAATGTTAAAAAAGGTGGCGTTATGGCAAGCAGTTATGTTGGCGGTTTAAGCGGTGCGTTTATACCTGTAAGTGAAGACAACGGAATGATTGAAGCCGCAAAATGCGGAGCGCTTACCTTAGAAAAGCTTGAGGCAATGACCTGCGTATGCTCTGTTGGATTGGATATGATTGCAATACCTGGAGATACACCAGCAACAACTATATCTGGTATTATTGCAGATGAAGCGGCAATTGGTATGATTAACAACAAAACAACGGCAGTTCGTTTAATACCTGTTATTGGCAAGGGCGTTGGCGAAACGGTTGAATTTGGTGGTTTGCTTGGCTATGCGCCAATTATGCCTGTAAACAAGTTCAGCTGTGCAGATTTTATTAACCGTGGCGGAAGAATACCTGCACCTATACACAGCTTTAAGAACTAAAAACTTATAAAAGAATAGAAGAATTATAATATAAGACCGTGGTGCACTGCCCCACACCTATGCCATTTTAAAAGGGTTGCAAGGGTGGAACAGCAGTGTGCCACGGTTTTTCTTTAGGGAAATGCATGAATATGCGGTTTTAATAAAAGTTTTCGTCTTGCTTTTTTAAAAAAGCAAGTGGGTTTGGGCAATGCCCAAGGTTTTTCATTAGTCTGGGCATTTTATGTATGAATACATATGGCTAAACATGGATATTATATGGTAAGGGAGAGATTACGATGAATGTGTTAAAAGGACTTGAACCAAAAGAGGTACTTGAAATATTTGAAGAGATAAGCAAAATTCCTCGTGGAAGCAGTAACGAAAAAGCTATTAGTGACTATATAGCAGACATTGCAAAAACAGAGGGCTTTTTTGTGTATCAAGATGAAGCACACAACGTTGTGGTAAAGAAAAACGGAACAGAAGGTTACGAAAATTCTGAACCTGTAATTTTACAGGGACATATAGATATGGTGTGCGAAAAAAATGCTAATGTTACCCACGATTTTATGAAAGACCCTATTAAACTTAAAATTGATGGGGATTTTATAACGGCAGATGGAACAACTCTTGGCGCAGATAACGGCATTGCAGTTGCCTATATGCTTGCAGTGTTAAAAAGCAAAACCCTTGCACATCCGCCAATTGAGGCAGTATTTACTTCTGATGAAGAAGCAGGAATGAACGGTGCAAGAAAACTTGATTACAGCATTTTAAAAGGAAGACAGCTAATAAATTTGGACAGCGAGGAAGAAGGGCATATTCTTACCTGTTGTGCTGGCGGATTAAGGGCAAAAATTTCTGTACCTGTTGTTTGGGAACTTCAAAGAGAAGGTCAAACTGCATTTAAAATAACAGTTAAAGGATTAAAAGGCGGTCATTCAGGTTCGGATATTCATTTGCAAAGGGCAAATGCCAACAAGCTTTTAGGCAGACTTCTAAACGGCCTTTTAGAAGAGGCAAATATTAAAATTACAGAAATTAATGGCGGAAACATGGATAATGCCATACCACGTGAGGCAGAAACAGTTATAAGCTGTGGGGATAAAGACTGCGGAATTGTGGAAGGATTATGCCAAGCCTTTAATGAAATGTGCACAAAAGAATACCGCGGCATTGAAGAGGGGATTTTAGTTACAGTAGAAAAACTGGAAACTGTACCAAAGCGTGTGTTTTCAGTAGTTACAGCCCAAAGGGCAATTGCAGTGCTTATGTTAATTCCTTACGGAGTTAAGGCATTTAGTGTGGATATTGAAGGGCTTGTTGAAAGTTCCAATAATATTGGTATTGTGCGCACTTCACATGATAAAATTACTTTTACGTGTGCCACAAGAAGTTCAGTTGCCACAAGGAAACAGTTGATTTGTGATGAAATGAAAACCATTGCAATGCTAACAGGGGCAGAATTTAGTACAAGATTTCCGTATCCAGCATGGGAATACAATCCAAACTCTAGGCTTAGAGAAGTTCTAAGTAATACCTATAGAAATATGTTTGGCAAGGAAGCTAAAATTGATGCTATTCATGCAGGGCTTGAGTGCGGAATTTTCAGTGAAAACCTTGAAGGGTGCGATATGGTATCCATTGGGCCAGAAATGGCAGATGTGCATACTCCAGACGAAAGATTAAGCATTTCTTCTACAAAGCACACTTGGGATTATTTGAAAGAGATACTTAAAAATTTAAGATAAAGGTGATTTTTTTAATGAAGCTGCCATGGGACAGGAAGTATGTTAAAATTTCATTTCATGTAGTCGTTACAGTGTTAATAGTTTTTGCTGCAATTATTGTTATGGCGAAAATTGGAACTGTGGCTTCGGCTGTTGGGGTGTTTTTTGGCAGGCTTGTTGACGTGGCAGCTCCTTTAATTATTGGCATTGTATTGGCATTTTTATTTGACCCAATGGTAGAGTTTTTTGACAAACGGTTAAACAAAAAACCTAAGAGGCACTGTTTTGCTAAACGAACCAAAGGAACTGCTGTTACCTATATTATTATATTTGCGGTGCTTGGGTTCGGAATAAGCATGGCGGTAACCCATTTAGGGGCAACGGACGTGAGTCAGGTTGCAGACGCGCTTAACAAATATATTCAGGAGCTTAGCGATTTGCTTCTTACACTTCAGAAGGCGCTTAGCGAAATGGGTGTTTTAAGCAGTATTAATGGAATTATAAACGGAGCAATTGTAAATGTTACTATATGGGTAAAAGATATGGTGGTAACGGTGGCAGGGTCGGTTACATCCGTAGGCAGTGTGGCGCTTAATTTAGCCATTGGTCTTGTTGCGGCTTTCTATTTTCTTGTAGAGAAAGATAGAATGATTTACAGGCTTAAAGATACCATGAGAGTATTTTTGCCTAATAAAGTTAGTTGCCACATTGAAACCTTTTTAGCTGATGCAAATACGGTTTTCAGCGGGTATGTAACGGGGCAAATTATTGACGCATTTATTATGGCAACGCTTATTATTATTTCTTTTTGGGCGGCAGGTATAAAATTTGCTGTTTTGATTGGAATTATTTCAGGCTTTTCTAATTTAATTCCGTATGTAGGAGCAGTGGTTGCTTTTGTGCTTTCGGTTATGATGGGGCTAGTTAGCGGTGCACCAATAAAAGCTGTGTATGCGGCAATTATAATTATTATTCTTCAGCAGATAGACAGTATGATTATTGTGCCAAGGGTTGTTGGGCGAAGTGTGAAGCTTCACCCTGTGTTGGTTATACTTTCATTGGTGTTTTTCGGAAGGCTTTTTGGTTTATGGGGAATGATTGTTGCAGTGCCAATAACTGCCCTTGTTAAGCTGTATTCAGACAGGGCTTATGAACGGCGAAAAAACAACACTATTGCAAATAGATAAAAAAGCTTTATAATTACTTTAGGTGATGGAAATGGACAACAGATTTATACGTACCCAAATGCTTATTGGCAGTGAAGGGTTAGAAAAGTTAGCAAACAGCAAAGTTACCGTTTTTGGCATTGGCGGCGTTGGCGGTTTTGTGTGCGAGGCACTGGCTAGGGCAGGAATAGGCAGCCTTATTTTGGTGGATAACGACACCGTTAGCATATCTAATCTAAACAGGCAGGTTATAGCCACCCAAAATACAATTGGTATGGCTAAAACAGAAGCAATGAGGAATAGAATTTTATCTATAAACCCAAATTGCAATATTAAAGTGCATAATACTTTCTATTTACCTGGAATTAGTGGTATAATAGATAAAGATACAAGCTACATAGTGGATGCAATTGACACTGTAACGGCAAAAATTCAGTTGGTTATGGACGCTGAAAAAATGGGAATACCTATTATGTCGTCTATGGGTACTGGCAACAAGCTTAACCCAACACAGCTTATGGTGGCGGATATTTATAAAACTTCGGTCTGTCCACTGGCAAAGGTTATGCGCAAAGAGCTAAAGGAACGAGGAGTAAAAAAACTAAAGGTAGTTTATTCAAAAGAATTACCTCTTGAATGCAGGTTAAGCGAGGAAGAACTTATTGCTATGGGCGAAAGCACCAACAAAAGGCGTACACCAGGCAGTATTTCCTTTGTGCCGTCGGCGGCAGGGCTTATTATTGCGTCAGAGGTTGTTAAAGATTTGCTGGAGGGGAAAGAAAAATGGCAGAAAAAGGAATAGTGACAGGGATTAAAAATGACCTTGTGGTTATTAAAATGACAAGAACAGAGGCATGTGCAAAGTGTAGGGCATGTATAGCAGGAATGAGCGAAAAGGAAATGATAATGGAGGCAGACAATCAATGCAACGCACAGGTAGGCGATTGGGTTGAACTGGAGCTTACAGAGAACGGGTTCTTCTTTGCGGTAATGATAATGTATGGAATACCGCTTTTGGCGTTTTTGGCAGGTATTTTATTGAGTTATTTTGTAATTATGCCAAGGTTTATGCCGTTAACAAATCCGGACTTACCAAGCTTTTTAATTGGGCTTGTTTTTACAGGTGTTGCATATTTATGGATAAGAAGTCAGGAACACCGCTGGGAAGCAAAAAAATATAGGCCAATTGCGGCAAGAATTACGTCGCCTGACCCAGATTTAATGTAACTAAATATACTTTATATACTTTGTAACAACATGTACCCTTTTTGCTTATTATAGGTAGAAGGGGTGCTTTTTTTATGAAAGAAATAGCCGAAAAATATTACAACGAAGGGCTAGGATGCAGCCGGAGCATACTGATGGCTTTCCGTGACAAGTACGGATACGTTACCAATGAGGTTATAAGCTCTGCAAATGCAATTAACAACGGTTTTGGAATAGGTGGAATGTGCAGCGCATTGGTGGCTGGAATAATGATTATAGGGTTGCTGTATGAAGATGAAGAGGCATACAGTGAAAGAATGAAGTTAATGTCTTGTTTTCAATGCAGATTTTGCTCCATTAATTGCATGTCACTTGCTAAGGAGCGCAGTGACTGTACTGATTTAATAGATTTTGTGTGTGATTATTTTGAGGAGAAAATGAAATGATAAAAACCTTGGGCGTTGCCCAAACCCACTTACTTTTTGAAAAAAGCAAGACCAAAAACTTTATTAAAACCGCATATTAATGCGGTTTTAGAAGGGTCAAGGGTGAAACCCTTGTGGGTGTTTGAGGGCAAAGCCCTTAAGGGTTTGACTTTGCATTCAAGTTATTCAAGAAGCTCTGGGTTATTAACCCTGTATAATTCTTCTTCTAAAATACTTTTTGCTTTCTTTAGAGTGCTGTTTTCTTCCGACATACGGGATATGCCAGAGTTAAGGGTGTTGTACTTATTTTCAAGGTCTTTGTATTTTTTATGATTATCTTCTAATTTATTTTGCAGAGTAATAAGGCCTTCGTTTGCCTGTGAAAGAGCATCGGAAAGTTCAGAATTTTTTTCCATTAGTTCAATTTTCTCTTTTTGAAGCTCCTCAAATTTTGTCCGAAGTTGGTACATAAGCATGGAGTTTTGTTGTTGGGTAGTGCTTACAGATTTTGATATTTCAGAAACTTGAGAATTTTTCTCCTTCAATTGGTTTTGGTATTGTATCACTTTGTTTCTAAGGCGAAGGTATTCTTCAGTAGATGTGAAATCTGTTGGTTTAACAGCAGGCGGCGGGCAAAAGTCTTGTGCCAGAAGTGCTTTGTTTTCTTCCCCAAGCAAAATTTCCTGTGCTATATAGTTTTTAGTACCAGCGCTCATGTATTGTGCTTTTGAAGTTGCTTCCACAGGCTTAAAATATCTTGCGGCATTAAAAAATGAAGTGCCGTTATTTTGTGAAAAGGCATAGTGTGCAGTGTTGCCAGCAAGGGTAAAGGCAAAAATATTATCTTTCACGGCAAATACTATGCAGCAGTCACTTTTTTTACCACTCCAAAGTATTTTTCCTGTAGATAGTGTGTTGTTTTCAAAATATTTGTGCATTAAATATGTAGAAGTACCTTCGGCAATAGTGTATACAATATGCAGGCGCTTATTGTACCACAGGCAGGATATATCTGTTATGTTGTCGGCAGTGGTGGAAATTGGAAACAGACGGTAAGTTGAAAGGGAAGTGCCTAAAAAAGTGCACATCATAAGTCTATTTTGTATTGTACGGAAGAATATGCACGGAACAGTTGTGTTAAAAACATAGAAATCTGCATTTTTCATTGGTAGGCAGGTTTCTATTTTTGTGTCATTTTCTGCTTCGAAATCCGCCATATACAGCGTATTATACTTTTTACCTTCCACTGGTAAGGTGTAAAAAAAGCATGACCCCAAGGAATCACTTTGGCAATATTTACAGCTTTGGGATGCAGTGAATGCAGGGCAAGGCACAAGGCTGCGGCTTTCATTTTTTCCAGATGGACTTAGACGGGTTAGATATGCGCTGTTGTTTAAGTCCCGATGGAAAAGCAAGGGTATACTGTTTTGTGTTAAACATACCGAAAAGCAACTGCTGGCATTGGAAGAAATAGCTTGGTTTTTTGCAGCAGGAGGGCATGAGCAAAAAAGGCTGCTTTTTTGGTGGTATACCAAAAAGGTTTGGGTATCGGTTTTAATATAAGCGCAGTTTGATAACATTATAAACGCACCTCATAAGAATTGTTTAATAATATTCTATTTTCAAGGGCGTGAAAAAAGACCTAAGACAAAGGGTTAATGCCCAAGGTCTTAGGTCTTAGTGGTAGTATTGTTATTTCTCTAGCATTTTTTCCATAATAATGTTGCTGCGTTCAATAAATTTGCTCATTTGGGCTGGTTCAAGCTCCTTTTGTCCAATTAGCGCAAGGTCATAAAGCTGTGCACAAATAAGGTCGGTATAATCCTTATTGTCGGCAGAATTTTTAAGCTCAATAAGTTTTTTAACAAGGTTGTTGTTGCGGTTAAGCACAAGTGTATATTCAGGCTTAATATCACCAAACATTTTTAAAAGCTCTGGCTGACCTTTATAGTTTTCCATCATATCAATCATACGGCGTGAATGCTCGCTTAAAAGCATCATGGAAGAAATTGTTGTGGTTTTAAGGCTTTCAGCCTCAACTTTAAGGGTTGTGTCGTTCAGTGTTCCACGGAAAAGTACTTCAAGCTCGCCGTTAAGGGTTTCGTCTTTTGCAACTTCACTATCTTTAAGGGTTTCAGAAATATCTGCATCCACACGGGCAAATGTAGTTTTGTTTGTATGCTTGTATTCAAGGAAGGATACAAAGTTCAAATCTATTCTGGAGGAAAGAATAACCGCTTCCATACCTTGTTCTTTTAGCATATTAACGTACTGAACCTGCTGATTTTCATCGGTAACATAGAAAACTTTGTTTTCGTGTTTTTCTTTGTTTGCTTCGAGATATTCCTCAAGCGTTTTGTAGTCATCATTTGTTGTTTTAAAAAGAAGTGAGGGAGCAACTTTATCATAGAATTTATCATCTTTCATGCATCCGTATTTTACAAAAATGCTGATGTCATTCCAGAAACCTTCGTATTGCTCACGTTCATTTTTAAATATGCTGTTAAGCTTGTCGGCAACTTTTTTAGTGATGTAACTGCTCATTTTTGATACATAGCCATCGTTTTGCAAAGCACTACGTGACACGTTAAGAGGAAGGTCTGGGCAATCCATAACGCCTTTAAGAAGAAGCAGGTACTCTGGAACAACCTCTTTAATATTGTCTGCAATATAAACTTGGTTAGAGAAAAGCTTAATTTCACCTTCAAGAGCATCCATTTCGCTTGCAATTCTAGGAAAATACAAAATACCCTTTAAGTTAAATGGATAATCCATATTCAAGTGAATCCAAAAAAGAGGGTCGCTCATATCTGTAAACACTTCGTGGTAGAACTTTTTGTAATCTTCGTCTGTTAAGTCCTTTGGCTGTTGCATCCATAATGGGTTAACTTGATTAATAGCAACAGGTTCTTCAGCTTTTTCCTCTTGACCATCTTCGGTATTTTCCACAGTATCATCACTTGCGGCTGTAACCTCAGGCGTTTCTTCTTCTGGTTTGTCTTCAATAAAATCAAAATAAATTTCAACAGGCATAAATGCACAGTATTTTCTTAATGCTGAATATATTGTTGCCTGCTCCAAAAATTCTGCACCGTCATCGCCAATGTGCAAAATAATGTCGGTACCACGGGTTTGGCGTGTGCCGTTATCCAGTTCGTAATCGATACCGCCATTGCAAATCCATTTTGCGGCAGTTGCGCCTTCTTTAAAGGAAAGTGTGTCAATTTCAACACGGTCAGCAACCATAAATGCAGAGTAAAAGCCAAGACCAAAGTGACCAATAATTTCACCCTTTTCGTCCAGCTTATCTTGATATTTTGAAAGAAAATCGCTTGCACCCGAAAAAGCAATCTGGTTAATGTATTGTTTAATTTCCTCATCTGTCATACCAATGCCGTTATCAGAAATGGTGATGGTTTTTGCTTTTGGGTCTACGGTTACATTAATATAATAGCTCTCGTCATCGGCAACAGTTGCCTCGCCTATGCCTACAAGCTTTTTAAGCTTTGTTACGGCGTCACAGCCGTTGGACACCAATTCTCTAATGAAAATATCTTTATCGGTGTAAAGCCATTTCTTTATAATTGGTAAAAAGTTTTCGCTGTTAATTGATAAATTTCCTTTTTCTTGAGCCATTAAAATTCCCTCCTGTTTTGTAAGTAAAATCTCTATGAAATATATTTTAGCATTGAAAATGGAAATGTCAAGAAAAAATTAGCACTCAATCAACAAGAGTGCTAATAATGTTGCATTTATTCTTCTTCTGGTGCAGAAATGCTTATTTTATTACCTTCAAGAAAATTAATTACCCATTCGTCCCACATAAATTCAACAGTTTTATTTAACGTGAAGTTTTTTAAAGAAGAACCGGTAATAATGCCAAGGCGATTATTTTCAAAGTTAACATTTATAAAAAGTGCCGAGGCTTCTGGGCTTATGGAATGCAAAAGGCTATCATCTGCCGAAAAAACAATTTTAATGGATTTTGGAAGTCGGTTACCTTTAATAAGTTCAAATACATGAGGCTTAAGCTCACTCCAAAGGCAAAATTTACGTGTTATCTCTTCTTCCGTTTCAAAAAAATCCTTATTTAGGTTACAGTGTATTTCAAAGGTAGTAAAGGTGGTAATAATAACCTCACGTACATTAAATGCGTCGAAGGTGTCCTTTTTTAATAGCATTGCCATAAAATCTTTAGTATTATTCACATTGGAAACAAGCATATTTTTTTACCTCACCGCTATTAATATTTTTCTTATAATGGTATTTTACAGGGTTTAAAGGTGAATTACAAGTAAGTTGACGTCTTTTTCATAATAATGTATACTTTATGAGGCTAAAGAGAAAAGCTTCACGAAAGAAGAGATATTATGCTGTTTAATAGCTTTAATTTTTTAATGTTTTTTGTTGTGGTGTCAGTGCTTTATTTTGTACTGCCACACAAGGTAAGATGGGTGATTTTGCTTATTGCAAGCTATATTTTTTATATGGCTTGGCGACCAGAGCTTATTTTGCTTATTGTGTTTTCTACCCTTGCAAACTTTTTAATAAGCCATAAAATATATCAAAGTGATGACCAAAAAGTGAGAAAAAATCTTTTGATTTTAAGCTTGGTTATAAACTTTGGTCTGCTTTTTGTGTTTAAATATCTTGTGTTTATAAACAATTCATTCATTAGTCTTTTTCAAAGCATAGGGTTTACATACCCTGTTAAAAAGTTCGACATCATTTTGCCTATGGGCATTTCTTTTTATACCTTCCAAGCGGCGGCGTATACCATTGATGTTTACCGTGGTGAAATTAAGCCTGTAAAAAATTACGGTAAGTTTTCGTTGTTTATTACATTTTTTCCTCAGCTTGTTGCAGGTCCTATTGAGAGAAGTAAAAATTTATTGCCTCAATTTTATAAGAAGCACCGTTTTGACATAGACAGAGTAATTTTGGGTCTTAAAATTATGATGTGGGGATTCTTTAAAAAGGTAGTAATTGCAGACAGGCTGTCTGTTGCTGTAAATACTGTATACAATTCTTGCAGGTATTACAGTGGGCTTACTTTTATTTTTGTAACGGCTCTTTTTGCATTTCAAATTTACTGCGATTTCAGCGGATATTCAGACATAGCCATTGGCTGTGCAAAGGTTTTAGGCTTTGACCTTATGCAAAATTTTGAAAGACCATATCTGTCTAAAAGTGTGCGTGAATACTGGCGGAGATGGCACATATCCCTTTCCAGTTGGTTTATGGATTACATTTACATACCACTTGGTGGGAATAGAGACGGGAAAATTAAGCAGTACCGAAATTTGATGGTAACTTTTTTGATAAGCGGATTGTGGCATGGTGCAAACTGGACTTTTGTGCTTTGGGGTGGGATGCACGGTCTTTTCATTGTGTTCGGGAATATTACAGATGGATTTTGCAAGAGAATTAAAAGCTTTTTCGGTTGGAAGAGAAACTTTTTATCTACATGGGTTATAGATTCTATCAGCATTTTAATCACTTTTGGGTTGGTGGTTTTTGCTTTCATATTGTTTAGGGCAAACTCCATTGGGGATGCAGTATATATTATAAAGCATTTACTTTGGGGCTTTAGAAGTTGGGCTGAACCACAATATTTGTATGAAATGGTTACCAACATTGGACTTAATTTGTATGAATTGCAAATGGTTTTAATTGCTTTGGGTGTGCTTATTGCCGCAGAGCTTTTTGGTGGAAATGATATACACCAAACACTTATGAAGCACAACGTGGTTTCACGTATTTTTTTCTATGTACTAATAGCGGTTTTAATATTATGTACGGGGGTATTTTATAATGCAGGGTCATTCATCTATTTCCAATTTTAAATTAATAGGCTTGTATGCCAAAACAGCAGTGTTCTTGGCAGTTGTATACATTGTTTTTTCCTCTGTAGGGCGAAGTTATAGCCTTGCGGCAGAAGAAAACACCATTAATGCCTTTACCAAACAGCGTATGGAAGAGTTTTATGAACAGCCAAAAGACACCTTGGATACAGTGTTTATAGGTTCATCACACAGCTATTGTACCTTTGACCCAGAAATTATCGACGGCTATCTAAACACAAGCAGTTGGCAGTTGGGTACGCCTTCACAGCACCCAGATACGAGCTATTATCTTCTTCGGGAAGTTTTCAATTACCAATCGCCAAAAACTGTTGTAATGGAGCTTTACTGGGATGTTTTAGACGACGAGTTTGAACCCAAACAGGCAGACAGTTTATTTGAGGTGCTTAAAAATAAAGAGCTGAAAGAGGAATACATTGCAGAGGTTTTTCCATTGGGCGACAAGGTTAAATACAGCCTTCCGGCTATACGCTTTCAGCAGGATTATTCTGCCTATGAGGCAAGCAAAATGGAAAAAGAAATTGAAGAAAAATACGGGGTTTCAAAAAAAGAAACGGAAAAAGCTAATGGAGTTGAGTATTACCAAGGAAGGGGATACGTTTATTGCGACATTACAATGCCCCAAAGCGAGTACGATAGGACAAATCAGTTTAAATATTTCAATGGCAAGGATTGGGACTTTAATTCCACACAGAAAAAGTATGTGGAAAAAATAATAGAGCTTTGCAAAGAAAAAGATGCAAAACTGATTTTTGTTACTGCACCTGTTGCAAATGTATCTATGGATTTTATTGAAAACTACCACAAGGTAAACCAAAAGGTAAGTGACTTTGCGAAGGAAAACGGAATACCTTATTTGGATTATAACATAGTAAACAGTGAGGAAAATTTACTGACCAACGAAAATTTTCGTGATGACGCACACCTTAACCATAGCGGTGTGGAAATAGTGGATAAGCACTTTGCACAATGGATTAAAGAGGGAGCAAAGTAGGGCGAAAAGCCTGTAATGCAAAGGTTTACAATTGACGAAAATGGGCAATTATAGTATTATACAATGATAAACATTGGAAAATAATTTGAGGAGGCATTTTTGATATGGCTGACGAAAAAAATATCAAAGAAGAAACAAGTGAGCTAAGTTCAACAGGTAATTTTATACATAGCTATATTCAGGCAGATTTAGGGGACAAGCTGTGCAGGCTGAATACACGCTTTCCGCCAGAACCAAACGGTTACCTTCATATAGGTCATGCAAAATCTATTTGCCTTAATTTTGGATTGGCAAAAATGTATGGCGGTAAGTGCAATCTCCGTTTTGATGATACAAATCCGTCAAAAGAGGACACAGAATATGTTGAAAGTATTAAAGAAGATGTAAAATGGTTAGGTTTCGATTGGCAGGATAGACTGTATTTTGCGTCAAGCTATTTCGATACCTATTACGAAATTGCAGTGAAGCTTATTAAAGAAGGCAAGGCTTTTGTTTGCGACCTTAACGCTGAACAGATGCGTGAATACAGAGGTACTTTAAGTACACCAGGGAAAAACAGCCCATACAGAGATAGAACGGTGGAGGAAAACCTTGACCTTTTTGAACGCATGAAGGCAGGGGAATTTGCTGACGGAACAAGAACTTTGCGTGCTAAAATAGACGTAACATCACCTAACATTAACATGCGTGACCCTGTTATTTACCGCATTGCCCATGCAACGCACCACACAACAGGCAACCAATGGTGTATCTACCCAATGTATGATTTTGCACACCCTCTTGAGGACGCAATTGAGGGTATTACACATTCCATATGCACCATGGAATTTGAGGATCACAGACCCCTTTATGACTGGGTTGTTGCAAACAGCGGTTTAAAAGCAAAGCCAAGGCAGATAGAGTTCGCAAGGCTTGGGTTAACCAACACTGTTATGAGTAAAAGAAAACTTCGTGCCTTGGTTGAAGAAAATTTGGTAGACGGTTGGGATGACCCACGTATGCCTACCATCAGCGGACTTCGCCGTAGAGGTGTTACACCAGAGGCGATACGTGATTTCTGCGAAAAAATAGGTGTATCCAAGGCAAACAGTAAGGTTGACAGTTCACTTTTGGATTACTGTATTCGTGATGACCTTAAAGAAAAAACAAAGGTTGTTATGGCGGTGTTAAATCCACTTAAAGTAATTATAGACAATTACCCAGAGGGTCAAGTTGAATTTCTTACAGTAGAGAACAACCCTGAAAATGAGTCAATGGGAACAAGAGAAATTCCTTTTGGACGTGAATTATATATTGAAAGAGACGACTTTATGGAAGAGCCTATTAAAAAATTCTTCCGCCTTGCACCGGGGAAAGAAGTGCGCCTTAAAGGAGCATACTTTGTTACCTGTGCGGATTTTGCTAAAGATGAAAACGGCAACGTTACAGAGGTGCACTGCACTTATGACCCAGAAACAAAAAGCGGTTCAGGCTTTGAGGGACGGAAGGTTAAAGGCACATTGCATTGGGTTTGTGCCGACACTGCCATTAAGGCAGAGGCGAGGTTATACGACAGCATGATGTTAGATAATCCAGAAGACCCAAGCGGAGAGATGATTATGAACCCTAACAGCCTTGAGGTTTGCCAGTGTTTTGTTGAGCCATCTGTTAAGGGTGCAAAAAAGGGTGAAAGATTCCAGTTTATGCGTAACGGATATTTTTGCGTAGACACAAAGGATTCTAGTGAAGAAAAATTGGTGTTTAACAGAATTGTGGCACTGAAAAGCTCTTTTAAACCTGCAAAATAAACTAGCAAAAAGCGTGTAGACTTTGTCTACACGCTTTTTAAATTCTTGGGCGTTGCCCAAACCCACTTGCTTTTTGAAAAATGCAAGACCAAAAACTTTTATTAAAACTGCATATTCATTCGGTTTTAGATGGGTCAATGGGTGAAACTCTTGTGAGTGTTTGAGGGCAAATCCCTTACGGTTTTGACTTTTTTCACAATCCCAATTTTTTATCTATTAATAAATTTCTTTGGTTTTCGTTTTTCAATAAATGCAGTCATTGCCTCATATTTGTCCTCTGTGTCGTAGCAAGGTGCGGCATAGCCTGTTTCAAGCAAGTATGCTGTTTCCATATCAACTTCAACACCACGTGTGACGGCCTCTTTTGTTGCCCTAATAGCATAAGGTGGCTTGCTTGCTATTTCATTTGCAAGGGCAGTAACCTCATCAATAAAGCTAGCCTTTTCAACAATTTTCTGAACAATGCCAAGGTCATAGCACTCTTGTGCCTTTAACATTCTTCCTGTATACATAATTTCCTTTGCCCTTGCTTTCCCAACAGCACGAACAATGTTCTGTGTTCCGCCAAAGCCGGAAATTATACCAAGGTTAACAGCAGGCATACCAAATTTAGCTGTGTCTGCCGCTACAATAAAATCACACGCTAAGGCAAATTCCATTCCGCCGCCAAGGGCATAACCGTTTACTGCGGCAATAACAGGCATTCTGACAGTTTGGAATTTGTTACAAATTGTGTGAGCCATGGTGCAAAATTTAACTGCCATGGTGCTTGTGGTTTTAAGTTCCTCTTTAACATCGCCTCCAGCACTAAAGGCTTTTTCACCTGCGCCTGTAAGCACTGTGCAAAGCACGTCCATGTCTTTTTCAGCCTCGTTTAAATAGCCTAAAAGTTCTTCCATAACTCCTGTTGAAATGGCATTTAACGCCTCAGGTCTGTTAATTGTAATCCATGCAACATTTTCTTTCTTTTCATATAAAACAAATTCTCCCATTTTCCAAATCCTCCTTTTGTTTACATTTGCGGATATTTTAGACCGAAATGTTCATAACCCAGTTTTGTTACTATTCTGCCACGTGGTGTGCGCTGTATGTAACCCAATTGTATTAAATACGGCTCGTAAACGTCCTCTATGGTTTCAGATTCCTCACCAATGTATACTGCAAGGGTATCCACCCCAACAGGTCGTCCGCCAAATTTTTCAATCATTGCCAAAAGCATTCGTCTGTCAATATTATCAAGACCCATTTTATCAACATCAAGTAAATCCAGTGCATTTTTAGCAACATCAATTGTAATGTCTCCGTCATATTTAACTTGAGCAAAGTCCCTAACACGCTTTAAAAGACGGTTAGCAATACGTGGTGTTCCACGGGAACGACGTGCAATTTCCTCTGCACCACCATCGTCTATTTCTACACCAAGCACACCAGAGGAACGCTTTATAATTACTTTTAGGTCATTTATGTTATAAGGCTCAAGGCGTTGTATAACCCCAAATCTGTCACGCAGTGGTGCTGTAAGCAAGCCTATTCTTGTGGTTGCACCAATTAGTGTAAACTTGGGAAGGTCAAGGCGTACGCTTCTTGCACCTGCACCTTTACCAATAACAATATCTATAACAAAATCCTCCATGGCAGGGTACAAAATTTCTTCAATCATACGGTTAAGGCGATGAATTTCGTCTACAAAAAGGATGTCGCCTTCTTCAAGACCGTTTAGTATTGCCGCCATGTCGCCAGGACGTTCAATTGCAGGGCCAGAGGTGGTTTTAATATTAACGCCCATTTCAACTGCAATTATGTTTGAAAGGGTGGTTTTGCCCAAACCAGGCGGGCCGTAAAGCAAGCAGTGGTCAAGAGCCTCTTTACGCTGTTTTGCAGCCTCAATAAAAACTTTTAGATTATTTTTAACCCCATCTTGACCTATGTAGTTTTCAAGGGTTTGGGGTCTAAGTGTTGGTTCAAAATCTAAATCCTCATCCTTAAAGGTAGTGCTTATTATCCTGTTTTCTATTTTAATCACCTGTTTCTAACGCATCATTTTTTTAAGGGAAGCTTTAAGCACAGCCTGCGTATCCATTCCGTCTTTGTATACAGAGGCTACGGCTTTTACAGCTTCACTTCTGGTGTAGCCTAAAGCCAAAAGTGCCTCAATTGCTTCGGCTTTATCTCCAACAGCAGAAAAATCCACTTCACCACCAGTTTCTTGTGCAATGCTTCCTACAAAATCTTCGTTTTTAAATTTATCTTTTAAATCTATAACAAGACGCTGGGCAGTTTTTTTACCAACACCAGGGGCTTTGCTAAGAGTTGCCACGTCATCGGTTATTATTGCCATTATTATTTGTGAAGCAGACAGGTTTCCTAGTAGGGTTAATGCACCTTTTGGCCCAATGCCCGATACTGTAATAAGTTTATTGTATAACTCCAATTCTTCCATTTTGTTAAAGCCAAAAAGGGATATACCGTCATCTTTTACGTTCATGTGTGTGTAAATTTTTATTTGCGAATGCAGTGGAGGCAAGGTTGAGGTTGTCATTGCAGAAACGGAAATGCCATAGCCAACACCGGCTGTTTCAACTATTATTGTGCCTTCACCTATGTATTCAAGACTGCCTTTTATGTATGAAATCAAGGTAAAGCTCCTTTCTTACTGAAAAAATTCAGAACATATGGTCACCCTTTTTATTATACGTTAAGGCAACACAAACCTCAAGTAAAATATAAAACAGCCTCCGCTTTTATACGAAGGCTGTTTTTCTAGGTTAGATTAGTTTAGGTAAACCAACACCTATAATTATTTATCTTGAAGAAGTAGAAGAAGGTGTTGAAGACTTGCCTGCCATCATTCTTTCCTGTTCTTCAATCATTTTTTTAACCATATATCCGCCAACATAACCGTTCTGAGCGGAAGTAAGGTCGCCGTTGTAACCCTGTTTAAGAGGCACGCCAATTTCGCTGGCAACTTCATATTTAAATTTGTTTAAAGCCTCTCTTGCTTCGGGAACATTTGATTTTGAACTTGTACCTGAACTGTTATTTGTCATTGTTAGTTCCTCCTTAAATAAGATATACTGTGTTTGTGTTACAACAGTATTATCTGCCATTAACGAAGTAATATTCAGGTACATTTTGGCGAATTTTTAAAATTCTGCTAATTAAATTTTATTGTCTTACCTGACCACTTCCATAGATAATATATTTAGTTGTAGTAAGTTCTTTAAGCCCCATTGGGCCTCTTGCGTGAAGTTTTTGCGTGCTGATTCCTATTTCTGCACCGAAACCAAACTGTTCTCCGTCTGTAAAACGTGTTGAGGCATTAACATAAACGCAGGCGGAATCAACTTCGTTTAAAAACTTTTGTGCATTTGTATAGTTTTCTGTTACAATACATTCGCTGTGGTGGGTGGAATATCGTCTTATAAGGCTAATTGCTTCATCCACATTTTTTACTACACGTGCGGAAATAATGTAATCCTCATATTCTTTTCCCCAGTCTTCCTCTGTTGCAGGAACAACACCTTCAACCTTTTCCAAAAAGTTTTTGTCGCCACGTATTTCAACTTTTTTATCTATAAGTGCTTTAGACACCATTGGTATAAATGTGTCAGCAATGCTTTCATGCACCAAAAGGCTTTCACAGGCATTGCACACACCAGGACGTTGGGTTTTTGCGTTAATTACAATGTTAACGGCATCATCAAGCTTTGCAGTTTCGTCTACAAACACATGGCAGTTGCCTGTTCCTGTTTCAATAACAGGTATGGTGCTATTTTTAACAACACTTTGAATTAGTCCGCTTCCGCCGCGTGGAATAAGCACATCAATATACCCATTTAACTGCATCATTTGTGTTGCTGTTTCTCGGCTAGTATCTTCTAAAATTTGAACAATATCCGCAGGATAACCTTGTTTTTTAAGTGAATTTCTAAAAACTTCAACAATTGCCATGTTGGTTTTTAAGGCTTCTTTGCCACCACGTAAAATTGTGGCACTGCCTGCCTTAAGGCATAAGCCAAATGCATCGGCAGTTACGTTTGGCCTTGCCTCAAAAATAATACCAATAACGCCCATTGGTACACGTTTTTTGCCAATAATTAAACCGTTATCCAAGGTGTTCATGCTTAAAACCTCGCCAATAGGGTCGGGTAAGCCTGCCACTTGGCGAAGACCGCTTGCCATGCCCTCAATACGGCTTTGGTTAAGTGTAAGTCTGTCTATAAATGCCCCTTTAACTCCGTTGGCAAGGGCGGTTTCAACATCTGCTTTGTTTGCAGAAAGTACAGAATCCATGTTGTCTAAAAGAGCTTGTGCGGCGTTAAGCAAAATGCTGTTTTTCTGAGGCGTGGAAAGCTTTGCTGTTTCCACAGAAGCTTCTTTTGCCAGCATACCCATTTCCATTAAATCTCTCAAATTTTTCATCTCCCTTTGGCTATTCTATTATGCGCTTTTCGGTAATTATTTTACTTAGCTTTCTATCAAATTCTTCGGTTGGTATTTTTTCTATAACCTGAAAATTGTAGCATACACCAATTGTATTATTTACATTTTTTTCTTCAGTATAGATGTCATAATATCCTCCGCCGTAACCACAGCGGTTTTTTTCAATGTCAAACATGCTTCCAGGAACTATGAACATTGTTTTTTCGTTGGGAAACACTTGTTTTTCAATGCCGATGTTTGGCTCCATAACACCCATTTTTGTCCGGCTCAGATTATGAAAGCTTGTAATTTCCACAAAATACATAAGCCTATTGGCTTTGGCAATAGGTACTGCAACATGCTTTTTATCTGACCACGCTTTTTCAATTAAGGGTATGGTTTTAACCTCTGAACCCATGTCTATATATGTAAAAAGCCAATCGGCATTTTTATATTCTTGGCTGTTTATCAGATTATCAAATATAATTTTACTTTTTTCTAGTTGTTCTTCTTTTGGCATAGTATTTCTTTTTTCAAGGAAGGTCTTTCTCATTTCGTTTTTCATATTATCATCCTCTAATTATATAGTAACACCAGATAGTATTGACAGTACACGAAATAAAGGAATTACAGCCATAACAGCTATAAATACAAGCGTAATAATAATAAGTTTCTTTCCGAAAGTCTTATAGTCATTACTTTTATTGAACAAAAGAAAAATACCGGCGATAATGCCTACGATTGGGCTTAATAAGATTGTAATAATTACAAGCCCTACTTTTAGCCATGTAGGCAGAACTTTATTTTCAACATCAACTGTATTTTGTTGAGGCTTTTCTTCAATAATTTGAGAATCAATCTCTTTTGCATCGCCATATATTTCGCCAGATGGTTTTGAACTATATCCGCACCCTGGGCATGGTTTGGTTTCGTCTTTTATTTTTGCACCGCAAAAGGAGCATTCTTTCATTGGCATTACCTACCTTTTCCCACAAATAATGTTCCTATATCTTCGCCATCCACTATATTATGCAGAAGTCTTGGGTCTTCGCCCATAGCAATAACCATATCTGTTCCTGTTTCTTCGCACATTTTTGCAGCACATATTTTTGTAGCCATGCCGCCAACAGAAAATGTACTGCCTTTATCCCCAGCCATTGCCTCAATTTCTGGCGTAACCTTTTCAACAACAGAAATTCGTTTTGCCTCTGGGTTACTGCGTGGATTGCTGTCATAAAGTGCGTCAATATCTGTAAGCAAAACCAAAAGGTCGGCGTTTACAATATCTGCAACTACTGCTGAAAGGCTGTCATTATCTGAAAATTCAAATTCAACAGCGGCTACAGCATCGTTATTATTAACAATAGGTATAATATCCATGCCTAAAAGTGTTTCAAAAGTACGTGATACTATTCCCTTGCGTTCGCTATCTTTTACATCCTCTTTTGTAAGAAGAATTTGGGCAACATTTTGGCTGTATTCGTTAAAAAAATTTTTGTAAATTTGTATTAACGATGCCTGTCCTACTGATGCCGCAGCTTGTTTAAACCGAATTTCTGTAGGACGCGTGGTAAAGCCTAAAGCCGCTGAACCAACACCCATTGCACCAGAAGAAACAAGAACAATATCCTTGCCCTGATTTTTAAGGTCGGCAAGTACCCAAGCCAACTGCTCAAGGCGTTTTAAATTAATTCTTCCGTTAGGGTAGGTTACAGTAGATGTACCAATTTTTATTACAATACGTTTATGGTTTTTAAGTCTTTCTCTGTAGTTCATGATGTACTCCTTTATTTTTAAAAGTTAATATTTTTATGTTATTAGTCCCAGCTCCATTTTCCAAACCAATATTCGTGTTACCGCCTCATCAATTCGCTCACTGCCAATTTCGCCAGTTTTAATGGCATTCATAACGGCATTATATTGGGTTTGATGGTCGCTGGTTATTATCATATCGTTGCCTGCAAGCACAGCCTGCACAGCAGTATCTACGTCAGTAAATGCTTTAATGCCCTCCATTGCCGTATCATCAGTCATTATTACGCCTTTAAAGTTAAGCTTTGTACGCAGTATTTCATGCACCGCAGGTGATAAAGAAGCAGGGCGTTGGTCGTCCATACATGTGACAATGTTATGGGAAACCAAAACTGCGTCTGCACCAACATTAATTGCAGCAATAAATGGAAGAAAATCTTCAGCTTCAAAGGTTTCCATATCCCTTTCATCATAGGCGACGCCTTTATGGGTGTCTGCATTATTGCCATACCCAGGAAAGTGTTTTAGCACACTGCCTATTTTGCTGTCTTCCATTTGTTTTGCAACCACGGCTGTATATAATGCGGTGGTTTGTGCATCTTCACCAAGGGTTCGTGGATAAATATAATCCTTTGGGTTTTGGGAAACATCACACACTGGTGCTAGATTAACATTTATGCCCAAAGTCTTTAAAAATTCGGCTTTTTCTGCTGTATCAGTTTTAACCGCATCAAGACCTCCATTTTCATAAAGCTGTTTGGGTGAAGGAAATGGTGCGGAACGAAAAGCAGAATATTTACTTGCCCTTACTACTTTTCCGCCTTCCTCGTCAATGCCAATAAGCATAGGTATTTTGGCGGCGGATTGATAGCTTTCTATATTGTTTTTAACGTCTTCTGGAGTTTTGTTCTCAAAATCTCTGCCAAAAAATATATAACCGCCAAGGGCATAATTTTTAACATCGTTGACTGCATTTTCCGCAGGACATCTTGCAAAAAACATTTGCCCAACTTTTTCTTCAAGGGTCATATCTGCAAGCATTTCAACAGCACGTTCCTCAGGTGTAGGCGGTGCAGATTCTTCTTCTTTGGGTTCATCTTTAACGCCTCCTGCAACAACGGTAATTTGCTTATCATTGGTTGCTTCGGGCAAGTATTCTTTTTTATCTGCACAGCCTGCGAAAATGCCAGTACTAAGAGATACTGCCACAAGGGCTGCAATTATTCTAAGCTTCATTGTTTGCACCAGCTTTTGTAATTATTTTTTTTACGCTTTTTTCAAATTTGGGTCGCGGGAGCATAACTAAATGCCCACATGTTAAGCATTTAATGCGAAAATCCATGCCTGTTCTAAGCACTTCCCATTGGTTGCCGCCGCAGGGGTGCGTTTTTTTCATTTGCACAATATCTCCAACAGAATAATCCATGTGTATACCTCCTATTTTTCAGCCATGTGTATGGTGCGTTGCGGAAAAGGAATAGAAATATTCTCCTTATCGAAACGATTTTTAATACGCAGTCTTAATTCGCGTTCGGTTGCAAAGTTTTCTTTAATCTCACATTCGGCAAGGGTTCGTATTGTAATGCCATTATCACCAAGCTTTATAACACCTAGCACAATTGGCTTATTGCGAAGCGTTGTTACCTCTTTTTGGGCAATTTCCATCTCGTCATTAAGTATTTTAAGAACGTTTTCCAAATTTTCCTTGTAATCTACGTCAACATCAACTATTGCATTTGCGTATTCCTTGCAAAGGTTGCTTACAACGCTTATTCCACCATTTGGAATGATGTGCAAAGTTCCATCTGCACTTCTAATTTGGGTTGTGCGGATTGTAATATCCTCTACAACGCCAGTTCTGCCTTCAATTGTAATAATATCTCCAACACCAAACTGGTTTTCAAGAAGAATTAAAAACCCAGCAATGAGGTCCTTAATCACGTTTTGTGCACCTAAGCCAATAGCTACAGTGCCTGTGCCCAAAACAGCGGCAAGGGTTGTTGGAGGAACACCAAAATCAACCAAAATTGAGCATACACCAACAAATATAATTACATATTTTATAACGCTGGACATAACTGCGCCAAGGGTTGCACTCTTTTTTGAATCGAAATGTCTTGAATTTGCAATGTGGGTGTTAAAAAGAGTTGTAATGGATTTGGTGGATACCTTTATTGCAATTGCACATAGAATAAGTATTAAAATGCCATACAAAAGTTTTGACAAACTGGTTGTAAGGAAAGCAATAGCCATATCTGTGTTAAACATTTTTAAACCTCCTTGCTTTTTCTGCTTCTGTAATAAAAGCAGTAAATATATTATTTTCACATTTGTTTGAGCTGAAAAGAGTTTCTGGATGCCACTGCACGCCTATTGCAAAGGAATGCTTTTTGTTTTCCATAGCCTCAATTATTCCATCTGCCGAAAATGCACATGGCCGAAAATTTTTTCCACACTCCAAAACCGACTGATGGTGGAAGGAATTGACGGCAATCTTTTTTTTGCCGCAAATTGAAAAAAGTCTTGAGTTTTTTTCTATATTAACAGTATGTGTTTTAACGTAACGTGGCGATTTTTGCATATGACAAATGTTGGAGTTTATATCCTGAAGAATTTTGCCATCTGCCGACGTAGCCATCACCTGCATGCCACGGCAAATTCCGAGTATAGGAATTCTTTGCTTTAAGGCAAGGCGTGTTAAGGCAATTTCAAATTTATCTCTAATGGGCGAAATTTCACCTATATTATTACATGGTTCTTCTCCTAAAATAAGTGGATTAACATCGCCACCGCCGGTAAGTATAATGCCGTCTATTTTCCTTAAAATATCAGGAATTTCTTTTCTATGAACAGGGCATAAAACAATGGGTATGCCTCCGTTTTTATAAACTGAGTTTATATACCCACGGCTTACAAAATAACGACTATTACTGTTATCAATACATGCAGTTATGCCAATTAATGCTTTCATTTTAAACCTTCTAACTTTATGATTTTATTTATTTTATTCAAAAGAAAGGCTAAAAATGGCAGTAGATATTAGTTTACTATTGTATATTAGCATACAAATGTGATAATATACAAATAATTTTCTAAGGATTTTAGGATATTTAATGGGAATCATGTGTCTTAAAAGGAGGAACATATTTGAATACAATAGGTATTATTGGAGCTATGGACGAAGAAGTGGCTTTGCTTCGAGAGACATCTGAAATTATTACGGCAAAGAACATACTTGGTTCGGACTTTTACATGGCGAAACATAGCGGTAAAAACATTGTTATAGTAAAATGCGGTATAGGCAAGGTGAATGCCGCAATTTGCGCACAGGTGCTTATAGACCATTTTGCAGTGGACAGCATAATAAATATAGGTGTTGCAGGGGCTATTTTTAAAGATCTTAAAATTGGAGATGTTGTGGTTTCTACGGATACCGTTCAGCATGACATGGATACTTCTGTGCTTGGTGACCCTGTTGGTACTATTCCACGCATGGAGGAAAGCTTTTTTAAGGCAGACAGAAGGCTTATTGACCTTGCAAAATTGGCAGGCGAAGAATGCACAAACCATGCAGTTTACACAGGGCGTATTGCCAGCGGTGACCAGTTTATAAGCAGTACAGAGCAAAAGGATAGAATTTGGAAGCTTTTTGGTGCATACTGCGCTGAAATGGAAGGTGCAGCAATTGGCCACGCCTGCTACCTAAATAAAGTTCCTTTTGTTATAATTCGTTCTATTTCAGATAATGCTGACGGAGAAGCAGGAATGAGCTTTACTGAATTTGCAAAAATTGCAGCTGTAAATTCAAGCAATATGGTGGAGAAAGTGCTTAGCAATATTTAATGTCTAACGGTTTAAGCTAAAGGTCAGGGGGAATGAGCAGTGGCAACAAAGGCAAAGTTTAAATGGGATGAAATAGGCGGAGGAAATCCACTGTTTTCAATGGCAAGAACAACAATTGAAACGGCTTTTTACGGCAATAACGTTCAGCGTGTAACATCCCTAAAGGAGTGCTATAAGCTTGCGTGTAATACACCAGGAACCATTGTAACCGACCTGTTGGTGGAAAGGCCGGAGGAAGTTGGTCTTGAGTCGGGCAGTAAAGTTATTTTGTTTAACGATGGTGCAGTTACAGGCAGAACTGCTGCCGCAAGGAGAATTGCAGGAGAGCCTGGAATTGATGTGCCAAAAATTTGCGGTGAAATTAGAGATGCCATTTATGCCGCAAGAAAGAAAAAACTTTACCACGCAAAATCCTACATTGGCCTTGACAAAGACTTTATGGTAAGGGCAAATTTGTTAATTCCAGAGGGACATGAAACCCTTATGTATAACTGGCTTCTTAACTTTCAATACATAACTGATGAATATACAAGAATGTACAGAATATCCAACCAAATGAACGATGAGGGTGATATCTATTTTTTCGCAGACCCCGATTGGTCAAACCCTGACTACCCTCTTGGGCTTGCCTTTTTTGACCCATTGCACAATTGCGCCTGTGTTCTTGGCATGAGATATTTTGGTGAGCTTAAAAAAGGAACACTTACCCTTGCTTGGGGCATTGCAAATCGTCATGGTTATGCATCTTGCCACGGCGGACAAAAAAGATATAACCTTGATGGCGGCAAAAAATTTGTTGTTGGTGTTTTTGGGCTTTCGGGTTCTGGCAAAAGCACCATAACCCATGCCAAACACAACAATAAGTATGATGTAACGGTGCTTCACGACGACGCTTTTGTTATAAGCACAGAGGATGGGTCTTCCGTTGCCTTGGAGCCTTCATATTTTGATAAAACACAGGATTATCCTATGGTAAGCCCAGACAATAAATACTTGCTTTCGGTGCAGAACGTGGGCGCAACCATAGACGAGGACAACAACGTTGTGCTTGTTACCGAGGATTTGCGTAACGGCAATGGGCGTGCAATTAAAAGCAAGCTGTGGAGTCCTAACCGTGTGGATAAAATTCAAGAGCCCATAAACGCAATTTTCTGGCTTATGAAAGACCCAACAATGCCGCCAATTATTAAAATAAAAGGGCCAATTCTTTCTTCTGTTATGGGCGCGGCACTTGCTACAAAGAGAAGCACTGCCGAAAGGCTTGCACCAGGGGTAGACCCAGACGCACTTGTTTTTGAAAGCTATGCTAATCCTTTTAGAACATATCCATTAGTTGAAGATTATAATAAGTTTAAGCAGCTTTTTGAGGAGCGAGGGGTAGAGTGCTATGTGCTCAATACAGGGTCACTTATGGATAAAAAGATACCAAAAGAGATTACTCTTGGCTGCATAGAGGCTATTATTGATGACACAGCATTCTTTAGACAATGGGCAGAGTTTACAGATATTGAAATAATGGAGATTGACGGATTTGTGCCTAATATGCAAGACCATGATTACAAAACAACCCTTATGGCACGCCTTACAGACAGATACAAATTCATTAAATCCCGTGAAACGGAAAAAGGCGGTTACGACAAACTGCCTGCAGAAGCGGCAAAGGCAATGAAAAAGGTGTTGAGCCAGATTTAGGAAAAACCTTGGGCTTTGCCCAAACCTACTCGCTTTTTGAAAAAAGCGAGACCAAAAACTTTTATTAAAACCGCATATCTATGCGGTTTTAGATTGGTAAATTATGCAATAGTAAAGCCCTCAAGGTCTTGATTTTATCTATTGACATAAAAATGATATGTAGGTATAATGTTAGTGTAAACAGAATAACAAAGTTCTTCAGGGCAGGGTGTAATTCCCGACCGGTGGTTAAAGTCCACGAGCGGAGGTTTAGAAATAAATTTTCTGCTGATTTGGTGAAAATCCAAAACCGACAGTAAAGTCTGGATGAGAGAAGAATGACAAGGCGCGAGTACTTTCTTGCGTGCAATCATTTTGCTTTTTAGCGTCCTGAAATTAATTTTTCGGGACGCTTTTTTTATCAAAAGAACCTTGTATATTCTAATAATAAAATAAAAATTTAATTTTATTCTTAGGAGGACGATTTTATGGAAAATGTAGTTTCAAGAAGAAAAACGATGGATACATCAACAATGGTTAAGGTTGGTATGCTTAGTGCAGTTTCAATTGTACTTATGATGTTTGAACTGGCATTGCCTATTTTCCCAAGCTTTTTAAAAATTGATATAAGCGACCTACCTGCACTTATTGGTGCAATTACCATGGGACCATTGGCGGGTGTAATGATTGAGCTTATTAAAAATGTGTTGCACCTTTTTAAAACTAGCACTGCTGGTGTTGGGGAACTTGCAAACTTCCTTGTAGGTATTGCACTCGTATTACCAATAGGTTTATTCTACAAAAGAAACAAAAACCTTGTAGGCTTTATTCAGGGAACTGTTGTTGGCTGTATAATAATGGTGGTGGTAGCGTGCGCTTTCAACTACTACATACTTATTCCTGCTTATGCGGCTGCATTTGGTGCACCAATTGAAGCTTTTGTGGAAATAGCAAATAAGGTAAATGGTTCAGTTGTAGATTTAAAAACATTGGTTTTATTTGCAATTGCACCGTTTAATGTAGTTAAAGCAGTTATAGTGGCAGTAATTGGTTACCCGCTTTGCAAGCTTTTAGGCAAAGTATTGTAAGAAAATATTTGGGCGTATTCCAGTAGCGGAATACGCTTTTTTTTGTTACAATAAATGCAAGAGGTGATTTTTCATGGGAAAATTTACAAAGGAAAACTATGATGAGTTTTTGGCAATGCTTGATGAAAATGCTGATAAAGGGTATATGGAATTTCATAAAAAACTTGTACCAGGTGTGGGAGAAGTAAGAGGTGTACGTTCGCCTGTAATTAAGTCTTGGGCAAAAAGCACTGCAAAAGAGGACTATGACGGGTTTATAAAAATGGTTAAATTCAATAGCTATGAAGAAACTATTACATGTGGCTTGGTGATTGGATATTGCAAGGCAGATATAGAAAAAAAGCTTGAGTATTTAAAGGATTTCATTCCTCATATAACAAATTGGGCAGTGTGTGATTCCACAGTTTCTGCATTCAAAATAAAAAAGCAGGACGAAAGAAGAGTTTATGAATTTTTACAGCCATATTTGCAAAGTGATAAGGAATATGATATTCGTTTTTGCGTGGTAATGCTTATGTCTAGCTTTATAAGCGATGATTATATAGAAGATATTCTTAGAATTTACGGAAGTATTGAAAGTGATAAATATTATGTGCAAATGGGTGTTGCATGGGGAATAAGCGTGTGCTTTGTGAAGTATCCTGAAAAAACCATGGAACTATTAAAAAACAACAGCCTTGATAATTTTACCTACAATAAGGCACTGCAAAAAATTATTGAAAGCCTTAGGGTGGATAAAGAAACAAAGGATATAATTAGAAGTATGAAACGAAAAAAATAATTGCGGATAGATTGGTATTGTAATAAAATAGTAAGGTTAATGCTAAGGATTAAAATAGATGGAGGTCATTATGGACTGGCTTGAAATATTTGTGGAAACATCGGAAGATGGACTTGAAATTGTTTGCGGATTGCTTTACAGTTGTGGTCTTACGGGGCTTATGATTGAGGATGGACGAGAATTTATGGAGTTTCTTGAAAACCCTAACCGAGATTGGGACTATATTGAAGACGACCTTGTAAAAGAAAAAACAAATCATCCAACAGGAATAACTTTTTTTGTTATAGATAACTTAAACGGAATGGAAACCCTTACAGCAGTTAAAAGCGGACTTATAAGCCTTAAAGAAACGGAAAAGGAATTTGATTTGGGAAGCCTTGAAGTTACAATGAAAAACATAAAGGAAGAGGACTGGGCAAACAACTGGAAAAAATATTTTAAGCCTTTTCCAATTGGAAATAAAATTATGATTAAACCAAGTTGGGAAGAACTTACAGAAGAAACGGACAAGGCTATTTTAAAAATTGACCCAGGGCACATTTTTGGCACAGGCACTCACGAAACAACTCAATGTTGCATTGAATTAATAGAAAACTACGTTAAAGAGGGCAACAAGGTACTGGATATTGGCTGTGGAAGTGGAATACTTTCTATTGCAAGCCTTTTGTTAGGGGCAAGCTATGGGGCGGCGGTGGACATTGACCCTAATGCAATTGAAATTGTTACCGAAAATGCTAAAATGAATGATATTGCAGATAGCAGATATGATGTTTATGCTGGAAACATTTTAGAGGACGAAAAGTTTATAAGCCTGTTTGGCGGTAAAACCTATGACGTGGTTGAGGCAAACATTGTTGCAGATATTATTATTGCCCTAAGTCCAATGGTTAAAGATTTTATTAAGGATAACGGAATTTTTATTTGCTCGGGAATTATTAGCGAAAGATACGATGATGTTATTTCTGCCCTTATGGCAAACGGCTTTAAGGAACTGGAAACCAAGCGGAAAAAGGATTGGGTTGCCATAGCAAGCCAGTATGTCGGAAGGTAAGCAAAGGAGATATATATGCCAAAATATTTTGTTTTGCCAGAAAACATAACAGGCGATACCATTGTTATAACAGGCGAAGACGCAAAGCACCTTGCAACGGTTTTACGCAGTGAAGAAGGCGATTGCGTAGAGGTTTGCGATGGCTGTGGAACAGATTATTGCTGTGAAATTACTGCTGTGGACAAAAAAGAAGTAACACTAAAAATAAGTGAAAAAAGTCCATGCCAAAGTGAGCCGAAAACAAAAATAACTCTTTTTCAAGGCTTGCCAAAGGCAGATAAAATGGAATTGATTATACAAAAATGTGTTGAGTTGGGTGTTGAAAAAATTGTGCCGGTGGCAACACACCGTGCAGTTGTTAAGTTAGACAAAAAAGACAGCCTTAAGAAAATTGAACGGTGGCAAAAAATTGCAGAGTCTGCCGCAAAGCAAAGCGGAAGAGGTATAATACCCCAAATTGGTGAGGTTGTTACCTTCAAAGAAGCGGTTAAATTTGGTGCAATGGCACAAGGAGCAATTATACCCTATGAACATGAGGAGAAACGAGGAATACGAGAGTTTGTAAAAGGCTTTTCGGGCAGTGAAGTTGCCATTTTTATAGGCCCTGAGGGCGGTTTTGCAGATGAGGAAATAGCACTAGCTATGGAAAACGGTATTTTGTCTGTAACACTAGGAAAACGAATTTTAAGAACAGAAACAGCAGGCATGGCAACGGTTGCTATACTGCTTTACGAGTTAGGATGAGAAGAAAATGATTTATTTTGATAATGCGGCAAGCACAAGGGCATTGCCTGAAGTTGCGGAAAAATTCACAGAAGTATTGCTTAATGCCTATGCCAACCCTAGCAGTGGCAGTAAGTTGGGTATGCAAGCAGAGCATGTTATTAAGGAGTCGGCACAAACTCTGGCAAGAATTATAAATGCCCAAAGCCATGAGGAAATATTTTTTACAAGTGGTGGAACGGAAAGCAACAATATGGCAGTTTTCGGCACAGCAAAGGGATATCACCGCAGTGGAAAGCATATTATAACCACCCAAATTGAACACCCAGCCATTGCACTTCCCTTTAAAGCACTGGAGGAAGAAGGCTATGAAGTTCAGTTTCTTCCTGTGGACGCAAAAGGCTATGTAAATATTGAAGAACTTAAAAATGCCGTTAGAAGTGATACAATTTTAGTAAGCACAATACTTATAAATAACGAAATTGGAACTGTGCAAGATGTGGAGAGCATTGGCAAGGCTATTAAAAATGCCAATCCAAACACACTTTACCACGTTGATGGTGTACAGGCTTTTGGCAAATATAAAATTGATGTACGCAAATGCAATATAGATATGCTTTCCGCAAGCGGACACAAATTTAATGCCCCAAAGGGTTTAGGATTTTTGTATATAAAATCGGGTTTAAAGGTTAAACCAATTATGTTTGGCGGCGGACAGCAAAAAGGAATGCGAGCAGGAACGGAAAATGCGGCGGGTGCGGTAGCGATTGCACTGGCGGCAGAGGAAAGCTACAAAAGCTTAACTGAGAGTACCAAAAAGGTTATGGAAGTTAAAAAACACCTTGCAGATGGTATACTTAACGGCATTGAGGATACCTTTATAAATGGTGAGAACATAGACAAAGCAAGCCCATACGTGCTTAATATTGGGTTTAAAAATTTAAGAAGTCCTGTTCTTTTAAACGCACTGGAGGACAAAGAAATTTTTGTATCGGCTGGCAGTGCATGCAACAGCAAAAAGAAGGTGCAAAGCAGTGTTCTTGGGGCATTAGGAATGACAGAAGATGATATTGTTGGTTCTGTTAGGTTCAGCTTTACAAGGTTTAACACCATTGAAGAGGCGGACATTTGTCTTGAGGCGTTGAAAGAGCTTGTGCCAATGCTTAGGCGGTTTAACAGAAAAAGATAGGAACGGTAAAAGTAATTATAAGGTAAACAATGTCAAAACCTTGAGGGCTTTGCCCTCAAACACCCACAAGGGTTTCCTGTCAGCACTTTGCCTTGCAAAGCTGACCTACGGACAGATGGCACTTCTTTGCCATTGCCACATTGACCCATCTAAAACCGCATATTTATGCGGTTTTAATAAAAGTTTTTGGTCTTGCTTTTTTCAAAAAGCAAGTGGGTTTGGGCAACGCCCAAGGGTTTTCACCTTTTGGTTTGATTTTTTGACGGTTTATGAAATTCAGTTGATTGTAAATTTTGTTTTCAAGGAGAAAAGTATGGTAGAAAAAGTTTTGGTAGTTAAGTATGGCGAGATAGCCATGCGTGGCAACAACCGCCGTTTATTTGTTACGAAATTGGTGGAAAGCATACGCCGTAACATAGACAGCGAGGGCAATTTTTATGTGGTGCGAGAGCAAGGCAGGCTGATTGTGGAGGATAGAGGCGGTGAAATGGATTTTGACCGCATTATTCCTAAGGTTATTTGCGTGCTGGGTATTCTTGGTGTTTGCCCAGGAATTAAGATTACCGACCAAAGCGTTGAAAATATATGTAACAGTGCTTTAGGGCATATGCAAAAATTTTATGATGACAAACCAACAACCTTTAAGGTGGTAACAAAGCGAAGCAACAAGCAGTTTCCATTGTTATCCAACGAGCTTTCCGCAGAGGTTGGCGGATTCATTTTAGACAACATGCCAAACCTTACTGTAGATATTCATAATCCGCAGGAAACTTTATTTGTGGAAATTAGGAATGAAGTATATATTTATTCCAAATTTATTAAAGGCTTTGGTGGCTTGCCTTATGGTTCATCGGGCAAGGGTGTAAGCCTTTTATCTGGTGGCATAGACAGCCCTGTTGCAACTTTTATGATGGCAAAACGAGGGGTTGAGGTAAGCGGTGTATATTTCCATTCGCCACCATATACCAGTGAGCGTGCAAAACAAAAAGTGGTTGACCTTGGAAAAATCATATCCCAGTACACAGGCGGTTTCAAGCTTTACGTTGTTCCTTTTACGGATTTACAGTTATATCTTTTGGAACATGTTCCAGAAGACAAGCTTACCATTTTTCTTAAACGAAGTATGATGCGTGGAGCAGAAAAAATTGCTGAAAGTGAAAACGCAATGGCTCTTATTACAGGGGATAGCATTGGTCAGGTGGCAAGCCAAACCATGCAGGGCATAAATGCCATAAATGCGGCATGTAAAATGCCTGTACTTCGTCCACTTGCGGGAATGGATAAGCAGGAAATTGTGGATATTGCAAGGAGAATAGGTACATTTGACACATCTATACAGCCGTACGAGGACTGCTGTACCATTTTTGTGGCAAAGCACCCAGAAACCAAACCAAAAACAAGTGTTATAGATAAAATGGAATATAAGCTTAATGAACTGCCTTCTTTCCTTGAGAAAGCACTGAAAAATACGGAGGTTATAGAACTTTGATGGAAGAAATTAAAATTGGAAGATACCGACATTTTAAGGGTAACGAGTATTGCGTGCTTTATGTTGCAAAGCACTCGGAAACCCTTGAGGAAATGGTTGTTTACAAAGCAATGTATGGAGAGGGCGGCGTTTGGGTTCGACCGCTATATATGTGGAATGAAGAAGTTGAGTTTGAAGGGAAAAATGTTAAGCGTTTTACCTACATTGGTGAATAAAAAAGAATATATTTTTTAAATTGCAATAAACATATATTAATGACTTCTAAGAGGAGTGATGGTATATGTTTTTTGTTTTAACTAAAAAAGCCATAAAAAACAGCTTTTTGCTGGTATGCCTTTTTGCCTGCGTAGTTACTGCCAGTGTTAGGTTTATAAACCGACGTGCAATTTTTGCCTCGTCAGCTAATACACCCAAGGGCTATCTGGCAATAATTATAGACGATTTCGGTAATCATGGGGAAGGAACAGAGGAAATGCTTGCATTGGATATTCCTTTTACAGCCGCCATTATGCCGTTTTCTGAAGGAACTTTAGAGGACAAGGAGAGAGTGAAAGCCGCAGGCAAAGAAATGATAGTACATATGCCAATGGAAAGCCTTATTGGCAAGAAATCTTGGGTTGGCGACAAGGGTATTTTTCTTAACATGTCTGACGAGGAGATTAAAGCTGTTGTTGATGAGACATTTACTGTTTTAGATGGTGCTGTGGGATTGAATAATCACATGGGATCTGCTATCATGGAAGATGAGCGGGCATTAAATGTTGTAATTAATGATGTTGCAGACCGAGGACTTATTTTTATTGATAGCCGAACCACTGCTAAATCCGTATCGAAAAAATTGTGCGAAAGCAGGGACTGCTGTCTTTTGGGGCGAGATGTATTTTTGGACAGCACTGATGATATAGCCGTCGTTAAGAAACAGCTGATGAAAGCTGCTGAAATTGCTGTTAAAAACGGTACTGCAATTGCCATTGGTCATGTTGGGCCAGAGGGTGGAAAAATTACAGCACAAGCTATAAAGGATTTAGCACCAGAAATAGAAAAAATGGGCGTGGAGTTTGTAACCATTACCCAAATGAAGGAAATTACAGATGAGAACAACAGCTGAAAGCATTATTAATGAATTTGCCGTTGAAAACGGGTTTTCTGATGTGGGTATTTGCAGTGCAGAAGATTTTGAGGATTTACGCCAAGGTCTTGAAGACACTGGGGATACCCTTTTGGGCTTTGTAGAAAAAGATATTGAAAAAAGAATTTCTCCACGCCTTACCATGCCTGATGCAAAAAGCATAATTGTTTTGGCAAAAAGCTATAACAAAAATGTTCTTGTAAAAAGTGACGGAAAACTTAGAGGGTATATTTCTATTGGTGCAGTAGGTGAAGATTATCATATATTTATGCAGAAAAAGCTTGGAGAGTTGTGTCAGCTTTTGAAAAGCAAATTTAGTGGAGAATGTATGGCTTTTGCCGATACAGGACCGCTGGTAGACAGGGCAGTTGCTATAAGAAGTGGGATTGGTTACAAAGGAAAAAACGGGAATGTTATTACAGAAAATGGTGGCTCGGCAGTGTTTTTTGGCTATATTATAACAAACTTGTCCCTAAAATATGATGAAAAAACCACTTTTTATTGTTCAAATTGTAACAAATGTATAAATGTCTGTCCAACAGGAGCTATAGGTGGTGAAGGCTTTAGAACTGAAAAGTGTATTTCCTACCTTACGCAGAAAAAAAGCCTGCTTACAAGAGTGGAAATGAAGTTAATAGGTTTGAACCTATATGGCTGTGACGCATGCCAACGGGTGTGTAAAAAAAATCCAAAATCATTTGATAATATTACAAGTTTAGATGATATAATGCCATTACTAGATGATATTTTGAACATGACCAACACTACCTTTAAAAAGCGGTTCGGAGCAACTGCCATGGGGTGGAGAGGAGCAACTGTAATTAAAAGAAATGCCCTTGCAGCACTTGGCAACATTGGCACAGAAGAAAGCCTTGTTTTACTTTGGAAATATATGAAAAATGAGAATACCATGCTTAGGCATACCGCCGTACGTTCTATAATAAATACTGGATTAAAAAGCGGACAAGCTATGCTTAAAAGCATTTACCAATATGAAGAAAATGAAGATATAAAAGAAGAAATTTTCACTTATATTTGGAGGTGAAAAAATGGGATACTGGAACACAAGAGGCCTTAGAGGAAGTACCCTTGAGGAGTTAATAAATTTTACAAATGACCTTTACCGACAAGAAGGAATTGCGGTTATTCAAAAAATACCAACGCCAATAACGCCTGTTGAGGTGGATAACAAAAAGCACACAATTACCCTTGCATACTTTGATGCCCAGTCCACAGTGGATTATATTGGTATTGCACAGGGGATTGGCTTATGCTTTGATGCAAAGGAAACAGGGCTTAAAAGCTTGCCAGTGCAAAATATCCATGCCCATCAGTTACAGTTTATGGAAGACTTTAATAGTCAGGGCGGAGTAGCATTTTTGCTGATACATTTTAGTTCAATGGGCAAATACTTTTTTCTGCCTGTGGAGATACTTAAACAATACTGGCAACAGGCACAAAATGGCGGAAGGAAGTCTATACCATTTGATGCATTTGAGGACAGGTATGAAATTGTTACAAAAAGAAGCGGATTATTGAATTATTTGGAAGCGGTCAACACATATCTAGTAGAAAAACGTAAATAAAGCACTTTATTTTGTACTTCATTTTTCAGCGGTCTTACCACTTTGTGAAAACTTAACAAAAAGTCTGAAAAGCCAGAAATATGTATTGACAAAATTGTGTCAAGGAGATAAAGTATGACTATGGGTTAATGTTGTCGGTGGTGTGACCTAAAGGTTATGGGGAACCATGGGAGATACTTATACCGTTAGCAAAGGGCATAATACACAGACTTTTTTAGGTAGAAGTACACACATCAATTTCGGTTGTGTGTTTAATTTTTCGAAAATATTTCGTATACTAACTATTTTGTATAGGGAAATTTTTTGTTGAATATAAACTGTGTTTGACATAAGCGAAATGCGGTCCGACACCTAAGCCAGTTTACAATAATCGTAAAGATTATTAAATAAAATATTATTCAAATAGGAGGAATATGTAATGGAAGGTTTTAAATTAACAAAAACACAGTTACTTGCGCAAGAGTTATTCCGTAATTTTGCGGAAACCGAAATCAAACCTATCGCTAAAGATATGGATGAGGCTGAAGAGTATTCAGCAGAGCTTCTTGCGAAGCTTCAGAAATGCCACATGTTTGGTATTCCTTATGGCAAGGAGTACGGCGGCGCAGGCGCTGATGTTCTGACATACACATTAGCTATGGAAGAATGCTCAAAGGTTGACGCTTCAACAGGTATTACACTTTCAGTTCATACTTCACTTTGCTGCCCATGTATTAACGAAAATGGTACAGAAGAGCAGAAACAGAAATTCTTAAGACCACTTGTAAATGGTGAAAAAATCGGCTGCTTCGGTTTAACAGAAGCAAATGCTGGTACTGACGCTGCAGGTGTTCAGACCACAGCAGACAAAGATGCTGATGGTAACTACATCATCAATGGTCAGAAAATGTTTACAACAAACTCAGGCTTTGCTGATACATTTATTGTATTTGCACTTACAGATAAATCTAAAGGACCTAAAGGTATGTCTGCTTTCATCGTAGACAAAGAAATGCCTGGTATTTCCATAAGCCCTAACATTGAACGTATGGGTATTAGAGCTGCTTCTAACTGTGCGGTAACATACGAAAACGTTGTTGTTTCTCCTGACAGACTTCTTGGTAAAGAAAACGGCGGTTACAAAATTGCTATGACAGCTCTTGGCGGCGGTCGTATCGGTATTGGTGCTCAGTCTGTAGGTATTGCACAGGGTGCTATCAACGAAACTATCAAATATGTTAAGGAAAGAAAACAGGGCGGAAAGCCAATCAGCAAATACCAGAATACTCAGTTCCAACTTGCTACAATGCAGACAAAAGTTGATGCTGCTAGACTTATGGTTTGGAGAGCTGCTATGGCTAAAGACAACCATGAAAACTATGCTCCACTTGCTGCTATGTGTAAATTATTCGCTTCAGAAGTTGCTAACGAAGTTACACGTATGTGCGTACAGTTAATGGGCGGTTATGGTTACTGTAGAGAGTATCCAGTTGAAAGAGCTATGAGAGATGCTAAGATTACAGAAATCTACGAAGGCACATCAGAAGCTATGAGGATGATCATTTCAGGTTCAATGAAACTCTAATTAATTTCTCATTGTTAACCGTAAAAATAAATCAAAAATCGGAAGGAGAACTAAGATGAAAATCGTTGTGTGTATTAAACAGGTTCCAGATACTGTAGAAGTTAAAATTGATCCAAAAACAGGCACTCTTATAAGAGATGGTGTTCCAAGTATCATCAATCCAGATGATAAAACAGGTATTGAGGCTGCGTTAGAACTTAAAGAAAAAACTGGTGGCACTGTAACTGTTGTATCTATGGGTCCTCCACAGGCAGACGTAGCTTTAAGAGAAGCTTTAGCTATGGGTTGTGACGAAGCTTACCTTGTTTCTGCAAGAGAATTCGGCGGTTCAGATACATACGCTACAAGCGGTATCCTTGCTGCAGCTCTTAAAACAATCGGTTACGATGTAATTATTACAGGTCGTCAGGCTATCGATGGTGACACAGCTCAGGTTGGTCCTCAGATTGGTGAAAAGCTTAGCATTCCTCAGGTTTCTTATGTTGAAGAAATTAAAGAAGTTGCTACAGACCACTTAATCGTTAGAAGACAGTTTGAAGATGGTTACCACATCATCAAAATTAAAACACCTTGCCTTCTTACTGCAATTGCAGAGCTTGCAACCCCAAGATATATGACAGTTAGCGGTATTGTTGATGCTTACGAGAAAGAAATTAAAGTTATTGGTTTTGAAGAACTTAAGGACAACCTTGAGCTTGATATGATTGGTTTAAAAGGTTCACCAACTAACGTATATCAGTCATTTACTAAAGAAGTTAAAGGTACTGGTACAGTTCTTAAAGATATTTCAGCTGACGAGGCTGTTGCAGCTATTATTGCAAAACTTGAAGAAAAACACATTATCTAATTTCCGTAGGTTTATAATATAAAGAATGGGAGGTAACGCTACAATGAGTAAAGGAATTTTTGTAGTAGTTGAGCAAAGAAGCGGCAAAGTTCAGAACGTTGGACTTGAGCTTATTGGAGAAGCAACAAGATTGAAAGAGGATTTAAAAGACGACGTAGTAGCTATATTATTAGGTGATAAAATTGAAGACCAGGTAGCTAAATTATTCCACTATGGTGCTGATAAAGTTATCTTAATTGACAGCCCATATTTAAAAGAATATGTTACAGAGCCTTACACAAAAGCACTTACTTTAGTTTGCAATGAATATGACCCAGAAATTATGCTCTTCGGCGCATCATCAATTGGTCGTGACGTTGCACCTAGACTTGCTAGCCGTATTAAAACAGGCCTTGTTGCAGACTGTACAGGTTTAAGAATGGCTAAATCTGAAGAAGAAATTGCTAAAGAAGAAGCAATGGGCTGTGAAGATGGCACAAGAGCACTTCTTATGACACGTCCTGCTTTTGGTGGTAACATCATGGCTACACTTATGTGCCCAAGAACAAAACCACAGATGGCAACTGTACGCCCAGGCGTTATGAAGAGAGCTGACAAAGACACTTCAAGAACAGGTGAAGTTGTTAAATTTGCAGTTGACTTTACAGATGCTGACATGAACGTAGAAATTCTTGAAGCTGTTAAAGAAGGCAAGAAACATGCAGACATTACAGAAGCTAAGGTACTTGTATCTGGCGGACGTGGTATCGGCGGGCCTGCTGGTTTTGACATTCTTAAAGAGTGTGCTGAGCAGCTTGGCGGCGAAATTTCTTCATCAAGAGCTTGCGTTGACGCAGGTTGGATTGAAAACTCAAGACAGGTTGGACAGACTGGTAAGACTGTAAGACCTGAGCTTTACTTAGCATGTGGTATCTCAGGCGCTATCCAGCATGTTGCTGGTATGGAAGGTTCTGAACTTGTTATCTCAATTAACAAGAACGATACAGCAGCAATCTTCGGTGTTTCTGATTTAGGTATTGTTGGTGACGTTAAAGTTATCGTTCCTAAATTAACAGAGGCTCTTAAGAAATACAATGCAGAAAAGAATGCTAACTAATTTTTAGTTATAAAGCGGTGACTTCAGTCGCCGCTTTTTTGTTTTCTTCCAAATGCCATTGATTTTAATGTAAAATTGTGGGAATATATAAAGGAGTGAAATGGAGGAATAAAAAATGAAGATAAAAAAATTATTAATGTGTGTGGCTGTAGGCGTGGCACTTTCTACATCGTTTTGTGGCGTGGCATTTGGTGCTGATTATAAAGTTTATAAGCCAGTTGAAGAAATAATTATTACTGCACCAACAGACGGATATGAAACACAGGCCGAAAACATTAGCATTCTTGGTGCATGCAATCCTCAAAACCAGCTCTATATTAACGGAGAACTTGCAGAAATTACAGAAAGTGGCTTTTTTTCAGATTATGTTAAACTTGAAGATGGAGAAAATGTATTTCAGTTTAAAAACGGCAGCAAAACAAAAGTTATAACTGTTATTAAGAAGGCTTCAGTAACAGCAGTTGATAAGCCAACTATTGCAGAGCAAGTTGCTGAAGAGACAGAAATGCCAAAATCAACCGAAACACCAAAAATAATCCAAGAAGAAAGCAAAAAAACAGACCTTTATGATGAAGCAAAAGCACCAATTTATGGCGTGGTAAACCGAAACAACATTTCTCACAGAACAAAGCCAGATGAGTCCAATGAATTATTAACACCTTTGGCTAAAGGAACAACAATGCAAATAATTGGTGAAACAGATGAGTATTATCGTATTTATGACGGTACGTACATTTATAAGGAAACATTAGATGTTAAAGAAGGGAAACTTGAAAAAAATAACATAACACATATTTCATTTGAACCAGAAGTAAAGGGAAATACAGCGGAAATTGGCTTTAACATGGACTATGCGGCATTATACAGCCTGACTGTTGACAAGGAAAATGCAGTGTTAACCGTTTTTAATACAAAAATTTTTGAGCCAGAGGCATCGATTAAAACAAATTTGTATTTTAAAGATGTTAAAGCGGTTCAGGAAGGCGAAAATGCGGTTTATACCGTGTACTTCAATGAAGGCTTCAAGGTTTGCGGAAGCGGCGTGGTTTTCGATGGAAAAAGATTAATTTTGAGCCTTAAAAAAGCACCAGTGCTTGAGGAACATGGTACGCTTAAAGGTGCAAAGATTGTGATTGATGCCGGACACGGAGATACAGATGTTGGAGCAGTGGGCCCAGCAGGGACAAATGGACCTATGGAAAAGGATATTAATTTGCAAATAGCCCTTGCCGCACGCAGTTATTTGGAGGATAAGGGCGCAGAGGTAATTATGACAAGAAGTGATGATACCTTTGTTTCCCTAGCTGACAGGGTTAATGTAATACTTACTGAAAAGCCTGATTTGGCTATTTCTATACACGGAAACTCCTTACCGATTACTTCTGATTATACAAATACCAGTGGGTTCATAACATTCTATACCTATAAGGACATAAACAGTGCAGTGGATTTTATGAATATAAATGTTGCTGGACTAATGGATTTTTCGGGGAAAGAACCAAGGCAAAGTAATTTGGCACTTACAAGAATAACAGATTGCCCGGCAATGTTGTTTGAAACCAAGTTTTTATCCAACCCACAGGACTACGAGTGGTTGATAAAACAAGAAAATCAGAAAAAATTTGGCGAGGCAATGGGCAGAGCAACAGAAAAGTACGTGGAAAGCATTGCAAGCTATAAATATTAATACAAAACAGAGGCCTTCATCTTAATAAGTTTTTATTTGGCGAATTCTGCGTTTTACTTAAGCTAATGTAGTTTCATGTGAAACATAGAATTCACCATATTTGCATTATTAGTTATTTTTTTGAAAAGTTATGCATATAGCGTTGACAAAATATAATACTTGGTGTAAAATAATGTTGTTGTGCCCAGATAGCTCAGTTGGTAGAGCAGAGGACTGAAAATCCTCGTGTCCTTGGTTCGATTCCGAGTCTGGGCAGTAATGTGAAAAAATATGGTGTGGACCTAAGTGTCTGCACCATTTTTTCATTTATATTAGGAGGAGTGGAGATGGCTTTAAAAAATGACTTAACTAAGGGCAATTTGAATAAGCAAATATTACAGTTTGCTTTACCTATTGTTGCAAGTAATATGTTTCAAGCTTTATACAACGCAGTTGATTTATATTTTGTTGGCAGATATTTGGGAAAGGCAGGAACAGTTGCAGTTTCAGTAAGCGGACCTGTTATGAATGTACTTTTTATGGCAGTTGCAGGAATGAGCTTGGGTGTTACTATACTTATAAGTAGCCTTGTTGGCCTTAATGACCAAGAAAGAATTAAGCGTGTTGCAAATACTGCAATTTCAATGTTTCTTTTAGGGTCGGTATTTATTACTGTTGCAGGGCTTGTGCTTTCGCCTCATATATTAAGCTGGATATCTACGCCGCAAGAAGCAATGGGTTATGCCATAGGTTATTTAAGAATAATATTTATGGGCATGATATTTACCCTTGGTTACAATTTGGTTTGCGCATTGCAAAGAGGGTTTGGTGATTCTAAAAGTTCAATGTATTTTGTTATGGCGGCAACAGTTGTGAATATTGTTTTAGACTATATTTTTATTGCAGAAATGAATATGGATGTTTACGGCGCGGCTTATGCAACGGTAATAGGTCAGGCGGTTTCGTTTTTTCTTAGCATTGTTTATTTTAAAAGCAAAAAGCATATTGTTACCTTTAACCCGAAAGAATACACTTGGGATAAAGATGTGGCAAAGGATATTATGCGTATTGGTCTTCCAAGTGCTTTTCAGCAGGCAACAATTAATGTTGCATATCTTGCCTTAAACGGCATTGTAAACAGCTATGGCATTGTGGCAAGTGCGGCCTATGGAATTTGTGTTAAGTTGGACAACTTTGCAGTGTTGCCATGTACTGCTGTTAACGACTCTGTTGCGGCAATTACAAGCCAAAATTTAGGTGTTGGGCAAAAGGACAGGGCAGTTGCAAGTATTTGGGCTGGACGAAAGCTGATAATTCCATTTAACATCGTACTTATGGCAATTATTCTTATGTTTGCGGAAAACCTTACTGGAATTTTTAACACAGACCCCGAGGTTGTGGCAATGGCGTCCAAATATATAAGAATTTCTTGTTGGATGTACATACTTTATGCAATTTATTATCCTCTTATGGGCTTTATTAAAGGCACAGGAAATGCAATGTTTGCCCTTAAAAATACGGTTGTTGCGCAGCTTATAATACGTGTGCCAGTTGCATATTTTATGGCACGAATAATGGGATTTGGGTTTTACGGCGTTGCGGCGGCATGGATTATTGCGCCAATTTGGAGCAACACGGTGTACACAATTTATCTTAAAAGCGGAAAATGGTACGAAAGACTTGCTAAAAACAAGGCCAGTGGACGTTCTATATAGTGAGATGATGAGGTGAAAAAGGTTCTGAATAGTGAAACATTTTAACGTAAATGAAAAAGTTTTTTAAAAATAAAAAAAAGTCCATTGACTAAAATTTTGTTAAGGTATATAATTACTTAAATAAACAAACACTGTATATAATTTTTATTTTGAAGGGAGTTTTCACAAATGTTAAAAGTTACAAGCACAGATAAAGCACCAGCAGCAATCGGACCATATTCACAGGCAATTTCAGTAAACGGATTCTTATTTACATCAGGACAGGTGGCTTTAATGCCAGGTACTGGCGAAATTGTTGGTACAACAATTGAAGAACAGGCAGAAAGAGTTATGCAGAGCCTTAAAGCAATTCTTGAGGAAAACGGAATTGGTTTTGAACAGGTTGTTAAAACAACATGTTTCCTTGCAGACATGGGTGATTTCGCTGCTTTTAACGAAATTTACGGCAAATATTTTACAAGCAAACCAGCACGTTCTTGCGTAGCAGTTAAAGAATTACCTAAAAAACTTCTTTGTGAAGTTGAGGTTATTGCTGTTCTTGAAAAATAATAAAAAATTTTGCAAATAACCAAGAAAGGCATTCCATTTTGATAATCAAGTGGAATGCCTTTTTAATTACTTTTTGGATATGTTTCGAATATGCATATATACAGTGTTTTTGGAAATGCCCATCATGTCGGCTATTTTAATAACCGCGTCTTTAAAGTTGAAAATTCCCTTTTCGTTAAGTATTGATATAATCTCTTTATTCTTATTGGAAGTGGCAATGGAACGGTCGCCATAAACTTTGTCAGACGCTTCTTTAAGGCTAAGTTTCAAAAGGTCATCAACGTCTTCTACGAAGCTTTCGGCAAAGTTGTTATTACGGAAGTCACCGTTTTCAGGGGTTAGGCAAGCCAGAATGGTGCTTAAAGGTGTGCTCATGTAAAAGTTTATGCACAATAAGCCTATTACGTTTCCTTTTTCACCAGTTATAGCAATTGAGGTACTTTTAAGAGGCTCGCCCTTTGCTGTTTTGTTAAAGTAGGACATATATTTTTTTTGACCGCTTTCGTTTATACTGCGTGCCATTGTAAGTCCCAAATCTGTTATTGGGGAACCTTCTTTGCGGGCTGTGTGGTGGCCGTTAATAATTTTAATTACGGAATGTTCAAGGTTTCCAAGGCTGTGAACTACTATTTCGTAGCCATCACCAAGGTAGTTGGCAAGACCCTCGGCAAGAGTCTTGTAGGACTCAAGTATTGCTAGGTCACCCTTTGTCAAAGAAATAGGCTTTTGTTTCATATTTGGGACCTCCTTAATAAAATTTTTTAATGTTAAATTACTATATTTTACTCTGTGATTTTAGTATATACTATTTTTTGCAATTAGCAATAGGTTTTTAAATTTATTATTGACAATATCAGGTTTTTGAACAATAATACTTATGTAGTTAAAATTAAGCCTAATAAATCTTATCAGGGAGAGAATTTCAGTGTCAAAAAAGGTATCGGAGTTTGAACGCTATGAACGTATGAAAAAGATTGAAAAAGAAGCGGAGGTTGAAAAACGTAAGGCTGAAGGTGGGGCAAAGAAAAAAGCAGGACGCCCTAAGCAGGTTGTGGGACTGGGTGCTAAAGGTGATTATCGCAGCATTGCAGACTATGACGATTACGACGACGACTACGAATAGAATAAATTTATAACCTATTGGCTTAAAAGCGTTGCTTTTAGGCCTTATTTTTTTGTCGCAAATAGTAATAATTTTTAGGTAATGCAATACCAATTTTGACAAAATAATTTTTGTTCTTATTTTATACTGTTCTAACGGAGGGATGAATATGGACAAACCTGTAACAGAATTTGGTAAAGTAATTAGACCAATAAAAAGAGAGAAAAAACAAATCAAAATGAAAATTCAGCCAATTAAAATAAATGAAACTGTCAATCCACATCCTATAACGTTGAAAAATGGGATAGAAACTGCAGTAAGCTGCGTTTTCGGTTATCTTTGTGGAAGTTTTACCCTTTTTGGAAATTTTAACCCTGTAGGTATAGCCTGCTTAACGGCATATTTTGGACGAGGAACAACCTTCTATTTTGTTTGCATGTCGATTTTTTTGGGCTACATAACCAGTGGATTAAAATACGGGTTACCTGTATATATTATAGGATTATGCTCTGCCACAGCAACAGATTTTTTTACAACAGGAAAAGGAGCAGTACATTCTCCTTTAATAAATGCAGTTAAGGGCAGTTTGTGTACCCTAATGGGTGCAGTTGTTTTTATGGCAGTAAGCGGAATAAGTACATTTCTTGTTTTTAGGTGGGCTGTTGAAGCAGTTGTGATAATTGGTTTAAGCCTTATGTTTAATATGGGAATAGGTCTTGCAAGAACCAACCTCGGACGAAGAATTTTAGATAACGACGAAATAATTTGCCTTGCGGTTGTGTTTATTACTGTAATAGGTGCATTGGCACAAAGAGTATTTTTTGGTGAAAGCCTTGCTGTGTTTTTTGGCACACTACTTGTTTTGGTATTGGGTTACGGCACAGGTGCGGCAGTGGCAGGTGCAACAGGTGCAGTTTTGGGATTGTGTCTTATGCTTTTGCAAAAAGGGGATGCACAGCAATTTTTAATGTTTACAGTGGCTGGGCTTTTGTGCGGTGGCTTCAATAAAAACAGGGCGCTTTCGGCACTTAGCTTTGCCATTGGCATAGTAATACCAGCATTTTATTTGGCTCAACTTCCAAGCCGTGGTATGGTGGTTGCAATGGGATTGGCAGTGGTTATGTTTTTGGTGTTGCCAAAAAAAACTTTTGATTACATAAATACTTTTGCAAGCCATAAGAGTGAATTTGAGCATAAGGATTATTTTTTGCGCTTGAAGGACATAACAGAAGGCAGGCTTAAAGCATTTGCAACAGCCTTTGGTACGCTTGCAGAGGTTTTTGACAATACGGTTGAGGAAAGTGAAGTAACGCCCAAGGCGGCTGCAGAAATAATTGACAATGTTGCAGACAGAGTTTGTCAAAGCTGTAGCATGGCACTTTTTTGTTGGCGAACAAAAAGCTTTGATACCTACGAGGGAATACATCGCCTTATAGGCGCAGTGGAAAACAATGGACGCGCAACAGAGGCCGACGCAACGGCTTGGCTTAAAAACGGATGTGTGCGCCTAAAGGATATAATAGATGAGGCAAACATTTGCACAAGAGAGCATCGCAACACTCTGATGTGGCAAGGCAGGCTAAATCAAACCAGAGGGCTTATTAAAGAGCAATTGCAGTGCGTTGAGAAAATTATAGGCGGTCTTGGAGCAGAGGTGATGACACAGCCAAGATTTTACGAATCCATGGCAAAGGAAATTAAAGCAACTTTGCTTAAAATGGGAATTGAGTTACAAGGTGTTTATGTTGCTTACGATGAAAAGGAAGGGTTTTTTGTATCAGTAAAAAAGCCACAGTGTTTTGGCAATCTTCAATGTCAAACAAGTATACTGCCTGTTATAAATAATGTCTTGGGCAGGCACATGTTGGTGGTGCGGGATAAGTGCCAAATAGACAAGGCAGAAAATTGTACTGTAACTTTTAAAGAAGAACGAGGCTTCGGTTTTCAAAAGGCAGTTGCAGTTGCAGTTAAGGACGGAAGCAGAGAAACAGGAGACAGCTATTTTGCCGATGAACTTAAGGGGAAACATGCGGTTATGGCGGTATGCGACGGCATGGGTTCAGGAGAAGAGGCTGCAAAAGAAAGCCGCCGCGGAATAAGAATAATTAAAAGTTTTTTAACAGCAGGGTTTGACTTGGAGATGGCAGTGAATGTCCTTAACACAGCACTGGCAACAGGCAAAAGCGACGATATGTATACAACACTGGATATTTGCAGTATAGACTTATACACTGGCAAGGGTGAGGTTATAAAAAATGGCGGAGCAACGGTGTTTATAGCTGGAAACGGCAAGGTTCGTGCAATACGCTCTTCATCACTGCCAGTGGGCATTATAAAAGATTCAAAGGGAGAGAAAACTACATTCAGTCTTAAAGAAGGTGACACCGTAATAATGGTAACGGATGGAGTTACCGATGCACTTGGTGTGGATAATGAGGGTAGGATTGTGGAAGAAGCACTGGATGCATGCGGTGGAAGTGTGGATAAATTGGTGCAAAAAATAATTGAGGCGGCGAAAATGCGAAGTGGAGGCGCTGTTAAGGACGATATGACGGTGGTTGCAGGGCGGATGACATAAGGAAATAGGTACATGATAAAACTTTTATTCACTTTTTGGTTAAAATGAGGTATTATATAGCCAAAGTGAGGTTTTAAATAATGTATAAGAAGGCAGTTGCCACAATAAACAAATATAATATGCTGCAAAAAGGGGACAAGATTGTGCTTGGTGTATCTGGTGGTGCAGATTCTGTTGCCCTTTTGTGTATGCTTTGCAAACAGCGTGAGGAGCTTGATCTTACGCTGTTTGTTGTGCATATAAACCATGGAATTCGTGGTATTGAGGCTAATAGGGACGAGAACTTTGTTCGAAACCTTTGTGTTAAATTGGAAGTGGATTTTACATCCAAAACCTTTAATGTTCCTAAAGTTGCTAAGGAAATGGGTGTTACAGAAGAAGAATGCGGCAGATTTATTAGGTATGAAGAATTTAAAAGTTGCCTAAAAGCAAATAATGCAAACAAAATTGCCGTTGCCCATAACCTTAACGACCAAGCGGAAACCATTATTATGCGCCTTTGCCGTGGCACGGGGCTTACGGGCCTTTCTGGCATTGCACCTGTTAGGGATAATATTATACGTCCACTTATTGAATGTACACGAGGCGAAATTGAAGAATATTTGAAAAGTCTGAATCAGCCTTACTGCACAGATTCCACCAACCTTAAAGAGGACTATGCACGCAACAAAATACGCCTAAGCCTTTTGCCATACATGGAAAAAGAAATTAATTCAGGTGTAATAAACAACCTTGCAAAAACCGCAGAACTTTTGTCGGCAGAGGATAAATATATGGAGGAACAGGCGGAAATTGCTTACAAAAATGCCTTGGAAAAAATTACTGAAAGTGAAGTGTATTTAAGAGTAGAAGATTTAGAAAGACTTCCAGAAGTTATTTTAAGACGTGTAATTCGCAAAGGTTATAGGGAATTTATAAAAGACATAAAAGACATTACCCTTAGGCATATAACATTGGTTATACAGTTACTTAGCACAGGAACAGGTAAAAAACTAAATCTGGTTAAAGGTCTTGGGGCGCAAAGAGAATATGAATTTATAAAGCTTACACAAAACTCAGAAAAAGAAGCTAAAGATTTTTGTTATTATCTGGAGGAGGATGTTCCTATTTTTGTGAAAGAAGCAGGGATTCATGTTGAAATTTCAAAAAAACCAAAAAAAATTGATGGAAATTCCCATATGGTATGTACTAAAGCTTTCGACTGTGATAAAATTAGGGGCGTTTTAGAGGTTAGAAACAGAAAAACTGGTGATTTAATATCAATAAACAAAGAAAACGGTCATAAGAAAATTAAAGACTTTTTTATAGACCAGAAAATACCTTTTGAAGAGCGAAGCCGAGTTGTGCTTATTGCTTGCAAAAATGAAGTTTTGTGGGCAGTGGGTAAAAGATGCGGTGAATATTTTATTGCCAACAGTAAAACCAAAAATAAATTGTATGTCCATGTATGGGAGGATTTAGAAAATGATTGAAACAATAGAAACCCTTATATCTAAAGAAACTATTACTGAAAAAATTAAAGAAATTGCAAAACAAATTGAAAAGGATTATGAGGGCAAGGAAATCCATTTTATTTGCGTGCTTAAAGGCGGCGTGATTTTTATGGTGGATTTGGCAAGGAATATAAATAAGAATGTTTTCATTAATTTTATGGATGTTTCAAGCTATGGAAACTCTACAGAAAGCAGCGGAAATCTTAAAATACTTATGGATTTGGACGAACCTATAGCTGGAAAAAATGTTATTATTGTTGAAGATATTGTTGATTCTGGACGTACTTTAAGCATGCTTAAGGAACTGCTTTTAAGCAGAAACCCAGCAAGCCTTAAAATTTGTACGTTGCTAGACAAGCCAGATAGACGTGTTAGCCAAGTGGATATTGATTACACCGGTTTCCGTATACCAGACGAATTTGTTGTTGGGTATGGCCTTGACTATGCGCAAAAATACAGAAATCTTGATTATATAGGTGTAATTTCATTTGAAGAAGAATAAAAAACGTAAGAAATAGAAATAAATACTTAAGGCGGCCATAATTTCAGGCTGCCTTAATGTTTTTATATTAAATGTCAGACGTTTTGCGGTTGCCAACGTATTTTAAATATGATAAAATGTATTATTGATTTCTATACGCTTTTTTGCGTGAAGAAATAATTTAGACACATTACACAAGGAGGCATAGTTTTGAATAAATATTGGAAAAGTTTTGGCTTGTATGCCATTATGTTCGTTATGGTGCTTAGTATACTTGCGTTTCTAAACACAGGCGCAGGAGGTGCAGCCAACACCACAGTGACATATACATACAACGACCTTATTGAGAAAATCGAAAATAATGAAGTTTCAGAAGTTAAGGTTGAAAAAAGTTCCGAATCCAACGATTTCGGGAAAGTTACAGCAACCCTTACAGATGGAACAAAAATTACATCAAATGTGGGATTTAATAATTTCATGAGCTACGTGGATGGAAAAATAATTGATGACGGTCTTAAGGTAGACATCGTAGATGTGCCTAAGGTAAGCGTTATAAGTTCGATTCTTCCGTCAATTGTGCTTATGGTGCTTGCAGTTGTTGTTTTCAGCTTTATGTTCCAGAAAATGCAGGGCGGCGGCGGAAAAATGATGAACTTTGGCAAAAGCAAAGCTAAGGTTAACATTGATGACAAAAACCGTGTTACATTTGCAAATGTTGCTGGACTTGATGAAGAAAAGGAAGAATTACAGGAATTAGTTGAGTTTTTAAGAGAGCCTAAAAAGTTTGTGGACTTAGGCGCAAGAATACCAAAGGGTGTTTTGCTGGTAGGACCTCCCGGAACTGGTAAAACATTGCTTGCAAAAGCTGTTGCAGGTGAGGCAAAAGTACCGTTTTTCAGCATTTCGGGTTCAGATTTTGTTGAAATGTTTGTTGGTGTTGGTGCTTCCCGTGTAAGAGATTTATTTGAACAGGCTAAAAAGAATGCTCCTTGTATTATATTCATAGATGAAATTGATGCAGTTGGACGCAGACGTGGCGCAGGCCTTGGCGGCGGACATGACGAAAGGGAACAGACACTTAACCAGTTGTTGGTTGAAATGGACGGTTTTGGTGCAAACGAAGGCGTAATTGTGGTTGCGGCAACAAACCGTGCGGATATACTTGACCCGGCTATTTTAAGACCAGGTCGTTTCGACAGACAGGTGTATGTTGGAAGGCCTGACGTTAAGGGCAGAAAAGAAATTTTAGAAGTACACGCTAAAGGGAAGCCTATTGCAAAAGAAGTTGACCTTGGGGTTGTTGCAAAAACAACATCTGGCTTTACAGGTGCAGACCTTGAAAACCTTCTTAATGAAGCGGCTTTATTATCTGCAAGAGTTGGTAAAAAAGAAATTGATATGGAAGAAATACAGAAGGCTTTTGTTAAGGTAGGTATTGGTACTGAAAAGAAGAGCCGTGTTATAAAGGAAAAAGAAAAACTTATTACTGCTTACCACGAAGGCGGTCACGCTATTTTGTTTGAACTTTTAAGCGAACTTGATCCTGTTCACAGCATTTCCATTATCCCTACGGGTATGGCAGGAGGTTACACAATGCCTTTGCCTGGCGATGACAAAATGTATGTAACCAAAAAGACCATGGAGCAGGAAATTATATCTTTCCTTGGCGGACGTGCAGCAGAGCTTATTGTGCTTAAGGACGTTACCACAGGTGCAAGCAATGACATTCAACGGGCTACATTAATGGCAAGAAATATGGTTATGAAATATGGTATGAGTGATATTTTAGGCCCTGTGCAGTTTGGCGATGAAGGCGGAGAGGTATTTATTGGCAAGGAAATTGCACATTCACGTAACTATGGTGAGCAGATTGCCTCTACTATAGATGCCGAAGTTAAGCGTATTATGGATACTTCCTACAGCGAGGCTATTCGTATTATTGAGGAAAATATTGACGTACTTCATGCTACAGCAAAGGCTTTAATTGAAAAAGAAAAGATTACAGGTGACGAGTTTAGAGCAATACTTAAAGACCCAAAAAGCTTTCAGGGTGTTACACTTGAGAAAGAAACTGTAGCCAATGCCGAAAACGATGCTACAGACGCAGAAGTAACAAAGGTAACCCTTACAAAAGAGGAAAATTAATATTTATACACAGAGAGGATGGATTTTTATTATGGATTACAATTTACAAGTAGGTATGACCAATGAAATTGAATATGTAGTTAGCAAAAACGATGCAACAGCTCACTTTGGAGGAGATTTTCCGGTTTTTTCAACACCTAAAATGATTGACTGGATGGAACAGGTATCACTTAAGCTTTGCCAGCAGGTATTACCTAAGGGAATGGATACAGTTGGTACTTTTGTTGATGTTAAGCACATGGCGGCTACACCAGTTGGTATGAAGGTTCGCGTTATTGCGGAAATAATTGAGCTTAACGGCAAAATGCTTACATTGAAAGTAAAAGCATACGATGAAAAGACGAAAATTGGTGAAGGTACTCACGGCAGAGCCATTATTGATGTAGAAAAGTTTATTTCAAGATTAAAAGAAGCAAACAAATAAATGAGGAAAAGACCGTGGGACTATTTTTGCACCCTTACACCGTGGAATGGGCAATGCTTTCTTTAGCAAAAGCTGTTTTGGTTAAGGCTTGCAATGGACTGCGGTCTTTTTACCTTTAGTATAACAGGAGGGAATACATATGTCAGTTGATTTAAAGGGTAGAAGTTTTTTAACCTTAAAGGATTATACAGCAGAAGAAATTGAATATCTGGTGGATTTGGCTATCAACCTTAAACAAAAAAAGAAAGCAGGCATTTTTGAACGTAACATGGACCACAAGAATGTTGCACTTATATTTGAAAAACCTTCTACACGCACACGCTGTGCTTTTACAATTGGCGCTATAGATGAAGGTGCTCACCCAGAATATCTTGGCAAAAATGATATTCAGTTGGGTCACAAAGAAACTGTGGAAGATACAGCCAGAGTTTTGGGGCGCATGTTTGATGGTATTGAGTTCCGTGGTTTTTCTCAGGAGGTTGTGGAAAAGCTTGCTAAGTACAGCGGCGTTCCCGTTTGGAACGGTCTTACAGACGAAGACCATCCAACACAGGTGCTTGCAGATTTTATGACTATTAAAGAAAAATTTGGATACCTTAAAGGTATAACATTTGTATATGCCGGCGACGGAAGAAACAACATGGCAAACGCGCTTATGATTGGTGCATCAAAAATGGGTATGAATTTTGTAATTATTGCGCCAAAGAGCCTTTATCCATCGGAAGAATTGATGGAAATTTGCAAGGGTTATGCAAAGGAAAGCGGTGCAACCATAACCATTACAGACGACCCAACACAGGGTGTTAAGGGTGCCGACATAATATATACCGATGTATGGGTATCTATGGGCGAAGAGGACAAGGCTGCTGACCGAATTGCAATTTTAAGGCCATATCAGGTTAACAAAGCCCTTATGGAGGCAACAGGTAATCCTAAAACATTGTTTATGCACTGTTTACCAGCGGTAAGGGAAAAAGAAGTAACGAACGAGGTTATTGAAGGCGAAGCCTCAGTTGTGTTTGATGAGGCGGAAAACCGTATGCACACAATTAAAGCCGTTATGGTTGCTACAATAGGGAAATAGGTGGGCAAAAAGTCAAAACATTGATGGCTTTGCCCTCAAACACCCACAAGGGTTTCACCCTTGACCCTTCTAAACCGCATATTTATGCGGTTTTTGTGAAAGTTTTTGGTCTTGCTTTTTTCAAAAAGCAAGTGGGTTTGGGGAAAGCCCAAGGGTTTTACACATTTTAAGCAGACTTCACGGTCTGCTTTTTTCTTAATTGAAGGATGGTGCTTCATGAAAAATAAATTGCTTGAATTGTTGAAAAATTTTGACGGATATCTTTCCGGAGAAAGTATAGGCGCACAGCTTGGTGTAAGCCGAACTGCGGTGTGGAAATATATAAAAGCACTGCGAAGTGAAGGATACGACATTGAGGCTGTAACAAACAAGGGCTATCGCCTTATGCCTAATGATGATGTTCTTAGCAGTATGGAGGTTAAAATTGGTCTGAATACAAAAATAATAGGCAAAGAGGTGTTGTATTTTGACACTGTTGATTCCACCAACAATAAGCTGAGGCTGTTGGCGCTAGAAGGAGCAGAAGAAGGCACGGTTGTTATTGCTGATGAACAGTCTGGCGGAAAGGGAAGGCGTGGGCATGCGTGGAGTTCACCAAAGGGCACAGGCCTTTGGATGTCGGTGCTTCTAAAACCGGACATTACACCACAGGAAGCGTCGCGGATTACCCTTGTAGCAGGTCTTAGCGTGTGCCAAGGAATAAATGCTTTGTTGGGCATTAACAGCGGCATAAAATGGCCTAACGACATTCTAATTGATGATAAAAAGATTTGTGGGATTCTTACGGAAATGAACGCACAAATTGATAATGTGGAGTTTGTTGTGGTGGGTATAGGCGTGAATGTAAATATAGAAGTTTTTCCAGAGGAATTAAAGGAGGTTGCAGTTTCCCTTAGGCAGGTGATAGGTGACAAAGTTAAACGAAGTGAAGTTGCAACTGCAATAATTGAGCGCCTTGAGGAAAACTACAATAAATATACCCAAGAAGGTTTTTTGGCGCTAAAGGCAGAGTACGAAGAAACCTGTATTACCCTTAATAGGGAAGTTAAAGTAATTGCCAAGGATGGCTTTAACGGTAGGGCAATTGCTATAAATAATGATGGTGAATTGATTGTGGAAAAATCCAATGGAGAGCAGGTAACAGTTTTCAGCGGTGAAGTTTCGGTAAGAGGAGTGTAGAGGAAGTATGGATAAAATTGTATTGGCAGCAGCGTCTTTTGACAAGCAAAAGTATTATATGGATGAGGCATTTTCAGATTTGCCGCAAAGCATAAAGGATGAAATTAAAACTATTTGTGTGGTGCTGGCAGATAAGCTTATGTGCACATTCTTAATTGGGTTTTACACAAATGGAGATGTATATTTTGAAACGGTGAAAAGCGAAGAATTACTGGATTTTGATGATATAGGGGCAGAGTTAGAAATTAAAGCTTTAGAAAAAGAAAAAGCTGAGTTGATAAAAGCCCTTAGTTTATGGTATTTGGTGTATAAAACTACCGATGGTGAAAAAATTAAAGAGGAATTATTGAAAAAATAAACAAATTTTATTGAATATTTAAAAAAACTTGGTATAATAAAGCGAATAAACTTGCTATTTATTCGGCAGTAGGTTCGTATTCCAATGGGCTTAATTTTCGGCGGAGCTCATCTTTCTAAAAAAGTTTTGAAATTTCGGAACTTTCTTAACTTTTATAGAAAAAAATATTCCATATAACGGAGGCATTGAAATATGATTCTGGTAATTGATGTGGGCAACACCGAAATTCTTTTAGGCGTATATGAAGATGATTTTTTAATTGCAAGCTGGAGAATGACAACTGACAGCATGAAGACTTCAGATGAAATTGGCACCACACTTTTAAGATTTCTTAAATTTGATAACTTTGAAGTTGAAAAAATTGATGATGTTATTATTTCATCAGTTGTGCCAAATATTATGTATTCATTAATTAAAGGGGTAAAAAAATATTTTTGCGTAGAGCCTATTTTGGTTACAAATCAGCTTAAAACAGATATTGAGCTTGATATGCAAAACCCTAACGAGCTGGGAAATGACAGAATTGCAAAAATGGTTGCGGCATACGAAATTTACGGCGGCCCTGTTATGGTTATAGACTATTCCACAGCAACAACCTTTGATGTGGTGGATGAAAGAGGAAAATTTGTAACCGGCATCACAGCACCAGGCATAAGTATTTGTGCAGAAGCGCTGTTTTTAAAAACAGCACAGTTACCTAAAATTGAAATTAAAAAACCTGAAAGTATATACTGCAGAGACATTATAAGCTGTATACAATCTGGCATTTACTATGGCCATATAGGCGAAGCCAAGTACATAATTGAAAATGTGCGAAAAGAACTGGGTTATACAAACCTTAAGGTAATTGCAACAGGTGGTATGGCAAGGTCTATTGATGAAAATCAGGAAATATTTGATGTATTAGACCCATTTTTAACCTTTAAAGGGCTTAAAATAATATATGAAAAAAATAAGGCACACTTACAGGAGGTTAAATATGGTTCTGGTAATTGATGTTGGAAATACAAACATGGTTTTTGGCCTTTATGAAGGTGACGAGCTTTTAAGCACATGGCGTATGTCTACAGAAATGGCTAAAACTGCTGATGAAATAGGAATAACAATCCATTCCTTTTTTGAAGACGAGGGCAAAGATGTAAAAAATGTTGAGGGCGTAATAATTGGTTCAGTTGTGCCTAACATTATGTATTCACTAACACACAGCGTTAAAAAATATATTGGTGTTGAGCCTATGATTGTTAGTGCTGATATGAAACTGGATTTGGTTATCGTTCGAGATAATCCAAAAACCGCAGGTGTAGACCGAGTTATTGATTTAGTTGCCGCAAAGGAAATTTACGGCACACCTGCTATAGTTATAGATTATGGCACGGCTAACACCTTTGATGTAGTTAACGAAAAGGGCGAATTTATAACAGGCTTTATTTCTGCAGGAGTTAAAATATGTGCAGATGCGTTGTATCAAAGAAGTGCACAACTGCCTAAGGTGGAGTTAATGGCACCACAAACCTTTTTGGCTAAGGACACTGTAAGCAGTTTGCAAGTGGGAATTGTGGCTGGGCGCATTGGCGAAACAATACACATTATAGAAACCCTGAAAAAGGAACTGAACATACCCCATGCAAAAGTAATTGCAACAGGCGGATTAGCAAAAATAATAGACCCAGATGGAGAGATTTTTGATATTTGCGACCCTGTGCTTACCCTTACAGGGCTGAAAATTATTTATGAGAAAAATAAAGGACTTTGATTTATGAAAATTGGAAATTTAAAGCTGGAAAACAATGTGTTTCTTGCACCCATGGCAGGAGTTACGGATATGCCATTTCGCATACTATGCAAGGAAATGGGCTGCGGATTGGTATATAGCGAAATGGTAAGCGCCAAAGGCATGTTTTACCAGAGCAAAAATACAGGTAAATTGTTAGAGGTTGACCCAAGGGAAAGACCCGTGGCGTTACAGCTTTTTGGCAGTGACCCTAAAATTATGGCAGACATGGCAAAAACCCTTGAGGATGCACCCGTTGATATAATTGATGTTAACATGGGGTGCCCTGCGCCGAAAATAGTGAGAAACGGCGAAGGCAGTGCATTAATGAAAACGCCAGAACTTGTTGGAGAAATCGTTCATGCTCTTGTAAGTGTGCAGAAAAAGCCTGTAACCATAAAGTTTAGAAAAGGTTTTGATGACAACTGCGTTAATGCAGTTGAAATTGCTAAAATTGCAGAAAAAAATGGTGCTTCTGCGGTGGCAGTGCATGGAAGAACCCGTGAACAGTATTACAGCGGAAAAGCAGACTGGGATATTATAAAAGCGGTAAAGGCGGCTGTAGATATACCTGTTATTGGCAACGGCGATATATTTACACCACAGGATGCTAAGGCGATGATAGACCACACAGGCTGCGATGCCATAATGGTTGGACGTGGTTCACAGGGAAACCCATGGATTTTTAAACGAATTATACACTACCTTGAAACAGGTGAGCTTTTGCCTGAACCAACAAGTGCGGAACGTGCTAACATGGCACTGCGCCATGCAAAAATGCTAATTGACTACAAGGGTGAGTACACAGGTGTTAGGGAAATGCGCAGGCATTTATCGGATTATACAAAGGGAATGAAGGGTGCGGCGGAAATGCGAGGAAAGATAAACACCGCAACCAGTTTTGAACAAATTGAAGCAATGATTAAGGAGTACTATTTATAATTAAATTATTTTTTTCAACCCAAGACTTTGGTTATTACCAAGGTCTTTTTATTTGCAAAAAAGCATATACATGTTTTAAAATGTTAGGGATGTGCTGAAATGAAATTTGCTGAAATTGGGTATATTAAAGACGGTGAAAACCTGTGGATAAGCAGATTTGTGCAAAAATTACCAAAATCGCTGCAAACAAAGTACCTAATGGCTGCTGTTCCGCTTAAAATTGAAGAAGTTACAATGCTTGGCGAAAGCGGCTTGAAAATTACATTGCCTATTACAGAAAAGGAAGATAACCAGTCACTTAGGATTAGGATTTTGAAAAAAGCCTGTGCATTGCTTATGGAAAAGGAAATAAAGGTTATACTAAACCCAGATAACATTGCTGTTCCATTTGGATTTATGGAAGCAAAGGGTGGATTGGCAAATGCAATTTTTGCAGACCAACTGCTTAAAAGTGCCGCCGAAACAAAAAATGTAGACCTTGCAACAGCCGAAGTAGTACTTATAGACGGATATAATTTTAATACCGTTGCAGTGCTTGAAGCTATAAAAGCAGAGGTTAACCATTTGAGCATTTACACTTGCCGAAAGGAAGGGCTTAAAGACATAATTAATGCAATTTACGAGGAAACAGGGCTTATTGTTGAATGTTTTTCCAGCCCTAAAAGTACCCTTATGGCAGATGGCGATGTTATTATAAATTGTAGTGCAGATATGGAAAACTATGACTATGCATTTAAACGTGGAAGCATTTTTATTGAAGCTTCGGGGTATTTGGCAAAGGTTGCCCGTATGATACAAAAACGAACAGATTTGTTTATAGTAACAAATTTTAAGGCAGAAATTTCCCATGAAGAAACTGATTCCCGCGGGATTGAAGCACTAATTTTCATTAAAAACAGCGACTTGTATGCTGCGCTAAAGGGCAAATGCGTGCCAACGGAGACTAAGAAAATACTGGGTTATATGCACAAACCGCAGTTGGTTGTAAAACAGATAAATCGTTGACAATAGTGGCCTTGTGGGGTATAATTTCATAAACGCTTAGGAGAACACTCTGTAAATCAGAGTGTTCCTTATATTTGTCAGCTAAGAATAGAGAAGGAGTGGAGTAGATGTCAGAAAAGAAAGTTGTTTTGACATATGAAGGCCTCAAGAAAAGAGAAGAGGAACTTGAAGAGTTAAAAACTGTTAGAAGAAAAGATGTGGCCGAAAAAATTAAAGAAGCTCGTGGACAGGGCGACTTATCTGAAAATGCCGAATATGACTCCGCAAAAGAGGAACAGGCAGAAATTGAAGCAAGAATTGTTTTTCTTGAAAAAATGCTTCGCAATGCAGAAGTTATTGATGAAGAAGAAGTTAGCAAAGACGTTATCAGCGTAGGCTGTACTGTTAGACTTTTTGATGTAGAGTTTGATGAAGAGGTTGATTACACAATTGTTGGCTCTGCCGAGGCTGACCCAATGGATGGCAAAATATCCAATGAGTCTCCTGTTGGTATGGGTCTTTTAGGCCATAAAACAGGTGAAACAGTAGTTATTACAGCACCAGAAGGCGAAATAGAGTTTAAGGTAATTGAGATACTTAACGGTAACAAATAAGGAGGAACCAAAAGTGGCACACGATACAAATGATGAGCCAATGGAAGTTCAGGTAAGCCAAGAAGAACTTAGCGAACTTCTAAAGGTAAGAAGAGAAAAACTTGACAAATTGCAGGAAGAGGGCAGAGACCCTTTTGAAATAGTAAAATACCCTGTAGATAAACATAGCAACGAAATAGTTGAAAACTATGCAGAGCTTGAAGGCAAGGAAGTAACTATCGCCGGCCGTCTTATGGCAAAACGTATTATGGGCAAGGCCAGCTTCTGTAACATTCAAGACAGAAACGGAAAAATGCAAGCATACGTTAGCCGTAACGATATTGGTGAAGAAAGCTATGCAGATTTTAAAAAATACGATATTGGCGATATTGTTGGATTGAAGGGTACGGTTTTCACAACAAAAATGGGTGAAATTTCAGTTCATGCTACAGAGGTGCTGCTTTTAAGTAAGAGCCTTCAGATTTTACCTGAAAAATTCCATGGCCTTAAAGATCAAGAATTAAGATACCGTCAAAGATATATGGATTTAATTGTAAACCCAGAAGTTAAAGACGTTTTTTTCAAGCGTTCTGCAATTATTAGAGAAATAAGAAATTTTCTTGACACAAAAGGCTTCCTTGAGGTTGAAACACCTGTATTGCAAACAATCGCAGGTGGTGCGTCTGCAAGGCCATTCATTACACACCACAATGCGCTGGACATTGATATGTACTGCCGTATTGCCCTTGAGCTTCCGCTTAAAAGGCTTATTGTTGGCGGCTTTGAAAGAGTGTATGAAATTGGTCGTGTATTTAGAAACGAGGGTGTATCTGTAAGACATAACCCAGAGTTTACACTTATGGAGCTTTATCAGGCATATACCGACTACAATGGCATGATGGACATTACAGAAGGAATGTTTAGACATGTTGCCAAGGCTGTTAATGGCAAATTGACAGTTAACTATGGCGGACATGAAATTGACCTTGAAAAACCTTTCGCAAGGCTAACTATGGTGGATGCGGTTAAGCAGTTTGCCGGTGTAGACTTTGATGAAATTAAAGATACAGCAGAAGCTAAGGCTATTGCTAAAGAAAAACATGTTGAATTTGAGGCTCGTCACGAAAAAGGCGATATTTTAAACCTTTTCTTTGAAGAATTTGTTGAGAAGAACCTTATTCAGCCTACATTTATTATAGATTATCCTGTGGAAATTTCTCCGCTTACAAAAAGAAAGCCATCTAAGCCTGAATATACAGAGCGTTTTGAGCTTTTTATTGTAGGACGTGAATATGGAAATGCTTACAGCGAGCTTAATGACCCTATTGACCAAAGAAAGAGATTTGAACATCAGGAAGCTATGCGTGCCGCAGGGGATGATGAAGCAAATATGATTGACGAAGACTTTATGTGTGCCCTTGAATATGGTATGCCTCCAACAGGCGGACTTGGCATAGGCATTGACAGATTTGTAATGCTACTTACAGAATCTGTTTCTATTAGGGATGTAATTTTGTTCCCAACAATGAAGCCTTTGCAATAAAATAGTGATGAACAAAAGGAGTGGTTTATGCCACTCCTTTTTTTTGTTGAAAAATGAGATTTTACTATTGACAAATTCTGTTGGTGAGAGGATAATATAAATATAAACAAATTACGAAAGGTGTTCGCGATTAACGAAAATGCGAGGTGGAGCCAATGGCAAATTCTGAAGGCGTAATAATCCAGTCTGTGGCTAGAGCCATGGATATTTTAGAACATTTCAACAGAAAAAAGGATATGGGTATTTCGGAGATTTCGGAATGCATGGGTCTTAGCAAAAGCACAGTGTATGGCCTTGTTAACACATTGGTTTCCTATGGGTATTTGGAACAAAATTGCGAAACCAAAAAGTATAAGCTTGGAATGAAGCTTTTTGAAATGGGTTGTACTGTGGAAAAGCGCATGGATTTGCGCAATGAGGCAAGACCTTTTTGCGAAAAAATTTCTAAAAGATATGGCCAGACGGTACATCTTGCCACCCATTACGAGGGCGAGGTTGTGTATATTGATAAGTTTGATATGCCCGATTTTCTTATCACATATTCCCAAGTTGGTAAACGTGCACCTATGAGTTGCACAGGTGTTGGTAAGGCTATGCTGGCCTATCTGCCATGGGAATATGCCAGAAAGTACATCGTTTCCAAGGGGTTTTCAATTAAAACACCTAAGTCTATTAAAGATGAAACTGAGCTTGCAAAAAACCTTGAAATTGTTAGACAAAGAGGATATGCAATGGATGATGAGGAGATAGAGATTGGGCTTAAATGTGTTGCCGCACCTATATTTAACTATAAAAAAGAACCGGTTGCGGCTATAAGTCTATCTGGCATGGCAAACAGAATGACTGATGATGTGATAGTGAATATGGCTCGTGATGTTATAGAATGTGCGGCGGATATATCTCATCAGCTTGGTCACAGAGGATAAAAAATTCGATTTAGTTTTAGTGATACTGTTAAGGTTCAGTTTTTTAATATGAAGGGAGTTTAGAAAATGGAAGACAGAATTAAAGTTGGTATTATCGGGCCTGGTAATATCGGAACAGATCTTATGTATAAGGTGATTAAAAGTAAGCATCTTCAAATGCACTTTATGACAGGAATTGTTGAAAGTGAAGGCTTAGTAAGAGCTGAAAAAATGGGATTTAAAACATCTACAGGCGGTGTTCAGGCTGTTGCAGATGACCCGGATGTTAAAATTGTGTTTGATGCAACCCTTGCAAGTGCCCATCTTGTGAATGCACCTATACTTAAAGCGGCAGGGAAAATTGCCATTGACATGACACCAGCGGCTGTTGGGCCATACGTGGTACCTTGCGTGAATCTTGATAAATTACAGGATGTAGACAACTTTAACATGGTTACATGCGGCGGTCAGGCTACAATTCCTATTGTAAATGCTATAAACGAAGTTGCAGATGTAGAGTATGCTGAAATTGTTGCAAGTCTTTCTTCAAAAAGTGCAGGTCCTGGAACAAGAGCAAGTATTGACGAATTTACGCAAACAACAAGAAAAGGTCTTGAAATTGTTGGCGGAGCAGACAAAGCTAAGGCGATTATTATTCTTAACCCAGCAGAGCCACCGGTAATGATGTGCAATACTATTTACACAATTGTTAAAAATCCAGATGAAAAAGCAATTATTGAAGCAGTTAACAAAAGAATTGCAGAGGTACAGCAGTATACACCAGGCTATCAGCTTCGTGTTCCTCCTATTGTAGAAGGAAATAAGGTTACTGTTATTATTCAGGTTGAAGGGGCAGGAGACTTCCTTCCTAAATATTCAGGCAACTTGGACATTATAAACTCTGCCGCTATTGCAGTTGCTGAAAAGCTTGCTGCAAAAATTTTAAATAAGGAGGAAATTTAAAATGGAAAAACGCAAAATTAACATTGTAGATACAACATTGCGTGACGGAAGCCACGCTGTAAGCCATAGCTTTTCTCCTGAACAGGTAACAGCTATTGCAGGCGGACTCGATAAGGTTGGCGTAAGCATTATTGAATGCGCCCATGGTGACGGAATTACAGGTTCAACCATCAACTACGGCTTTTCAAAATACAATGAAATGGATTTAATTAAAGCTGCAAGCAAAGTAATTAAAAACGCAAAGCAGTGTGTTCTTCTTATACCGGGCATTGCTACTATAGAAGACCTTGAAGAAGCTTATGAAAATGGTGCAAGAGTGGTTCGTGTTGCAACTCACTGCACAGAGGCAGATGTTGGCATTCAGCATATTCAGGCGGCTAAAAAAATGGGCATGATGGCTGTTGGTTTCCTTATGATGGTACATATGGCAAGCCCTGAAAAGTTACTTGAACAGGCTAAAATATTTGAAGCCGCTGGTGCAGATTATATTAACCTTGCGGATTCATCAGGACATTTATTGCCAAACGAAGTAACACAAAGAGTTCAGTGTCTTATTGATGGCTTAAACATACCAGTTGGTTTCCATGCGCACAACAACCTTGGCCTTGCGATTGCAAACTCTATTGCTGCTGTTGAGGCAGGCGCAACCTATATTGATGCAACATGCCGTGGTCTTGGTGCAGGAGCAGGCAATACTCAGCTTGAAGTTTTGGCGGCTGTATTTGACAGACTTGGCTACGATACAGGCCTTGATATTTTTGGAACACAGGATGTGGCAGAGGATATTGTTGAGCCGATTATGCAACGTCCACAGGTTATTAAAACAGCACCACTTATGCTTGGTTATGCAGGCGTATATTCCAGCTTCCTTCTTCACACTTACAGGGCGGCTGAAAAATTCAACCTTAACCCAAGAGATATTTTGGTTGAACTTGGTAAACGCAGAATGGTTGGCGGACAGGAAGACATGATTGTTGACGTGGCTTACCAGCTTTCTTTAAAGAAATAATAACTGGCAACTCCCCTATATTGCCTTTATTAAAAAAGTAGCCCTCTTTGCCATGAATATGGCAAAAAGGGTTATTTTTTCGCAGTTTTAAATTTAGTGCTCTAATTAATTTAAATCTTTAATATTAGTATAAAACTACGGTGGCTGTAATGCGAAGGTAAAAAAACTACTTATGTAAATAATTAAGGAGAAAACACATGAAAAACCGTAATATTTATACTATAATATTTTAAATAATTGTGGTAAAATAAAAAAACTACTATATCAAGGAAATAAGACATTTGGAGGAGTGCGTTTTGGGAAAAGATTTGTTTACTGAGATTAGGGTTAAGTATAATACCCTTTCTAAAAATCAAAAACTTGTTGCGAACTATATTCTGGAAAACAGAAATAGATGTGTGCGAATGACTTTAAGTGAATTAGGCAAAGAGTGCAGTTTAAGTGAAACTACTATAATTAGATTTATAAATAAGCTGGATTATACCTCGTATCAGGATTTTCGTCTTGATATGGCGCAGGATTTATCTAGGCAAGATGTTGAAGAGAGAGAAGAAACGACCAAAGATTATCAGGACATTAAAAGTGACGACAGCATTGAAGAAATTAAGCAAAAAGTGATTTCTATTGCTTCTTCTGCAATATATGACATTAATAAACTGGTGGATTTGGATAGAGTAACTGATGCAACAAAGCTGATTGAAAAGGCAAAGCGGATTATGTTTTTTGGCGCAGGTGGTTCGGGCGTAATTGCCACTGACGTTTACCACAAGTTTTTAAGGTGCGGAAAAAATGTAATTAACGAAAGTAACTCACATATTGCCCTTATTCATGCTTCACAACTTACAGCTGACGATTTATTGATACTTATTTCTCACGAGGGTGAAAGTAAAGAGGTACTTGAATGCGGTAAGCTTGCCCAAAAACGTGGTGCAAAAGTGCTTGGTATTACCAGCTATATGAACAGCGATTTGGCCAAGCTTGCAGATTTATGCATATTCAGCTCTACAAACGATTCAGCATACTACACAGACGCAATGGTAAGCCGCCTTGTTCAGCTTGTTATTATGGACATGTTGTTTATTATTATAAGCACAAGGGCAGATGAAGGGCATGTTCTAAAAGCTATGGAGGCTTCAAGACTTGCTACCATGGAAATGAAAATACATAACGAGGAGGAATAAATTTGCTGATTAACTTAAAGCAAATATTAGTGGGCACCTGTGAGGGTAAACGTGCAATAGGCTCTTTTAATGTATATAGTTTAGAAACTATACTTGGTGTTATTAACGCAGCAAAAAAAGCCCAAAAGCCTGCAATAATTTCATTTGGTGCATCATATTTAACGAACATGAGTCTTAAAATGGTTTATTCAATTGTTAAGGAGTCGGCAGAAGGTGCAGGCGTTGACCTTGCACTTCATCTTGACCACTGCCAAAGCATTGATATTATAAAAGAGGCAATTGAAGCTGGATTTACATCGGTTATGTATGACGGTTCGGCGTTAGATTTTGAAGAAAATGTTAAAAATACAAAGCATGTTTGCCAAATGTCGCATGCAAAAAATGTTTCTGTGGAAGCAGAACTTGGAAGTCTTGCGTTAGGTGAATTTTCCAACGAAACAGACATCGACCATGGTGAAAGCTACACAAAACCATTAAAAGCTAGGGAATTTGTTGAAAGAACAGGTGTGGACGCCCTTGCGGTATCCATAGGAACGGTGCATGGCATGTATAAGGCAAAGCCTAACATACGTGTGGATATATTAAAGGAAATAGCTAATCAGATAGATATTCCGTTGGTATTGCACGGCGGAAGCGGAACGCCTGAGGAAAAAATTCTGGAATGTATTGAAAACGGCATTTGCAAAATAAATGTAAACACTGAAATATCTCAGTACACTGTTGGCAAGCTTGCAGAGCTTTTGCAGGCTGAACCAAACATGCACTTATCAAAATTATCGCTTATAGCAACCGATTATGTTTCAGAGGTTGTTTATAAATATATAAAACTGTTTTCTAATTAGGGGTAAGCTTGAAGGCTGAAATGCATTTAGGCTTAAAGGGGAACAGAAAAATAATTCATAGGAGTGAGGAAATTAATGAAAAAAGCAGGTTTTGTAGGTCTTGGAATAATGGGGTGTCCCATGGCGAAAAACTTACTCAAAGCAGGTTGTGACCTTATGGTTTACGACCTCAACCAAGCAGTTGTGGACGAGCTTGTTACATTAGGAGCGCAAGCAGGTACTCTTGCCCAAATAGGCAGTGAGTGTGAAATTATTTTTACAATCCTTCCTAATGGCACAATTGTTCAAAATGTATTGTTTGGAGAAAACGGCATTTCCTCTGCAATTAAAAAGGGTGCCGTTGTTTGCGATATGAGCAGTGTAACACCTACAGAAAGTAAGGCTTGTGCTGAAAAATTGGCACAGCTTGAAGTTGGATTTATTGATGCACCTGTTTCAGGTGGCGAGCCAAAGGCAATTGACGGAACGCTGGCATTTATGGCAGGGGGAACACAGCAGGATTTTGACAAATTACAGCCTTACATGGATATTATGGGTGCAAGTGCCCTTTTAATTGGGCCATCGGGCAGTGGCTCAATAACAAAGCTTACAAATCAAGTTATTGTTAATCTTACAATTGCAACAGTATCTGAAGCATTTGTTTTGGCAGCAAAAGCTGGAGCAGACCCTGTTAAAGTTTATCAGGCAATTAGAGGCGGACTTGCAGGCAGTACAGTTTTAGATGCAAAAATTCCTATGATTGTAGAACGTAATTTTAAACCAGGCGGAAAAATTTCTATTAACCACAAAGATATTAAAAATGTGTTATCAACAGCGCATGATATTGATGTGCCTATGCCTTTAACAGCACAGCTTTTTGAAATTATGCAAGCACTTAAGGTTGGCGGGCATATGGACGACGACCACGGCGGAATTGTTCAATATTTCGAACAGCTTGCAGGTGTTGAGGTTAAAAAAATAGAAGATTAAAAGACCTTGGGCGTTGCCCAAACCCACTTACTTTTTGAAAAAAGTAAGCCAAAAACTTTTATTAACACCGCATAAATATGCAGTTTTAGAAGGGTCAAGGGTGAAACCCTTGTGGGATATGGGGCAAAGCCCCATGGTTCTGATTTTGACTTTATAGGGCAAAGCCCTCAAGGTTTTGATATATATAAGGAGAGAAAAAAATGACTGAGGTTAAACCGTTGGATGTAAAAATTCTATCTTCTTTCAAGGCTGTTGACGAAGCACAAGTAAACGAAATGCTTGCTAAAGCTTTAAACGGTCTAAATAAAAAAATTATTGTTCTTGATGATGACCCAACAGGTGTTCAAACGGTAAACAATGTTTCTGTATACACCGATTGGTCTGTTGAAACGTTGAAACAGGGTTTTAAGGAAGACAAGAGCATTTTCTTTGTTCTTACTAATTCACGTGGCCTTACAGTTGCACAAACAACACAGGCACATAAGGAAATGGCTGTAAATATTTATGAAGCAGCTAAGGTTTGTCAAAAAGAATACATAATTATAAGCAGAAGTGATTCTACATTAAGGGGACATTATCCTCTTGAAACTATATTGCTTAAAGAAGGCACAGAGGCGCTTACAAGCAAAAAAATAGATGGTGAAATTATGTTTCCGTTTTTTAAAGAAGGCGGACGTTTTACCATAAACAATATTCACTACGTTAAAGAAGGCGATGTTCTTACACCAGCTGGAATGACAGAATTTGCAAAGGATAAATCCTTTGGTTATAAGGCAAGCCACTTGGGTGAATACTGTGAAGAAAAATCTAAAGGGGAATATAAAGCAGACGAAATGACCTATATATCCCTTGATGAAATAAGAAACCTTGACATTGACGGCATTGCCCAAAAGCTTATTGGTGTAAACAACTTTGGCAAGGTAATTGTAAATGCCATTGATTATATTGATGTAAAAATATTTGCCATTGCATTTTGCAAAGCAGTTGCATGCGGCAAGGAATTTATGTTTCGCAGTGCGGCAGCAATTACAAAGGTATTAGGCGGTGTTGCCGACAAGGAGTTGCTTACAAAAGATGAACTTGTGGCAAAAGGGAATACAAACGGTGGAATTGTTTTGATTGGTTCTCATGTAAAAAAGACAACACAACAGTTTGAAGAGCTTAAAAACTGCAAGTATCCATTGGAATTTATTGAATTTCATGCCTCCAGAGTTTTGGAAGACGGTGGTCTGGCAGATGAGGTAAGAAAGGTTGTTTCAAAGGCGGAAGAGTCTATATCTGAAGGGAAATCAGTGGTTGTGTTTACAAGCAGAGAGCTTGTTAGCCTTGATACCGATGATAAAGACAAAATTCTTGAGGCTTCAGTTGCTATTTCAGATGCGGTTACAAGTGTAATTGGAAATCTTTCCATAAAGCCAAACTTTATTATTGCAAAGGGCGGTATAACCAGCAGCGATGTTGGAACAAAAGCACTGCACGTTAAAAGAGCTACGGTTATGGGGCAGATTAAACCAGGAATTCCAGTTTGGATGACTGGGGAGGAAAGTAAATTTCCAAAGATGCCATACGTTATCTTTCCTGGAAATGTAGGAGAAATAACAACCCTAAAAGAAGCAGTCGAAACCCTTATGGGGGAATAATAGAAATTATTGCCGTGGAGAGATTATCATCACGGCATTTATTTTGTAAGAAGATTAAATGTGTTAAAGTGTTTAATTAGATAGACATGTTTAAACAAAAACAAACGTGTAGATTTTAGTCGTTTTTTGGATTGTATTTGTGCCAAAACAATCCTTTTTAGCCTGTTACATTCTATTGTTCAAATTGTATACAATAGAGGGAAGAAGCTATTAATATTTTTGCAAAGTGGCGTTTTTAAAAAATCTGTACTTTTGGCACGAATTTTGCTATAATAAATAAGTGCTTAGTAATTAAAATTTAATTTTGGACATGATACCAAAAGGAGGAGTATTTCAATGAAAAAGAAGATAACAGTACCCGACATTTTAGCTTGCAAAGGCCAGAGTAAAGTTCCTACAATGATTACAAGTTATGATTACACAAATGCAAAATTGGTTGATGAAAGTGATATTGACATGATTCTTGTTGGTGACTCACTGGGGATGACAATGTTGGGCTACAAAGGCACGGTTGGTGTTACTCTTGATGACATTATTTACCATACAAAGCACGTCGTTGCTGGTGCGCCTAACACATTTGTTATTGGTGATATGCCTTTTGGTTCATATAACGTAAGTGTTGAAGATGCTGTTAAAAGTGCAAACAGGATTTTTGTTGAAGGTGGATGCGACTGTGTTAAACTTGAAGGCGGAACAGACGTAGCACCTATAGTTAAAGCAATTGTTAAAGCTGGAATTCCTGTTTGCGGACACATTGGTCTTACACCTCAAACGGCAGCAATGATGGGCGGTTTTAAGGTACAAGGCAAGAGCCTGGAAGCAGCACAGGAACTTCTTGACGGCGCAAGAGCCATTGCCGAAGCAGGAGCATTTATGGTTGTGCTTGAGGGCATTCCTGCTATGGTTGCAAATGCAATCACAGAAAAAATTTCTATTCCTACAATGGGTATTGGCGCAGGCGCAGGCTGTGATATGCAGGTGCTTGTTGCACAGGACATGCTTGGAATGAACGAATGGGTACCAAAGTTTGCAAAAAAATACGCTGACCTTCATTCGATTATTATTGGTGCTTATAACGAATATGCAAAAGAATCAACAGAAAGAGCTTTCCCTTCAGAGCCTTACCAATACAACGCTAAAATTGAAGGAATTGAAAACCTTAAATAAATATTCACAGAAATGTTTAAATTAATACGGCGGGGGCCGATTAATTATAGAAAATAACAACTATATTTTAGGAGGAATAAAGTAATGGCAGAGTTTTTATCAGATATCGAAATTGCTCAAAGAGCGGAAATGCAGGTAATTAATACTATAGCTGACAAGGCTGGAATACCTGATAAATATGTAGAAAACTATGGCAAGTACAAAGCAAAAATTGACTACAGATATTTACAAAGTGAGCTTAGCACTGAAAAAGATGCAAACCTTATTCTTGTAACAGCAATTAACCCAACACCTGCAGGTGAAGGTAAAACCACTACAACAATTGGTCTTGGCGATGCACTTAGCAAAATGGGTAAAAAGACTATGATTGCTTTAAGAGAGCCTTCTTTAGGACCAGTTTTTGGTGTTAAGGGCGGTGCTGCTGGCGGCGGTTATGCACAGGTAGTTCCAATGGAAGATATCAACCTTCACTTCACAGGCGACTTCCACGCAATTGGAGCCGCTAACAACCTCCTTGCTGCTATGCTTGACAATCACATTCACCAGGGTAATACTCTTGATATTGACCTTAAGAGAATTACATGGAGAAGAGCAGTTGACATGAACGACAGACAGCTTAGAAACATTACAGACGGTCTTGGCGCTAAAGTTGATGGTGTTGCTCGTCAGGATGGCTTCGACATTACAGTTGCTTCTGAAATTATGGCTGTTTTCTGTCTTTCAAATGATATTATCGACCTTAAAGAAAGACTTGCTAAAATGATTGTAGCTTACAACAGAAAAGGCGAGCCTGTAACTTGCGGTCAGTTAAATGCACAGGGCGCTATGGCAGCTTTATTAAAGGATGCTCTTAAGCCAAACCTTGTACAAACACTTGAAGGCACACCTACATTTATCCACGGTGGCCCTTTTGCTAACATCGCTCACGGCTGTAACAGCGTTATTGCAACAAAAATGGCTTCAAAAATTGCAGATTACGTTGTAACAGAGGCTGGCTTCGGCGCTGACCTTGGTGCAGAAAAATTCATCGATATTAAATGCCGTTTATCCGGTCTTAAACCAAAGGCAGTTGTTATTGTTGCTACAGTACGTGCATTAAAATACAACGGTGGTGTTGCTAAGGCAGACCTTAACAACGAAAACCTTGAAGCGCTTGAAAAGGGTCTTCCAAACCTTCTTAAGCATGTTGAAAACGTTACTACAGTTTACGGCTTACCAGCAGTTGTTGCTATCAATGCTTTCCCAACAGATACTGAAGCAGAACTTGCACTTGTTGCTAAAAAATGCAGTGAGCTTGGTGTAAACGTAGCACTTTCAGAAGTATGGGCAAAAGGCGGCGAAGGCGGCGTTAAGCTTGCTGAAGAAGTATTAAAGCTTATCGAACAGGGCAAAGAGCACACATATGTTTATGACACAAACCTTACAATTAAAGAAAAAATTGATGCTATTTGTAGAAAAGTATACGGTGCTGATGGTGCAGATTTTGCTCCAGCTGCTAACAAACTTATTGCTGAATTTGAAAAGCTTGGCTTTGGCAACTTACCAATTTGTATGGCTAAAAACCAGTATTCATTAACAGACGACCAGACAGTTCTTGGCAGACCTACAGGCTTTAGAGTTACTGTAAGAGATTTAACTATTTCTGCAGGTGCAGGCTTCATTGTTGCACTTACAGGCACAATTATGAAAATGCCAGGACTTCCTAAAGTTCCATCTGCTGAAAAAATTGATGTTGATGTTGACGGTAAAATCAGCGGATTATTCTAAGAAGCAAGGAGAATATGAAAATGGGACAAGTTATTAAAGGTAAGCCAGTAGCTGATGCAATTACCGAAAGTCTTGTTAAAGACGTTGAGTCATTAAAGGCAAAGGGGATTGCACCAAAGCTTAAAATAGTAAGAGTGGGCGCAAGGGAAGATGACTTAGCTTACGAAAGAGGCGCTTTAACAAGAATGGACAAATGTGGCATAATTGCAGAAGTTTTAGAACTGCCAGTTGACATTGCGCAGGCTGATTTTGTTAAAGAGTTAAAGGCAGTAAATGATGACACTACAGTGCATGGTATTTTGCTTTTCAGACCACTTCCAAAGCAGCTTAACATGGACGAAATTAAGTTTGTTGTTGAACCTGTTAAAGATATTGACTGCATGAACCCAATTAATGCGGCAAAGATTTTTGAAGGCGACAAAACAGGCTACCCACCATGTACTTCACAGGCGTGTGTGGAAATTCTTGACCACTACGGAATTGAACTTCAGGGCAAAAAAGTCGCAGTTGTTGGAAGAAGCATGGTTGTAGGTAAACCACTTGCAATGCTTCTTTTAGAAAAAAATGCAACAGTTACCGTTTGCCACAGCCGTACAACAGATTTACCTGCTGTATGCCGTGACGCAGAGGTTGTAGTTGCAGCTGTTGGCAAAGCTGAAATGGTTAAGGGTGACTTCATTAATGAAGGCGCAGTAGTTATTGACGTAGGTATTAATGTAAATGCAGACGGAAACCTTTGCGGTGACGTTAAGTTTGACGAATGTGTAGACAAAGCGTCTATGATTACACCTGTACCTGCTGGCGTAGGCTCGGTTACAACAAGCGTTCTTGCTAAGCATGTTGTTAAAGCTTGCAAAATTATAAACAATCTTTAAGAAACAAATATTTAATCGAAAACTTAATATATAGGAGGGGAAGTATTTCCTCGTCTTTAGGTTTACTGTATGTGCTGCCGAGTGACTTGAACTTCATATAAAAGTGGAGTGGTTGCGGTTAGTGTGTGCTTTAAGCCCAGAGTGATATATTGCGATTTGCGGATGTCCTTTGGGATATCCGCATTTTTGATTAAATTGGCGAAAAACAATTTAAACAAAAATTAGGAGGCAATAAAAATGAGTAATTATTTTAAGGAAGCAGCATTAGAAATTAAGAAAACAAGAACCCTAACAGGTGGAGCGTTGGCAACGGCATTTACCGTTGTGGTAGATTTTTTTAGGCTTGTATTTACCCAAACTATGGAAATTTCCTTTGGTTTTTTGGGTATAGTAGTTGCAGGAATGCTTTATGGCCCTATTATTGGTGGTTTGGTTGGGGCAATGGCAGATGTTATTGGTTATGTTTTAAGACCAACAGGGGCTTTTTTCATTGGTTTTACACTTAATAATATAATTAGCGGTGTTATTTATGGACTATTCCTTTATAAAAAAGAGCCATCCTTTAAACGTTTGGCATTGGCACTTTTAACTGAAAACATAATTGTAATTTTGATATTGACACCTATCTGGCTTAACATAATGTATGGTTCATCACTTTTTGTCATTGCAAGAGTGATAAGATGTATAGTTTTATTCCCTATTAAACTTATTGCAATGCGTGCCATTTGTAAAGCAATTACGGCTGCAAAGTTAGGCAATAAGGCGGCATAACATCTGGCTAGAGCGGTATAACATATAGCGTATATAGGACAAGACCCCAGAGGCACTGCCTGATGGGGTCTTTATTTTTAGAAAGGGTGGATATTTAATGAAGTTATCACAAGTAAATTGCGATGTTTTTGCAGAAAAATTAGCATCTAAAGAGCCTGTACCAGGCGGCGGCGGTGTTGCGGCACTTGTTGGCTCGCTGGGTACAGCTTTAGCTACAATGGTTGCAAATTATTCAATTGGCAAAAAGGCGTTTTTGGGCATGGAAGCGAAACATCAAGAAATTATTGATAAAAGCACTGATTTAAGAATTAAACTTCTTTCACTTATTGATGAAGACGCTGAAAACTTCGAACCACTTTCAAAAGCTTATGGTCTTCCAACTTCTACAGACCAAGAAAAAGCAGAAAAAGAAAAGGTTCTTCAGGCGACACTTAAGGTTGCGGCAGACGGCCCTGTTAAAATGGTTGAGTACATTTATGAGGCTATTAAACTTCAAGAAGAACTTGTGGATTTATCAACTAAAATTATTATTAGTGATGTTGGCTGTGGTGTTCAAATGCTTAAAGCAGCCTTATATAGTGCAAATCTTAATGTAGTTGTTAACATGAACTTAATTAAGGATGAAGCATATGTGGCAGAAGTAAACGCAAAAACAAGCAAAATGGTTGCAGATGGTGCGGCAATTTGTGATACTGTATTCGAAAAAGTAGTAAAAGTATTGGGATAACAAAAAAAATGAAAGCCCCTTGCTTTGGTAAATGTTATGTTTACCAAGGCAAGGGGTTTTTGTTTATTAATAGATTAAATAGCAGCTTTTGTGGTTAATTAAGAAGTAGTTCATATTTTATTCATATAATAGTAGTAAAATATGTTATTATTCAGTATAATAAAAACACTGGAAAAAAATCAATAAATGATTTCGGAGGGAAAAACATTGATTGAGGTTAATAATTTAGTAAAAAATTATGGGAAATATCAAGCGGTGAAGGATATTTCTTTTAAGGTAGAGGATGGAGAGGTACTGGGATTTTTAGGCCCTAACGGTGCAGGTAAGTCTACAACAATGAATATTATTACAGGCTATATTTCTGCCACAAGCGGAGAGGTGAAGATTGGCGGCTATGATATTCTTAAAAATCCTAGCGAAGCAAAAAAAAGAATAGGCTATCTTCCTGAAATTCCGCCAGTTTACATTGATATGACAGTAACAGAATATCTTACCTTTGTTGCTGACCTGAAAGGTGTTAAAAAGGCAGAGGTTAAGTCTATGCTTACCGATATTATGGAAAAAATTAAAATTACCCATGTATCTGGCAAGCTGATTAAAAATCTTTCAAAAGGTTATAGACAGCGTGTTGGGTTGGCACAGGCAATGGTAGGGTATCCAGATGTGCTTATATTGGACGAGCCTACAGTAGGGTTAGACCCTAAGCAGATAATTGAAATAAGAGATGTAATTCACGAATTAGGCAAAACCCATACAATTATTTTAAGTTCACACATTTTGTCGGAAATAAGTGCGGTTTGCAACCGTGTTATGATTATAAATAAGGGGCAGATTGTTGCCAGTGATTCACCAGATGGACTTTCTGCAAAGCTTAGCCAAAACCGCTATAGGGCTAGGCTAAAGGGTAACGAAAATGCTGTGCTTGAGGCATTTAAAGCCAATGAGGGCGTTGCAGTTGCAATCATTACACAAAGTGACGAGGAAGGTACTTGTGATATTCTTCTTGAAAGCGCAGAAGGTTACGACATAAGGAAAATTGCTTTTGAAGTTGCAGTTAAAAATAATTTTGTTTTACTGCTTATGAAAAGTGAAAAAATGTCACTTGAGGATGTATTTTTACAGGTTACTGAAAACGAGCCTGTTGCAGAGGAAAAAACAGAAGCCGAAGCTGACGAAAATAAGGAAGAAGCACCAAAGGAGGCAGAAGAATAATTATGAAGGCGATTTACAAAAGAGAAATGAAAATGTATTTCAACTCCATGACAGGTTATGTATTTGTTGCCTTTTTTGTGTTGATTACAGCAATTTATTTTTCAATGACAAATATTTTGGCTATGAGCCCTGAATTTGAATATGTATTCAGCTCGGTTATTATGATGTTTTTAATTTTAGGGCCAATGCTTACAATGCGTTTGTTAACAGAGGAAACACGCCACAAAACAGACCAGCTTTTGCTTACTGCACCTGTAAGTATATCAGGCATTGTGTTGGGCAAATACTTTGCGGCGGTTACGGTGTTTATGATTGCGCTTTTAATAACAGCAATTTTTCCTGCAATTCTTTCTGTGTATGGAACTATTGCAACAGCCCAAATAATTGGTTCATACTTTGGATTTTTTCTTTTAGGCAGTGCATTTATTGCAATTGGATTATGGATTTCTTCCCTTACCGATAACCAAATTGTGGCGGCCGTTGGAACTTTTGTTGCAATATTTTTACTTCTGATGGTAGAAAATATTGTTGCTTCAGCGTCAGGCTCGGTGGCATTTTCACTTTTGTTTGCAGTGATTTTGGCGGCGTTAATTGCCTTGTATTTTTATAACAACACAAAAAGCAAAGCCTATTCGGCAGGTGTATTCGGTGTGCTTGCAGTAATTATTGCAGTGGCATATGTTGTTAAGCCAACTGTTTTTGATGGCTTTGCAGGCAAGGTTGCAGCTATGTTTGCAGTGCTTACACGCTACAATTATTTTGCTATGGGTATTTTTGATTTGTCTGCAGCGGTTTATATGGTTTCTTTTATAGCAGTGTTTCTGTATTTTACAGTGCGTGTTATTGAAAAGAAACGTTGGTCTTAAAGAGGAGGTAGCCAAATGAAGGACGAAAAAAATAAATCATTATTGAAATATGGCGGCTATGCCTCTATAATGACGGCGGTTGTAGTTATTTGTGCAATTGTTTTAAACATGGTGGCAAGCCAGCTTAATATAAAATTTGACCTTACAAAAAACAAGCTTTATACATTGTCTGAAGATACCATAAGTCTTTTGAAGGGTCTTACGGAAGACGTAAACATTTATTCGGTTTATGCGGACGGAGAGGAATTATCCGTTGTTACTGAAATTTTGGATAGGTATGCTTCAAACTCTAAGCGTGTTATGATTGCAAACGTAGACCCATACAAAAACCCGCAGTTTGCGGCTAAGTATATAAAAAATGGTGATTCAATAGCCATTGGCTCTGTTGTGGTTTCCACTGCAAATGGTTATAAAATCATATCAGAAAGTGACCTTGCAGATGTTTATACAACTGAAGCTGGCGAGAGCTACATGCAGGGCATTAAGCTGGAAAGCGTGCTTACAGGGGCAATCAGAAGCCTTACAAGCGGTGCAAGCAATGCAATTTATGCACTTACAGGCCATAGTGAGGCAAAGATATACGATGACCTTATAACTGAAATGGAGTATGGTGGATATTCAATAAAAGACCTTAATTTGGTTACAGAAGGTGCAATACCTACAGATTGCAGTATTTTGCTTATAAATGCACCATCGACGGACATAACAGACGCTGAAATAAAATTAATCAGTGAATATATGGATAATGGTGGACGTGTATTTATAACTCTTGCCATTACCTTAGAGAAAATGCCTAATTTAGATTCCCTTTTGGCTAATTACGGCGTTGCAGACAGCAGAAGAATGGTTATTGAAGGCAGTGCGGACTATGTATATCAGCAAAATCCATACTATATTGTGCCACAGTTAAGTGCAGAACACCCCGTTTCAGCACGATTAAGTGAAACAAAAACAAGTACATTTATTCCTTTTTCAGTTGCAATAGATAATCTTGATGTTGTTAGAAGCACTGTGGTGGTTACTCCTTTTGCAACTTCGTCGCCATATGCCTATAGTAAGGCACTGGAGCAAATGAGTTCATATGAAAAAGAAGAAACAGACCCGGAAGGGCCATTTAATCTTGGTGTTACCATAACCGATGTAGACAAGGCTGGCAACGAAGAAGGCGTTAAACTTGTGATTTTTGGCGCAGAGACAGTTATGGAAAGTGATATAAACAAAATTGTAAACGGCGGAAACTATGGGGTAGTTATGAACTCACTAGATTGGCTTATGGGTAATGATACATTATCACGTTCAAAAAGCCTTGGTGCAGAGGATTATTTACAGCTTACACAAAGCAAGGCAATTGTAATTATGTTTATAAGCGTAATACTTATTCCTCTAAGTATTATAATTGCAGGCATAGTGGTAGTTGTAAGAAGGAGGAACCGATGAGTATTATGTTTTTGGGAACCATAATTGTTGGAGTTATTGCTGTAATCGTTGTAATTGCAGTGGTTTTAGCAGTAACAGGAGGTAGAAACAAATGAGCAGTCAAAAGAGAAATTTGATATTAGGCATTTTAGCCATTGTTGTGCTTGGAGGAGTGTATGCAGTTTTGAACATGCCAAAGGGCACGAAGGCTGATGATAATAAAGAGATTGAGGGAAACTATATAAGCTATCACCCGCAGTTAAAGGCATCATCACTTACAATAACTGTGGACGGAGAGGAAAGCACTTTTGTTAAAGATGGCGTTAATTGGGTAATTCAAGGAAAAGAAAGCATTGGACTTGTGCAGATTTCCATTGACAAGCTTATTGCCTATGCAAAAAATCTTGAATATACAAAGGTTTTGGCAGATAACCGTGACAGCAGTGGAGAGTTTGGTTTGGAGGATGGCAACCATATTTTCATAACCGGTGATGATGGCACAGTTATTGATATTACCGTTGGCAATGAAACTGTTGATGGTGCAGGGTATTATGTTGTTGCACAGGGTGACAAGCATATTTACCTTGTGGATTCTGAGGCTGGTTCAGCTTTGAAAAAAAATACCAACGACCTGCGTGACAGGTATCCACAGTACGTTGATTATAATGACAGCACCTATGTTAAGGTTAAGAAAAGTGATGGCACAGAGTATAGCATAGAGCCTAACCCAAGCGGAGCATTAACAAAGGGTTACGGGGAATATATACTTACTGGGGCATATACAAACCCTATGCCTATAATTACCGAAAAATTAACGGACAACATTGGTGCACCGTTATATAACATATTAGCAGTGGAATTTATTGATGAACCACAGGATTTAGCAACATATGGTTTAGATGAACCGCAGATGGTTATATCTGCCGCAGATACCAACAAAAATGAATGCGTAATTGAAATCGGCAAGGAGGCAACCCCAACAACTGTATATGCAAAATTTAGCAACAAGGGCTATATTTGCACTGTTAACAAAGATAATGTAGACAAAATTGCTAATGCAAAGCTATTCGATATTATTGGAAAGTACCTTGTTACTGAATCGGCAGCAGACCTTAAAGAAATTAAAATAGCTGCAGAAGGTGTGGCGGCTACATTTGTTATTGATTCTGAAAATAACAAGGTTAGCTTTAACAGCAAGGATATTCCTGCTGTAGATTTTTCTGAAGTATATAAGCAGATTTCAGCACTAACAGCTGACGGAGAAGTTAAAGGTACTGTTGGTGATGAAGAAGTGTTTATAAGCCTAACAAAAACAAATGGAGAAACAAACTCACTAAGGTTTATGGCATACGATGATAATTATTATGCTGTGGAAGTTAATGGTTCAACGGAGTTTTTAGTAGGTAAAAAGGCAATAGGATTAATTATTTATGCTGTAAACAGTTTGAAATAAAAAAAAGGGCAGTATTTTCTTTTATACGAAAATACCGCCCTTTTTGCGTTAAATTGAAGTAGCCAATAGCTGTTTTTTTATATTGTTAACAATGTCCTCAAGAGGATTTTTAATTCCGTTGTTGCCGGAAGCCTTTACATAGCTTAGTCCGGGCATAGAGTTTGCCTCGCATAAATAATATTTATCATCTTCACCTAAAAGAAAATCCACACTGCCAAGGTTAATGCTTAATGCAAGGGCAATTTCTTTGGCAGTAGCAAGAATATGGCCTGGTGGTGTTACAAACTGCAAATGACCACCTGTGGCTAGGTTGCTTTTAAAATTTGTGTCGTTTATGCGTACAAATGAGGTCATCACTTTTCCACCGCAGAGAATAATTCGTAAATCCTTGCCTCGTGAGGAAGAAATATATTCTTGCAAAAGAATTTCGTCATTATATTCAGCCTGAAATTGAGCAATTATATTTGTTAGATGGTTGAAGTTTTGTGCCAATTCCACACCTGCGCCTTTGGCACCGTGGTTAATTTTCACCACCATTGGAAAACCAATGTTTCCATTCAGAAAATCTTCCGTTAGGCTTGGATGGTACAATATTGTTTTGGGTAGCAATGCAGATTTAACCTTTTCATGCACCAGATGAAAGCTTTTCAATTTGTCGCAGGTGTCAATAAGGCATGCGTAGTTATTTATGCATAAAACGCCCATGCTTTCCAGCATTTTTACAACCGAACGGTTATGATAATCGTTGTTTCCAAAAAATGCCGAAACAATAAAGTTAGGCAATTCCTCCGCTTTGCCGTTAACAAACACAACATTTTCATTAGATGCTAAAGCTGAAATTTGGTTTGCAAAAACCGTTTTAAGGGGTAATTCCATTTTATTAAAAGTTTCCACAAATATATTAAGGTCATTAAGGTTAACGCTTTTTTCGCCAACCAGTATCCATCCATTCATTAATTTTCCTCCAAGGTTTAAATTCAATTTATTTTAGCATATTGTATACAATATGTAAATGTATTATAATAGAGTGGTGTTGAAAGGAGAGGGAAAATGGGAAATATAACAGAAACAGCATTATTAAGAAAGATTGAAAGAGGAAAGACTGTGCTTAGCCATATGCAGGATTTAAGCAAGAATGCCATGGGAAGCAACGAGAAGCTGCTTTTAAAAATATTACAGGAAAACAAAGATACTGAATATGGTAAAAAATTCGGTTTCGGGGAAATTAGGAATGCAAAGGAATATGTGGAAAAAGTTCCACTTACAACCTACGAGGACTATGAAAGCTATATAGATGGTATGGTAAAGGGAAAAGGAAATGCTCTTTCAGTGCGTGAGGTGGTGCATTTTGCCCAAAGCAGTGGTAGTGCAGGTAATCCCAAAAAAGTACCTATGTGCCTTGAAGCTTTGGAAATGTTTACAGACTACACTTTAAACCTGTGTTTTGGCGTTATGGACAAGCATTTGGGGCAAAGTTGGAAGAAAGCAAGAGGAGTTTCTCTTGCTAGCATTCAGTTTCAAACCTTGGAAAACGGAACAAGCTACGGAGCGGTATCGGGTAAGGTTAGGGAAAAGTATCGTGATGTGGAGCATTATGTGTATACATCACCACTGTTGGCAACCTATCCGCAGGGTGATATAGACACAAAATATCTGCACCTAAGGTTTGCCCTTATGGAGGAAGATTTGTCTTTTATGACTTGTTCCTTTCTTAACTCTGCGGTGGATTTTATAAAATACCTAGAGCGTAATTGGCGAATATTGGTTGAGGACATTGCCCTTGGGCGAATTGACGAAAATATAAAAATTCCACATGACCAGCGTGAAAAGCTGATGGAAAGTATAGTTCCAATGCCAGAAAGGGCAAGCAGGCTGAAAGCTGAATTTGAAAAAGGGTTTGATGGGATTATTACCCGTATTTGGCCTGATTTTAAATTTATTTATGGAATTGGTGGCGGAGGATTTAGGGTATATGCTGAAAAAATGCGCCATTACTTGGGCAGTGCGCAATTGCACCTTAGCATTTATTCTGCATCCGAAGGGATTTTTGCAACACATATTGCTCCAGAAACCGATGAAATGATAATGATTTTGGACAGTGCGTTTTACGAATTTATAGACGTTGAGGACGAGGGCGAAACGCCTGTAACTTTAGACAATGTGCAGGTTGGTCATGATTATGAGTTTGTGCTTACAAATCTTTCTGGGTTTTATCGCTACCGAATTAAGGATGTAATACGTGTTACTGGGTTTTTTGAAACATGTCCAACAATTAAATTTTTGTACCGCCAAAACCAAATGCTCAGCATGGCAGGAGAGAAAACCAACGATGACTGCATGAATACAACTATTTCACAGTTTTGTAAAAAGGCAGATTTTGATTTAGTTGAGTACAGTATGTATGGTGACTATGACCATTCACCAGGGAGATATATAGTGTTTATAGAGGGCGAAAATTTTAGAAATGGCAGAAATATGGAGGCAATGCAAAAGCTGTTAGAGGAGGAGTTATGCAAAAATAATCCGTCTTATGGGGATAAGATTAAAAAAGGAATACTTGCACCACTTAAGTTGAATTTTTTGCGTGAAAACACATATGCGGTGTACAGACAGCTTATGATTGCAAAAGGTGCGTCAGTAAACCAGCTTAAGCCTGTGCGAATGATAGACAACCCATTTAGGGAAAAGTTTTTCTTTTCCATGATTGAGGAGATATAAATGAAGTCGCTTTGCGACCTCATTTAGGTACTGGTAGGTTAAAAGGCAGTGTTTTCATGTCAGGCTTGAAAGCCTTGAAAACACTGCCTTTTTTTGCGTTCCAGCGGAAATGAATTCCGTCTACACGTTTCCATTTGGGAACTCTTTGTTCCCAAACCCTTAGCTTTGTATTAAAGTTTTTTGTCTTGCTTTTTTCAAAAAGCAAGTGGGTTTGGGCAACGCCCAAGGTTTTACTAGCATTTTTCTAAAAGCTCAATTCCTTTATTAATACGTCTAATTGATTCCTCACGGCCTAAAATGTCTGCAAGCTCAATTGCACCACCAGGAGAGGTAGGCTTGCCAGAAAGGGCAGTTCTTAAAGGCCAAAGCATTTGTCCATTTTTAATGCCTTTTTCTTCAACAAGTGCCATCATGCTGTCGTGGATTGCTGTTTCTTCCCATACAGGTAATGTTTCTAATACAGGTAAACATGCTTTCAAGCTGTCTAAAGCTATTTCTTCTGTTGTCTTCATTTTTTTGTGAACATAAAGTGCTGTTTCATATTCCGGTAACTGGTCAAAGAAATCCACTAAACCAGCTACGTCATTAAGGGTTTCAAGCCTTTTTTGAAGTAACGCTGCAATTTTTTTGAAATCAAGGCTTTTGTTTTTAAGTGCGTCATCAAGCTTAGGTTCAACTAGGGCAAAATATTTGTCAAAATCCATTGCCTTAATATATTCGCTGTTCATCCATGTAAGTTTAACAATGTCAAAAATAGATGGAGATTTGCTAAGACCGGAAATTGTAAACTTCTGCTGTAATTCTTCAAGGCTGAAGATTTCTGTGTTGTCTGATGGACTCCAACCAAGAAGGGCAATGTAATTCATAACTGCATCCACAAGGTAGCCTTTCGCAATTAAATCCTCAAATGAAGCATCGCCGTTACGTTTTGAAAGCTTATGCTGAGCATCCTTCATAACTGCTGGAAGGTGTACATAAACAGGTGCAGTCCAGCCAAAAGCCTCGTAAAGCAAGTTGTATTTTGGTGTGGAAGAAAGGTACTCACTGCCCCGCACTACGTGTGTAATATCCATAAGGTGGTCGTCAATTACGTTGGCAAAATTGTAGGTAGGCATACCATCGCTTTTAATTAAAATTTGGTCATCCAGTTCGCTGTTATCCACAGTGATACTTCCGTAAACTACGTCATCAAAGGTGGTTGAACCCTCTTTTGGCATTTTCTGACGTACAACATAAGGAATACCACTTTCAAGGTTAGCTTTAATTTCTTCTGCACTAAGGCTCATGCAGTGGCGGTCGTAATGCGCAAAAGCAACACCCTCGCAGTTACTTTCTTTAAGGCTGTCAAGACGTTCCTTTGTGCAGAAGCAGTAGTAAGCCTCACCTTTTTCAATAAGCTCTTTAGCATACTGCATATACATTCCTTGTCGTTCACTTTGAACATAAGGGCCATAGTTACCGCCAATATCTGGACCTTCATCGTGTTTAAGACCAGTTAATTTAAGGGTATTATAAATAATGTCAACAGCGCCTTCAACGTAGCGCTCTTGGTCTGTATCCTCTATTCTAAGTATGAATTTTCCGCCTTGAGATTTTGCAATAAGGTACTCATAAAGGGCAGTTCTTAAATTGCCAATGTGCATATAGCCTGTTGGGCTTGGGGCAAATCTTGTTCTTATCTCCATTTGGTTTTCCTCCGTAACTTGTAATTAATATAATTAGTCAGTATAGCATAAAAATTGTAAAAGGTCAAAAAATATGGTTTTTTGCGCATTCTCCTAAACGGCGAATACCTGCCTCTAGCTTTTCATCACTTACGTTAACAAAGCAAAGGCGAAGGTGATGGCTTTCTTCTCCATTTATATAAAATTGACTGCCTAAGGACAAGAGAACATTTTTTTGAACTGCCGCCGAAAGGAGTGTTTCAGCAGAGATATTTCCAGTATCTAGCCAAAGACTGATTCCGCCATTGGGCTTTGTATATTTTAGGTATGGCTTAAGATAGCGGTCGGCATATTTAACGGCAGTTTTAAATTTATCCTTGCCATAGCTGCGTATGGTTTTAATATGCTGTTGCCAAGGATTTTCTGTTAGGTAAATATCCAGTGCCTTTTGCAGAAAGCCAGAGGTTGAAATATCGGTGGTATATTTTGCAGTTACCATTTTTTGCAGTATTTTTTTGGGCAGAACAGCAAAGCCAATTCTTAACCCAGGCATTAATATTTTGGAAAAGCTTTTAATATATACAACTCTGTTGCGATTATCCAAGGCCTTAAAAGGTACAAGTGATTCTTCGGAGTAATTAAAGTCGTATAGGTTATCGTCCTCTATAATAAAGAAGTTATATTTTTCTGACATATCCAAAATTTTACGTTTTTTTAAAGCGGAATAGGTTATGCCTGTTGGAGTTTGAAAATATGCCATAACATACAAAAATTTAGGGTGATACAGCTTTACAAGGTTTTCAAGTGCAGTTGTGTCCATTCCGTCTGTTTCCATAGGTATTTCTATTATTTGGCATCCACGGCTTAAAAATGCACCTGCCGCACCGTAAAATGTAGGCTTTTCCATAAAAACAACATCACCATAGCTAATCATTGCCTTTGCTACAACATCTATACCTTGCTGTGCCCCTGAAAGAATTTGAATGGTTTCTGCAGTTGCAGTTATTCCGTAATGTTTAAGATAGGTGCATATGCTTTCACGCAGTGGTGCATAACCTTGAGAGTCCATTGTGCCAAATGCACCACCTTTTTCTCTGTCTAGCAATATATCAAAAGCCTGTTTAAATTCTGCCGTTGGAAAAAGTTCCTGTGGCAAAGAGGTGCTTGTAAAATTAATTACACCTTCTGCAGGAATTGGTTTTTTAATCATTGTGTTAAGGTTTTCGTTTATTACAGGCTCGGGTATGTTTTCCAAAGGAATTGGGGAAACAAAGGTACCACTGCCTGTTTGGGAATAAACTGCTTTTTTGCTTTCAAGATATTTGTAGGCTGAAACAACGGTTACGCTGTTAACCTCAGCCTCTTTTGCCAACTTGCGTATCGGCGGAAGCTTTTGGTTGGCGGTTAGCTTGCCTTCCTCTATAAGGCGAAATATATAGTCACCCAGTTGCTGGTAAATGGGAATAGACGATTGTTTATTTAGTTTTAAGTTTTTATATAGTTCCATAAAATACCTCCAAATTTGCTGGCAAAAGTGTGTACCCCTACAATTATACTATTCCTTTGGCAACTTTAACAGTTAGTTTAAATATTTTTGTCTAAAATTATTGACAAGGGTATTTAATTAAAATATAATCTCTCCTATATAGTATATTCATATTAATTAAAGGCTATAAAAAGAAGAAGTAGGCGTGTAATTGACCATTACAGAGAAGGGGACAGCAGAAAAAAACATCTGCACTTGCTGAAAGTTCCCTATGTGTGTTACAAGCTGAAGCAGTCTTTTTGGAGAATACTCCGTGCTGCCCTGATAGTCAGGGACGTTTCTTTACGTTACAAAGGGTTTAAGGTGGTGTCTTTTGTGGCACAACTAGGGTGGTACCGCGAGTAAGTTCTCGTCCCTATGCAGGGATGCAGGGCTTTTTTTATTGCAGAAAAGGAGATTATATTTTATGAAGAACATGGGAGTTAACGAGGTAAGAGAGAAATTTTTATCGTTTTTTGAAAGCAAACAGCATTTAAGATTAGCAAGTGCTTCACTTGTGCCACATAACGACAACAGCCTTTTGCTTATTAACAGCGGTATGGCACCGCTTAAACCTTTCTTTACAGGTCAGGAAGTTCCTCCGTCAAACAGAGTAACAACATGCCAAAAATGTATTAGAACAGGTGATATTGAAAATGTAGGTAAAACAGCACGTCATGGTACATTTTTTGAAATGCTTGGAGATTTCAGCTTTGGAGATTATTTTAAAAACGAAATTATTCCTTGGAGCTGGGAATTTGTAACAAAGGTAATGGAAATTCCAGAGGACAAGCTTTATGTAACTGTTTATCAAGATGACGATGAAGCGGCTAAAATTTGGCATGAAGTTGTTGGTATTCCAAAGGAAAAGATTTTTTACATGGGTAAAGAGGATAACTTCTGGCAGCATGGCACAGGTCCTTGTGGCCCTTGTTCAGAAATTTATTACGACAGAGGCGAGGCATATGGCTGTGGCCAAGAAGGCTGTACAGTAGGCTGTGACTGTGACCGTTACATGGAGTTTTGGAACCTTGTATTTACCCAGTTTAATGCTGAAACAGACGGAACATATACAGACCTTGAGCATAAAAACATTGATACTGGCATGGGTCTGGAGCGTATGGCAACAATTATGCAGGGTGTGGATTCGATTTTTGACGTAGACACAATTAAGGCACTTCGTGATGAAGTTTGCAGAATGGCAAATGTGGAATATATGACAGACCGTAAAAAAGACGTTAGCGTTCGTGTAATTACAGACCACATTCGTTCAGTAACATTTATGACAGCTGATGGCGTTCTTCCATCAAATGAAGGCAGAGGATATGTTTTAAGACGTCTTTTAAGACGTGCGGCACGTCACGGGAAATTGCTTGGAATTAACAATGAATTCCTTGCAACACTTTGCGATGTTGTAATTGATTGTTCTGGCGACGCTTACCCAGAACTTAGAGAAAAACAGGACTACATCAAAAAGGTTCTTTCTGTAGAGGAAAACAGCTTTTACAAAACAATTGATAAGGGCATGGAAATTCTTAAAGCTGATATTGAAGAAATTAAGAGCAAAGGTGGAAAGGTTATGGAAGGCGAAAAATCCTTCCGTCTATACGATACCTACGGCTTCCCAATTGACCTTACAAAGGAAATACTTGAAGAAGAGGGAATTGGGCTTGACGAAGAAGCATTCCAAAAGGAAATGCAAATTCAGAAAAAGAGAGCAAGAGATGCTCGTTCTGAAAGCAACTACATGGGTGCAGATGAGACAGTTTACCATCAGCTTGATACTGCAATGGTTACAGAGTTTGACGGGTATTCCAAAACAGTTGTAAGTGACGCAAAGGTAATTGCCCTTGTGGCAAACAATGCAGTTGCAAACAAGGCAGTTGTTGGTGATGAGGTTTCAGTTTTCCTTGACAAAACAGTATTTTATGCTGAAATGGGCGGACAGGTTGGCGACATTGGTACAATTAAAACCGACATGGGTACTGTAGAGGTCACAGACTGCATTAAGGTTATCGGTGGTAAAATTGCCCATATTGGTACAGTTGTAGATGGCAGTATTTCCGTGGGCGAAAAAGCTGAAAGTGCATATGACGTTAAAAACAGACTTTCAATTTCCAGAAATCACTCTGCTACTCATTTGCTTCAAAAAGCACTTAGAGAGGTACTTGGCACACATGTTGAACAGGCTGGTTCTTATGTATCCGCAGACAGATTGCGTTTCGACTTTACTCACTTTACTGCAATGACACCAGATGAAGTAAAAAAAGTTGAGGACATTGTAAACGAAAAGATTTACGAGTCTTTGGAGATAGAAATTTCTGAAAAATCCATTGATGAAGCGAGAAAACAGGGTGCAACTGCACTTTTTGGTGAAAAATACGGCAGTGTAGTTCGTGTTGTAGACATGGGTGGATATTCTGTAGAGCTTTGTGGTGGTGTTCATCTTAAAAACACAGCACAGGTTGGTTCATTTAAGATTGTATCTGAAAGCGGTGTTGCCGCAGGCGTTAGACGTATTGAAGCTCTTACAGGTGCAGGTGCGGTTAAGTTCTACCAGGCACAGGAGGAACAGCTTAAAGAGGTTTGCAAGATTGTTAAAACCACACCAGACAACATGGTTAAGCGTATTGAAACACTTATTCATGAGCAAAAGGAGTTAAGCCGTGAAATTGAACAACTTAAAGCCAAAATGGCAGGCGAAGCCGCAGGAGACATTCTTAAAAACAAGGTTGAAATAGATGGAATAAGTGTTATTTGTGCTGAAGTGGCTGACGTTGATGGCAATGCCCTTAAAACTATGGGTGATGAGCTTAAAAACAAGCTTGGCAGTGCAGTTGTAGTTTTAGCAAGTGAAAAAGATGGCAAAGTAAGCTTGCTTGCAATGGCAACAGACGATGCTGTTAAGAAAGGTGCTCATGCTGGAAATATTATTAAAGCAATTGCGGCAGTTTGCGGCGGCGGCGGTGGCGGACGCCCTAACATGGCACAGGCTGGCGGCAAGGACGCAAGCAAGATTGGCGAAGCACTTGAAAAGGCACTTGAAATTATAAAAGAACAGATATAAAACATTAGAAAGTCTGTTCTTGTAACTTTATTTTATTAAAGTTGCTGTCACAACTCATTTGTGGCGGCAACTTTTTGTTACATATTAGGATTTGGAAAGAGGGCGTATTTGTGGTAAAGTATACACACAAAGACAATTGACCACGAAAGGAGGATAATTTTGGATTTATTAAGCATTTTAAATAACCAGATAATATTTTTTGCGACTACATTGCTAGTAGGTTTCCTTTCGGTAAAATCCGGATTTATTACAAGCGAAAATGTGGATTCTCTATCCAAAATAATGCTAAGAATAATAGTACCGTTTTTGGTGCTTACACTGGTGGGTTCCAGCGGAACAAGAGAAGAACTGCTGTCTATGCTACCGTTTTTTGGCGGAGCGTTTATCATGTTTGCAGTCTTAATAGCAGTAGCGGCGGTTTCAGCAAAGCTTTTAGGGTACAAAAAGCCCCTTGCAAATGTACATACATGTTCATCAACCTTTGTTAACAGCGCACTGCTTGGTTACCCAATTGTAATCACTATGTTTCCTGAGGAATCAGGTTTGGCTATAGCAACATTTCTTGTGGCAGAAACAATAATTATGTGGACAGTGGGCGTTGCAATACTTTCAGCAGGCAGCGGAAAAGGGAAAATTGACCTGAAAAAAATGATAACACCTGTAACGGTAAGCCTTGTAATTGCTTTATGTATGCTAATGCTGGACATTCACCCTAAAGGAATTGTGTGGGACAGTCTTTACGGAATTGGGGCAACAAACAAATATTTAGGGTTGATATACATAGGTGCAGACATTGGAAGGCGCGGTTTTAAAAAGCTTTTTGAGCGACCAAAAGTATTTTTTGTTTCACCCTTTAAGCTGATAATTTCGCCTTTGCTGGTATTTTTGATTTTGCGTGGGCTTAATTTTTTAAGCTACAATCATGTAATGATACTTACTATTTTTTCCATGCTTCCGTCTATGATGATTATTACTATGCTTTCACAGGAATACAACTGTGTACCAGAGTATGCTTCGGCGGCACTTTTAAGCACAACCATAATAAGCCTTGCAACTATGCCATTTGTATTTTGGCTTGTAACAACGGTATTATGAAAGAAGGGATAGAATGACAGAAGAAATGACAGTGCTAATAGGACAGATGGAAATGTTGGCGGCACTGATATTTTTGGGCTTTTTTGGTCAGAGGGCAAAGCTTTTAACAAGCGAAAATATTGACCATTTTTCAACAATTGTAACAAGGATGATACTGCCATTTCTGCTTTTAACTTCGGTGGGCGGTGGCGGAAGCAGGGAACAGCTTTTTGGTATGTGGAAGTTTTTTCTATGTACTGTGTTTATGCTAAGCCTTGCTCTTTTAATAGGCTTTTGTGTTTCCAGAGTTATAGGGCTTCAACAGCCAACAAAAAATATGCATATTTTGGTTACGGCATTGGGAAACGGCGGATTTATAGGAATGCCTTTAATTGCTGTTATGTTCCCAAAAACATCAGGCTTGGTTATAGCTGTGTTTGCCTTTGTTGAGGCGGCCATCTACTGGGTGGTTGGCCCTGCAGTGGCAGATACTAGAAGCAAAGGCATAAACCTTAAAAATTTAGCCACACCAATGACAATTTCCATAGGGTTAGGTTTGCTTTTGGTCATTTTAAACATAAACCTTGAGGGAAACGTACTATGGGAAACTATGGCAAACGTGGGAGCAACCACAAAATATTTTGCCGCAATTTATATAGGTTTGGATTTTGGCAGGAAAGGTTTTAAGGTGTTGTTTGCAAAGCCAAAGGTTTTTATAGCGATGCCATTTAAACTGATTGTTTTTCCTATTATTACTTATTTGGTTTTTGGTAAAACAGGAATTTTATATGGTGACCAGCTTACAATGCTTGTTATTTTAACAGCAACACCAACAGGTATGGCGGTGCCATTAATAGCTAAACAGGCAAACAGCGATGAGGCTTATGCAACAGCAGGAACAATGGTATGTACATTGCTTTGCATTGTTACAATACCCTTTGTAATGTGGCTTACTACGCAGTTGTAAATAGAATAAGAAACGAAAAGCTTGCTTTTCTTAAATATTAAATTAAACTAGGGGGTTTTACAGTGGTTAAATTATATCAAGGCGGTGCTTATCTTTTAAATGGCACCCAAATTATTGCAGATGACAGCAACGCAGAGGCAATTATAAAAAGCCAAACAGGTACGGCAATTTCCAAGGCTGAGGCTTCAAAAAACACCATGGCATATTCAATTCTTACAAGCCATAACACAACCGATGGCACAGAAAAGCTTAAAATTAAGTTTGATGCTATGGCAAGCCACGATATAACATATGTTGGCATTGTTCAAACAGCACGTGCAAGCGGTCTTGAAAAATTTCCTGTGCCATATGTTCTTACAAACTGCCATAACTCTCTTTGTGCCGTTGGCGGAACAATAAACGAGGACGACCATTTATTTGGTCTTAGCTGTGCAAAGCGCTACGGCGGTATTTATGTACCTGCACATCAGGCGGTAATTCACCAGTACATGCGTGAAATGATGAGTGGCGTTGGCAAAATGATTTTGGGAAGCGACAGCCACACTCGCTATGGTGCATTAGGCACAATGGCTATTGGCGAAGGTGGCCCAGAGCTTGTTAAACAGCTTTTAAACAAAACTTATGACATTGACCGTCCACAGGTGGTTGGCGTTTACCTTACAGGTAAGCCAGCACCCTTTGTTGGCCCACAGGATATTGCTTTGGCAATTATTGGTGCGGTTTTCGATAATGGTTACGTTAAAAACAAGGTTATGGAGTTTGTTGGTGACGGCATTACAAACCTTAGCACAGACTACCGTAACGGCATTGATGTAATGACAACAGAAACTACATGCCTTTCTTCTGTATGGAAAACAGATGAAGAGGTTAAAAAATGGTACACAGTCCATGGAAGATTAGAGGACTTTAAACTTCAACAACCAGGAGAAATAACTTACTATGATGGTATGATTTGCGTTGATATGTCACAAATTAAGCCAATGATTGCGATGCCTTTCCACCCAAGCAACATTTATACTATTGACGAGTTGAATGCAAATCTTATGGACATTTTGGACGAGATTGAAAAAACAGGTGCTAAGCAGTTGGATAACGACACTGTTACTTTCACACTTAAAGACAAGGTTAAAAACGGACGTTTACAGGTTGAACAGGGTGTTATTGCAGGCTGTGCTGGTGGTACTTACGAAAATATTTGCGATGCAAGGGATATACTTAAAAATCATTCTATTGGTGCGGATGAATTTGCTTTAAGTGTTTATCCATCTAGCCAGCCTGTTTTCCTTAATCTTGTTGAAAACGGCTCTATTGCCGATATTATGGTTGCAGGTGCAACAGTTCGCTCTGCTTTCTGCGGCCCATGCTTTGGTGCTGGTGACGTACCTGCAAATAACTGTTTATCTATTCGTCATTCAACACGTAACTTCCCTAACAGAGAGGGAAGTAAAATTACCAGTGGACAGATTGCTTCCGTTGCACTTATGGATGCAAGAAGTATTGCGGCAACTGCTGTTAACAAAGGTATTCTTACAGCGGCAAGTGAGTTGGATTTTGAGCTTACAAGACCACGCTATTTCTTTAAAAAAGATGTTTACGATAACCGTTGTTACTATGGATATAACAATCCAGACCCATCAGTTGAGCTGAAATTTGGCCCAAACATTGTAGATTGGCCTGCAATGAGCAATCTTACAAATGATATTTTGCTTAAAGTGGTATCTGTTATTAAAGACCCTGTTACAACAACAGATGAGCTCATTCCATCAGGTGAAACTTCTTCTTACCGTTCAAATCCGCTTGGCCTTGCAGAATTTACATTATCAAGAAAAGACCCTGCCTATGTTGGACGTGCTAAAGAGGTTTATAAGGCTGAAAAAGCAAGGCTTGACGGAAGTTCTCCGAAAGAGGCTTATCATGAGCTTGAAAAGGTTTACAATGTGATAGCTTCTGAATTTGAGAATTTTGATGTTAAGAATACAGGTATAGGCAGTACAATTTATGCAGTTAAGCCAGGCGATGGTTCTGCTAGAGAACAGGCGGCAAGCTGTCAGAAGGTTCTTGGCGGTTGGGCAAACATTGCCAGCGAGTATGCTACAAAGCGTTATCGTTCAAATTTGATTAACTGGGGTATGCTTCCATTCATTTTAGATGGTGAAATTCCATTTGAAAACGGCGACTACATTTATGTGCCAAATGTTGCGGAGGCAATTGCAAACAAGCAAAGCGAGATTTCTGCTTACGTTGTTGGTGAAAAAATGAAACCATTTACACTTAAAATGGGCGACCTTACAGACGACGAAAGAAAAATTATTCTTTCTGGATGTTTAATTAATTTTTACAGAGCATAACAAAAAGGCGGTTTCCTTTAAAACAGGGAAACCGCCTTTAATATTGAAAAGACCTTGGGCGTTGCCCAAACCCACTTGCTTTTTGAAAAAAGCAAGACCAAAAACTTTTGTTAAAACCGCATATTCATGCGGTTTTAGATGGGTCAATGTGGCAATGGCAAAGAAGTGCCATCTGTCCGCAGGACAGCTTTGCATGGCAAAGTGCTGACAGGAAACCCTTGTGGGTGTTTGAGGGCAAAGCCCTCAAGGTTTTGACTTTGTCTACACGCTTAGAGCTATTTTTCTTTTGGGTCAAAAATAGCAAAGGTTTTGTATGGCAGTGAAAAAACAATTATAATGCCAACGGCAATAACGCCTGCCAATTTAAATGCCTTTACTGCCTCAAAATATGAAGAATATAAGTTGTCGGCAATAACAGCTTTCATTGTGTTGTAAATCTGTGTTCCTGGTACAAGAGGTAAAATACCTGGAATAAGAAACAGTGTAGATGGTGCACTTCTTGTGTATGAAAGCATTCGGGAACACGCAGCAACAGTAAGTGCACCAAAAAATGTGGAGGTAACGGCATTGGAGGTTTTAATCATAACTAAAAAATAAACTATCCAACCCAAAGCACCTGTTATTGCGCAGGGGATAAGTTCTTTCCTTGGTGCATTATACAAAATAGCAAAGGAATAGATTGCAATGAAGGATGCTGCAAAATTAAGCATTAAGTTATATATTGGGCTATTCATAAATTAAATCCTCCAAGCAAATTAAAAATGCTTAATACAATACCAACCCCGGCGGCAACAGCAACGGCTGTAATCAGTGCTTCAACTAATCTAGCAGTACCTGAAATAAAGTCGCCGTTCATAATGTCCCTAATGGAATTTGTTAATGCAAACCCTGGCACAAGTGGCATTAAACACCCTGTTATAACAGTATTATAGTTTGTGCCAAAGCCCAAAAGGTGAAAAATTAGGGCAGTAACAGTTATTGTTACCCCTCCAAAAATACTTACTAAAAAAGGTGATATTTTTTTTCTCTCCATCATTTCAGCAATTACACCAAGAAAAATACCCACAAAAAAGGCCGCAAGTGCATCATAAATAGTGCCGCTAAACAGTAGTGCAAAAGAAAAACATACTGCACCATAGCAAAACACAACAAGGTGATGTGGGAAAGGCGTCATTTTTGCAATGTGTTCCAGTTCATCAAAACCTTCATGCAGTGTAATTTTACCTGCTACAAAATTTCGGGAAAGCGAGTTGGCACGGGTTACTTTTTCCAAATTTATAGATCGCTTTGATACGCGGCGGAATTTTGTAATAGTACCTGTAAGGGGCCCTTGTATGCTGGCAAAAAAACCTGTTGGTGTAACAAAGGTTTCTGGCATACGACCTTCCTTTACAGACAATATTCTTTCTACGGTGTCTTCTACACGATGAGTTTCGGCACCGTTTGCAAGCATAACTTCGCCAACGCCTACGGCAAAGTTTAGTAGCGTTTGTTCATCCAATTAAAAGCCTCCTTGCTTGATATCGCATAAAATTACATGTGCATAAAATAACGTGCTGCCCACGCTTAATGCCTCTGATTTTCTAATAAAATGTGCTGTGAACAATAAATACTATATTTCCAATCAAACCAATTGTCAAAGGAATTTTAAATATTTGTATTTACATATTGTAATTAATGTTATATAATCACGTTAATTGAATATTTGGCCCAGGGGTGCTGCGGTAATAGCTTATTGCTTGCCGATGCTGAGAGAGTCCCTTTGAACCTGATGGTTAGTACCAACGCAGGAAGTGCTTAAAACTTATTTTTTTTATATCGTTTTTTCGGACATTTCCTTATGGAAGTGTCTTTTTTTGTTGTGAGAGTTAAGCGAAACACTAGGGTTTTAGTGATATACTTTTAGGAGGGAATATTGTGAAAGTTACAGACAGACTGTATAGGTCAGTTAAAGAAATTTGGGATAGCTACAACCAACACCCATTCGTTAAGGGAATTGCAGAAGGAAGCCTTGCTATAGATAAATTTCAATTTTATATGGTACAGGATTATCTTTATTTAATGCAGTATTCAAAGGTGTTTGCCCTTGGAATTGTTAAGGCACAAACAGAAGGGGATATGCGTATGTTTGCAGACCTTGTGCATTCAACCTTAAACAGCGAAACGGCTACACATAAGGCATATCTTAAACGTTTGGGAATATCTGTTAGTGACATGGAAAATGCAAAGCCAAGCCTTGTAACCCAAAGCTACACAAACTATATGCTTTCAGTTTCATTTACAGAAGGAATTGCAGAGCTTGCAACTACCGTACTTGCATGTGCATGGAGTTACAAAATGATTGGTGATTTTATGGAAACCGTCTCAGGTGCAAAGGACCATGAGTTTTACGGTGAATGGGTAAAATCTTATACATCTAAGCAATATAGGGATGACAATGACGTAATAATTGATTTGGTAAACAGGCTTGCAGAAGATTATTCAGAAAAACAGATTGAAAACCTTGAAAGAATTATTGTTGATTGCAGCCGATATGAGTACATGTTCTGGGATATGGCATGGAGCAAGGAGATGTAAAATAAATGCTGGAATTTAAGGATGTTACATTTGAATACACCGGTTATGACTACAATATGATGGAAGGTCTTTCCTTTAAAGTTGAAGATGGAGAGTTTATATCTATTATTGGTGCGTCTGGGTGTGGAAAAAGTACAGTTTTTCGGTTGATAAATGGCTTGGAAAAACCGCAAAGTGGCAAAGTTTTGGTGGATGGTGAAGACATTACCCTTAAAAAAAACTATTCCGCATATATGCCTCAAAAAGACTTGCTGTATCCTTGGCGTACAATTGAAAAAAATATTTGTTTACCCATGGAAATTCAGAGAAAGAGTAAAGCTGAAATGGCACAAAGGACAGAGGAAATGCTAAAAGAAGTAGGTTTGTGGGAATATAAAAATAAATATCCAAAAGATTTATCTGGCGGAATGAAGCAGAGGGCATCCTTTGCAAGAACTTTGCTTACAGGCAGTGAACTTCTGTTATTAGACGAGCCGTTTTCAGCGTTAGACTCGCTTACAAAAATTTCTTTGCAGGAGTGGTTAGTGGACGAATGGCAAAAGCACAAAAAAACAATTTTGTTTGTAACCCACGATGTTGAGGAAGCTTTGTTTCTTAGCAAAAAGATATTTATAATTAAAGATAGACCAGTAACGTATTTTGAAGAATATGAAGTTCCTTTAAGCTATCCTAGAACCCGAGAGGATATGAAACGGACAGATATTACTGAAATGAAAGAAATGCTTATTAATCAGCTTAGAGGGAAGGTGGAGTTATGAGGAAAAATCTGCCTGCAATTTTGCTTACAACCTTGCTTTTGGTGCTGTGGCAAGTAATTGCAATGGGCATAAACGCCCACTATATTCTGCCTTCGCCAACGCAAATTTTGGCAAAGCTATGGGAACTGCGGGAAAACTTGTTTCTTGTACAAATGCCTGCAACAATGAGCGTTACTATAATTGGTCTAGCTATTTCCATTGTGTTAGGAATTGGTCTTGCAGTGGTTATGGATATAAGTCCAAAAATTGAAAATGCCTTGTATCCTATTATAATTGCTTCTCAAACCATTCCAACAACAGCAATTGCACCTCTTTTTGTGCTATGGTTTGGTTACAGCATATGGAGCAAGGTGCTTGTAACTATTTTGATAACTTTTTTCCCCATAACCATAACGGTGTATGACGGTTTAAAATCTACAAAGCGAGAGATGGAGGAACTGTTAATTACATATGGTGCAGGGAAGAAGGATATATTTTTTAAACTGAAATTACCTACAGCGTTGCCATATTTTTTTTCAGCCATAAAAATGGCAATTCCCCTAAGCATAATTGGTGCGGCAATTGCAGAGTGGCTTGGGGCACAAAGCGGTTTAGGCTATTTCAGCAAGCGAATGATGACACAGCTAGATGGTGCAGGAGTTTTTGCGCCAATAGTATTGCTTAGTGCTATAGCAATGGTGTGGGTAGCAGTAATAGGTTACGTAGAAGAAAAATGTATAAAATGGAGGAAGGAAATTTAAAATGAAAAAGAGATTATTAGCTTTAGGATTAAGTGCAGTTATGGTATTTGCTGGGTGTGCCTCAAACAAGGCAGAAACAACTCCGTCTGGTACAGCGGAAAAAAAATTGGAGGAATTTAATGTAGTGTTAGACTGGTATCCAAACGCTTTACATTCCTTTATTTATAACGCAATTGAAAAGGGATATTATGAAGAAGAAGGCTTGAAGGTTAACATTCAATTTCCCGCAAACACAAATGATGCAATTTCACTTACGGCGGCAGGCAAGGCAGATGTTGGTATTTACTACATGCACGACCTTGTTATGGCAAAGGTAGAGCAAGACGTGCCTGTAAAATCTATTGGAACGGTTTGCCAAAAACCATTAAACATCATTCTTTCTATGAAGGATAAGAACATTACAGAGCCAAAAGACCTCATTGGTAAAACCGTAGGTTACGCAGGCACAGAGCTTAGCGAATCTATTGTTAAGTTTTTGGTGGAGCAGGCAGGCGGAAAAAATGAGGACGTAAATTACTTGGATGTAGGATTTGACCTTATGAGTTCGATGACAACAGGTAATGTAGATGCAACTATTGGCTGTCTTGTGAACCATGAAGTGCCACAGATGGAGGAGGAAGGCTTTGAAGTAAATTACTTCTTCCCTACAGATTACGGTATGCCAAACTATTATGAATGTGTTTTTGTAACAGGAGAGAATCAGATTAAAAACGAAAGCGAAAAGCTTACAAAATTCCTTCGTGCTTCAGCAAAGGGATTTGCAGATATGAAAAATGACCCTGTTGGTTCAATTGAGATTTTACTTGCAAATCAGAATGCAGAAAATTTCCCACTTAACGAAAATGTTGAAAAAAAGAGCATAGAAATGCTTGTGCCAATTATGGAAACAGAAAATCAGACTTTTTTAAGCCAAGACAGAGCAGTGTGGGATGAGAATATCAAGTGGCTTTATGACACAGGAGTAATAAGCAAAACTATTAGTGCAGATGATATAGTGGTTGATTTGTATGAGCAATAATAGAAACGATATTTTAAAGGTCATTGGCTTAGTGTCAATGACCTTTGACCATATAGGAATGCTGTTGTTTCCGCATATTTTTTGGTTTAGAGTCATTGGACGAATTGCATTTCCTATCTTTGCATACCACATATCCATTGGCGTAAAAAATACAAAAAATATTGTAAAATATGCCTTTAGAATACTTATTTTTGCTTGTTTAACACAGCCTATCTTTAAATTAGTGGTTGGAAGCGGATTAAACATTATGTTTGATTTATTTATTGGCATTGTGGTGCTAGGTCTTTTAAAGCGGAACAGAAAGCGGGATTGGGTATTTGCGGCAGTTGTATCGTTAGTTTGGGCAATTTTAAACCAAGGCTACGGGTGGTATGGAACAGGGTGCATGATTGCTTTTTATTACATGGATGAGGACGTAAAGTTGGCTTCTTTAGTTTTTATTGCCATAAGCGTTGTGGCGGCTTTGTTTAGCCCAAATTATGTTCAAGGGTTTGCGGTGCTTGCATTGCCATTTATTTTATTTAAAACTAAGGTAAGGGTAGAAGTGCCAAAATACTTTTTTTATGCGTATTATCCAGTACATTTATTGGCAATATACTTTGCTGGGGTAAAGTTTTTTTGATATAGGTAAAGATTAAAAGGGAAAAAGCAGATGTCTTGGTAGATATCTGCTTTTTCTTAAAGAAGGGGTGTTATTTGGGATTATTTTGTGGTTACATGAATAGATACGGAGGGAAGGAAAGTTTGTCTGATTTAAATTAATTTTTTATTGATAATTTTCCTTTTTCCAGTGCCTGTTTTATGTCACCAATTATATCATCAATATTTTCAAGCCCTACAGATATTCTTATCAGTCCATCGGTTATGTCTGCGGACAGTCTATCTTTTGGGCTTACCATGGTGTGGGTCATGCTTGCTGGCTGTTCAATAAGAGTTTCGCAATCACCTAGACTTACGGCAATTTTACAAAGGTTAAGGCTGTTCATAAATGCTTTTCCGCCTTCAAGTCCGCCGGCAACTTCGAAGGTAATAACACCTCCGCCGCCGTTCATTTGGCGTTTAGCAAGCTCGTATTGTGGGTTTGACGGAAGACCTGGATAGTTTACTTTAACAATGTTTTCCTGTGACTCTAAAAATTCTGCAAGTTTTTGTGCATTGCTTATGTGGCGCTGCATTCGTATTTCAAGGGTTTTAAGACCCCTCGTTAAAAGGAAAGCCGTGTTGGGCGCCATAACAGCACCAATGTGCATTAGCCCTTCAAGACGAAAATCTTTAAGCAGTTCAGTGTTTTTGGTAATAAGAGCACCTGCTATTACGTCGCCATGACCGCATATGTATTTTGTGCAGCTTTGCACTACGTAGTCCACGCCAAAATCCAGCGGATTTGTAACATATGGTGAGGCAAAGGTATTATCCACGGCGGTCATCAGCTTATTTGCCTTGGCAATTGCCACAATTCCCTCAATATCGGTTAAAAGCATTGTTGGGTTGGCAGGCGTTTCAAAATAGATTAGCTTTGTGTTTGGCTTAATGGCTGCTTCCACAGCTTTTAAATTTGATGTATCCACAAGGGTAGATGTTATGCCCAAGCGTGGAAGAAGGCTTGTTAAAAGGTGATGGGTTGCAGAATAAGCAGCTTTAGAGGCAACTATGTGGTCGCCTGAGCTTAAAACCGTTAGAAAACCTGCAGAGATAGCACCTACGCCAGAGGCAAAAGCCACAGCTCCAGCACCATGTTCTAGGGCGGCAAGTTTTCTTTCAAAAAAGTCTAAACTTGGATTTGTTATGCGAGAGTATGCGAATCCTTTTTCAAGGTGATCACAGGCTGCAGCGGCATCATCTGTAGTTTTAAAAGAAAATGTAGATGTTTGATAAATTGGTGGAATAAGAGCACCATATTGGTCGGCTTCCTCGCCGGCATGTATACCTAGTGTTGAAAATCCATAGTCTTTATTTACGTTCATAAAGCAAAGCACCTCCGAATGATTGAAAATTTGTTAATGACTAAATTCGCCTTCATTCTAACACCGAGGTAAGCTATAATCAAATATCCAAAAGCTATGTTTTGCGATAGGAAAAAACTATGGTCTGTTTTTAATAATTCGCTGTAATTCCTCTATGAAAAGCTTGCAAAGTTCGCTTTGGCTGGAGTTTTGCAGACTTATCCATCCTATGCACATTGGTTCCAAATCATCTACAGGTATAGCAACAAAATCTTCCAGTCCGGAAGAAGTCATTATGCCAGAACCTATGTTATATGCGTTGCAACTGCGCATCATGTGACAGCTGGAGAATAAATCGCTGGAGTATAAAATTTTTGAAGGATAGTAGGCAGGAATTGTAAGTTCCTCTGCAAGGTAGAGAGGCTGATTTTCGTTTTGGTCATAAATTATGCAGGGATAGTCCTCCAAATCTTTAAGTTTAAGGCTTTTATGTTTTGCCAACGGATGGTTTTTATAAACAAAGGCATGAGAAGGAGTTTCCACAAGGGGATGGAAAAAAAGATTATTATTCTTTAAAAGCTTGCTTATGTACTTTTCAGAAAATTCACTGGTAAAGATAATGCCTATTTCACTGCGCTGACCTGCAACGTCTTCTATAACTGTGGAGGTTTGGGTTTCTTTAAGGCGAAGGGCGTAACGGTCACTTGCTACTTCTTTTTGAAACGCCAGAAAGGCACTTATAACAAAAGAATAGTGTTGAGAAGAGATAGAAAATAAAGCAGGCTTATTGCGTTTATGGTGCTTAAAGTAATCCACTATGTAATCGCTTTGATTAATAAATTGGTTGGCATACTTTAAAAATTCTTTGCCTTGGGCAGAAAGAGAAATTCCCCTGCTGTCACGGTTAAAAATAATAATATCAAGTTCTGCTTCAAGGTCCTTAACAAGGGCACTTACACTGGGCTGAGAAACAAAAAGACTTTTAGCCGCTTTACTGAAAGAACCATACTTTTCAATTGCAATTACATATCGAAGCTGCTGTAGCGTCATTAGTTACACCCCTTTAAGAAACAATATAAATCCTGTTATAACTATGTGATTTGATTATATGAGTACTTAAATTTAATGTCAATAAAAAACGACTTTGTTTTGCATATAATGCTGCGCTGATTCATACAGCGTAGGTATAGGAAAAACCTATGGATTTTCAGCGTTTTTGTGTATTAGAAAAACAAATTTCTTTGTGATAGAATAAATTTAAGTGAGGCTCAGGGTATCCAGAGAAATCTTTGAGGGCGTTGCTTAGGTATTATACTTTATCAGTTATTTTATATTAAGGAGGCTGTATTATGAGCAGTGGCGAAAATCAGAGGGGTGGCTTCGGTACAAAAATAGGTTTTATAATGGCGGCAGCCGGTTCGGCAGTGGGTCTTGGAAACCTTTGGAAGTTCCCATACCTTACAGGAGCATACGGTGGCGGAGTGTTTCTTATAACCTATCTGTTTATACTGGCAATAGTTGCAGTACCTGTAGTAATGGGCGAAACTGCAATGGGAAGGTATGCTAAAACAAGTTCCGTTTCTGCATATGAAAAAATTGCTTTGGAGTGCGGAAAAACAAAGTGGTGGGGTATAGTTGGATTTTTTGGTGTGTTGGCATGTTTTGCCATGTTTGCATACTACTCGGTAGTTGGTGGCTGGGTTACTTCCTTCTTTTTTAAATCTGTAACAACGGGTCTTCCTAGTGGGGAAGCGGCAACAGAGGCATTTAATACCCTTGTTAGTGGTACATGGCAGCCTATTCTTTGGCACTTTGTGTTCCTTGGGGTATCAATGGCAATTGTGTTAAGAGGTATCTCGGGCGGTATTGAAAAGGCAGGAAACTTTATGATGCCAGCACTTTTTGTTATGCTTCTTATAGTAGTTGCAAGAAGCCTTACACTTCCAGGGGCAATGGAAGGTGTTGTGTGGATGTTTAAGCCCGATTTTAGCAAGTTTAATTCTGAAATGATTATGGCGGCTTTAGGGCAGGTGTTCTTTTCAGTTTCACTGGGAATAGGCGCGCTTATTACATACGGAAGCTATATGAAAGGCGACGAAAATATAGTACAGACGTCTATAATTGTGCCTGTTTTAGACACAGCAGTTGCAATTTTGGCAGGTCTTGCAATTCTTCCAGCGGTTTTTGCTTTTGGGTTTGAGCCTGGGCAGGGACCAGGATTGCTTTTTGTAACAGTACCATCAATTTTTGCAAGCTTTGGACCTTTGGCAGGTAGATTATTCGGTATAATTTTCTTCTTGCTTGCGCTTTTTGCAGCCCTTACAACGTCAATTGCAATGATAGAAATTCCTGCCGCATTTTTTATTGATAAGCTAGGTTGGAGCAGAAAAAAAGCAGTATGGTTTATTGGCGCTGTAACATTTGTACTGGGAATTTTTTCGTCTCTTGCCATGGGACCTTGGGCAGATAAGCTTATTTTTGGGCTTAACTTCTTTGACCTTATGGATGCAGTGTCAGCAAAAATTCTCATGCCTGTGGGCGGATTGCTTATGGCAGTATTTGTAGGTTATATATGGAAGCCTGAAAATGCAGTGCCTGCAATTACTAACAATGGACAGATTAAGTTTGGATGGTTTGGATTTTGGAAAATTTGTATGAAGGTAGTTATTCCTATCCTTATTATTTTTATTTTCCTTTCGGGATTTGGTATAAAAGCATAAAAAATAATAAACAGAATTAAATTTAAGCTGGTTTTGAGGAGAACAACTAATCTTCTTGAAACCAGCTATTTTATACATTTTTTTTGTTACACAATCTTAATAAACAAAACTAAATTTGTTGTATGGAAGATTAAATTCCATATTTAGCATTTTCATTAAGAAAATTTGTTAAACCTTAATATTTCAAATGTGCTGAGGGTGTTGTAAAAATTTCTACAAAGGAATATAATCGATGAAGATATCAAAGAGGATATTAAAATATATAAGGATTTAGAATAGAGGAGACAGATTGAAAAATACATCAATGACAGAGGGAAACATATTTAAGCAAATATTGGTGTTTACATTGCCTTTATTGTTAGGAAACCTATTTCAGCAGTTATACAATACCGTGGACGTAATTGTTGTGGGAAATTATGTTGGCAAGGATGCTTTGGCGGCGGTAGGCTCATCTACGCCTATAATAAACATGTTGGTTGGTTTTTTTGTTGGTGTTTCAACAGGCGCAAGTGTTGTTATAGCTCAATTTTTTGGTGCAGGGGACAAGCGTAAGCTTCGCGACGCCGTACATGCATCTGTTTGGGCAACAATTGTACTGGGTATTTTGTTTACAATACTGGGTGTTGTATTTTCCCCATTTATGCTGCGAATTATTAAAACCCCAGATGAGGTTTTTGACAATGCCGTGTTGTATTTGCGCATTTACTTTTTTTCTATAGGTGGACTTATGGTTTACAACATCGGTGCGGCAATTTTGCGGGCAGTTGGAGATTCTAAGCGTCCATTATATTTTCTATGTTTTTCATCAATTGTAAATATTGTTCTGGATATTTTGTTCGTAGTGGTGTTTAAAATGGGAATAGCAGGCGTTGCGTGGGCAACCTTGGCGGCACAGATTATGTCTGCGGTGATGGTAATGCTATTACTTTTTAAAACACATGAGGGGTATAAGGTAGAGGCAAAATATTTAATATATAATGGGAGTATGATTAAAAGAATAATGGCTATTGGTCTGCCAAGTGGTTTTCAACAGCTGATTACGGCTGTGTCCAATGTAATAGTTCAGTCTTATGTAAATCAGTTTGGTTCGGCAGCTATTGCTGGGTTTGGTGCATATCTTAAAATTGACAATTTTTTGTTATTGCCAATACAAAGCATTGCCCTTGCAGTAATTACATTTACAGGGCAAAACCTAGGTGCAGGAAAAATAAAGCGTGCAAAAGAAGGCGTTCGGGTTGCATTAATTATGACAATGGTAAGCAACATAGTTTTGTGTCTAATATTATTTTTTGAAGGTAAATATGTATTGCGTATTTTTTCACCAGACCCAGGGGTTGTTTACTATGGGAACTTATTAATAAAAATATTTATGCCAGTATACTTTACCCTTGGAATTTGCCTAATTTATTCAGGGGCAATGCGAGGTTTTGGCGAGGCTATTGCACCAATGGTGATTATGACTAGTTGTTTTGTTGTACTTAGACAGGTGTTTTTGTTTGTGGGAACACATGTTGTGTTTTCCTTTAATGTTATAGCGTTAGGGTACCCTATAACGTGGGTGGCTTCAGGAATTGCCACCTACCTTTACTATAAAAAAGGCAGGTGGGCAAAAAGGTGCATTGGTATTTTAGAGAATAATAATGTGCTGGAAATTAACGATAGCTCAAGGACGGATGCCCTGTGAGGTTATTAGGGAAGGATCATCAATAATTTGTTCTTTACTTTCTTTTGCTTCACCAGTTTTAAGTTCGCTTATTATAAGCCCAGTAAGGGTTAGTATTGTGCCAACAATTGCAATTGGTGTTATTCGCTCATGCAGCACAAGGGCAGAGGTAATAACCGTAACTACTGGTGAAGCATAAATGTAAACGCTGGTTTTTGTAGGGCCAAGAATGCGTATGGCGCTGTTCCATATAACAAAGCAAAGTGCCGATGCACCAAGACCTAAATACATCAGATTAAAAACAACTTTTGGCTTTGTGAAAAGCTGTAGACTTGGTGAAAAATCCATAACAAAAAGTGCCGGAATCATAAATATAAGCCCGTAAAAAAATACACGCCTTGTTGTTAAAATAGTATTATAATTAAGGGCACTTATTTTTTTTGTTAGTACTGAATAGAAAGCCCAAACAAGGGCTGCCAGTATGGTAAGAATATCCCCAAGAGGGTTAAGTTTCAGCACGGCACTGCCGTTAAGGCTTATAACAATAATTCCTGTGATGGCAAACAAAAAACCTATAATGAAATTCACCTTGAATTTTTCGCTATCCAAAAAAATATGAGAAACTATGGCTGTAAAAAATGGTGCTATGGAAATTATAATGCCAACATTTGAGGCGAATGAATAAGTAAGGGCAATGTTTTCCAACAGAAAATAAAGGGTAACGCCGCAAAGCCCAGCACCCATAAAAAGAAGTTCTTGTTCTTTTGTTGTAAAGCCAAGGCGTTTTGGATAAAAAACAGTTAAGGCAACAAAGCCCATAATAAAACGTATAAATAAAATTTCTATAGGGGTTAAGTCCACAAGTAAAAGTTTGGTGGCAATAAAGGTTGTGCCCCAAACTATAACTGTAAAAAGTGCAAACAAGTGGCCCTTAAGTGTGTTACTTTCCATACTAATGACTCCTTTCGCAGGCGGTATGCCTATGTATATTATCAATACATGATAGACCTTAAAGCAGTAGAATGCAACTTGAATTTATGTTTTTAAAAGATAGAGAAAAAAATGTTTTCAAAAAAGGACATAAATATGTGATTTTAATATAAATTAAAATGTTTGTTTTTGTATAGAAATTAATTTAATCAGAATAAATCCGAACAAATACAATAAAAATATTGTGACATTATGTATTATATGGTAAAATTTTACTATAAGTAAACGCCTTTAATTAATATTTTTATAGAAAGAAGGATTGCCTATGAATGAAAGAGTTTTGAACAAAGCAGGAATAGATTGCCACTCAGGCATAAGAAGATTTTCGGGAAGAGCAGATTTATACGAAAAATATTTAATAAAATTTACTGAAGATGAAAATATGCAGCTTGCAAAAAAGGCAATAGACGAAAAAAATTATGACGAGCTGCTTAAATATATACATACATTAAAAGGAGTTACAGGGAATCTTAGTATAAATGAGCTTTTCGGAAGCTGCGATGAACTTGTGGAGATATTAAGGGATAAAGAATTTGAATATGTGGATGAGGTTTTTAAAAGAATTTGTTTGCTTTATGGACAAGTTTGTAAAGCAATAAAAGAAGAAAATGAGAACTGATACAAAAGGGCGCAGATATATTCTGTGCCCATGATTTTTATGGAAAGAAGTATGACAAAATAGCTATATAGGAAAAAAGTAACAATAACTTTTAAAATGTTTGAAATATATAATACGGTTTAGTATACTGTTTTTAAATATAAAAGAGACTGAACTTTTTGCAAATTATGTATATTGTTATGTGGTTTGCATATATGAGGGGATATAAATAATGATAGTGGAAAAAACAAAATATAAAAAAATATTTTCACTTCCAATGGTTTCTATTTTTGTGGTGTTATTTATATTTGTTTCATTTATGGATTTTGCAAAAAAAAGTGTTGAAATTTCAAAGGCAAGTAGTGAGCAAGAACTGGAGGAAAGTGCCGAATATACTTCTAAATTCATAGTTGATAATGTTTATGAGGCAGTTGGAACGATTAAAAATTTAGCCTATGTATACTCTGGATTAAGTGATATCAACATTGAGCAGGCTGTAAAAATAAATGATGAAATAATGAAAAATACAGATTTTCAACGCATTGGTTTTACAGATTTAAAAGGAAACAGCTACGTTGGCAATGGGATTTATTTAAATTTAAGCCAACGCCAATATTTTATAGATGCAATGCATGGTAAATCAGGGGTTACCAACATAATAAGGTCTTTAACTGGAGATGAGAATTTGGTTGTTGTATATGAGCCAATTTTGCATGAAGGAATTGTAACGGGCATGGTGCATGGTGTATACAAAGTTAATGAAATGTCAAGGGCTATGAATATGGAAAGTTTTGATGGCCAAGGTTATTTTGTGATTTTTCAAGGAGACGGTAAAGTTATACTAAATACAGAAAAGGAAGAATCTATGCTTTATGGAAACGATGACATTTGGGAAGCTTTAGAAAATGTAGAATATGAAAAAGAAAACAGTTATTTGAGTTTGAGAGAAAGTGTAAGTGATAGGAAAAGCGGGTTTATAAAATATATCGATAAAGATGAAAAGCGACTGGCGTATTATACACCCGTGGGAATAAATGATTGGTATGTTTTTCAAACAGTTCCAGATGATGTGGTTGCCAGCCATGGCAATAAAGTGAATTCTTTAGCCACTTTTATGGTTATAAAAATAATTGCGGCGTTGCTTATTTTGGGTATTTTCATAATCAAAAAGGAACATGGCTATCAAAATATGATTTTGAACGCAAACCGTGATGTTAAAACGCTTACAGATGCTATTCCTGGTGGTGTGCAAAAATGTACCTTTGATGAAAAATGTGAATTTGTATACGTAAGCCAGGGTTTCATAAATATGATGGGGTATAGCCGTCGGGAAATACGTTCACGCTTTGACAACCGATTTATAAATACCGTTTACCATGAGGACGTTGAAAGAGTTGAAAAACAGCTTGCCGCCTGCAAGGGAAAAGAAGCCATAGATCTTGAATACAGGTTAGAAAAAAAGGACGGCGAGATAATTTGGGTTACAGACAGATGCAATATAGTTAAGGACGAGAATAATAAACTATACTATTACTGCGTTGTTATAGATATCACAAAGGCAAAAAAAATACAGAGAGAACAGCAGATAATAAACGAAAAATTTAGAATTGCAATGGGGCATTTGTCATGTACTGTGTTTGAATATGATCCTAAAAATGATAATATTTATAACGGAGAAGATATTGTAAATAAATATAACATGCCAGCGATTGCAAAATGCACACCAAATGAAGTGGTTGCACTCAACATTGTGGACAAAGACTACGCAGATGTGTATATTAATATGTTTAAAAGCATTTGTAGTGGAGAAAATGTGGCAAGCTGTGTTGTAATCGCACATAATGGCGAGGAAAGTTACTGGTACAGAGTTACCCTTACGGCAGTTTTGGATGAGGTAAAAAATCCTATTTGGGCAATTGGGACTGTTGAGGACATAACTAAGCTTAAGGAAATTGAGCAAAGATTTGCAAAGGAGGAGCAGTACCGTGAATTATACATGGCAGATGCCGTGTTGATACATGAAGTAAACGTTACACGTGACATAGTGAAGGTAAGAAGTGGAAGCAGAAACCACCGAATTACTCCAGCCGTTTCCTATTCAAATATTTGCAAAAAGCTAATTAATAAATATGTGTATCCTGATGATATGGAAATGGTTGCAAATATGTTTTCACCCAAAAGTCTTATTCAGGTTTTTGAAAATGAAAATGGTGAACGAGAGTGTGAAATACGGTGCAAGGGAAGAGATGGAAAGGAGTTTTGGGTTTTGGCTATCAGCCATATGCTCAGAGACCCTGAAACGGCGGATATATTGTGCTTTACATACATGCGGAATATTCAAAATAGGAAAGAAAGGGAATTAAAACTTAAGGAAAGTGCAGAAAGAGATGTTCTTACCAATTTATATAACAGGGCAGTGTGCCAACAGCTTATTTCAACGGCTTTAAGTCAATTGCAAGCAGGGGAAATACAAGCATTTTTCATTATTGACATTGACTATTTTAAACAAATTAATGACAAATTTGGTCATATGCAAGGGGATAAAATACTGATAGCAATTGCAAATATTTTGCAAAATATTTTCCGAAAAGGAGATGTCGTTGCTCGCCTTGGTGGTGATGAGTTCATTATATTTATGAAAAATGCAGGAAGCAAGAGGCTTATTGAAGAAAAAGCCAAAATTCTTTGTAAAGCGGTATCAAGGCTGAATATAAAAGAAGATGGGAATAAAATTTCCGTAAGTGTAGGTATTGCAGTTGCTCCCAAGGACGGATTCACCTATGAGGAACTTTATAAGGCTTCAGATATTGCCTTGTATTCTGCTAAAGAGGCTGGCAGGAATGGATTTAAAATTTTTTGAAAAATTGTTACTCTCAGCACTAATATAAAGTAAATATATGGCTTTTTTCTATTTTTAAGGTTATAATATGAAACTAACGAAGGAAGGTGGCTGTACCATGGAAACGGAAAGTAAACAATTTACACATCTGCATGTGCATACAGAATATAGCCTTCTGGATGGCTCGGCAAAAATAAAGGAACTTGTGGCACGTGCAAAAGAGCTAGGTATGGAAAGCCTTGCAATTACCGACCACGGGGCGATGTATGGAGCAGTGGAGTTTTACAAGGCGGCTAAGGAAGTTGGTGTTAAGCCTATTATTGGGTGCGAGGTTTATGTTGCGCCAACTTCACGCCTTATAAAAGATACAAGTGCAGGCTTTAATTACTATCATTTGGTGCTTTTGGCTGAAAATAATGAGGGCTACCAAAACCTTATTAAAATAGTATCCTATGGGTTTATAGATGGTTTTTACTATAAACCAAGGGTGGATTTAGACTTACTAAAAAAATACCACAAGGGCATTATTGCCAGCAGTGCTTGCCTTGCAGGCCCAGTAGCGAGGGCAATTTTGCAAAGCAACTATAAAAAGGCAAAGGAAACTGCACTGGAATATGAAGAAATTTTCGGCAAGGGTAATTTCTTTTTGGAACTGCAAGACCACGGAATGAGCGAGCAAAAAATAGTTAACCAACAGATTCTGCGTATTCATGAAGAAACGGGAATACCAATGATTGCCACTAACGACAGCCATTATATCTACCGTGAGGATTCAGTGCCGCACGATATTTTGCTGTGCATTCAAACAGGTAAAACCGTTAACGACGAAGAAAGAATGCGTTACGAAGGTGACCAGTTTTATTTAAAAAGTGCGGAAGAAATGTATAGTCTTTTTCCTTATGCAAAGGATGCTTTGGAAAATACAAATAAAATAGCCAAAAGGTGCAATGTGGACTTTGTTTTTCATGAACTTAAACTTCCACAGTTTGATGTGCCTGACGGAAAAACGGCAAATCAGTATCTTCGCGGAATTTGCATGGAAGGTTTTCAAAAGCTGTACCCAAATGCAGACAAAGCACTGAATGAAAGGCTGGAATATGAGCTTAGCACAATTGAAGCAATGGGATATGTGGACTACTTTTTAATTGTTTGGGATTTTATTAAATTTGCAAAGGACAATGACATTATTGTTGGACCAGGGCGTGGCAGTGCCGCAGGCAGTATAGTAAGCTATTGCCTATCTATAACCACCATAGACCCAATTAAATATAATCTTATTTTTGAACGCTTTCTTAACCCTGAGCGTGTAAGCATGCCAGATATTGATATAGATTTTTGCTATGAACGCCGACAAGAGGTTATAGATTACGTTATTCGTAAATATGGTGATGACCATGTTGCACAAATTATAACCTTTGGAACATTGGCGGCAAGGGCGGCAATAAAAGATGTTGGGCGTGCCCTTGCAATGCCATATTCAGAAGTTGACAGGGTTAGCAAAATGATACCCTTTGAAATTGGCATAACCATAAAAAAAGCGCTTACCATGAACCCTGCTCTTAGGGAGCTTTATGATAATGAGGAAGATGTAAAATATCTTATTGATATGAGTGCAAGGCTGGAAGGGCTTCCGCGACATGCCTCTACCCATGCGGCAGGTGTTGTTATATGCAAAGACCCTGTAATGGAGTATGTTCCGCTTAATAACAACGATGGTGCAATAACCACACAGTATACAATGACCCTTTTAGAGGAACTTGGTATACTCAAGATGGACTTTTTGGGTCTTAGAACTCTTACGGTAATTCAAAATGCTGTAAAAGAAATTAAGCGTATTCATGGTATTAGTTTGGATATGGATAAAATCCCTGATAATGATAAAAGGGTGTATGACCTAATTTCTCAAGGTAAAACCGAGGGAATTTTTCAGTTGGAAAGTGCTGGTATGAAGTCCTTTATGAAAGAACTTATGCCTTCTAGGTTGGAAGATTTAATTGCGGGAATTTCTCTTTACCGACCAGGGCCTATGGATTTCATTCCTAAATATATTAAAGGAAAAAATAACGCCAAAAACATTCAATATACTCATCCTGCATTGGAAAAAATACTAGAACCTACTTACGGATGTATAGTGTACCAAGAGCAAGTAATGCAAATTGTGCGTGATTTGGCTGGATACAGCCTTGGCAGAAGTGATCTTGTGCGCCGTGCAATGAGCAAGAAAAAGGCTTCTGTAATGGCAGAGGAAAGAAAAAACTTTGTAAACGGTACAGAGGGTGTTAACGGCTGTGTTAAGAATGGCATACCTGCAGAGGCGGCAGAAAAAATATTTGACGACATGACAGATTTTGCTAAGTATGCCTTTAACAAAAGCCATGCCGCATGCTATGCAGTTGTTGGCTATCAAACAGCATGGCTTAAAGCCTACTATCCTGTGGAATTTATGGCGGCTTTAATGACCTCTGTTATGGATAATTCGGCAAAGGTTTCAGGGTATATTGAAGAATGCAAAAAAATGGGCATCGGTCTTTTGCCGCCAGATATAAACGAAGGTTATCCAGCATTTTCTGTGTCAGACGGGAAAATTCGATTTGGACTTGCGGCAATAAAAAGTGTTGGGCGAAGCACAATTAACGCTATAGTTAGTGAAAGAGAAAATGCAGGTACATTCAGAAGCCTTACAGATTTCCTTAAACGCATGGACCAAAAGGAACTTAACAAGAGAGCAATAGAAAGCTTCATAAAAGCAGGTGCTTTTGACAGCTTTGGCGGAAATCGCAGCCAGTATATGGCGGTATATAAAGGTGTTTTGGACGGAATTGCGTCTGCAAGAAAAAACAACATTGCTGGGCAGATGGATTTATTTGCCTTAACTATGGGTGAGAAAGAAAATCCTGATTCTGGTTTCGAGGATAGTTTCCCAGATATTTCGGAATACTCTCAAAAGGATAAACTTGCAATGGAAAAAGAAGTTTTAAGTATTTATGTAAGCGGGCATCCGTTGGCAGAATACGAAAGTGTACTAAGAAGAAAAGCGAGTTGCTCTAGCTTAGATATTATGGCAGGTGATGACGAGGAACGTGCCACAAGGGTTGTGGATGAGCAGCGTGTGAAATACGGTGGAATGGTAACTGAAAAAACTGTTAAATATACTAGAAACAATAAGGTTATGGCATTTATAAAGGTAGAAGACTTATACGGAGTGGTGGAAGTTGTGGTTTTTCCAAACACTTATGAAAAGGTACAGGATTTAATTAACGAAGATAGCATAGTGGTTGTGGAAGGACGCGTGCAGACGGCTGATGGTGAGGACGGTAAAATAATTGCAGAAAAAATTTCATCATTAACAACGGAGGACATTGAACAAGAAAATGAAACTCGTGTGCTGTTTATTAAAGTGGAAAATTCCCAAGGACTTAAAGAACTTATGCCATTGCTTAAAAGACATGCGGGAAAAGTGCCAGTGAGAGTTAGAAATGCAGAAACAGGTGAAATGCTAATTGCGCCCAAAAACAGTTGGATAATACCGTGTGATAAATTAATGGAAGAACTTAAGCAAATGCTTGGTGAAAACAGTGTTGTACTTCGAGAAAAATAAACTTATTGATTATATAAAGGAAAGTAAAGGAGGTCAGCAAAATATGAGAAGAACAAAAATAGTTTGTACCCTTGGGCCTGCAACAAATTCCAAGGAAAAAATTAAGGAACTAATTTTAAATGGAATGGATGCGGCAAGAATAAATTTTTCCCATGGAACTTACGATACCCACGAGGTGCTTATAAACGACCTTAAAGAAGCAAGGCAGGAATTGGGTGCACCTATACCGCTGATATTGGATACAAAAGGGCCAGAAATTAGAATTAAAAAATTTGCAAAAGCCAAAGTTTATCTTGAACCAGGCAGCAGATTTACCCTTACAACCAATGATGTTGAAGGAAGTGAAAAAATAGTAAGCGTTACCTATGAAAATCTTCCGAGTGACCTAAATAAAAATAGTCGTGTCCTTTTGGACGATGGCCTTGTTGAGCTGAAGGTTGTTAGTCTTACAGAAACAGATATAGAATGTGAAGTGGTAAACGGCGGGTTTTTAAGTTCAAACAAAGGTGTTAATGTGCCGGATGTATACGTTAATTTACCAGCACTTACCCAAAGAGACATTGAAGATATTAAATTTGGCATTAAAATGGGATTTGATTACATCGCCGCTTCTTTTATAAGAAGTGCCAACGACGTTGTAAATATACGACGTGTGTTGGAGGAAAACGGCGGTGACGACATCAACATTATCGCAAAGATTGAAAACCGTGAGGGTGTTAACAATATCGAAGAAATACTTGACGTTGCCGATGGTATTATGGTTGCCCGTGGAGACCTTGGTGTTGAAATACCTATTGAGGAAGTTCCTCTTGTTCAGAAGGATTTAATTAAAAAAGCAAATGCATTTTGCAAACCTGTTATTACAGCAACCCAAATGCTTGAAAGTATGGCGTCAAACCCTCGTCCAACGCGTGCTGAAGCTAACGACGTTGCAAATGCTATTTTTGATGGCAGTGATGCAATTATGCTTAGCGGAGAAACTGCACAGGGAAAATATCCTGTTGAAAGTGTTTCCACAATGGCTAGAATTGCTTTTACAACTGAAAGCAGTATTAATTATATTAAAAGACTTCGCCAGCAGTTTGCACCTGAACAGACAAATATTACAAATGCCATAAGTTATGCGGCATGCACCACAGCGGCAGAGCTTAATACAACCTGTATTGCAACCGTCACAAAAACAGGCTTTACGGCACGAATGATTTCTAAATTTAAGCCATCATGCCCAATTGCAGCAAGCAGTTTTAACGAAACCGTTTGGCGTCAGCTTAACTTGGTTTGGGGTTGCAAACCTGTTCTTTTGGAAGAAATTTTGGATAACACCAAAGTTTTTGAATTGGCAATGGAAACTGCCGTAAAAAGCAAGCTTGCTGTTAATGGAGACACTGTTGTAATTGCTGTTGGTGTACCTGTTGGTGTTTCAGGCTCTACTAATACAATGAGAGTTGAAATTGTGGGCGACGTTATATGCAAAGGTGTTGGCGTTGGAACAAAGCGTGCCGCGGGAAAGGCAACCATTGTCAAGGTATATGGTGAGGCACAAAAAAGGTTTAAAAAAGGTGATGTACTTGTAACCACATCTACATGCAACGACCTTATGCCTTTTGCAAAAAAAGCATCAGCAATTGTAGTGGGGCCTATAGAGCATACCGAGAATAGTCATGCAGAAATAGTTGGACATGCACTTGATATTCCTGTTGTTATATGTAATAATAGGGTTACCGACCTAATTAAGGATGGAACACTTATTACAGTTGATGCAAAGAAAGGTTTTGTTTATTCAGGTATGCCTGAGGAGTAGGAGGAAAATTTATGGATAAATATGAATGTACAGTATGCGGTTATATTTATGATGAAGCAAAGGGAGACCCAGATAACGGGGTTGCACCAGGTACGCCTTTTAGCAAATTACCTGAGGATTGGGTTTGCCCACTTTGTGAGGTAGGAAAAGAAGATTTTGAAAAGATGCAATGAGGTACTGATATGGATGAAAAAACTTTAGAAAACATGAAAGCTGCGTTGGAAATCTTTTATGAAGTAAACGGTTACGAGGATTTTTATAACGAACAGCTTAAAACAAGAACACCAGCGGAAATTTACGAGCTTTATGAAGATACTTTTGGCGAGCAAATTTAATTACAAAAAACTTAATTTTTTAAATTTTACTTGTTATTTACCTAAATCAATAGTATTATAGCGTTGTAGGCAAGAAATGCTGTATGCAAGAGAAAGATGAGGGTGAATAAATATGGTAGAAATGTCAATTTTCGCTGTGTTACTAAGTTTTGTAGTAGCGGCGATTGCTATTATATTTAAAAATAAAAAAACAAAGACGAATTGACTTTTTGAGAGTGCCAGATTAGGGTGCTCTCTTTTTTTGTGTAAAAACCTTGGTCCTTGCCCAAACCCACTTGCTTTTTGAAAAAAGCAAGACCAAAAAAATTTATTAAAACCGCATATTTATGCGGCTTTATATGGGTCAAGGTGGCAATGGCAAAAAAGTGCCATCTGTTCGCAGAACAGCTTTGCGTAGCAAAGTGCTGACCAATGCAATGGCAAAGACAGATGCCATCTATTCGCAGAACAACTTTGCAAGGCAAAGTGCTGACCATAAATCCTTGTGGGTGTCTGAGGGCAAAGCACTCAAGGGTTGGTTTTTTTGAAATATAATTCTATATATGCTTTGTTGTCCAACTTTCGCAGTTCCACACCTCGGTTGCTAAATCTTCATAAAATTCAGGCTCGTGGCAAATAAGCAGAATACTGCCTTTATAAGCCTTTAAGGCACGTTTAAGTTCATCTTTTGCATCAACATCTAAGTGGTTTGTAGGCTCATCCAGAAGAAGTACATTGGTTTCACGGTTAATCAGTTTGCAAAGACGCACCTTTGCTTGCTCACCACCGCTAAGTACCTTCACCATACTTTCAATGTGCTTGGTTGTAAGACCGCATTTTGCCAAGGCACTGCGCACCTCATACTGGGTGTAGCTTGGGAATTCTTTCCAAATTTCTTCTATACAGGTTACATTTTCCGTATATTTTTTCTCCTGCTCAAAATAACCTGTAAAAAGATAGTCACCTAATACAGTTGTTCCGCTTAATGGCGGAATAATACCCAAAATACTTTTAAGCAAAGTTGTTTTACCAATTCCGTTTGCACCTGTAAGGGCAAGTTTTTGCCCACGTTCCATTTGAAGTGTAAGAGGTTTGGACAATGGCTCATCGTAGCCTATTACTAAATCTTTGGTTTCAAATATATATCTGCTTGCGGCACGTGCTTCTTTAAACACAAATTCTGGTTTTGGTTTATCTTTACCAAGCTCTATAATATCCATTTTATCTAGCTTTTTCTGGCGTGACATTGCCATGTTTCGGGTGGAAACACGAGCTTTGTTTCGGGCAACGAAATCTTTAAGGTCATCAATTTCTTGTTGCTGTTTTTTGTATGCAGATTCAAGCTGTGCTCGCTTCATTGCATAAACCTCTTCAAACTTTTCGTAATTGCCTACATAGCGGTTAATCTCTGCGTTTTCCACATGATAGATAAGGTTAATTACGCTGTTGAGAAAAGGAATATCATGAGAAATAAGAATGAATGCATTCTCATAATCAATTAAATATCGTTTCAGCCATTCAATATGGTTTTCGTCCAAGTAGTTTGTTGGCTCATCCAGAAGAAGAATGTCGGGTTTTTCCAGCAAAAGCTTTCCTAAAAGCACCTTTGTACGCTGACCGCCTGATAACTCTGTAACATCTTTATCAAAGCCGATGTCTTCAAGACCTAATGCACGACCAACTTCATCAACTTTGGAATCTATGATATAAAAATCGTGGGTGGTAAGTAAATCCTGAATTTCTCCAAGCTCCTCCATCATTTGGTCAAGCTCCTCTGGTGAAGCATCACCCATAGTGTCGCAAATGTGATTCATTTTATCTTCCATCTCAAAAAGTGAAGCAAAAGCACTTTTTAATACATCACGTATGGACATTCCTTTATTCAACACAGTGTGCTGGTCAAGATAGCCAACCTTAACGTTTTTGCTCCATTCAATTTTCCCCTCGTCAGGCTGGAGAGTGCCTGTGATGATGTTCATAAATGTGGATTTACCTTCACCGTTTGCACCAATGAAGCCCACATGCTCGCCCTTTAAAAGGCGGAAAGATACGTTGTTAAAAATTGCTCTGTCACCAAAGCCATGGCTAAGGTTTTGTACGTTTAAAATACTCATTTAATAAACTCCTTAAAAATCAACATTAGTAATATGCATACGAAGTTATTCTATAATGAACAGAGGTTAATTTCAATATAAAATTACTTACAGGTTCATTTTAATAAAAAAAGGCAGTTGAATATGAAATAACTTCAAAATTCAACTGCCGTAAAAATTTAAGCTTGTACACAACCTTAAAAGAAATTGTGTAGGAACTCTATAAAATAATTATCTTTTAAAAACAGCACCGTCCATAGCGCTTGTTACCATTTTGCTATACCTGTCTAAATAGCTGCCTGGTTTAACTGGTGGTTCATTAGGTGTCCAGCCTTCTTTTCTTTTAGCAATTTCTTCTTCGCTAACTTCAAGTGTAACAAGACCGCCTTCAATATCGATAGAAATTGTATCCCCTTCTTTAATAAAGGCAATTAAACCACCTTCAGCAGCTTCTGGAGAAACGTGTCCAATAGCGGCACCACGTGTAGCGCCAGAGAAACGTCCGTCTGTAATAAGCGCAACGCTTTCGCCAAGACCCATACCAATTATAGCTGAGGTTGGTGTAAGCATTTCTCTCATACCAGGGCCGCCTTTAGGGCCTTCATAACGAATAACAACTACATCACCAGGGTTGATTTGACCATCGTAAATTGCTTTAACAGCAATCTCTTCTTTTTCAAATACCCTTGCAGGGCCAGAGTGTTTTAGCATTGCAGGGTCAACGCCTGCTTTTTTACATACAGCGCCGCCTTCGGCAAGGTTACCATAAAGAATTTTAAGTCCGCCAGTTTGGCTGTAAGCTGTTTCCTTTGTTTTAACAACATCATCGTCTGTAACTTTAGCATTTTCAATATTTTCAAAAACAGTTTTGCCTGTAACTGTCATGTTGTCTTTAATATAGCCATATCCCTTAAGTCTGTTCATAAGACCTGTAATACCACCTGCATCGTCAAGGTCAATTGGATAATGAACGCCTGCTGGTTTAAGCTTAACGAAATGAGGTGTTTCAGCAGCAATTTTTTCTACTTCATCAAAGCTGAAAGGAATTCCAGCTTCGTGGCAAATAGCTGCTAGGTGAAGCATTGTATTTGAAGAACCACCGATAGCCATGTCTACAACAAGTGCGTTGTGAATAGCTTCTGATGTAATAATTTGTTTTGCTGTAATTCCTTTTTCAAGTAATTCCATAATTTTAATACCGCTTCTTTTTGCAAGGGCAAGCTTTCTTGAGCCCATAGCAGGTGCAGTTGCGCCAGGTAAGCAAAGACCAAGTGCTTCCGTTAAGAAGTTCATTGAGTTGGCTGTACCAAGAAGGTTACACGCGCCACATCCAGGAAGAGCAGCCTGTTCAAGCTCTGAAAGTTCATCGTTTGTCATAAGACCACGCTGAACTAAGCCTGAAGATTCCATAAGGTCTGTGTAGCCTGCTTTTTGACCTTTGAAACGACCTGTTGCCATAACACCGCCGCTGATGATGATTGTAGGCAAGTCAAGTCTTGCAGCGGCAATAATCATACCAGGGGTAATTTTATCACAGTCTGTAACCATAACCATAGCGTCGTAGCTATGAGCTTCCATCATACATTCAACACTGTCTGCAATAAGTTCACGGCTTGCAAGTGGATAATGCATACCATAGTTTCCTTGTGCAATGCCATCGCAGATACCAATGGTTGGGAATTCAATTGGTGTACCGCCAGCAGAAATAATACCATCCTTAACAGCTCTTGCAATGCTGTCAAGGTGCTTATGACCTGGCATAGATTCGTTCTGAGAGTTAATAACTGCAATTAATGGTTTTTCTAAGTCTTCAGGAATTAAACCCATTGAGTAGTAAAGCGCTCTGTGAGTTGCTCTTTCAAGACCCCTTGTTGTGATATGACTTTTCATCTAAAATTTCCCCCTTAAAATTCAAAAATCTTGGTTGCATTATTTTTTACACACACAACAAATATATCATAAATAAAAGCGTTTTACAAGGAGATTAATAGTGTGTAGTATATTGTATTTTATGACAAATTTTAGTATACTTTATGGATACGGTTTGAACACTACACAATTTTAAGGAGAGATAAAAATGGCGTTTTCACAACTTCTAACCTCTATGGCAATGCTTTTAACTATGGTATTACCTGGTATTATTTTCAAAAAAAAGGGTCTTATAACAGAAAGTCAAACAAAATGCATTTCAAACATTATTATAAACCTTATTGTGCCAGCAATTATTATTAACGCTTTTCAAATTGAATACTCAAAAAAGATGGTTGCAGATGTATTTAAAATAATGGGACTAACAGGTATAATGATTGCTGCATGTGGTGTGATTTTGGTTATTTTGTCTAAGGCAGCCAAGTTCAGCAATTTTGAAAAAGGAATTTTTGCCACAGTGTTGATGATTCCCAATACAGGCTTTATTGGAATCCCGTTGATGAATGCTTTTTATGGTTCAGAAGGACTGCTATATGTATCAATTATGGAGATAGCCGGAGATATTTTTATGTCTACAGTTGTTTATTCTATTTTTAGCAAAAATGCAGGGCATAAAGAAAAAATGCAGCTGCGAGAATTTTTTAGTCCACTTATTATTGCCGTAATTATAGGTTTTGTTCTTTTTATATTTAACATTACCCTTCCACCGTTTTTAAGTGGTGCTGTAAAAAATATTAGCGATGCGTCTGGAGCACTTGCTATGTTTGTGCTTGGTTCACAGCTTGCAGATATTAAGATAAAAGAGTTTTTGGGCAATGTAAAGGTTTATATTCAAGTTGGTGCAAGACTTATTATAATGCCAATTGTGGCATTTGTAATTATGCGCTTAATTCTGAAGGACACATCACTTCTTTCAACTGTGTTTGTGCTTACATGGGGATTACCAGCTGGAGTTTTCGGCGTAGTTTTGGCAGAAAAATTTAACACAGACCCTGCTTTCGCCACAAAATGTGTTATGCTTTCCAACATACTTTGTTTAATAACAATACCTATTTGTGCAATGGTTTTATAGGAGACGTGTTAATGAAATTAAGCCAGTTTTGTGAAACTGAATATGGAAAAAAGCTTATTGATGAAGTTCCGCTTGCGCCTGTGTATAATGAATTTCATTTAAAAGAGGAATATGTAACCATGAGAGATGGAACAAGGCTTTTATGTACTATTGCCTTTCCTGTTGGGGAATATTTCCCATTACCTGTAATTCTTTTGCGGACACCTTATGGCATTAAGTCTCTTAGATTATTTTTTGAGATGGCGTTTTACGGCTACATTTGTGTTGCTCAATGTTGCAGAGGCACATTTGGCAGTGAAGGAAATTGGGTGCCTGCAAAAAACGAAGAAGCTGACGGAGAGGATACACTTAAATACATTATTAACAGCCACTGGTGCAATGGAAAAATTGCAATGACAGGAACGTCTTATCTCTCTATGAACCAATGGATTTTGGCAGATAAGCTTCCGCCAGAGGTAAAAACCTTGAATATAGAAGCCTATAGCCCATACAGATATGACTTGCTGTACACAAACAGAATGTTTCATTTAGAGGCTTATGCAGGCTGGACGGCATACAATAGTGGTGTTAAGAATATTGAATTTAAAGGGGATAGTCTATATAACGAGATATTAAAATTTAAACCACAAATAAAAATGGATGAAACACTGTTTGGAGAAAAGTTGCCTTGGTATAGAAACTGGGTTGAAAGTTCCGATGGTGACGAGGAATTTTGGAACATGGACGATTGGGGCAAGCTTAAAAATATGCCACAAAGCATTAATGTACCAACTCTTTTTAACGCTGGTTGGTATGACCCTCATGTTGATGGAATGTTAAAGGCATGGAACAACCTAAAGGAAGACGTTCGGGGCAAAAGCCTGTTTTTAACAGCACCTGTTAACCATAAGCAAAGCCTGTGCGGAAATTTTCCAGTGGGAAATGCTTTTGAATATATTGGAACACGGTTTATGAAAGCAAAACTTTTGTGGTTTAATCACTTTTTGCGTGGTGAAAAGTTGGAATTGCCCCAAGGTACTGAAATTTCCTTTATTTATGGAAAAAATAAGTGGGAAGAAATGGATGAAAATGAGAATTGTCAACTTGAAAGAGTATTGTATTTTAATTTAAAAAATTATAAACTTGATAATATACCTGTTTATGAATATCAAGAGCCAATATGTTTTGTATACAACCCCAACAAACCAGTGCCTACCTGTGGCAGTGAAGTTATAATGACAGATTATATGTATCACAAAAACAATGTAACTGCCGAGGGTATAAAGCTTTTGCCTGATGTTGGCACAAGGGAAGATGTTATAAGCCTATTGTCCGAAAAATTTGAAGAGGATATTTTGCTTATTAGTGATTTTTGGGTGCATATGGATGTGCAGACAACGGCAAAGGATACAGCATTTACTGCAAAGCTTGCATTGGTTAACAAAAATGGTGATGCCTATAGCCTTAGAAGCAGTATTACATCTGTTTTGGCACAGCAGGAAAATTATGAGCCAAATACAACGGTTTCTTTAAAAATTAGGCTTACAAAACTGCATATATTGATAAGAAAAGGAGAAATACTTAGGTTGGACATATCTTCATCAGACTACCCAGCTTTTCATATACATCCCAACACTGACAAAAGTTGGGCACAAGAAGAAAATTATATAACGGCTAGGCAAAGCATTATTGGCGGAGAACTAAAGTTTAGTGGCATTGTAAAAAGGAGCTGAACAAATGAAAATAGGGACCTGTATAGCAACAAAATATTATGAAAAAGCGGCAGAGGCAGGCTATGATTATGTGGAGTTTGCTGGAGTTGAGATTTATACCATGGCACAAGATGAATTTAATTCCCTTGTTGAACTTAGAAATAGGATTAAACTGCCAATACGTGGCTTTAATGCTTACTGTAACGAAAATGTTCCTGTTGTTGGCGACGGTTTTTCTGAAAAAAAGGTGGAAGAATATGCCCGAATTCTCTGTGAAAGAGGAGAAAAGTTAGGAGTTAGGTCGGTTGGTATTGGTGCGCCTAAAGCAAGAAAACTTCCACAGGGGTATGACTTAGCTAAAGCTAATTTGCAGGCAAAAACCTTTTTGAAGATAACAAGCGAGGTTGCCAAAAGCCATGGACAAATAGTTCTTTATGAGGCAGTACACAAGCATATGTGTGACTATTGTAATTATACCAAAGATGCAGTTGAAATGGTGAAAGAATTAAATGACGACAACATTAAAATGGTTTTAGATTTTTACCATATGGACGTAATGGGTGAGGAATTGACAAAAATAGATTTTGCCATGCCTTACGTTAAGCACTTGCACGTAAGCCACACAGGTGAAAACTATGCCAGAGATTATATAGCACAAAGGGATTTTAATTGGATTAGAGATGTTTTAAAAGCTACAAGTGAATTTGGTTATGATGAAACCATTAGTATAGAGGCAGATATTAAGAATTTTGATGAGGAAGCTGTTTTAGGTTTAAACGTAGTGAAACAAGCTATTGAGGAAGTTAGAAAATTAAAGTAGAAATCTTGAGAGTTTGCTATATTGACCCACCCTAAACCCGCATATAATGCGGGTTTAATAAAGTTTTTGGTCTTGCTTTTTCAAAAAGCAAGTGGGTTTGGGCAAAGCCCAAGGTCTGTTCTTTATAAAGTTCTGTATTTTGCTTTTTCACTTTCGTAAAGGTTATTTCCAAGGCTGTCCACAACTACAACGCATGGAAAATCTTCTACATAAAGCTTGTGAATAGCTTCTGCACCAAGGTCGTCGTAAGCAATGACTTCGGCCTTTTTTATATGACTGGATATTAATGCAGCAGCACCGCCTGTTGCAGCAAAATACACTGCGTCGTTACGTTTCATAGCCGCTAATACTTCAGAATTTCTTGCACCCTTGCCAATCATGCCAGTTTCGCCTTTATCAAGTAAAAATGGTGCATAGGCATCCATGCGGTAGGAAGTGGTAGGCCCTGCAGAGCCAATAACTTCGCCCGGCTTCGCAGGGGAAGGCCCTGCATAGTAAATTATTGCATTTTCCATATCAAATGGGAAAGCTCCGCTTTTTTCGTAGTCCTCAAGCATACGTTTATGTGCGGCATCTCTTGCGGTGTAAATAGTGCCTGTAATTGCAACAATATCACCAGCACGCAAAGCAGAGGATTTTTCTTTTGTTAAGGGCGTTGTAACTTTAATTGTCATTTTTTAATCCTCCTTTATAAATTACATACTGCATGTCGTGTAACGTGACAGCTTATGTTAACTGCTATAGGCATACAAGCTATGTGTGTTGCATAGGTTTCAATATTTATGCCAAGGGCTGTAGTTTTGCCGCCTAAACCCTGTGGGCCAATACCTGTGCGGTTTATTTTTTCTAAAAGCTCAATTTCCATTTCCTTTATGTGTTCTTTATCGCTGTGTGAGCCTACTGGGCGCAGAAGCGCTTTTTTTGCCAAAAGTGCCGCTGTTTCAAAGTTTCCGCCACAGCCAACGCCAATTACCATCGGTGGGCATGGGTTAGGGCCTGCGGCTTCAATGGTATCCAGAATAGCCTGTTTTGCACCCTCAATTCCGTCAGATGGCTTCATCATAAAAATTTTGCTCATGTTTTCACTTCCAGCACCTTTTGGGGCAATTTCAATTTTAAGTCCGTCACCTTCTACAAGGTTAAAATGTATAATGGCTGGGGTATTATCTTTGGTATTTACCCTAATAAATGGGTCGTTTACAACAGATTTACGAAGATAGCCTTCAGTGTAGCCTTGGCGAACACCCTCATTTATGGCGTCAGCAAGTGAACCACCAGAAATATGCACCTCTTGTCCGATTTCCACAAAAACAATTGCCATGCCAGTGTCCTGGCAAATTGGAACATGGTTGGCTTTGGCTATATCTGCATTTTTCGTTATCTGGCACAGCATTTCTTTGCCAATTGGTGATGGTTCACTGTTTTTTGCACACTCAAGTGCATTATATATATCGCTGTTTAAAAAATAGTTGGCATCAATGCACATTTTTTTAACAGCTTCGGTTATTTTTGCGGTTTCAATTTCACGCATACAGTTACCTCCTAAAATGATTTTGTAAATTATATCACAAAACCTATGGTATAAAAAGAGCGGTTAATATATTTAGAATATAAACCGTTCAATTGCCGCTAAAACGCCGTTTTCGTCACAGGAACTAGTTACGTGGTTGGCAATTTTTTTTATGTGTTCTTCTCCGTTTTCCATGGCTACGCTAAGACCTGCAAATTTAAGCATGTCGTAGTCGTTACTGCTATCTCCGAAAGCCGCCACTTGGGAAGGCAAAATACTAAGTTTATTGCATAGGGTGTTTAAGGCATTCCCCTTTGTTGCAAGCTTATTTGTAATTTCCAAATTGTTTGGTGAAGAACTTGTAACCGTTGCAAAGTCCTTTTCTTCAAGATATTGTTTAAAATTATGCCGAAGGCTAGCATCAGCAAATATGAGGTTAATATTTTCTATTTTGGATGAATTTTCCTTGGCGAATTCTAAAGTACTATTTATGGGTGTGCGTGTGGAAAGAACATAGTCTACATGCCAACCAATTACGCCGTAGCTGCCAAGATTATCTATAAATTTCTTTTCAGTATAAGCGTTACCCTTATAAAATATTTCCATCATTATAGGCAGGTTTTCAGCTTTTTTTACGATGTGCATTAGGGTGTTTTGGGGAATAGGGCAACTTGCAATTTCTTCACCAGTATGTAAGTTGTTTATGGCGGCACCGTTGGAGGTAATTATGTATTTAAGGGACTCAATTTCTTTAACTTCGTCAGGCACGGAGCTTAAGACACGACCTGTTGTAGGCACAAATACAACTCCGCTGTTTTGCAGTTTGTAAATGGCGTTAAGCAAGGGTTTAGTAAGCTGTTTTTGGCTGTTTAAAAGAGTTCCGTCAAGGTCAGTTGCTACAAGTTTTATATTTGAATTCATTTTATCACTCTTTCATGATAGTTATTTATATTCATTTTATCACAATGACGGCATAATAACAAAACTTTAAAGGATATTTCTTTACAATATATTGCAAAAAAACACTTGCATAGTATAATAATGTAAGGTTTCCTTGCAATATATTTCAAAAATTACAATACTACTTATGAAAATGATTGTTGAAACAGGTTTTTTTGCCCCAATTGCAAAGATTTTGTTATATAATAAAATAAAGAGTTGCAAGAGTTTATATGTATGTTACAGCGTTGTTATAGGAGGACGAAAATGCGAAAGCTTATTCAGTTTAAAAATATAGTAAAAGACTTTAATGGTCAAATAGTTTTAAGAGGTATTAATCTTGATATTTACGAGAACGAGTTTGTAACATTGCTGGGTCCTTCGGGTTGTGGAAAGACTACTCTTTTAAGAATTTTGGGCGGTTTTCTTAACCAAACAGAGGGTCAGGTTATTTTTGACAACGAGGAAATAAGCAATGTACCTCCATACAAAAGGGAAATAAACACCGTCTTTCAAAAATATGCACTGTTTCCGCATATGAATGTTTACGATAACGTAGCATTTGGTCTAAAAATTAAAAAAGAGCCAAAAGACATTATTGAACAAAAGGTTATGCGTATGCTAAAGCTGGTTAACCTTGAAGATTACGGCAAAAGAAGTGTTACTGAAATGAGCGGTGGTCAACAGCAGAGAGTTGCTATTGCCCGTGCCCTTGTAAACGAACCAATGGTGCTTTTGCTTGACGAACCTCTTGGTGCCTTGGATTTAAAGCTTAGAAAAGAAATGCAGCAGGAGCTTAAAAAAATTCAAAAGGAAGTAGGCATTACCTTTATTTATGTTACCCATGACCAAGAGGAAGCCCTTACAATGAGTGACAAAATTGTTGTTATGAAGGACGGTGAAATACAGCAAATTGGAAGCCCTACAGATATTTACAACGAGCCTGTAAACGAATTTGTTGCAAATTTCATTGGTGAAAGCAATATTATTGATGGCATTATGCTTAGGGACAATGAGGTAATGTTTGAGGACAAAAAATTCACCTGCGTTGACCGGGGTTTTGCCGAAAACGAAAAGGTTGATGTGGTTATTCGTCCAGAGGATTTGGATATTGTACCAAAAGAGAAGGGTATGCTTAAAGGTGTTGTTAAATCTGTTTTATTTAAGGGTGTACATTATGAAACCATTGTGGAAACCCGTGCAGGAACAAGTATAACAGTAAAAATGCGTGTGTCTGAAGACAAGCCTGTGTTCAATACCGAAGCTAACGAAAAAATCAGCGCTAACGATTTTTATTTGGACGTAAATGACGTTGAGGAGCTTGCAGATGCAGACATTATTGCACGTGCTGATGCCCAAGCCTGGAATCCAGATACAGACAGCCTAATTTCCATTAATAAAGTTGAATATCATATTGAGGCGAAAAACGGAATTTATCCGGTTACGTTTTCCACAGCGGCAGGAACAATGGCGGCGGCAAATATGATTGTTCGTGATGAAAACCGTATTGTAAGCAATGAATATCAAGAGGAAATTTTCGCCGTTAATTTCTTTAAAAAGATAGATGAGATTAAAGAAAGCATTGCCCTTGAAACAGACCTTAAAACTTGGGCAAACGCCTCTGCTTGGAGTTTAGAGGACGACAGTGCAGTGGAGATTACCGAGGTTGCATATAGCTTTGACCCTGAAAATATAGTAGAGGGTGATTATGAAGTTACTTTTAAAACAGAGGGTTATCAGTATAAGGTAGACACCACTGACGAATATAAGGTGGACGAGGTTGTTGGGTTGATGTTCAGCCCAGAGGATTTACATATAATGAGCAAAGGAGGATACTGATTATGAAGCAATTCCGCAACATGGCATACCCATATGTGGTATGGATAGCCATTATGATTGTGCTTCCAATGCTTTTAATAGTTATGTATGCATTTACAAAAAAAGGCAATGACGTAACAACATTCAGATTTACCTTAGAAAACTTCACATATTTTTTCAGTGACCCAATTTTTATTGATGTGCTTGAACGTTCCCTTATAATTGCAGTTGTAACAACTGTAATATGTATTTTGTTAGGGTATCCTGCGGCATATATAATTGCCAATGCAAACCCAAAGGCAAAAACAATGCTGGTTTTGCTTATTACCATTCCTATGTGGATTAACATGCTTGTGCGTACCTATGCGTGGATGGGTATTTTACAGGACGACGGAGTTATAAATACAATTTTGGGTTACTTTGGAATAGCTCCAATTAAAATGCTTCATACAAGCTTTGCCGTTGTGCTGGGCATGGTTTATAACTTTATTCCTTTTATGATTTTGCAAATTTATACTTCTCTTACAAAAATGGATAAAAGCCTTTTAGATGCTGCCAATGACCTTGGGGCAAACAAGGTGCAAAGATTTCTTAAAATTACGCTTCCGTTATCACTTCCAGGGGTTATAAGCGGAATTACATTGGTGTTTTTGCCGGCTGTTTCAAGCTTTTTTATTCCAAAGCTTTTGGGCGGTGGTCAGTATGTGCTTATTGGCAACGTAATTGAAAGCCAGTTCCTTACATCTGGAAACTGGAATTTTGGTTCCGCAATATCTCTTATTATGGCAATTATCATTATGTTGTCTATGTATATTGCTAAGCGTGTTGATAAGGACACCAGTGCAAAGACGGGCGGTGCAAAATGAAAAAAGAAAGAAAAATATTATCACAAATATTTATAGGAATAATGCTTTTGTTTTTCTATGCGCCTATTATTTATACCGTTATTTTTTCCTTTAATGGGAATAAATCTCTTACTCATTTAAGTGGATTTTCCCTTAGGTGGTATGAAAAAATGTTTAGCAGCAGTGACATGATGAGTGGCGTTGTATACACTGTGCTGATTGCTGTTATTGCAACAATAGTTTCAACAATTGTGGGAACAATTACTGCCATCGGGTTATCTAAAAGCAACAATGTGCTTAAAACTATGGTGGAACGCACAAATGATTTGCCTATTATGAACCCAGAAATTGTAACTGCAATTGGACTTCTTATGTTTTTTAGTTCTCTTGGAATAAAAAAAGGTTTCGTTACAATGCTTTTGGCACATATTATGTTTTGTATACCTTACGTGATGTTAAGTGTTACACCAAAGCTTAGACGTCTTGACCCTAACCTTGCCGACGCATGTATGGACTTAGGTGCAACTCCATTTCAGGCACTTATAAAGGTAATTGTTCCACAGATAATGCCAGGAATCATTTCTGGAGCACTTATTGCGTTTACTATGAGTTTTGATGATTTTATAATATCTTACTTTGTTACTGGCAATGGTGTTAACAATATTTCTATTATGGTATACACTATGAGCAAACGCATAAACCCATCGATTAACGCACTTTCTACAATTATTATTTTACTTATAACAATTGTGCTGGTGTTAATTAATATAATTCCACTAATTAAAGAAAGGAAACAAGTAAAATGAAAAAATTGATTGCATTATTATTAGGAACAGCACTTTTGGTAAGCGGCTGCGGCGGCTCATCGAAAACTACTGGAGGAGCGAAAGAGGGTAAATACAGCTCTGACACCTTAAAGCTTTATAACTGGGGCGAATACATGGGCGAAAATCTTATTTCGGACTTTGAGGACCAGTTTGGAGCAAAGGTTATTGTCGAATATTTTGACTCTAACGAAATGATGTACACAAAGCTTCAGGCAGGAGATGCTTATGATGTTATAGTTCCATCGGACTATATGATTGAAAGATTGATTAAGGAAAACTCTTTAATGAAGTTGGATAAAAACAAAATACCAAATATCAAAAACCTTGCAGAGGGCTTGCCAAGCACTGATGTTGACCCAGACAACCAGTACACCGTACCTTATTTTTGGGGCAGTGTTGGCATTGTTTACAACAAAAATAATGTACCAAAAGAATTAATTGAGGAACAGGGTTTTAATATACTGAAAAATACAGACTACAAGGGCAAAATTTATATGTATGACTCGGAAAGGGATTCCTTCATGGTTGCCCTAAAGGCGTTGGGTTATTCTATGAATACAGAAGATGAAGGCGAAATTGAAGAGGCTTACCAGTGGCTTAAAGAATTAAACGATACAATGGATCCTACCTACGTTACGGATGAAGTTATTGACAACATGATGAACGGGGACAAGGATTTAGCAGTTGTATACAGTGGAGATGCAACGGTTGTTTTGGATGAAAACCCAGATATGGGCTTCATTATGCCAAAAGAAGGTACAAATGTATGGAGTGATTCCATGGTAATTCCTGCAAATTCAGAAAATCCTGAACTTGCGCACGAGTTCATTAATTATGTGCTTACCTACGATGCTTCATATGGCAATTCAGAAACTGTTGGCTATGCTTCAAGCAACCAAGAGGTATTGGACGAAATGACAGCGCAGGGTGGATTGTATTATGAAAATGAAGCATACTTGCCACGAACAGGATTTGAAAAAGACGAAGTATTTGAAGACAATGCAGTTTTAAAGCAGAAATTATCCGAGTTGTGGATAAAGGTAAAAGCTTCTAAATAATGAAAAATGAAGTATATTATTAAGAATTTTTCACTAAACTATTTACAAATTGATAGAAATGAGTTAACATATTGGTACAGTGGTCTGACAGGTGAATGCAAGTGGCGTTTTTTCTGTTAGACTATGGTATTAAAAACAAAGAGAAGTAGTAGGGAAATGATGGTTAATTAATCAGTAGTTTCCTAGTTGACAACTGCCGAAATGCTTTGAGGCTGCCCGAAACAGCTTTTGTCTATGCCGAAGACATACATAGCATAGTTGCCAGCACGAAATTTGAGGATTGCAATACAAGTTACAACAGCGAGAGCTGTATTATTTCCTCGCACCCTATACTGCGAAAGTGGTATAATGCTCGTCTTAAGCCGATATGCCTGAGTTAACCGGTCAGGTATATCGGCTTTTGGCTTGCAAAAAAAAGATAAGGAACCAAATTTTTATAAGAAGATATTAAAAATTATGGTATAATGCTTTGTAACGTACATATTCGAGGTGATAGTTTATGAAAATTATAGATGGACATATGCATTTTAGGCCGGAAAATGAGGGATTTACCCAAGTCGCCGAAACTTCGGGACATCAAAATAATAAGGCATATATCCATGAGATATTTCGGTGTAACAACATATGTCATGGCATTGTTATGGGTAATTTTGAGTTGGATTTAGAAAATCATATATATCCAGATTTTTTAAGCTATTGTGTTGGTCTTGACAGCAATGCATTTAAAGAAAAGCCAATAAGTTATTTTGTGGAGATGGTTGAAAGGCATTTACAAAGAGAAAACTGTGTAGGAATTAAATTGTACCCAGGATACACCCATTTTTATGTATATGATGAGATGTATGAGCCTTTTTATAGACTTGCCCAAAAGTATAATAAACCAGTTGCCATACACACAGGTGCCGTAGCAAGCACCAAATCAGGCAGTCTCTTAAAATATAGCCATCCACTTACGTTGGACGACTTAGCTGTGAAGCACCCAGATATTCAGTTTATTATGTGCCACTTTGGTAACCCATGGCTTTGCGATGCGGCTGCAGTTGTGGAGAAAAATAAGAATGTTGCGGCAGATATTTCCGGAATACTTGAAGGGAATTTTAATGCTGATATATTTTGGAAGGAAAGCCAAAGTTATATTACAATGCTTAGAACGTGGTTGGATTACGTTGGCGATTATAGCCGAATTATATATGGAACGGATTTTCCAATTGTAAACATAGAAAGTTATTTGGAATTTGCAAAACGACTGATACCTGCCAAACATCATAATGCAGTTTTTTATGACAATGCTGTTAGGATTTATGGATTGAAAAATATTTAGATTAAATTATGAAGGGCATAACTGTTTTACAAACAGTTATGCCCTTTAAATTCTTATTGAGTGTAAATAAATTTTTCAGTAATACTTATTACCTTGCCGTCAAAAACTTCCAAAAAATAAGGGATTTTCTGATCTTCTAAGGGAACATCAGAGTAGGATGAGCCTTCTAAGAACTCTTCTTTGTTAGTGGTTTCATAAAGCCTGTTTTCAACTTTAGGCTCAACAAAAAGCTGATTAAAGTCTGTAAAAATATATTTTGTTTGGTCAGTTAACTGGTAAGATGCCACATCGGCAGTTTGATTATAAATATGATAGCCGCTGGGTAAGTCATTTTTTATGGTTAAGCCCAAATCTTGTATCCTATCTGTGTCATCGGTGGTAACAATTTCTACTACATCCAATTGGACTGAGTTGTCTTCTATGTGCATATAAGCCGACAATTGCTGAGGTTCTGCTTCTTTAGTTATGGTTTTAGAGCAACCAAATATTAATAGAGGAATACAGATAAGAATAAAACTTGTCACTAATTTTTTCATTTTAAAAATCCTTTCAAAGTCTAATTTCTATATGGGGTTATCTTCCTGTGTTTTTTTCCTTGTAGAGCAGATACACAGCTATGTTAAGTAAAATTGTTATTACAGCAAGCATAACAGCAATCCATCTTAATGTTCCTGTTATATCCATTAGCGATGCCCAATCTTGAATTTGCACCAGACGATTAATTTCAAAAAACTGCAGGTACATGGAAGCTAAACAAGAGCTAAAACTTATAATACAAAACTTGCGATGTTTTTCACTATTTTCGTTACTGTATTGCTTTATAGCAATGGATGGAGGTATCCATGAAATAATTCCAAGGATAAGGCTTCCCAGGTTCAAAAATGTTGACATTAAGTATTCCTCCTTTTTGCGAATAAGATTAACTAAATTATTTTATTGCAATAAAGAAATCATACCATAGAAGTAACAGAGGTTCTATTACAAATTTGTTAAGGTTTGTCAAAAAAATAAAAGCTGTATCTGTAAAGTGCTTACAGATACAGCTTTTTTATTATTATGTTTTAGGCATTCAGTTCATCAAAGATAGCCTTAACTGTTGTTATTTTATCTACCCGATACGCATTTTCGCCACAGAATAGCAATGATTGGTTTGTATCTCCTTCAGCGGCATGAATTAACGCCATGCTTATGCAGTATGGAGTTGTTTTGGGGTTACAATGTTCAATGCAGTTAAAGCATTTTGTAACCTTTTCGTCAGCCTTTTCACGCTCTTTAACAAATTCATTGCGAATTGCACGACCAGGCATTCCAACAGGGCTTTTAACAATCACTATGTCGTCTTTTGTGGCATCAACATAGCTTTGTTTGTAGCTAAGAGGTGCGTCGCATTCTTCTGTAGCAACAAATCTGGTTGCCATCTGCACTCCGTCACAGCCTAATTCCATGTAATGGTCTATGTCACTTCTATCGTACACTCCACCGCCAAAAACTACAGGTATTGGACGTTTATACTTTTCTTCAAAGCTTTTAACATAATCAACAATGGCTTTAACCTCTGTATCGTAGGTTTCACGGGTAAGGGTTTCGGCTTCTTCTGGGGTAAAGCCTAAATGCCCGCCAGCCTTAGGCCCTTCAATTACAACAAAATCTGCAACCTTTTCATAACGTCTGTCCCACATTTTAAAAAGAACCTTTGCGGCTTTAAGGGAAGACACAATTGGTGCAAACTTAACAGCAGTATCTTTTAAAAGCAAGGGCAGTTCTATAGGCAGACCAGCACCAGAAATAATAAGGTCTGCTCCGTTTTTTACACAGCAATCCACATATTCGGCATAGTTTGTAGATGCCTTCATTATATTTACGCCAATTATGCCTCCCATAGAAAGCTCTTTGGCTTTTTTTATGTGTTCGCCAAGGGATTTAAGGTTGGCTTTAAGTGCGTTTTCAATAAAATGTGCATCAGTGTATCCTGGCTGTGCAGCAGATATTATACCAATACCGCCCTCTTTGGCAACAGCGCCTGCAAGGCGTGAAAGGCTAATTCCAACACCCATTCCGCCTTGTATAATAGGTACAGGTGCAACCAAATTGCCAATAACAAGTGGTTTAAGCTTCATTTATTCCATCTCCTAAACTTTGAGTATCAAATTATTTATTTAGGGTAAATATATTATAACTTTAGTTCGCTGTCAATAATAATGATATATATTGTTTATATTGTGTAATTATCATTTCATGATTTTATATTTTATATACAAAATAACGATTGACTAAGGGTATTAAATAAATTATACTTTGAGTATCAAAATATTTGATACACCAAACTATGTGGAGGGTAAGCCATGACGGAAACAATAAATATTATTAATGAGTTGTTGGTTGAAATATACAACAACATATTAACAATTGAAGAAAATGCCTTTAAAGAAGGGCAGTTTAATGATGTTTCCATTACAGAGGTGCATACGATTGAAGCTATTGGCATGTATGAGCCTAAAAGCATGAGTGAGGTTGCAAAGGAACTTAAAATAACTGTTGGAACACTTACCGTAGCCGTTAACAACCTTGTTAAAAAGGAATATGTAGAGCGGTATAGAAGTGAAAATGACAGGCGTGTTGTGAAAATAGGTCTTACAAAAAAGGGAAGACTGTTGTATAGGGTTCATGCCCAGTTTCACAGAACAATGGTTAACAATTGCGTTGAAGACCTTAACGAGGAAGAACACAAAGTACTTGCAAAAGCCCTTGGTAAGCTTAGTATTTTTTTAAAGGAAAAATATAATCTTATAGGTTAAGGGAAATAACTAAATAGTAATTGTGTTAAAATCTAAGGGAAATAGGAGAATAGCCAATGTACTTCTCGAAAATAGTGTCTACCGGTGCTTATGTGCCGGAAAAGATAGTAACAAACGACGATTTATCTAAAATAGTGGATACAAATGATGAATGGATAGTTTCCAGAAGCGGAATAGGAAACAGGCATTTTTCTGAAGATGAAAATACTTCCGTTTTAGCTTCAAAGGCGGCTAAAGAAATACTTAAAAAAATTAATAAAGACCCTAAAGAAATTGAACTGATTGTTGTGGCAACAGTGTCACCTGACTATACAACACCATCTGTTGCCTGCCTTGTTCAAGCAGAAATTGGCGCTGAAAATGCACTTGCATTTGATGTTGGTGCGGCATGCAGTGGCTTTGTTTTTGGTCTTTCCGTTGCAGACAAATTTATTAAAACAGGTGTATATAGTAATGCAATTGTTATTGGCGCAGAGGTTTTAAGCAAATATTTGGATTTTGAAGACAGAGGAACTTGTGTGCTTTTTGCCGATGGTGCAGGTGGTGTTTACCTTGAAAGAAGTGAAAAAGGTGGGATACTTGCAGAAGACCTTGGCAGTGATGGCGCAAAGGGAATGTCACTTACCGGTGGATATTCACAGGTTGTAAACGCTTTTAATGGTGAAAAAAGAGATGGCAGAGATTTCTTTTTAAAAATGGACGGCAGAGTTATTTTTGATTTTGCAACAAGAAAAGCTCCAAAATCCATTATGAATTTGTTGGAAAGTGCAGGGATAACAAAAGATGAAGTTGACTTTGTTCTTCCGCACCAAGCAAACAGCCGTATTGTTGAAGTGGTTAGCCGCAAGCTTAAAATACCTATGGATAAGTTCTATATGAATATGTTTGAGTATGGAAACACTTCTTCAGCAAGCATTCCTATTGCGTTAAATGAAATGATGGAAAAAGGGCTTATAAAAGAGGGAAACAAAGTTGTTATGTGTGGCTTTGGCGCAGGGTTAACCTGGGGCTCAATGCTGGTTGAATTCTAGGTATTACTAAATTTAAATATAAAACTACAACTAAAAACTAGGAGGATTTTAAAATGGACTTTGAAAAAATTAAAGAAATAATTGCAGAACAAACAGGTAAGGACGCAGATTCAATTACAATGGAAACAAGTGTTAAGGATGATTTGGAAGCAGATTCACTTGACCTTTTCCAAATTATTAACGACATTGAAGATGAATTTGATATTAAGATTGAAAACGTAGAGTCTATTAAAACAGTAGGCGACGTTGTTAAGCTTGTTGAAGCAAGCAAATAATATTAGTTAGGTGGAAATTAAATGTATGCGGACATATGTAAATTACTGAACATAAAATACCCTATTATACAGGGTGCTATGGCGTGGATTTCCGATTCCAGCCTTGTGGCGGCGGTTTCTAACGCAGGCGGACTAGGCGTTTTGGCAACAGGGCATTTAAATGGCGAAGGCTGTCGTGAAGAAATTAGAAGAATAAGAGAAATTACAGACAAGCCTTTTGCGGTAAACATTATGCTTTTAAGTCAGTTTGCAGACGAAATTGCACAGGTGGTTTGCGAGGAAAAAGTGCCTGTTGTTACAACAGGTGCAGGAAGTCCGGGCAAGTATATAAAGGCATTTAAAGAAGTAGGCACTATTGTTTTGCCTGTTGCACCTTCTGTTGCTATTGCAAAGCGTATGCAGAAAGATGGTGCAGACGCAGTTATTGCTGAGGGTTGTGAATCTGGCGGTCACGTTGGTAAAATTACAACTATGGCACTTGTGCCACAGGTGGTGGATGCACTTAACATACCTGTTATTGCCGCAGGCGGTATTGCAGACGGCAGAGGTATGGCGGCGGCGACTATGCTTGGTGCATCTGGCTTTCAGATTGGCACAAGGTTTCTTGTCGCTAAAGAATGCACGGTACATCAGAATTATAAGGACAGAATTATTAAGGCGAAGGATATTGACACAACAACAACAGGGCAGTCTACAGGACACCCGGTGCGTGTTATAAGAAACCACCTTGCAAGACAACTTGAAGAACTTGACAAAAAGAATGCCCCAGCAGAAGAATTTGATGTTCTTGGCAGAGGTGCTTTAAGACGTGCCGTTTTAGACGGTGATATGGAAAACGGCTCTATTATGAGCGGACAGATTGCAGGTCTTGTAACTAAAGAGCAGACAGCAAAGGAAATTTTAGACGAACTTTACACCGAATACAAAGCAATTATAAAAAATGCAGAAAGACCTTAATGGTTTCCCTCTATTCTGCCACTCTAAAAGGTGGAATAGAGGGTTAAATGGTCTTATTCTTTTTAAGGATGAGTGATTATGAAGATAGCTTTTATTTTTAGCGGACAGGGTTCCCAAAATATTGGTATGGGAAAAGAATTATACGAAAATTTCACCTCAGCAAAAGAGGTTTTTGATATTGCGGACGAAGCACTTGGCTTCTCCATAACAGATGTGTGCTTTGCAGACGAAGAAAAACTTAATAAAACAGAATATACACAGCCAGCAATTTTAACAATGAGCATTGCGGCATTAAAAATACTTGAAGAAAAAGGCGTTAAGGCAGATTATGTGGCAGGGCTTAGCCTTGGCGAATATTCAGCTTGTGTGGCAAGCGGTGTTTTCAAATTTGAAGATGCAGTTCAGTTAGTAAGAAAAAGAGGCCGTTTTATGACAGAGGCTGTACCGGAAGGTGAAGGTGCAATGTATGCCATAATGGGTTTAGAGCGTGACGTAGTGGAAAAGACTTGTGCAGAGGTTATGGCACAGGGTGGATACGTTGCCCCAGCAAATTATAATGCCCCAGGGCAAATTGTTATTGCCGGAGAAACCCAAACAGCAGGAAAAGCGGCGGAATTATTGAAAGAGCAAGGTGCAAAAATGTGTGTTAAGCTTAACGTAAGCGGACCTTTCCATACAGCACTTTTAAAGCCAGCAAGTGATAAGCTTGCTATTGAACTTGAAAATATTCAAATAAACCCTATGGATATACCTGTTATAACAAACGTAACAGGCGAGCCTATGGTTGAAAGTGAAATTGACAAAACTCTTATTAAACAGGTAATGAGCCCTGTTAAGTGGGAAGACACAATAAATTATCTTCACCAACAGGATGTGGATACTTTTATTGAAATTGGCCCAGGCAAAGCATTATCAGGTTTTGTTAAACGCACAGTTAAGGGTGTAAAAATATTGAATGTAGAAGATATGAAGTCATTGGAAAAAACATTGGCATCATTGGAGGAAGAAAAATGCTAAAAGGCAAAACAGTATTGGTAACAGGTGCGGCAAAAGGCATTGGCAAAGCAATAGCTATTGAATTTGCCAAAGAAGGTGCAAACATTGTGCTTAACTATAGAAGTACAGTGGATGACGAAACTATAAAGGAAATTGAAGCCTTTGGTGTGGAGTGTTTCGCAGTTAAGGCAGACGTAAGCGATTTTGTTCAAGCTGAAAGTCTTATTAAAGATGCCAAAGCACATTTTGGCAGTTTGGATGTTTTAGTTAATAATGCAGGTATTACTCGTGACGGACTTTTAATGCGTATGAGCGAGGAGGATTTTGACTCTGTGCTTAGAATAAACCTTAAAGGTGCATTTAATACAATTCGCCACGCTTCAAACATAATGCTTAAGCAAAAACAAGGTACAATTATAAATTTAAGCTCTGTTGTGGGGCTTATGGGTAATGCTGGGCAGGCTAACTATGCAGCAAGCAAGGCTGGCCTTATTGGTCTTACAAAATCTACAGCACGTGAGCTTGCGGCAAGAGGAATTACTTGCAATGCCATTGCCCCAGGCTTTATTGCAACCGATATGACCCATGTTATGAGTGATGAGGCAAAAGAGAAAATGATGAACACTATTCCACTTAAAAAAGCTGGGACAGGTGAGGATGTTGCAAGGGCGGCAGTATTCCTTGCGAAAAACAGATATATAACAGGACAGGTACTTAATGTAGACGGCGGCATGGTTATGAACTAAGGAGGTCTTTAAAGTGAAAAGATGTGTTATTACAGGTATGGGTGCAATTACACCTATTGGCAATGACGTAAACAGTTTTTGGGACGGACTTAAAAATGGTGCGTGCGGTATAGATTATATTAAAAAGTTTGATACTGAAAACTTTAAAGTGAAAGTTGCGGCAGAGATTAAAGACTTTGACGCTGAAAAATACGTACCTAAAAAAGAACTTAAGAGAAACGATATGTTTTCAATATATGGAGTTGCGGCGGCTTGTCAGGCGTATGAAATGAGCGGGCTTGACAGCGAAAAAATAGACCATGACCGTTTTGGTGTTATTGTTGGAAGTGGCATTGGCGGACTTAACACCATGGAAGAACAAATTTTAAAATTAGGGGAAAAAGGACCATCTAAGGTTTCTCCTCTTTTTATTCCAATGACAATTGGCAACATGGCGGCAGGTAACATTGCCCTTAAATTTGGTGCAAAAGGCATTTGTTCATCAATTGTTACAGCTTGTGCAACAGGCACAAATTCCATTGGCGAAGCTTACAGAAACATTAAGCACGGATACTTGGATATTTGTATTGCAGGTGGGACAGAAGCTTCAATTGGCCAAATTGCAGTTGCTGGTTTTGCAAACCTAACAGCACTTTCTACTGAAACTGACCCTAAAAAAGCTTGCAGACCTTTCGATAAGGAACGTGGCGGTTTTGTTATGGGTGATGGTGCAGGTATACTTATGCTTGAAGAACTTGAACACGCACAGGCTCGTGGTGCAAAAATATATGGCGAAGTTGTTGGATATGGTGCAACTTGTGACGCTTACCATGTAACTGCACCGTCACCAGATGGCGAAGGTGCGGCAAAGGCAATGATTATGGCAATGAATGAGGCAGGAATTTCTGCAAAAGATGTTTCCTACATCAATGCCCACGGAACTGGAACTCACCATAACGATATTGGCGAAACAATGGCTATTAAAAGGGCATTTGGAGATACAGCATATAGCGTGCCAGTTTCCTCTACAAAGTCTATGACAGGACATTTACTTGGTGCGGCAGGTGCAATTGAAGCAATAGCTTGTATTTTTGCATTGCAAAATGATATAATTCCGCCTACAATAGGTTATGAAAACAAAGACGAGGAATGTGACCTTGATTATGTAACAGAAGGTGCAAGGACTGCTAGTGTAAACTATACATTATCCAACTCTCTTGGTTTTGGTGGACACAATGCAGTATTATGCTTGAAAAAGTGGGAGGCATAAGGTAATGGAATTTAACGAAATAAAAGAACTTATTGGAATTATAGATTCTTCAAATTTAAGAAGCTTTGAGCTTTCAAACAACGGCGCATTTATTAAAATGAGCAAAAACACAGCGGATACAGTAAGTACATCTGCACCTATTGTTGCGGAAGCTGTTTCTTCACAGGAAAAGCAGGTAGTTGTGCAAAAAACAGAAAGTATGGAAAAACCAAAAGCTGAAACCCTTGGCGGCAATGTTGTTAAAGCACCTTTGGTTGGAACTTTTTACGCAAGTTCAGCACCTGGAAAGTCAAACTTTGTAAGCGTTGGCTCTAAGGTTAAAAAAGGCGATGTGCTTTGCATAATTGAAGCTATGAAAATTATGAACGAGGTAGTAAGTGAGTTTGACGGGGAAATTGCCCAAGTGCTTGCAACACCTGAGGCTTTAGTGGAATATGGTCAGCCATTATTTAGAATAGTTTAAACCAAAACTATTTGGCACATCCTTAAAAGGAGAATGAAAATGAATGATATTAATGATATAATGAAGGTTCTTCCACATAGACCTCCGTTTTTGCTGATAGATAGAATTGAAGAAGTTGTACCTGGTGAACGTGTGGTAGCAATTAAAAACGTAACTATGAATGAGCCTTATTTTGTAGGTCATTTTCCAAGCGAACCTGTAATGCCAGGCGTGCTTATTGTGGAGGCTATGGCACAGGCAGGTGCATATGCGGTGCTTAGCATGGAAGAATACAAAGGCAAGACTGCTTATTTTGGAGGTATAGACAAGGCTAAATTTAGACGCAAGGTAGTGCCTGGAGACACCCTTCGCATTGAGTTGGAAATTATTAAGTTGAAATCCATTGCAGGCGTTGGCAAGGCAGTTGCATATGTTGATGGCAAAAAAGCCTGTGAAGCAGAAATAACATTTATGATAGGATAAATTTGAGGTGGTTTAAGTGTTTTCTAAAATATTAATTGCCAACAGAGGTGAAATAGCAGTACGTATTATACGTGCTTGCAGAGAAATGGGCATAAAGACAGTTGCTGTTTTTTCCGAGCCGGATAGAGATGCACTGCATACCCAATTGGCAGATGAGGCCGTTTGCATAGGCCCAGCAAAAAGTAACGACAGCTACCTTAACATGCAAAACATTATAAGTGCGGCAGTTGCTACAAAGGCACAAGCTATTCACCCTGGGTTTGGCTTTCTTGCGGAAAACAGTATTTTTGCCGCAATGTGTACCGAATGCAATATAAAATTTATTGGCCCAGACGCAGAAACAATTGACAAGATGGGTAATAAATCTAACGCACGAGAGCTTATGATTGAGGCGAAAGTTCCAGTTATACCAGGCAGTGACGGTGTTGTGGAAGATTCCCAAAAGGCAAAAGAGGTTGCAAAAAAACTAGGCTATCCAGTTATGGTAAAAGCTTCAGCAGGCGGCGGTGGCAAAGGCATACGTATTGTACGCAGTGAGGAAGACCTTGAAGCGGCATACGAAAGTGCTAAAAGTGAAACGAAGGCTGCGTTTGGCGACGATACTATGTACATGGAAAAGGTAGTTGAAAATGCACGCCATATTGAAATACAAATTTTAGGTGATGAGTTTGGCAATGTTATTCACTTAGGAGAGCGTGACTGTTCTCTTCAAAGAAGAAACCAAAAGGTTTTAGAAGAAGCGCCATCTCCAGCCCTTAACGAAGATGTGCGTAAAGCAATGGGTGATGCGGCGGTAAAGGCCGCAAAGGCAGTTGGCTACAAAAGTGCAGGCACAATTGAGTTTTTGTATGAAAAAAGTGGAAATTTCTACTTTATGGAAATGAATACACGTATACAGGTGGAACATCCTGTAACTGAAATGATAACAGGAATAGACATTGTTAAGGAACAAATTAGAATTGCAGAAGGGCAGAAAATGACAATTAAGCAAAAAGATGTTGTTATAAAAGGTCATGCCATTGAATGCAGAATTAATGCGGAAAACCCAGAGAAAAACTTTGCTCCAAGCCCAGGAAAAATTGACTTCCTTTTAGTGCCAGGTGGCGGGCTTGGCGTAAGAATTGACAGTGCGGTTTATGCAGGATGTAATATATTGCCGTATTACGATTCAATGATTGCCAAGGTTATTACCTATGGAAACACCCGTGCAGAGGCCATTGAAAAAATGCGCAGATGTCTTTACGAGTTTGTTATTGAGGGCGTGGATACAAACATTGAGTTTCAAGAAAAAATACTGACCAACGAAAAATATTTGGCTGGTCTATTTGATACAAGTTTTATTGCCAACGAAATAATAAAGTAGCAGGTGAGTGCTGATGAACCTATTTAAGAAGAAAAATTATATAATGTTGGAACGTCCGCAAAGAAAAGAGCCTGTTGCGGAGGAAATTGAAAACCCAAGTATACCCGATGGTATGTGGGTAAAATGTGGCCACTGCAAAAACCTTATTTACCAAAAGGAAATGAGTGACTTTAAGGTTTGTCCAAAATGCGGCGGTCATTTTCGCATGTCTGCAATGGAAAGAATTGCAGTTACCTGCGATGAGGGCAGTTTTATCGAGTATGACAAAAACATGATTTCAAAAGACCCAATGGGTTACCCAGACTACGATAAAATAATTGAAAAAGCACAAGAAAAAAGCGGTATTAAAGAAGGCGTAGTTAGCGGAAGATGTAAAATTAACGGGCAGGATACAGTTATTTCCGTTATGGACAGTAATTTTATGATGGGTTCAATGGGTTCTGTAGTTGGTGAAAAAATAACTCGCTCTATTGAACGTTCCACAAGCATGAACCTTCCTATTGTTATTTTTACTACGTCAGGCGGAGCCAGAATGCAGGAGGGGATTATTTCTCTTATGCAGATGGCAAAAACAAGTGCGGCACTTAAAAAACATAGTGAAGCAGGATTATTGTACATTGCAGTTATGACAGACCCAACAACAGGCGGCGTAAGTGCAAGCTTTGCAAGCCTTGGTGATATTATAATTGCCGAACCAAAGGCAACTATCGGCTTTGCTGGTCAGCGAGTTATTGAAGGAACAATTAACGAAAAACTTCCAGAGGGCTTCCAAAAGGCAGAGTTTCAGTTGGAACACGGCTTTGTAGACAAAATTGTTAAAAGAAATGAAATGAAAGAAGTGCTTGGTAAACTGCTTGCGCTTCACAGCAAAAAGGAGGGTTACAATGAGTAATGCGGCAGATGTAATGGCTAAAGCAAGAAAAGTAACCAGACCTACTTCGCTGGAATTTATTGAAGAAATATTTGATGATTTTATAGAACTTCATGGAGACAGATATTTTGCAGACGATAAGGCGATTGTTGGTGGAATTGCCAGTCTTAACGGAATGCCAGTTACAGTAATAGGCGTGCAAAAAGGACGTACCCTTGAAGAAAATGTAAGCAGAAGATTTGGTTCGCCAAATCCTGAGGGTTACCGTAAGGCGTTGCGCCTTATGAAACAGGCAGAGAAATTTAACCGCCCTGTAGTTACCCTTATTAATACCTCGGGCGCGTACCCTGGAATTGGTGCAGAAGAGAGAGGACAGGGTGAAGCTATAGCTAGGTGCCTATTTGAAACTGCAGGCATAAAAACCCCGATAATAAGTATTTTTATTGGCGAAGGCGGAAGCGGCGGTGCATTGGCATTGGCGGCAGGCGACAGAGTTTGGATGTTAGATAATGGCATGTATGCAGTGCTTTCACCAGAAGGATTTGCCAGCATTTTGTGGCGAAATCCTTTACGTAGCGGCGAGGCGGCAGAGCTTATGAAAATTACAGCCAACGACCTTATTAAAAATGGAGTTATAGAAAAAATTATTCCAGAAGCACCAGAGGGAATTGAAAATAACCTTAAATTTACTACAGATATAATTAAAGAAAGCCTTATTAATGAGTTTAAAGCGCTTTTTGCCCTTAGCAAAGAAGAATTGATTGAGCAAAGGTACGAAAGATTCAGAAAATTTGGAGAGTTTGACGAGGGCACATGCTAACAGCATGTGCCTTGTGCATGTATAAGAAATACTCCTATTGAAAAAAATATTTCTTTGTAGTAGTATGGGTATTGTTCATTATAAATTTTAGGAGGCAACTTATGCCAAAGGCATTATCGGAACTAATAGCTGATGATATATATGCAATGATTACTGTGGAAAAACGTTTTAACCAAGGGGACAAACTACCTAACGAAAATGATTTTTCCAAAGAGTTGAATGTTAATAGGGCAACTTTGAGAGAGGCAATACGAATATTATCTACCAATGGTTTACTGGAGATTAAGCGTGGTAAGGGAACCTTTGTGGTGGAGGATTTAGCGGATGGAAAGCATGATGTAAATACTTTTGCCACAAAAAAAGGCAACATAAAAGATTTATACGAAATGCGAATTATAATCGAACCTGAGGCGGCGTATTATGCAACCTTACGTGCTACTGAAAAGGAAATTAGAAACATAATTAAGCTGGGAAACATTCTGGAAGAAAAAATAGCAGAAAATGTTGACAGAACAAAGGAAGAACAGGAATTTCATAAGGCAATAGCCAAGGCTACCCATAACGAGTACATGAATAAGCTTATACCTGTTTTGTTGCAGGCAATTTATCTTAGCGTTGTAATATCTCAAAACAACGAAGAGCTCAGAATTGAAACACTGCGTGACCACCGCCTTGTTATGCAGTTTATGGAAAAACGTGATGCTGATGGTGCAAGAACTGCTATGCGTTTGCACATGATGCATGCTTGCAAGCTTATGCAGGGTGCAGATAAGTAATTAGGTAGAAAATTTCTTAAAAAGTTATGAAATTTTTGTATTAAAAGTTGTTGAACAACGTATTGACATTGAACAAGAGGTGGGATATAATCATTTAAATGACAAAAGTCATCCTTAATTTTTTATTAGCATAAGGATTAAAAGTCTGATTTTTGTTAAGTATAATTAATAAGGCGAGGGCTTACATAGATGTGGCTTTGTAGCTTAATATTATTTGAACGCTGATTAATTAATATCAATGTTTAGTAACCGTAATCACGGTATTTTGAAAGGATGGGGAATTTATAATGAATAAGAAAGTTACAGTACCTGACATTAGAGCAACAAAGGAAAATGGAAACAGATATACCCTTGTTACTTGCTATGACTACACTTCAGCTACAATGGTTGAAGCTAGTGATATTGAAATGATTCTTATTGGTGATTCACTTGGAATGACAATGCTTGGTTACGAAGGAACAGTTGGTGTAACAGTTGAAGACATCGTTCACCATGGAAAATCAGTTAAAAGAGGTGCGCCAAACAAGTTTATTATAGGAGATATGCCTTTTGGTGCTTACAATGTTTCTGTTGAGCAAGGAATTATAAGTGCAAACAGGCTTTTTACAGGAATTGGATGTGACGCTATTAAGCTTGAAGGCGGAAAACGTTCTGCGGCTGTTATTAAAGGTATTGTTGAAGCAGGTATTCCTGTTTGTGGACACATTGGTCTTACACCACAAACAACAAGCATGATGGGTGGCTTTAAGGTACAGGGCAAGAGCATGGAAGCTGTTGAAGCGCTTTTGGAAGACGCAAAAGCTATTGAAGATGCAGGCGCATTTTTAATTATGATTGAAGGCGTTCCTGTTTCTGTAACACAGTACATCAGAAAAAATATTGGCATTCCTGTTATTGGAATTGGCGCTGGTCCAGAGTGTGAAGTGCAGGCACTTATTTTACAGGATATGCTTGGCATGTACGAGTGGGTTCCTAAGTTTGCTAAAAAGTTTGCAGACCTTAGACCACAGATTATTGATGCATTTAACACATACCACAAAGAAGTTGTTGAAGGAACTTTCCCAACACCTGAATATTCATACAACACAAAGGTTGAAGGTTTAGATGACTAATATCTAAATTAAACCAATTAAACTTAGAAATCAAGGGGTTAATACCTTTGATATATTAAAATTTCTTTATCCCAACACACAAAAAAATTGCCTTGGAGTTATCCTTGGCAATTTTTTTTGTGTTAATATAGTAAAACCCATATCCATGCGGTTTTAGTTAAGTTTTTGGTCTTGCTTTTTTCAAAAACAAGTGGGTTTGGGCGACGCCCAAGGGTTTTAAAATTAAAAATCCTTTGCACATTTAAGTCCATACGCGGCGTTTGCATGAAGCACTGCATTATTTATGGCTTTTGCCATTACTTCTGCCGCCAATGTACCTAGTGCGTCTTCGCTTACTTCAACTTCTCCTGTTGCCATAACAAAAATAGAGTCACCATCGGCAGATGTATGCACTGGGTTAATAGCCCTTGCATAGCCGTTATGCGCCATGGAAGCAATTTTATTTGCCTGAGTTTTAGTTATTTTTCCATTGGTAATTACACAACCAATAGTTGTGTTTCCTTTAAACACGTCACGACCACTGTCGTACTGGGCATACATAATCTCTGGAGTATTACGGATTGCTGTTTTATCTTCCGTAAGTATACCTGCAATACGCTTTCCAGTGTCAACATCAATTACATCGCCAAGGGCATTAACAGCAACTATTGCTCCAACTTGAAGCTCTCCAATTTGTACAGCATATGTTCCAAGTCCACTTTTCATCATGTAGTCCATGCCTAAAAACTTACCAACAGATGCACCCGTACCAGCACCAAAATTGCCTTGCTCAGGCTCTTCACCTTTTTCGGCTGCAAGGCATGCCGCATAACCCATTGCCTTGTCTGGACGGCATTTTGAGTCGCCTACAACAAGGTCAAAAAGGGACGCGCCGCAAACAATTGGCACAATTCCAACACCTACATTAAACCCTATGCCTTTTTCCTCTAAGTATTGCATTGAGCCGCCACTGGCGTCAAGACCATAGGCACTTCCGCCGCTAAGCATAACACAATGAATTTGCTGTACCATGTTAACTGGTTTTAAAAGCTCGGTTTCACGTGAGGCAGGTCCGCCGCCACGTACATCAATGCCTGCCCATGCTCCGTTTTCGCAAATGATGGCAGTACAGCCTGTTGCTCCTTCTGTATTTTGTGCGTTGCCGATTTTTATACCTTTTATTGCGCTTATTTTAATTTCCTTCACGTAAAATACCTCTTTTCCAAAAAGTAATAATTAGCTATAAGCTATCCTCTGAATTTACCTTGTTTTTTATGCGCCCAAAATTTGTACAGCAATTATAAGTGCAATTATTACGCCTACAACAGCTTCACCGCCAAGTAATCCAGAGGCAATTATAGAACCAGTACCTTCTTCTTCAAACTTAGGCGCAAATTTGTTTACCAAGAAGCGAATAAGTCCGCCAAGGAATGCCGTTGCTGAAAGATAGAAAGGAAGATATACACCAAGGCCAAGAGTCATAACTGGGAAGTTGATGCAGTAGAGCACAACGGCTACCACAAGACCAATTATAAACGCTGGCATGTGGGATATTCCACCAACCATTGCCGCAACTGCACCTGCTTGTGCCGCTGGGAAGGTTTCGGAGCCAAATGCGTCAGCACCGTATGCTTTAAGTATTATTATAAGCACTGCTACGGAAACAAAAGCACCTATAATACCACCTATTACTTCTCCATACCACTGTGCTTTTGGGTCGGAATGCAAAATATGGCCAGATTTAAAATCGTTCATAACATCCCCTGCAAGACCGCAGGCAACGGCAACAATTGCAGCAACAAAAAAGGCTTCCTCTTGCCCAATTGATGAAACAGCCTTAGCAGCCAAAAGTACAATAATTCCGAAAATTTCCATTGGGTTTATACCAGACTGACCAACGCATTGTGCACTCATTGAGGTTGCAAGCCATACGCCTAAAATAGTAACTATTGAAGCGGCAACGCCCATTTTTGTTACATAAGTAAATAAGAAAACAAGAACTACCATAGCAATTGGTGCCCAGCGAAGGGAAACGATGGAGTCGCCAAGACTTTCTTTAGAGAACATAGGGCCAAAAATTTCTTTTGCCTTAGGAAGAATGCCTTTTACAATAATGCCTATACCAGTGCCAACCATAAGCCCTATACCAAGAGAGGATTTAATAGCCGCCGCGGTTGCTCCATCCCAAAGGCCAAAGCTTTGACCGCCAATTAGTATTCCAAAATCACCAATGATTGCACCTAAAAACCACACACCTATAAACAATGGTCCAATTATGTAACCAACTGCCATAAGCATTGGGGATAACCAAATACCGCCGTAAGAGCCATAGCTCATCATTTTCTGGTTCCAAATTACACCAGGTATTTTTTGAAACCAGTCTCTAAGGGCTGTAAAAACAGCGGCAATGCCCATAGAGCCAAAAAGTACGCCTGCTTTTTTACCACCTTCATCACCTACAATAACTTCTTTTGCCGCCGCCTGACCCATAGGATAGGGAAGAGCCTTTGTTTCTATAAAATATTTTCTAATCAGTGCCGTAAAAATAAGTCCTAAAACTACACCGCCAAGGGTTACTAAAAGTAGTTTAGTGACACTTACATCGGCATTGGGATTAAGCATCCATATTCCAGGAAGAGTAAAGGCTAATCCACCTGCAACCATAGACCCTGCACTCATTATTGTGTGGGTTACGTTTATTTCGTTAAAGTTTGTGTTACCGCAAGCTTTAAGCGAGAACATGGAAACCAAGGCAACAAACATTATTGGCCAAGGCAAAGAGCTTAGTTTTAGTGCAATAAACATAGAGCTCATGGTAAGTATAATTGCGCCGATTATGCCTATTATTACGCCTCGAACGGTAAATTGTTGGTTGAAACTTGAGGCATACTTTGTGGTATTCGTACTTTGTGACATATAAATCCCTCCTTAAAATGTCGTTACTTAATAAAATGAAATGACATGGATAATTTATACAATTCTATGTATATCTGTAAGGTATCATGTTTAGATTGTTGTGTCAAACTTATGAAAACATGCATATAACGTAGGAAAGCACCATCTTCTAAATGAAATAAATGAAATATTTTTTATTATTTGGAAAATTATTACAAATAAATATGTTTTACAGAGCCATATATTGTTTAAAAATGTTTAGGCCACTTGAAAAATAGACAAAAAAATTTATAATATTTTATTTATAACGAAAATGAGTGCCTAGGATTTAATATATTATAAAATACAGTCCAAAAGAAAAGCCGTAGGATTTGAAAATCTTACGGCAAATCCTTATTAGACTGTGGCAATTAATCAATAGGTTTTTAATTACCTATTTAGTGTATTTATATTCGTCAAAAAGCTTAACTTTTGCCTCATTTTTTTGTTCAGCTGTTAATGTCTTGTCATTGTAGTAAACAGCACCTTCCCAGTCGCCATATACAGCGTTTGGCAAAATAATAAATTTATCACCCCAAAGGCTATATACGCTGTCCACAGCATCTCTTCTTCCATCTACCCCAAGTTTTCTATCAAATATATCGTCGAAATCAGCAAGGTTATCACCCAACAGCATTACAACATTATAATCTGCCTCAATTGTATTTCGTCTTCCCTCTTTGTTGGAACCCATGCCATCTTCCATAATAAAAATATGCGCCCAGTCAGCATTAGGAAACCCTAATTTAATAAGCTGATCTTGGGTAACTTGCTTATTTAATGAGCTTCTGTTTGTTACATAAAATACTTCAACACCTTTTTGCTGTGCATAGTTCATAAATTCAACTGCGCCAGGAATAGCCAAGCACGTATCTGTTGCCAAAGACTTGCCAAAAGCTTCGTCTGTCCAGTCTCCATCCTGTAAAACATCAGCAGTGTACATAACACCGTCTACAAGTGTATCGTCAATATCTGCAATTAATGCAAGTTTTTCTCCGTCCTTTTTATTTGCTACCTTTTCATCAAGTTTTAATGTTGCTAAGTTAAAAGCTTGTATAAAGCATGCTCTTGCCTCCGCTGAAAGCTGCCAAACAGCTGAATCAATTTTTTGTTCTCTGTTTTGAAAGCCAGATATTTTTAATGGGTCATAAAGAGAAACCATTTGGTCGTTCTCGTCCCAATATACGTCATACCCCATAGCTTCAAACAATGCTCGAATAGGAATATACATGCTGTCGTCAATAACTTTTGCGTCAACGCCTTCTTCTAGTTTAATAAGTTGACCTTGTACTTCTATGCTGGCAGGTGAAGCCGCCAAAACAGAAGTTGCGCTTACAGCAACAATTGTTACTGTAGCTAAAACCTTACAAATAAAATTCTTGCGCATAAAACATTCCTCCCTTTTGTAAACCTACAATTTTTAAATTGCACATGATGATTAGCATAAACACAACACCATACTTTTATTATACTATACAAACAACCACATACAACTTAATTTTAGAAAAATTTACCAGTAATTTATTAGAATAAGAGTTGAAATATTACTATATTAAAGCAAACACAGTACAAGAAATTCTTTTTCGCGGTTGAATTATTATTTCAAAGTATTATAATGAAGTTACAGCATAAATTTTGCAAAAAGGCATAATCAGGCTGAAATCGACAGAAGGCAGAAGGTGTTTTAATGGTAAAGGATTTAACAGTTGGAAAGCCCTCTAAAACATTGTGGCTTTACACGGTGCCACTGGTTTTAAGTACAATTTTTCAACAGCTATATACTATGGCAGATAGTATGATTGCAGGCAAGTTCGCAGGTAAAGAGGCACTTGCGGCAGTTGGGGCATCTTACCCAATAACAATGATTTTTATTGCCCTTGCCGCAGGAACAAATATTGGTTGCTCCGTTATAATTTCTCAACTTTTTGGCAGTAAAAAGATGGAGAGCATGAAAACGGCTGCATATACATCTATTGTTTCTACATTTGCATTAAGTGTTTTTATGACAGTGTTAGGTACAATTTTTTGTAATGGAATGATTAGAATGCTAAACACTCCGCAGGATATTTTTAATGAAAGCTCGCTTTACTTACGAATTTATATTTTTGGAGTGGTTTTTCTTTTCATATATAACACCTGCACGGGAATATTTACTGCATTGGGTGATTCAAAAACACCACTTTATTTTCTTATAATGTCGTCAGTTTTTAATGTTGTATTGGATTTAGTTTTTGTAATTAAATTCAATTGGGGTGTTGCAGGTGTTGCTTGGGCAACCTTCATTGCACAAGGAGTTGCAGGAGTGCTTGCTTTTTTTGTTCTTGTAAGCAGGCTTAAAAAAATTGAAACCCAAGGCAAAGTAAACTTCTTTTCAAAAGATATGCTAAAAAGAATTTCTGTTATGGCGGTGCCAAGTGCCTGCCAAAAAAGCTTCGTTTCTGTTGGAAATCTTATGATTCAGACCCTTGTAAACAGTTTCGGCTCAGATGTTATTGCAGGGTTTTCAGCAGGAATGAGGATTAATACATTTGTTGTGACTAACATTATTACCCTTGGAAATGGCCTTTCTGGTTATGTTGCACAAAATTATGGTGCATGCAAGGTGGATAGGGTGAAAGAAGGCGTAAAAGCAGGATACATAATGATTGCAGCATTTGGGTTGATTTCTACAGCAATATTAATGGCTTTTTCCCGCCAGCTTATGGGGCTTTTTGTTGACCCAACCGAAGGGAAGGAGGTAATTGAGGCAGGAGCAAAATTTTTAAGGGTTGTTGCACCATTTTTTGTGGTTACGGGTTTGAAAATTTGCTGTGACGCCGTTTTAAGAGCAACAAGCTGTGCTGTACCGTTTATGATTACAACCTTTGCAGACCTTATTTTAAGAGTTGGTTTATCCTTTATACTGGTTGGAAGCTTTGGTGAAATGGGCATTTGGTATTCGTGGCCAATAGGCTGGGCAATAGGTGCGGCACTTTCGTTCATGTTTTATAAATCCGGAGTTTGGAACAAAAATAAAACTTAATACGTATCCATCATACATATATTTTACATATATTTTACATTGAGGTGTATATGGATTTTACTTGCAACAGATACTATACATGTGACACTTTATAATGTAAAATTTGTGTGGAATGCTTTTCAAGGAGGAAATAGAAAATATGGATATATTTAATGTGCTTTCTTTAATTGGAGGACTTGCACTGTTTTTATTCGGAATGAATGTAATGGGTAGTGCTTTGGAGAAGCAGGCAGGTGGAAAGTTAAAAATTATTTTGGAAAAGCTTACATCAAGCCCAATTAAAGGGTTAATTTTAGGTGTCGGTGTTACTGCAGTTATTCAAAGTTCTTCAGCTACAACGGTTATGGTGGTTGGATTTGTAAATTCAGGATTGATGAACCTTAGGCAAGCTATAGGCATTATTATGGGTGCAAACATAGGTACAACAGTTACCTCATGGATTTTAAGTTTATCGGCGCTAGAAAGCAGTAGTTTTATCATTAGGCTTATGAAGCCATCCTCTTTTGCACCAATTTTAGCAGCAATTGGTATTGGTTTCTATATGTTTTCTAAAAGTGATAAAAAGAAAAATCTTGGTACTATTTTTCTTGGATTCACTGTACTTATGACGGGTATGGAGATGATGAGTGCGGCAGTTAAGCCACTTGCAGAAGTGCCAGAGTTTACAAACATTTTACTTTTGTTTTCAAACCCAGTTCTTGGCGTTTTGGCTGGAGCATTACTTACAGCGGCTATTCAAAGCTCCTCAGCGTCTGTTGGTATTTTGCAGGCATTATCCAAAACAGGGGCAATTACCTTTGGCAGTGCAATTCCTATTATAATGGGACAAAACATTGGTACATGTATTACAGCACTTTTAGCAGGCGTTGGTGCCAGCAAAAATGCAAAACGTGCATCTATGGTGCATTTATATTTTAACATAATTGGAACAATTTTATTTATGATAGGCTTTTATAGTCTTAATGCAATAATTAACTTCAGTTTTATTAATGATTCTGTGAATGCTTTTAACATTGCAGTGGTGCATACACTTTTTAACCTTATAGCAACTGCTGTTATGCTTCCATTTACGAAAGTGCTTGAAAAGCTTGCGTGCCTTACGGTTAAGGAAGATGTTGAGGATGAGGAATTTCAAATGCTGGATGATAGACTTTTGGGAACACCGTCTGTTGCAGTTTATCGTTGTAAAACCATTGCAGATAAAATGGCTTTGTTAGCAAAAAGCACATTGTTTGATGCCATAGACAGTCTTGACAATTATAATCCACAGCTTTTGGAAAGTATTGTTGAAAATGAAGACAAAATTGATGTTTACGAGGACAAGCTTGGCACATACCTTGTTAAATTAAGCAGTAAAGACTTATCTGCAGAGGACAGTAATGAAACGTCTAAACTTCTGCATTGCATTGGCGATTTTGAGCGTATTGGCGACCACGCACAGAATATTAAAGAAACAGCAGATGAAATATATAGCAAGAACATTGTATTCAGTGACGAGGCAAAAGCAGAAATTAGGATAATTTCTTCGGCTTTACGCGAAATTCTGGATATGTCTATGGAAGTTTTTATAAACAACGATGTGGAGCTTGCAACAAAGGTTGAGCCATTGGAGCAGGTTATTGATTTGCTTAAAGCAAGCCTTAAAACAAAACACATTGAAAGACTGCAAAAAGGCGAATGCACCACTGAAATGGGCTTTGTGTTTAGTGACCTTATAACTAACTATGAAAGAGTTGCAGACCATTGTTCCAACATTGCTGTATGTGTTATAGAAATTGCAAAAAACAGTATGTCTACACATGAATATATTAATGAACTTAAAGAATCTCATAATAAGTATTTTGAAGGTCAGTATGAGGCATTTAAAACCAAATATGCTCTAAGATAGGAGGGCAGAAATGATTTATATTGTTGAAGATGATATTAACATAAGAGAGATGGAAAGCTATGCGCTAAAAAACAGTGGTTTTAATGTGATTGGTTTTTCAGGCAGTGAAGGGTTTTTTGAAGAATGCCGAAAAGCGTTGCCAAGCCTTGTTGTTTTGGATATTATGTTACCAGGAGAAGATGGACTGGAAATTCTTAAAAGGCTTAGGCAAAGTGACAAAACAAAAAGTATACCTGTTGTTATGGTTACTGCAAAAACATCTGAAATTGATGCAGTTAAAGGCCTTGACGGAGGTGCTGACGACTATATTACAAAGCCATTTGGAATAATGGAGTTTATATCTCGTGTTAAAGCAGTGCTTAGACGCTATAATATTGGCGGCGAAGAAATTTTTACATTTGAGGGAATTGTTCTTAACGACAGAAAGAGACAGGTGACGGCTGAGGGGAAAGTTTGTGAACTGACATATAAGGAATATGAGCTTTTGAAATATTTAATGAGCAACCAAGGTATTGTGCTTTCAAGAGATAAAATCATGGACACTGTGTGGGGAACAGATTATGAGGGCGAAAGCCGAACGGTGGATATGCATATAAAAACCCTAAGGCAAAAACTGGGGTTATGCGGCGCTTACATTAAAACAGTCAGAAACGTTGGTTATAAAATTGACGGGTTAAGGGACGAATAGAAAGAGGCGGTTTTGTGGAGGAAAAAATTAATGAAAGGTTGTTTATGATAGGCATATTGTCTATGATACTTACGGCGGCGCTTACGTTAACAGTTTTTCACAGAACCTTTGACAAACAGGTGAAAGAAGATATTCGTCTTACAGCAAAGACCCTTGGAGCAGGATACAACAATTTGCATGATTATAGTGATTTAGAGGCATATTGCGGCAACGGTATACGTATTACCCTTGTTGCACCTGACGGAAGTGTGCTTTTTGAAAGCGATACGGATTTAAGCAAAATGGCAAATCATAGCAACCGTGAGGAAATTATGCAGGCAAGAGCAACAGGTGTTGGTGAAACCATGCGAAAAAGCAACACCCTAGGTTATAATACATACTATTATGCAACCCTTATGGAAGACGGCAATGTGCTTAGAATTGCTATGGAAGTTGCAGGTATGTATTCAGATTATAACGATGCAATGCCAGCTGTTGTTGCCATTGGGCTTATGATAATGGTGATGAGCGTAATACTTAGCCAAGTGCTTACAAAAAGCTTAGTTGGGCCCATTGAGGCAATGGCCCAAAACATTGAAGACATTGATAAAGACGTGCCATATAAGGAGCTTGAGCCTTTTGCACTGGCGGTGAAAGAGCATCAAGTAAAAAAAGCAGAAAGTGCAAAAATGCGTCAGGAGTTTACTGCAAATGTTTCTCACGAGCTTAAAACACCACTTACAAGTATAACCGGCTATGCAGAAATGATAGAAAATGGTATGGTGCAAGACGGAGATATAAAGATTTTTGCAGGAAAAATTCATACCGAAGCAGGAAGGCTTATTGGCCTTATTGGTGATATCCTTAAGCTTAGCGAGCTTGACGAGCCTAATGCGTGTGAAAGCTTTGAAAAGGTTGACCTTTATAAAATAGCTGTAAACACCGCAGACATGCTTCATCTTAAGGCGGAAAATTGCAAGGTGAATATTTCGGTTGGCGGTAACGGCGGGGTCATTATGGGCAACAAAATGATGCTGGAGGAACTTGTATACAATCTTTGTGACAACGCTATTAGGTATAATAAAGAGGGTGGTCGAGTTAGGGCAGAGGTAAATACCCGTGATACAAAGGTAATTCTAACGGTAATGGATAACGGAATTGGTATATCTAAGGAACATCAAGAAAGAATATTTGAGCGTTTTTACCGTGTGGATAGAAGCCGAAGTAAGGAAACGGGTGGAACTGGCCTTGGTCTTGCCATAGTTAAGCACATTGCGTTGCAGCACAGTGGAAAAATATATGTAGACAGCCAGAAAGACAAAGGCACGCAAATGAGAATTGTATTTGAAAATACAGGAGATTTGAACTAATGTTGACATATGAAGAAATAAGAAGCAATGAAGCAATTAACACTTATATACGTAAAGCGGATGAATCTTTGGTGGCATTGGGATATACTGAACACAGCTTTGCCCATGTAACCAGAGTTGCAGAAACAGCGAAATATATTTTGGAAGAATTGGGTTACCCAAGGAGAGATGTGGAGCTTGCCATGATAGCCGCATATTTACATGACATTGGTAACCTTGTAAACCGAATTGACCATGCCCAAAGCGGAGCAGTAATGGCTTTTAGAATATTGGACAACTTGGGTGCAGATGCCGACGAAATAGCCACAATAACAACAGCAATAGGCAATCACGATGAAGGAACGGCAGTGGCGGTAAACCACGTTGCGGCTGCACTTATTTTAAGTGACAAAACAGATGTTAGGCGAAGCAGAGTGAGAAATGCAGATATTACATCTTTTGACATACACGATAGGGTAAACTATTCCGTTAATAAAGCAGATGTGAAAATAGTGGATGACAAAAAGGCTATAAGGCTTAAAATGACAATAGATACTCGCTATTGTTCTGTGATGGATTACTTCGAAATTTTCCTTAACCGAATGATTCTGTGCAGAAAGGCGGCGGAAAAGCTTGGCCTTCAGTTTAGGCTAATTATTAACGAACAGCAGGTGCTTTAAGAGGTGAGAAGACATGCTTAAAAAGGTTGCAGCAATAAATGATTTATCAGGAGCAGGCAGATGCTCACTTACTGTGGCAATACCTATACTTTCAGCACTGAAGGTACAGGTTTACCCGTTGCCAACGGCGGTATTAAGCAATCAAACAGGATATCCTGATTTTTATATAGATGATTTTACAGAAAAAATAGACAATTTCACCTATCAGTGGCAGCGCATTGGCATAAATTTTGATTGTGTGTATACTGGCTTTTTGCCAAACGAAAAACAAGTGGATAAAATATTGAATTTTTTACGGGTATTCAGAAAAGAGAATACCCTTCTTTTAGTTGACCCAGTAATGGGCGACGATGGCGAAGTATACCCAAATTTTGGGAAAGATTTATGTGAGAAAATAAAAGAACTGGCACTGGAAGCAGATATAATTACGCCAAATCTTACAGAGTGCTGTATTTTAACAGGCGCTGACTATAAGGAAGTAATAGCATACAAAGATAGTGAAAAGTTTTTGGATAAAATAGTTGAAGTTGGGAAAAAGCTTATGACAGGCAGAGTTAAGCAGGTTGTTATTACAGGCATACATCACAGAGAAGGTGAAAATAACCTGCTTGTTAATGTTATATTAAACGGTAAAGAGGTTCACTATGTTAAAACGGCTGTAATTGGCGGAAGTTATTCTGGCACAGGCGACATCCTTGCCTCTATAATATGTGGAAGCGTGGTTAACGGAAAAGGGCTTGTTGATGCAGTGGAAACTGCGGTGAAATTTATTAATAAAGCTATTGAGGATACCTACAAAGATAAAACCGACCGAAATGACGGCATTAATTTTGAAAAGTATTTATATATGCTTATGGAAGACTTTCAGAAGTGCCAATAATGTATTAAGAGGACAGTGAAGGTTATGGTACATGACAGTAAAAAAATATGGCAAGTTCTTAGTTACATTTTTCTTGCCGTGCTTATGCTGTTTGTAATGAGAAAAATGCTTGGTGATGGCATGGACAGTGTGCTGGAGCAGCTTGTAAATATAAGCCCATATTTTGTTACGGCAATAATATTTTGTTCCTTAGGATATTGCATAATGGACGGAATTGCAATTTGGCAGATAGCAAAAAGCTATAAAAATGATTTTACAATTGGAAACGGAATAGAGGGAAGTTTTTATGCATCGGTTTTTAGAACTGTTACCTTTGGCATGGGTTCTGCAGCGGCGCTTATTTATTATTTGAATAAAAGAAATATAAACCCTGAGGTTGGTTATGGCATCGCTACCGTTAGTTATAGCTTTCATAAAATTGCAGTTGCATTGTATGTAAGTTTTGGAATGCTTTTTAATCTTGGCTTTTTTAAGGCAAATTATGGGCAGTATTTTAAATATATATTCATAGGCTGTGTACTTACAGTGCTTATCGTTACAGCAATTTTGGCAATTTGCATGTGGAGCAGGGCGCATGGGCTTATTATGTATGTTCTGAATAAAAGCATAGGAAGAACACGTTTTGCGAATAGGCTTTGTTCGGTGGAAAAAAAGCTTACAACATTGCAAACTGAAACTAAAAAAATATTGAAAAATAAAAAACAGGCTGTAATGGTTATTGGAATACAAATGGTAAAAATAAGTTGTTGGTATTTAATACCGTATTTTGCCATAAAGGGAATGGACGTTTCCATTGCACTTTCGCCATCAAGGTGTGTGGCGGTTGTTGCTCTGGTTGTGGCACTTGTTGGGGTTATACCCACGCCAGGGAATGTGGCAAGTATTGAAATATTGTTTACGCTTATGTTTACAACACTGGTTGGCGAAACCTATGCAGGGGCGGTTATGATTATTTATAGGTTTACAACATATTATGTAACCTTTTTTTTGGCAATTATTATACTTGGTTGTGTAAAACTATACCGAAAGAAAAAAATAGCATAGGCATTTATTTGTGTATAATGGATATAGACAATTAATGACAAATGTAATAAAATTACTGTGTAGTGGATATGAGGGTAAAAAAGATACTTATAAATAGGGTGTGTAGTAATTATTTTTTCAAAGGAGAGAATGAACATGAAGTTTATTGAATTCCCTGAAATGAGTTTTAGGGTAGAAAACATGGAAGATATTAAACTTCCAAAAATGGTAAAAATAAGACAAAAATATCCGAATGACAAAATTGAGGATATTAAAAGTTTTCTTATTGCAGAATTAGATAAACTCGGGAATAAGTCAGACCTTAAAGGCAAGAGAATTGCTATTACAGCTGGAAGTCGTGGTATTCCTGATTTAGACATAATTATTAGAACTGTTTGCGATAAATTAAAAGAATGGGGCGCAGAGCCATTTATTATACCGGCAATGGGAAGCCATGGTGGAGGAACTGTTGAGGGACAGCTTGAGGTAATTAATGGTTACGGCATTACAGAAGAGGCAATGGGTGTGCCTATTCTTGCAACAATGGATGTTGAACTTGTAGGAAAAATGCCTGATGGTACACTAATCTACTGTGATAAATATGCTTATGAGGCAGATGGAATTGTGCTGTTAAATAAAGTAAAACCACATACTGATTTTAAAGGCGAGCATGAAAGTGGTCTTTTAAAAATGATTGCAATTGGCATTGCAAAGCATAAGGGTGCGTCATGGTTCCACATGCAGGGCTTCGACACCTTTGCAGAAAGAATTCCTATTGTTGCAAAAGAGTTTCTTGCTAAAATGAACGTAGTTTTTGGCATTGGTTTAGTTCAGAATGCTTACGACGAAATAAGTGAACTTGAGGTTATTGAAAAAGACAAAATTGTTGAACGTGACCATGAGCTTCTCCAAGTTGCTAAGAAAAGACTTGCAAAGCTTAAATTTGATAACATTGATGTTCTTGTTGTAGATAAAATTGGAAAAAACATTAGTGGAGAGGGCGAAGACCCTAACGTAACTGGCAGAAGCTTTATGCCAGGGTTTGAGGACGAGTTCCACACACAGAAATTATTTATTAGAGGACTTACAGAGGAAAGTCACCACAATGCATGTGGTTTGGGTATGGCGGATATTACTACAAGAAGATGCCTTAACACAGTAGACTGGGAAAGCACATGGATTAACCTTGGAACAAACACCATGATTGATGGTGGTAAGATTCCTGTATATCTTAACAACGACAAAGAGGCACTTACTTTAGCAATTCGTACCTGCCGCAAAATAGATTACAATACAGCGAGAGTTGCACGTATTCCAGACACACTGCACCTTGATGAAATTGAAATTTCTGAAAGCCTTGTGCCTGATGTTTTGGGTAGGGATGATGTTGAAATTATAAGTGAACCATATGATTTCCCATTTGATGAGGAAGGCTTTATGATTGACTGGTTTGAAGAAAAGAAACAGTAATTAAATAAAAATAGTTATTTCAGAAGAAGCTTTTTGTGCAAAATGTTGCATGAAAAGCTTCTTTTAAGTATGTTTTATATAAAATTATAACGGAATTATTGTGGTTGCAACTGTTTAAATTTTGTGATAGTATGAGGATTAATCCGTTTACAACAGTTAACTCAGAGGTGTTATTATGTTTTTAAAAAAGCAGCAGCTTAATCCAACAAAAATGATTGCGGTGGGTTATTGTATTATTATTTTTACTGGGGCAGTTCTTCTTTCTCTGCCTATCGCCAACCGAGGAAGTCACTTTACACCATTTATAGATGCGTTGTTTACAGCCACCTCGGCTACGTGCGTTACAGGCCTTGTTGTGTACGATACGTATACCTATTGGTCAACATTCGGTCAAATTATACTTCTTATACTCATGCAAATGGGTGGCATTGGTTTCATGACAGTTGCAATATCGGCTGTAGCCCTAACAAAGAAAAAAATAGGCCTAAAAGACCGTTTCGTAATGCAGGAATCAGTTGCGGCACCTCAGGTTGGAGGAATCGTAAGGCTTACAAAATTTATTACAATAGGCACAGTTTTCTTTGAAGGACTTGGTGCAATCCTTCTATCTTTTACCCTAATTCCAATGCTTGGTCCAGCAAGAGGCATATACTTTTCAGTTTTTCACTCAGTCTCCGCATTTTGCAATGCAGGAATGGACTTAATGGGAGCATTTAAACCAGGCTCTTCACTTATTTCTTTTAGCGATAACTATATGTTTATAAGTGTTATAATGGTTCTTATTGTTGTTGGTGGCTTAGGTTTTTTTGTGTGGTCGGACTTAGTTGAAAATCGCTTTAATTATAAACACTATACTCTTCACACAAAGTTAGTTCTTACATTAACATTAATACTAATAGTTGTAGGCACAGTTGGTATTTTGTTGTTTGAAAGTACAGGAGAGGCATTCGTAGGAAAAACTGCCACCGAAAAGTTTATGCTTTCTTTGTTTCAGTCAATTACACCGCGTACTGCCGGCTTTAATACAATAGACATTAACATACTTACAGACAGCAGCCAGTTGTTAATTATTTGCCTTATGCTAATTGGCGGTTCGCCGGGGTCTACCGCAGGCGGAATTAAAACCACAACTTTTGCAATACTTATATTAAGCATTGTTACAGTAATTAAACGGAAAAAGTCTGTGGAGTGTTTTAACAGAAGAATTGATGACGAAACACTTAGACAAGTTTGCTGTATATTGATGATGTACCTTATTCTTATTGTAACAGCCACCATGGTGATTGGTGCAATAGACCATATACCAATGAAGTATGCGGCCTTTGAAACTACGTCTGCGGTGGGAACTGTTGGACTTTCGCTGGGAATAACGGCGCAAATGAGTGGTACAAGCCGTTTAATAGTTACAGCGCTAATGTATTTTGGAAGAGTTGGTGGTATTACGGTACTGCTTGCATTAACAAACAAATTACCACAGGTTTCTCAATTGCCGAAAGGTAAAATTGCTGTAGGTTGATTTATTTTCATGGAGGATGAATTTTATGAAAACCATATTGATTGTTGGTCTTGGTCGTTTTGGACGTCACATGAGCAGAAAACTTATACAACAGGGCAATGAGGTGCTTGGTGTAGATAGTGACGAAGAAAGAGTAAATGATGCATTGCCTTTATTAACCAGTGCGCAAATAGGTGATGCAACAAATGAGAGATTTATCGCAGGGCTTGGGGTAGGCAATTTCGATTTATGCGTTGTTGCTATAGGTGATAATTTCCAAAGTTCGCTGGAAACCACAGCACTGCTTAAGGATTTTGGTGCAAAGTATGTATTAGCCAGAGCCAGCAGGGATGTTCATGCAAAGTTTTTACTTAGAAATGGTGCTGACCAGATTGTTTATGCCGAAAGGGAAATGGCAGAAAGACTTGCTGTTAAATACGGTGCAGAAAATGTGTTTGACTATATTGAGCTTACAAGTGAATATTCTATATACGAAATTACAACACCACGTTCATGGGTAGGTAAAAGTATTATAAAGCAGGAAGTTCGTTCCAAACATAATGTTAGTATTTTGGCAACAAAAACTAACGGAATTATTAATCCGTTGCCTAAGCCTGAACACATTTTTGAAAGCAATGAAACACTCATAGTAATGGGTCATAATAAAGACGTTGAAAAACTTACACACTTGAAATAGAGATTAGTGTTGTTTTATAATTGCGAAAGCTTTTTAATGGTTACAGTGCGCTTATCCATTTCAATTAGTCCTTCAGTTTTCATATTCTTTAGTTCCCGCATCATTGCACTGCGGTCGGTACATATGTAGTCAGCCAATGCGCTTACGGAAAATGGAAGCTGAAAGGAAGTACTGTTTTGTGCTACAGATGAAATATTAAAATAGCACATAAGTTTTCCACGAATTGTGCGATGGCTTAAAACCTCTACACGACTGCTCATTACCAGCAGTTTTTCTGCTATAAGGCGAAACATGTTCTGCACAAGAATGGTGTGGTGCATACATACGTTTTCACATCGCTTGGTTATGTGACTGTAGTCGAAGAATACAACACTGCATGGTTTTTCACATTCAACAAAGATACTGTCTTTTGAACTGCCTGAAAAAGCCAACGCCTCGCCGAAAACATTGTTTTTTTCCAGTGTTTCCAAAATAGTGCGGTTGCCATCGTGGTCTATGCGTATCATATTTGCAGAACCGCTTTGCAATATACCAATTTTGCTGTTACCTTGTGAATAGTTACAGATGGTTTCCCGTGGGGCAAAGCTTTTTACGTTACTTTCAAAACAGGAAAGCATTTGAACAGAATCATCATGGTCTATACCGAAAAAAAGTGGGCAGTTGTAGATATCCATAAAATTACCTCGAATTTGTTGCAATTGCAACATGTATTGTTTTTCCTTTATGATATTATAAATAGCAGTAAAAGTAAAGTGGTTTTACAAAAGGAGGTATAATTATGGTAGATATTACTGTTAAAGATGGTGAAATGGGTAAAAAGGAATTAGACGCATATTTGGCATATGGAAGGCAAACGTATCCTCATAGAGAAATTAAGGGTATGGAGGTAACAGTTGATGGCGATTATGTTGATTTAAAATATACATTTAAAGAGGCAATGCCTTTTCAACGGATAAGGCGTATAACAGGATATCTTGTTGGTACCACAGATAGGTGGAACGACGCAAAGCGTGCCGAGGAACGGGACAGGGTTAAGCATTCCGTAGTATAGACGTTAAATGATATTGACAGAGGTAAGACCGGCGATGTATAATGCAGTGGTAAATGATGCCATGAAGGCATTTAGCGATAAAAAAAATTAGACTTTTTTAGAATTTATACCACGAAGGTGTAATGCACATGCTTTTGCAGGTGTGCTTTGCTGTACCTTTGTGGTTATTTTTTTGTTTTCATAAGGAGGAATTATATTATGCATATGGCGGATGCGCTGTTATCACCAGCGGTTGGAATGGCTATGAACGTTGTGTCAGCAGGAGCTGTGGCTTATTCGGTTAAAAAAATTAAGACAGATGATTTGCTTGAGGAAAAGAAAATACCTATGATGGGTGTTATGGGTGCTTTTGTGTTTGCCGCACAAATGATTAATTTTACAATACCTGTAACAGGAAGCAGTGGGCATATTGGCGGCGGAATACTTTTAGCGGCAATTTTAGGCAGTTACCCAGCCCTTCTTAGCATTGCGGCAGTTCTAATTATACAGTGTCTGTTTTTTGCAGACGGTGGTCTTTTAGCACTTGGGTGCAATATATTTAATATGGGTGTTATTCCATGCTTCTTTGCATATCCATTAATTTACAAAGCGATTGTTAAAAAGGGAATGACAGCTAAAAATATTACCATTGCCTCTATAGTGGCAGTTGTTATTGGCCTTCAGGCAGGTGCATTTGGTGTTGTAATTGAAACCCTTGCATCGGGCATCACTCAGTTGCCTTTTGCAGCGTTTGTGGCTATGATGCAACCAATACATTTAGCAATAGGCTTAGTAGAAGGAATTGTAACAGCTGCTGTGCTTTGTTTCGTTCACAATATGCGGCCAGAAACCTTGGATGGGTCTAGTGGAGTGTCTAAGGGTGTACCAATGAAGAAAGTTGCAGTAACAATGGTTGTACTTACACTTATTGTTGGCGGCGGACTTTCACTTTTTGCATCGGCCAATCCAGACGGGCTTGAGTGGAGTATGGAAAAGGTGGCAGGAACAGCAGAACTTGAGGCGGATGGCGGAGTACATAACACAGCATCATCAATACAGGAATCTACAGCTTTTTTACCTGACTATGCATTTAAGGGTGATGATTCAGCGGTTGGAACAAGTACTTCGGGCATTGTTGGTGGTGCACTTACCCTTGCGCTGGCAGGAGTAACAGGAATAGTTGTAACTGCATCAAAGCGGAAAAAGAAATCGATATAATAAACACCTAACGGTGTTTTTGAATCTAATGAAAATTTATTTGAGTAACAGCCGTTGTTAAGCATTGGCTGTTACTTTTTTATGTGGTATAATCAAGAAATATGTGTGCGGAGGTAAGAAAATGGCGTCATTAAGTGATACTATGGCAGGGATGAATAAAATTGAAGAATTGGCAGAAGGTTCAACTGCGGTGCACAAGCTTCACCCTATGGTAAAGCTTATAGCTACGGTTATTTATATAGTGGTGGTAATATCCTTTAGTCGTTATAATGTAAGCGGACTTATACCTTTTGTATTTTATCCTGTGGTGCTTATGGCACTGGCAGAAATTCCATATTCATTGGTTTTTAAGCGAGTTGCTATGGTTTTGCCATTTTGCATTTTTGCAGGTATTTCTAATATAATTTTCGACAAGGCAATGGTGTTTACTGTTGGCGGTTTTGGCATTACAGCAGGCATGGTATCGTTTACATCTATTTTGCTTAAAACTTTCCTTACTGTCACAGCAGTGCTTATTTTAATTGCAACTACACAAATTCCAGAGCTAACCTATCAGCTTAGAATTCTTAAAGTGCCTGAAATTTTGGTGGTTCAGCTAACAATGACCTATCGATACATAAGTGTACTGCTAGAGGAAACCACAACAATGTACACAGCCTATATTCTGCGTTCGCCATTGCACAGGGGAATACAGATGAAGGACATGGGTGTGTTTGTTGGACAGCTTTTGCTTAGAAGTTTCGACCGTGCAGAAAGAGTATATTATGCAATGAAGTGCAGAGGCTTTGAAGGAGGTATAGGCTATACTTCCTACAAAATGCCTTCAGTAGCCAGCATTTGTATACTACTTGCAGTTATTGCGGTTATGCTTGTACTGCGGTTTATAAATTTAAGCCTTATTTTAGGCAGATGGATATAGGTGAAATGATGATAGATATTAATGATTTAACAGTTAAATATTCAGATGGGCATTTGGCTGTAGATGCAATTTCCTTTAACATAAAACAGGGCGAAAGTGTTGCCCTCATTGGCGCTAATGGTGCAGGTAAATCTACGCTGCTTTTATCTATGGTTGGGATTATAGCCAAAAGTAATGGAAATATAAAAATTGACGGAATTGAATTGGACAAAAAAAGTCTAAAGGAGATACGAAAAAAACTTGGAATGGTGTTTCAAAACCCAGATGACCAGTTATTTACTGCAAAGGTATATGATGATGTTGCATTTGGGCCGCGAAACTACGGACTTAGTGAGGATGAGGTAGATAAGCTGGTTGCAAAATCCCTTGAGTGCTTAGGAATTGAACATTTAAAGGACAGAATGAGCCATAAGCTTTCTGGTGGTGAAAAAAGAACCGCCGCTATTGCATCGGTTATGAGCCTTCAGCCAGAAGCCGTGCTTATGGACGAGCCTACATCATTTTTAGACCCACGGGCAAGGCGTAAGCTGATTTGTGTTATGAAGAAAATGTATTGCACAAAGCTTATTGCTACCCACGATTTAGACATGGCAATGGAAGTTTGCGACAGAGTTTTAGTGCTTAAAGAGGGCAAGCTTTTTGCAGATGGGAAAGCAGATGAAATACTTCGCAACGAAAAACTGCTGTTGGAAGTTGGGCTTGAACTTCCTTTTGGCTTACAAAAAATAGAAAAATAGTGTAAAGTTAGCTTGACAATAACCTTAAGAAGTGATACCATATGAATGTAAAGGGAACTTTACAGGCGAGGATTCTGCCGAAGGAATCCAATTAAAATATTACTTTGGAGGTGTTTGTTATTAAAAACAGAATAAGTGAACTGCGTAAAGAGAAAAGTTTTACACAACAGGAACTGGCACAAATACTGAAAGTTTCCAGACAGACCATAATTTCTTTGGAGAATGAAAAGTATAATCCGTCCATTATGCTTGCCCACAACATTGCGGTAACCTTCGGTAAAACAATTGAGGAAGTATTTATATTTGGGGAGGAATAATTATGAAAACAATGAAGCAGAGAAAAATTTATACCGGTTTTATGTTTGCATTAGGTTTTGTAATGGTTATTTTGCAAAACTATGTGTATAAGGATGTAAATAGCTCTATAGTTGGCACAATGGGCGCAGGTTTTGTTGTTATGAGCCTTTTAAGGATGTATCAATACCGTAAAATTGAAAGTGACCCTAAAAGAAAAGAGCAGTTTGAAATTATGTGCGATGAGGAAAGAGTGGTTTTTGTAGCAAATAAAGCACGCAGTATGATGTTTGCAATAGCAGTTATTGTTGAATTTGTAGTGTGTGTTGTTGCGGCAATTATTGGAAATATGCAAATTTCTGTTTTGTTTGGGTTTTTAACGGGTGTGCAGACACTTGGCTACCTAATATGCTATGGAATTTTTAATTTGAAATATTAATCCACATAAATCCCTTGACAAAACGTTAAAAGGTGTATATTTTATGCATTAATAGGTTTACAATTTTTAAACTTAATTTTTGCAGTTATTACTAATGAGGTGACTTTAATGCTTACAGGAAAAACAGTAGTGGTTGGCGTTTGTGGCGGTATTGCCGCATATAAAATGGCAAACTGCGTTAGCAAGCTTATGAAATTGCACGCTGATGTGCACGTTGTTATGACTAAAAATGCAACAAATTTTATTACACCTATTACTTTTGAAACCCTTACGGGCAACAAGTGCTTGGTGGATACCTTTGATAGGAATTTTCAGTTCCATGTTGCACACGTTTCACTGGGGAAAAAAGCAGATGTTATGCTTATTTCCCCAGCTTCAGCAAACGTAATAGGAAAGCTTGCAAATGGAATTGCGGATGACATGCTTACTACAACAACCATGGCAATGCGTTGCAAAGTTATTGTTGCGCCTGCTATGAATACAACTATGTACCATAACCCAATTGTACAGCACAATATTGAAAAGCTTGAAAATTACGGATATCAAATTATTATGCCTGATAGCGGATATCTTGCTTGCGGAGATACAGGTGACGGAAAGATGCCGGACGAAGAGGTGCTGATAGACTATATTTTACAAGAAATTGAATACAAAAAAGACATGGTTGGCAAAAAAGTTATTATAAGCGCAGGCCCAACACAAGAGGCAATGGATCCAGTTAGGTACATCAGCAATCACTCCACAGGAAAAATGGGATATCAGATTGCAATTGTTGCCGCAAGACGTGGTGCAGAGGTTACCCTTGTAAGCGGAAAAACAAACCTTAAACCGCCAGCATTTGTGCGCACAGTTAATGTTATTAGTGCACAAGATATGTTTGATGTGTTTGAAAAAGAGTTCAATAAAAATGACATAATTATAAAGGCTGCGGCAGTGGCAGACTACAAACCTAAAAACGTGGCAGATGAAAAAATTAAGAAAAAAGACGGCGATTTATCTATTGAGCTTGAAAGAAACCCAGATATTATTAAATTTATGGGTGAAAACCGCAAAGATGGGCAGTTTATTTGCGGGTTTTCCATGGAAACAGAAAATATGATTGAAAATTCCAAGGCAAAGCTTGTGAAGAAAAACATAGATATGATTGTTGCAAACAACTTGAAGCAGGCAGGGGCAGGCTTTGGTACAGACACAAACATAGTTACTATAATTACGGCGGATGAACAAAAGCAGTTGGAACAGATGACCAAGGAGCAGGTTGCAAATCAACTTCTTGATGAAATACTTGGGAGAATGAAATAAATACGGGAAGAGAAATTTTACGAATAATGGTATTATGAAGTCTTGATAAAAGTAAAGTGTAGTGGTATACTACATTTTATAGGGGGTAGGTATGATAAAACGAATTACTTTAAAAAAACAGGCATATGAGTATCTTCTCGGAGAAATAAAGGCTGAAAGAATTAAGCCATCACAAGTATATAGCGAGCAGTATTTTGCAGATTTGCTTGAAATTTCCAGAACACCAGTTAGAGAGGCAGTTTTGCAGCTTAATCAAGAAGGTTTTTTACAGATACACCCTAACAAGGGTTTTTCAGTGAAACCAGCAACGGACCGTGACGTATTAGATATGTTTAGGCTTAGAAGTGCAATTGAGGGCTACTGTGCCATGTATGCGGCAGGAAATTGCCATACATCAGATGGCAGAAGGTTGATAAAAAAATTGAGGCAGATTAACGAAGTAGAAAAAGAATTCTATAGAAATGGTGCACACCCAGAGCAGTGCATGGAAACAGACACAAAATTTCATCTTGCATTAGTTGAATTTTCAGGGAATAAGCAGATGATTCAAATTATGCATAACCTGAGGGCGAAAATCAATATTGCGGGAACAAAAAACCTTTATAGAGAAGGTAGAATTAAGGAAGTTTTAGTTGAACACGAAAAAATAATAGAGGAAATATCCATGGGTGACAAAACAGGTGCGTACAAGGCTATTGATAAGCACCTTACGGATTGTGTTGATTTTGTTATAGATGACAGAAGATAATGTTATTTGACAAGACTCTTACTTTTTAATACAATAGCACTATCAGTACCATAGGGAGGCGAAAATTGTGAATGACAAGGACTTTAAAAAGATGTCAACATACAAAGACAGCATGATGGACTTGGAAAGCGGAAAAGTAAGAACACAAAGCGTTTATGAAAGAATGGTTGGAACAAAAAAAGAAGATAAAAATAAAAAAGAGCCTAAAACAGCAATTTGGTGGATGATTATGATTTTTTGCCTGGTATATGGTTTTGAAATTGTATACAAAGCTATAATTGCACAAGGCGGTCTATAAAATCTAATTTGAAGATTAAAAGGTTACAGAGAAAAACTGTGACCTTTTTTGTTGCAAAAACAATATTATAATTGTGATAAAGTTACGCATAAATAGGAATAATCTGTTATAATTGAGTAAAGCATAAAGTATATAAGGGGGAATTGCAATGGCAAATATTATAGTAGTTGGGTGTGGACCAGCAGGAGTATCAGCCGGAATATATGCGGCAAGGGCAGGGGTTGACACGATTATTATAGGCGGAATGGAATCTGCACTTAAAAAGGCACACAAGATAGATAATTACTATGGGTTTGAAGAGGGAACTACAGGGAAGCAACTTTTTGAAAACGGAATAAAGCAGGCAAAAGGCCTTGGAGTAGAAGTAATAGAGGATGAAGTGGTAGGGCTTAGCTTTGGTGAAAAGCTTACAGTGACAACCACAAAAAACAGCTACACAGCGGATAGTGTTATTCTTGCAACAGGCTCATCAAGGGCGGTGCCTAAAATAAAAGGAGTAAAGGAACTTGAGGGCAAAGGAGTTAGCTATTGTGCGGTATGTGATGGCTTCTTCTTTCGCGGGAAACCGCTTACAGTTTTGGGCAATGGAGAATATGCAGTACATGAAGCCAAGGAGTTATTGCCTTTGGCGCAGAGTGTTACCATAGCTACCGATGGCAAGGGCATGGAGGTTGATGTACCTGAAGGTGTGGCAGTTAAAACCGAAAAAATAGCTGAAATTAAAGGCCAAGGGAAGGTGGAAATTATAGCTTTTGAAAACGGAGCAGAGCATTTGGCTTCAGGTGTATTTGTTGCAATGGGTGTTGCTGGAAGTGCAGACCTTGCACGAAAGATTGGTGCAGAAACAGATGGAAATAAAATTGTTGTAGACGAGAACATGGCAACCAATGTGCCGGGCCTTTTTGCTGCAGGAGATTGCGTTGGTGGATTGCTGCAAATTGCCAAGGCTGTAAGTGATGGTGCAATTGCTGGAACAAGTGCTGTGAAGTTTGTTAGAGGATAAAAATGAAACCCCTTATCTTAGCAAGATAAGGGGTTTTAATAATTATTTTTCAAGCATTTTTATGATATGTGCCTTTGGTTTAACACCTACAGAAGAGTCTACTACCTTGCCATTTTTCATAACAACTAAAGTAGGTATACTCATTACACCAAACTTGCCTGCAAGCTCTGGCTGTTCATCTACGTTAATTTTTCCTACCTTTACACCAGCAATTTCACCAGCAACTTCATCTATAACAGGTGAAACCATGCGACAAGGACCGCACCAAGGTGCCCAAAAATCTAACAGTACAGGTTTTTCACTTTCCATTACTTCCTTTTGAAAATTTTCATTGTTAATATTTAAAGCTGACATATGAAATCCTCCTTTTATAAAATATTATTCGTTGTTATGATTGTATTATACTTTAATAAGTAAAATTTGTATGTGAGTTTATCACATTTATTTAGCAGCATGCTCTTTTGTTGTTTCTCTAAGTTTAAGAATGCGTGCTTTGCGTATTCTTTTTTTGCGTTCATATTCGATTTTGCTTAAGGAAAAACGAATTGCTGCAAGTGTTAATATTGTTAGTGCAAGAAGTGCAGCAATAAGGCGTATGCTTATTGGGTTTTTGGTATCGCTTTCATTTATGGCAGTAGATGGTAGTGGCAACTGATTTTGTGAAACAATATTTGCAGAAGCGATCTGGGTGCCATCAACTTCAAAGATTGCATTTCCTAAAGGTTGACCTGTTGTTACAGGTGCTTCAATGCTTTGTGGCAGTTGGTTATGGGTGGTTATGTTGGCAAGGGGAAAATCCTTTGGCAGGCTAACAACAACGTTGTCACTATAGATGGCATTAATTGTTCCTAAATCATTAACACCCTTTTTTGTTTCCTCGGTTACGTTAACAGTTGTGCATATATCACCTTTTTTTGCAATGGTTTTTGTTTCAAAATTGTTAAAGCCAAAGTCAAAAAGTGTGGCAGTGTCGGTATACTCTCCATACCCAGTGGATTTAAGAACAACGGATATTAGGGTTGTGTTACCATCTTGAGCAAATGCCACAAGGGTGTTTCCTGCTTCATTAGTAAAACCTGTTTTGCCACCTATGCATTTGTCATAGTAAAATATGGAGCTGTCTTTTATAAGCTGGTTTTGCCCATAGAGGTAACGAGTTTCGGGTTGCTTATTTGTAGGTGGAATCTCATAATATTTCGTTAACATAAGTTCTTTGAAAAAATCGAATTTCATAAGTTCCTTTGCAATAAGAGCCATGTCATGAGCAGAAGTATAGTGGTTTTCATTATGCAGACCATTGGCGTTAACGAAGTTTGTGTTGGTACACCCAAGTTCCTTTGCACGAGAGGTCATGTGTTGCGCAAAGGCATCCATTGACCCATCTATATGCTCTGCAACACCGTTTGAAACCTCGTTGGCAGATTGAAGCATAATGGCATAAAGGCCTTGGCGCATGGTAATCTCTTCATCAACATCTATGGCTATGTGACTGCTGCCAGGTTCAATACTAAAAACGGCATCATGTGAAAAGTGCATTGTTTCATCCAGATTGCCGTATTCCAACGCTAAAAGCACGGTCATAAGTTTAGTAATGCTGGCAGGATATTGTGCTTTATCAATTTCTTTTTTATACAAAATATCGCCTGTAGATGCATCTATAAGGATTGCACTTTGTGCATCCAAGGCTAAATCATTTGCCTGTTGCTGAATGTTTTGGGGTATATAAGCGGCATGAACCGTAATAATTTGAGATGCTGAAATTATAATTGTTAAAAGTGTAATTAATTGCTTTTTCATCTTTAACTCCTATGTATTTTTTTGTCTTTTCATGTTACAATTAGTATAGCAGAAATATGGCGTTTATAAAACAAAAAAATATCTTAAAGAAGGTTTTATATTAAAATGAAAGATAGGTTAAGTTTTACAAACAAAATAAATAAATATTTAATAATTTCGTTATTGGTTATAGGCTGTGGTTTATGGTATTCTACTTACAGGCAGCCGAACAAAATACAGTTTATGCGAAATTCTGAAAAATATTACAATAATGTTGATATTGCAGAAAAATTTGAAACTGAAATGTATTTGGAAAATTTGGTAAACATAAATACTGCCACTAAAGAAGACTTAATGACCTTAAATGGCATAGGTGAAATAACGGCAGATAAAATTATAGAGTACAGAACAGAAAACGGTGATTTTGCTGACACTGCCGAATTAATGAATGTGTATGGAATAGGTGAAAAAACCTATGAAAAGTTTAAAGATAAAGTTACTGTGTCGTTAAACTTAAAATAGAGGAGGACAGGGAAATGGGATATAAAATACTTGTTGTGGATGATGAAAAATTAATAGTAAAGGGTATAAAATTCAGTTTGGAGCAGGACAATATGGAGGTTACCGCTGCTTACGACGGCGAGGATGCTCTTAATCTAATTAAATCACAGGAATTTGACCTTGTGGTATTGGATGTTATGCTTCCAAAAATGGATGGGCTTCAGGTTTGCCAGCAAGCTAGAGAGTTCTCACAGGTACCTATTATTATGTTAACAGCCAAAGGCGAAGATATGGATAAAATTATGGGCCTTGAGTATGGTGCAGATGATTACATTGTTAAACCCTTTAATATTTTGGAACTTAAAGCAAGAATAAAAGCAATTTTAAGGCGAAGCGTTCGTAAAATTGAAATTAAAGAATCTGCAAAGAAAAAAATTCTGGAATTTAGAGGTTTAAGGTTGGAACTGGATAGCAGAAGAGTTTTTATTGAAAACAGGGAAGCAAACTTAACTGCAAAGGAGTTTGACCTTTTGGAGCTTTTTATGGAAAACCCGGGAAAAGTTTACAGTAGAGATAGCCTTTTAGATACTGTGTGGGGTTTTGAATATCCAGGAGATGCACGAACGGTGGATGTTCATGTGCGCAGGCTTAGAGAAAAAATAGAGGCAAACCCAAGTGACCCTAAGTACATTTTTACAAAGTGGGGAGTGGGATATTATTTTGGATAAGAAAAAAGGCCGCCACGGCATAAGGTGGCTTTTGATGGTAACATATGTGTGTACAGGTGTTGTTCCTTTGCTGCTTTTAAGCAATGTGGTTTTTAAAACAACAGAAAAATATTATATTGAAGAGCGAAAAAAAGAACTTTTAAATCAGGCTAACATACTTTCGGGTCATATTGTAATTTCTGATTATATGTACGACACTGAAAAGGCAGGGGAATTTAGTGAAGATATTGAGCAGACAAGCACACAAGGCGGTTTTAGAATAATAGTTACAGATGCAATGGGTACTGTTATTAATGATTCCAATAATACTGAAATGAATAAAACTTACCTAATACCAGAGATTATTGAAGCGCTGGATAATAAAGATGTAGCAAGGGAACAAATAAACGGAAGCATTTATGCGGTGGCTTCCATTGTGAATGATGATGGAAAAAAGATTGGAGCCGTGCTTATTGCGGACATGCCAACAGATATAACAGTGAAGATGGAAGCTGTTAAAAAACAAATATATATAATGACGGCAGTTATTGTGTTGGTTGTGCTTGCAGTTGTATTTATATTTTCACAAATGATAACAGAGCCGTTGGAAAAGATGGCAAAAGTAATTCAAAAAATGGCAGACGGGCATTTGGACCAGCGTGTTCCTGTGGCAACAATGTCTCAAAACGAAATTATGGAGGTTGGTGAGGCTGTTAATAATATGGCGGAAAAATTGCAGCAGGTGGATATTTCCAGACAACAGTTTGTTAGCAATGTTAGCCATGAACTTAAAACACCTCTTAGTTCAATTAAGGTATTAAGCGAGTCGATTTTGCTAAATGGTGAAGCACCAAGGGAAATGTATGTAGAATTTTTGCAGGACATTAACAGCGAGGTAGACCGTATGACGGAGATAATAAATGATTTATTAACCCTTGTACGTCTTGACCAGAAGGAGGTTCCTGTTAACTTTAAACAGCAGAACCTTAATAATTTGGTTAGCCATATAGTAAGGAGGCTTAATCCCTTGGCGGTACACAAAAATATAAATTTAAGCTGCGAACTGATAGAAGAAGTACTGGCGGATATTGATGCAACAAAGCTTACTCTTGCAGTATCAAACCTTATTGAAAATGCAATTAAGTATACAGATGATGGTGGAGAAGTTAAAGTTGTGCTGGACTGTGACCACCAAAATGCTTTTATTACCGTTAGCGACACAGGCGTTGGTATGGCAGAGGAGGAACTGGGAAAAATTTTCGACCGCTTTTATAGGATTGATAAAACACGTGACAGAGAAACTGGCGGTACAGGGCTTGGTCTTTCCATAACCCATTCTACAGTACTTATGCACGATGGAAGCATAAGGGTATCCAGCCGGGAAAACGAGGGAACAACTTTTGTTGTAAGGATACCACTTATGCATAGCTAAAAGGAGGTACTGTTATTGAAAAAAAGAAATTATATATATATTATTATTGTTGTTTTAATTCTTGCTGGTGTTTTTGCAATGTCTGCACTAAAGGGCGAGGATAAGAATACTTCTGGCGAACCTATTAATTTAACACAGGATATATACTATGTGGAGGTAGAGAGTTCTACTCTTAAAACAGAGCAGCATGTTATAGGTGGCAAAACCCTTTTGGAAATGCTCACCAATGCAGCGATAGAGCTTAAAACTGCACCTAAAAGTGAAACCTTAGTGTCTGCAATACCTGCAAATCTTCAAATACTGGATATTTCTCTTAATGACGGCATTGTAACAATTAATGTATCAAATAATTACAGTAACATGAAAACTGGAGAAGAAATGTTTTGCAGGGCGGCATTGGTTTGGACGTTCACAGGTTTTTACTTTGTAGACGAAGTTGAAATTTTGGTTGAAGGAATACCGCTTGCTAAAACCAACGGAGAACCCTTTGGCCCAATGGGCAGAGATGACCTTATTGTAGATGCACAAATAGAGGCAGAACCAACAAATTCCACCAGAGTGCTGACACTGTATTTTGCTAATGAAGATGCAACTGCGCTTGTGACGGAGGAACGAAGGGTGGAGGTAAATCCCAACCAGCCTGTGGAAAAATATATACTTGAACAGCTTATAATTGGACCTAAAGAGGCTGGGCATGTGGCAACGGTTCCACCTGAAACGAAAATACGCAATATAAAAACGGCGGACGGAATATGTTATGTTGACTTAAGTGAAGAGTTTGTAAGCAAACATGGCGGCGGTTCAACAGGGGAAACTTTTACAGTGTATTCCATAGTAAATTCGTTGGCGGAGCTGAAGGATGTAGAAAAAGTTCAATTCCTTATTGAAGGTGAAAAACAAGATGAATTTAAGGGTCATCTGGAGTTTGGAAAGCCATTTGAGCCCTATAACTTTTCTGAAGAAAAGCAATAGGTGATAATATGAAGCGTCCTTTTTTACTGGGTGCAATGTTCTTTATAGCAGGCTTAATTTGTGGACGGTATATTCCTATATGGGGATATGCCGCCCTTTTTTTGGTATGCATTATTTGCTATGCAAAAACACAGAAACAAAGTGTAAAAACATATTTTGTGCTGGCGCTACCTGTTTTTGTTTTAATGGGTGGTTTGGCATTATTGCAGTCAGATATAAATTTACCCAATTATGATGGAATTGCCGGTGCACGAGGCATTGTGGAAAGCACAAGTATTACAAAATCCAACAGGCAGATGTTGATTCTGAAAGCAGATGAGATTTACTTTGATGGAAAAATCAATATCCAAGAATACAAAATACAGGTACTTTTAGATGAAGGGGTTTTAGTTAAACAAGGAGATTTAATTGCAGTGAGAGGAAGTATCAGTCGACCTCAAAAACCCAATAATCCAGGAGGATTTAATCAGCTGGCATATGCCAATGCTAGAGGAATACACTACCAAATGTTTGCAGACAAAGTTACCAAGTACGGTGAGAATAAAACTATATTGGAAAGCATAGCGAGTTTCAGAGAAAAAATAAATAAGGTTTATGAAAGAATATTTCCACAAACTCAAGCAGGTCTTGTTAAAGCCATGGTAACGGGAGATACATCTGGTTTAGACGAAGATATTAGAAGTCTTTATGGAGATACAGGCATTGCACATATTTTAGCAGTTTCAGGATTACATACAGGAATACTAGCTTTTTTCATATTGTTTATACTGCAAAAATGCATTGGTATGAATAAAAGAATTTCTTCTGCAGTGGTTATGGCGTTGCTTTTAGGATACGCTGTGTTTGCTGGTGGAAAAATTGCTGTAGTTCGCGCAGTTATAATGATGGAAATAATGCTTTTTGGAAACATAATTTACCGCGATGTTGATGTGTTTAATTCACTTGGTTTGGCGGCAATAGTTATTTTGGCAATACACCCATATCAATTGTGGGATGTGAATTTTCAACTTAGCTTTATTACATCTGGCGGACTTATTTTGGCTGGCAAATTTGTAATGGATGGGCATTCATTTAAGGAAAAGTTGATTTACGGAATTAAAACAGGTATAGTTGTGAATTTGATATCTTTTCCCATTATTGCTTGGCATTTTTATAGTATTCCTCTTTTTGGCTGTTTTGCAAACCTTATTGTTCTTCCTCTTATAGGTGTACTTGTTGGTTTTGCTATGATTTCCGGACTTCTGGGACTGGCATGGATACAGGGAGCGTCTTTTTTTGGAGGAACAGTGTTTGTAATACTAAAAATTTATGAGGAAACTTGCAGATTTTTTACGGCAATTCCTTTTTCCACAGTGCTTACAGGAAGACCATCAATAACTGGAATTGTTCTTTATTACATACTTCTTCTAATTATATTTTTTTGGCGCTTTAAAGGGCAAAGAGTTGCGTTTAGTATAAATCTTATGGTACTGTTACTACTTATAACAGGCAACAGGCTTATAACAAAAAATACAGATGTGGCATTTATTGATGTTGGGCAAGGAGATTGCGCAGTTATACACACATATGACAACAAAACCTACATAATAGACGGCGGAGGTAAAGCTGAAACCGCTTTTGGCAATAATACAGGGAAAAAGTGCGTTATTCCCTACTTAGAAAGCCGTGGAATAAAAACGGTAGATGGGGTATTTATTACCCATATGGATACAGACCACGCCACGGGGTGCGCAGAGCTAATTGCTTTTTATGATGTTGAAAATGTGTATTTATCAAATTATCAATGGGCGGATAGTAGCCTTTATAATTTTATAACACAGCTTGCAAATTGGCGCGGAACACAGGTTAACTATATTGATGCCGGTGAAGAAGCGGTTATAAATAGTGAAACAACCATGGAATGTTTATATCCATATGACACTAAAATTATTGATGACAATAATGACAATCATGGTTCTCTTGTGTTAAAGTTATGCATAGGAGAAAAATCCATTTTATTTACTGGAGATATGGAAGGTCAGGACGAAATGATACTTATGCTAAGTGGTGCAGACATTAGGTCAGATGTGTTGAAGGTGTCTCATCATGGTTCTAAAAATTCTTCGACTGAAAAATTTTTGGAAGCTGTAGGGGCAGAAACGGCGGTCATATCCTGCGGTAAAAATAATAAATATGGGCATCCAAATATTGAAACACTTTGGAGAATTGAAGATACACAGGCAACCATATATACAACGCCAAGGTATGGGTGCATTACCATTACAACCGATGGAAAAGACATGAATATAAAAACTATGAAGAGGTAAGATATGAAAAAGCTATGGGACGAAATAAAAACAGGTAATCTTAGCCGTTGTTATATTTTTTATGGAACTGAGCAATACCTTAAAAAGCAGTACGAAAATAGACTTAAACAGGAATTTGCCAACGACATTTCTGGAGATATGAACATTAGCATTTTTAACGGAGAAGCAGATGTAAACAGCGTTATTGATGCCGCTGAAACCATGCCGTTTTTTGCCGAGAAAAGGTTGATACTTGTTAAGGACAGCAAGTTGTTTAAGGCTGGACGAAAAAATGACAGTGAACAAATTGCTGACTATATTGAACAAATACCACAAAGTACTTGCCTTGTGTTTATTGAAGACGAGGTTGACAAAAGGGGAAGGTTGTATAAAGTGGTGGCAAAAGCAGGGCGTGGCGTTGAATTTAAAACTCCAGAAGAAAAGGAACTTATTACTTGGGCGCAAAAACTGCTTAAACGCAGTGGGGTGGAGATGGATTCTAAAACAGCAGTTTATTTTTTTGGGTGCATAGGCAGTGGCATGGAAAATGCCGAAAGTGAACTAGGCAAGCTTGCCACATTTAAGGGCGAAAACACTACTGTTACCATACATGATATTGATGAAATATGCACCAGAAGCTTAGAAGCAAAAGTGTTTGATTTGGTGGACGCAATTGGTCAGCGGAAAACTGACAGGGCAGTAGAGATTTACCGTGGTATGCTTATGGCGAAGGATGCGCCTATGATGATACTTACCATGATAACCAGACAGTTCAGGCTTATGCTGCAATGCAGAGTATTGCTTGAAGCGGGCACTCCTCAGACGAATATTGCAAGTGCACTTGGGCAAAAGGATTTTGTTATTAGAAAATGCATTGCGCAGGCAAAAAACTTTACAATTGAAACCCTGAAAGAGGCCATGAAGGATTGTCTTGAAGCTGATATAGGTATTAAAACAGGAAAAATAAAAGATGATTTAGCGGCGGAAATGATTGTTATTAAATATAGTAATTAAAGTGTGTAGATTTTGCCTACACGCTTACAATAGTTTCTTCTTTTTTATTTCGTAAAAAAGTAATTATTGATATTCCGCATATAAGTATATAGCCTATAACGCTGTAAACATCTGGGAATTGATTAAAAAGCAAAAGTCCCGTAAGGGCGGCAAATATAACTTGAGAGTAATCGAATATAGATATTTCCTTTGCGGGTGCATTAAAATATGCATTTGTAATGGCAAACTGACCGCCTGAGGCACAAACACCTGTCATTAGAAGATAAAATGTTTGCAAGGGTGTCATCGGGTGGTAATTAAAGGCAAAAAACGGTATTGCTGTCAAACATGAAAAACCAGAGAAAAATAAAACTATAAAAGGGCCTCTCTCACCACGGTTCCCTAATTTCCTTACAAATGTATAGGCAATTCCTGCGGTTGCTCCACCAAGCAAACCAATCAGTGCAGGGAAACTGGAACTAAACGCAGAGTAAGATGGTTTTATTATAAAAATACTGCCTATAAATGCAATAATAATTGAAATTATCTGCATAGGTGATACACGTTCTTTCAGCAGAAAGTAGGAGGCAAGAATAGCAAAAAACGGTGAAAGCTTGTTCAGCATATTTGCATCGGAAAGCAGTAAATGGTCGACAGAATAAAAGTTGCAAAAAATGCCTATGGTTCCGGCAATGGAACGAGCTAAAAGTGAAGGCAAATTCTCCATATTAAATTTAAATTTTTCTTCAGAACGAATTAAAACAAAAAAAGCAACGAAAAATGCAACAATGTTACGGAAAAAGCTTTTTTGCATTGGTGGCAAGTCTCCAGAAAGTTTAACAAATGTATTCATCATTGAAAAACAGAATGCAGACATAAGAATGAACATAATTCCCTTTGTTTTTTTAGACATGATTTTCCCCTTTAGACTTCTTAGTTATATTTTAGAATAATTGTATCACAAAAAATGCATATTGTAATTGTTTTTGATTGAAATTAGAAATTTTTTCTGATACAATGAAATGTGATAATTAACAATTAGTGTAATGCATATAATTTAAAGTGTACAATCGGGGGGTCATAATGAAAAAAAATATTTTTATAGCTGTTTTAATGCTAATTGTTATGGCATTTGGCGGTTGCGAATATAAAAAAGGCAGTAGTGTAATGGATTTTGATGCATCTGAAATTGAAAGCGTGGATATTTATTATGGCAGTGAGCCTAACGATGTAAGTAAGAAACGTGTTACCTTATCAACAGATATAGATTCTGTTGTCCAGTCCTTTTCCAGAATGCGTGTATGGCGAAAGGCCAAAGATTTAGAAGTGGAAGATGGCGGAGACAAAATTAACATGTGTTTCAAACTAAATGATGGAAGCGAAAAGCTTATTATGGTTAATGGCCGGGTGGTATCCTGCGACCTAGAGAATTATTATGTAAGCGGAAATATGTTTGATGTGGTGTTCTACAACAGCCTTCGTTATCCAGAAGAACAGGTTGACACAATGGATGTACCAGTGTTGCAGTCCCAAAAAGACCTTGAAAAATTGGATTTGAAACAAAAAGATCAAGGTCTTGTAATAGACTTTAGGTCATATGGCAAAAATCTCTTGCAATACATAAAGGCTTTATATTTTAGTCATCAAATATAAGCTAAAGCAATAAGATACTTACAATATAACTATAAATTTTACGCCGCTGCCTTGTTCACAGGTGGCGGTTATTTTTGCTTTATGGGAATGAACAATGGCCTTTGCTATGGATAAACCAATGCCATAACCACCCGTTTCCCTTGCACGGGAAGAATCCATGCGATAAAATCTGTCAAAAACCTTAGAAAGTTCCTTTTCATCTATGTTTTCACAGGTGTTAAATACTTCAAGGCGTACGGACTTACTTTGCTGACGCAGAGATATTTTTATTTGACCATCATCACTTGCATATTTTATAGCATTGTCCATTAAAATTGAAATCAGCATACGTATACTGCTTTCGTCCCCTGTAAAATTAATGTTTGTTGGGATATCAATTTCAACCTGTTTGTTTTGAGTTTGGGCAAGGGTTTTAAAGGGTTCCGCTGTTTGTGCCACTGCTTTGCTAAGGGAAAATTCACTAAACGTAAGTTGAGGCTGCGCTTCCTCCATTTTAGAAAGCGTAAGCAAATTTGCAACCAAACTGCTAAGGCGTGTTGTTTGGTTACGAATGCTATCTGTCCACTCACTTTTGCCGTTGCATAACTCTAATACATCGGTATTGGCAGATATGATGGCAAGCGGAGTTTTAATTTCATGGCTTGCATCGGTAATAAACTGCTTCTGTTTTTCAAATGTTTCAATTACAGGCTTAATTGCTTTTTTAGAGAAAATGGATACCAAAATAAACATAACTGCAAAGCTTATTAATGCAATTGCACATGATACAAGCATAAAAGTGGTTTGTGTTTGCATTTGTAAATGACAGTCCACAAAAACCACCATAACCCCTGTTGGGGCATCTATAACTCTATACCTATATATATCGCTGTAGCCACTGGTTTTGCCTGTAAGCAGTATTTGTGTTGCATATTCCTGAGCCTCTGTGCTGGTAATTGCGGCAATGTGGTTTACATTGGTTTCCGCTGCACTTCCGTCTTGGTTAAATTCCACTACAAAATATCTTGTTTCAAATCTTGTTTCTGCCGTTAGCTGAAAGTCTAAACTTAACGGAGAATTTGGCTTGCCTTTTTTTTCAAATTCTGGGAAGGCACCGTCATTTTCCGCAAGGAAGGCAATAACGCTGTCTGCTTTTCTATCCATTTGGTAAATGTTAATTGCATTTATTGCACCAATGATAATAACAAAAACCAGCAAAAGCGATGTCATGGTTATTAAAACAAATTTTTGCTGTAATTTTTTAATCATGCCTGTTCCTCCAAGCTATAGCCAACGCCACGGGTGGCTTTTATTTCTATATTTTGGCTAATGGAGGAAAGCTTTTTTCGCAGGTAGGATATATATACCCAAACAACGCTTATATCTGCTTCGGCTTCGCAACCCCAAATACGCTCCATAAATTGTTCCGTGGAAATAAGACGGTTTGGATTGCTCATTAGCATTTCTAACATCTGGAACTCTTTATTGCCAAGACGGAAGGAGGCTGAGCCATTGGAAAGCTCGTAATTTGCCCTGTTAAGGCTTATTCCGCCAAGAGTAAGCACATTGGAAGTAAGCTCGCTTTTTCGCCTTGTCATTGCACGTATCCTTGCCAAAAGTTCACCCATGGCAAAAGGCTTTGAAAGGTAGTCGTCTGCACCCATGTCAAGGCCGTGTATTCTATCCTCAATTTCGGTTTTTGCCGTAAGCATAAGTACAGGGGTTGTTACATTGTGGTTGCGCAGGTTTTTAAGAACATCAATTCCATTCATCTTTGGCATCATAATATCTAGTATTATTCCATCATAATTTTGGGAAAGACCATATTCTAAAGCGTCTGCACCATCGTAGACGGCATCAACAGAATAGTTGCTGTGTTTTAAAATAGCAACCAGTGCGTTGGAAAGTTCTTTTTCATCTTCTGCAAGCAGTAATCTCATATAAATACCTCGTTCGCTTTTCAAATTTTTATGGTAAGCTAATTTGTTTCGTTTATTAAGTCTCTTATAGTTTGCAGCGTTATGTCGGTAGAGGCGATTTCATCAGCACATCGCTTAAGCTCTGCCACAAACATATCAGCTTTTTGTATGTCATGCTTATATTTAAGCTGGTGCTCAAGGCTTGCCCAGCAATCCATGGCAATAGTGCGTATTTGAATTTCTGCATAAACAATTTGGTTTTGAACCATAGCCTTTACTATCATGTGATAGCTACGATAGCCATTAGATTTTGGCGTTGAAATGTAATCCTTTTCCTCTACAATTTCTATGTTGGGCTGTACCTTAAGAATGTTGGCAATTAAATATACATCGTCCATAAATGTGCATATAACACGTACGCCTACAGCATCAAAAACTTTTGTAAGGGCATTTTGAGAATTTACAGGAAAACCTTTGCGAGTAAGTTTTTCCGCCATGCTGGCGGATGTTTTTATGCGTGCCTTGCTGTGCTCTATTGGGTCACGTAAACCAGCAGTTTTCTGTTCTTCGCTTAAATTTTTAAGTGAATTTAAAAGCATCTCAAGGGTTTGCTGAAGAACAGGATAGGAACTGCCATAAAATTCATGCTCTGCTTGAATGGATATATTTTCTTGTGTCATTAATGTAATCACCTTTCTTGCTTTTGTTTACCAAATTATAACATATCTACTTTAAATTAACCTTAAATTTTATATTAATAAAGAAAATTTTAATGGCGGCTATAAAGAAACCTTTATGAATAGTCAAAAAAGTGCTGCAATAGGAAGATAACGGGAATATATAAAAACAATTTAGTAAATATTATGTTTAGTGACTTGGTTAATTTAAATTTTAATGAAAGCATTTTGTCATTTTTTCCCTCGTCTGCCTTGGTATAAAAACACTATTGTTACAAATAATACTCAAACAGGGAAAAACTTTAAACCGTATGGGAGGAAGATATATGAAAGCAACGGGAATTGTACGCAGAATTGATGACTTAGGACGTGTAGTTATACCTAAGGAAATTAGAAGAACGATGCGAATAAGAGAAGGAGACCCCTTAGAAATATTTACTGATAGAGAGGGAGAAATAATCCTTAAAAAATATTCACCTATTGGAGAACTTGGTGCATTTGCAAAAGAATATGCCGAAAGCCTTGCGCAGTCAGCAGGACATATAACCTGTATTGTGGACAAAGACCAAATCATTGCTGTTTCGGGAGGGCCTAAAAAAGATTTTCTTGAAAAACACATTAGTGCGGCTATGGAAAAATGTATAAACGCTAGAAACGCTGTTAATGCAGGAAGAAATGAAAGCAGCTTTGTTCCTCTTTTAGAGGACGATGTTGAAGGTTCCTATAACTATCAGCTTGTTATGCCTATTATTTCTGAAGGAGATGTTTTGGGTGCGGTAGTATTTTTATCCCAAGACAAAAAGATGGGAGAGGTTGAAGGCAAGCTTGCTCAAACTGCCGCAGGATTTTTAGGAAAACAGATGGAACAGTAAACTAAAATAGGTAGAAGTACAAAAAGTTGTAGACATTGTCTGCAACTTTTTGTGTTGATTATTGTAAAAAAAAAGCCCTTATGATACTATAAATAAAAAAGTAAATTGAGGTTGACAACTATAACCAAGTTTGATAAACTAGCGAAATTATAAGCAAATTGAGCGAAGTTTGCATGGTAAGAGAAAATACATAAAATTTATTAAGGGGAGATAGGAAAAAATGTATAAACTTGTTAAAGAAGGATTAACATTTGATGACGTACTTTTGGTGCCTGCAAAAAGTGATATTTTGCCGAAAGACGTTGATATTTCAACACATCTTACACAAAAAATTAAACTTAATGCACCTGTTATGAGTGCGGGAATGGACACTGTTACAGAGGCAAAAATGGCTATTGCCGTTGCACGTCAGGGTGGCATTGGTATTATACACAAAAATATGTCCATTTCACAGCAGGCAGAAGAAGTAGACAAAGTAAAAAGGTCTGAAAATGGAGTTATTATTGACCCATTCTGGCTTACACCCGACCATTATGTTTACGAGGCAGACCAGCTTATGGCTAAATTCCATATTTCAGGCGTGCCCATAACTGTTGAAGGGAAATTAGTTGGTATAATTACAAACAGAGACATAAGGTTTGAAAAAAATCATAACAAAGTTATAAGCGAGGTAATGACAAAGGAAAAACTTATAACCGCACCAGAAGGAACAACTTTAGAGGCGGCACAGGAAATCCTTACCACCTACAAAATAGAAAAACTTCCGATTGTAGATAAAGACGGATACCTTAAAGGTCTTATTACCATAAAAGATATTGAAAAGGCAATTAAATACCCTAACAGTGCCAAGGACGAGCATGGACGTTTGGTTGTTGGTGCAGCAGTTGGGGCAACAATGGACGTACTTGACCGCATTGAGGCGTTGGTTAAGGTAAATGTTGATGTTGTTGTTATTGATACAGCCCACGGACATTCGCAAGGTGTTATTAATACAGTTAAAAAGATTAAAACAGCTTTTCCAGACCTTCAGCTTATTGCAGGAAACGTGGCAACCGGAGAGGCTACAGAGGAGCTTATTAAAGCAGGTGCAAATGCAGTTAAGGTAGGTATTGGCCCTGGTTCAATTTGTACAACGCGTGTTGTTGCAGGCATTGGTGTACCGCAGATTACAGCCGTTTTTGACTGTGCCGAGGTAGCAAAAAAATATGGTGTGCCAATTATTGCAGACGGAGGCATTAAATATTCTGGCGATATTGTTAAGGCATTTGCCGCAGGTGCAAGCGTATGCATGATGGGCAGTTACTTTGCAGGATGTGAAGAAAGCCCTGGAGATACTGAAATTTACCAAGGAAGAAAATACAAGGTGTATCGTGGAATGGGCTCAATTGCGGCTATGGAAAAGGGCAGCAAAGACCGATATTTCCAAGAAGACCAGAAAAAACTTGTTCCAGAGGGAATTGAAGGACGTATTGCATTTAAGGGCAGTGTTGAGGATTCAATTTACCAGCTTATGGGTGGATTAAGAGCAGGCATGGGCTACTGCGGAACAAGAACCATTGATAATTTGAGAGAGAATGGAAAATTTATTCGTATTACTAGTGCAGGATTAAGAGAAAGCCACCCTCACGATATTCAAATTACAAAGGAAGCACCTAATTACAGCGTAGAATACTAGGGAATGCAAAAGCGGAGGGAATTCCATGAAGAATGAATTAGTTATTGTACTTGATTTCGGCGGGCAGTATAACCAGCTGATAGCAAGACGAGTAAGAGAATGCCACGTATATTGCGAGGTAAAAAGCTACAAAACACCGTTAGAAGAAATTAAGGCACTTAACCCAAAGGGAATTATTTTTACTGGCGGACCAAACAGCGTATATGATGAAAAATCACCACATATTGATAAAGAAATATTTGAAATGGGTATTCCTATTTTGGGTATCTGCTACGGCTGTCAGCTTATGGCATACACCCTTGGCGGTGTTGTTGAAGATGCATCTGAAAAAAGTGAATATGGAAAAACAGAAGTTACCATTAAAACAACTACAAAACTTTTTAAAGGCGTTGAAGAAAAAGAAATTTGCTGGATGAGCCATACAGACTATATTTCGCAAGTTCCAGAAGGATTTAAGGTTACAGCAACTACTTCCACATGCCCTACAGCGGCTATGGAATGCCCAGAAAAGAATTTTTATGCAGTGCAGTTCCACCCAGAGGTTAACCATACACCAAAGGGAACAGACATGCTTCACAACTTCCTTTATGAAATATGTGAGTGCAGTGGTGACTGGACAATGACACGCTATATTGACGAGCAGATTGAGGCCATAAGAAAGCAAGTTGGCGATGGAAAGGTACTTTGTGCACTTTCTGGCGGAGTTGATTCATCTGTTGTTGCGGCACTTGTTAGCAAGGCAGTTGGTAAACAGCTTACATGCGTTTTTGTTGACAATGGTCTTATGCGTAAAAATGAAGGTGAAGAAGTTGAAAAGGTATTTGACGGTTTCTTCGACAGTCATTTTGTACATGCAAAGGCACAGGATAGATTTTTAAACAAATTAAAGGGTGTTTCCGAGCCAGAGGCAAAGAGAAAAATTATTGGCGAAGAATTTATTCGTGTATTTGAGGACGAAGCAAAGAAAATTGGCAAGGTTGCTTTCCTTGTTCAGGGAACAATTTATCCAGACGTTATTGAAAGCGGTTTAGGCGACAGTGCTGTAATTAAGAGCCATCATAACGTAGGCGGACTTCCTTCCGTAGTAGATTTTGACGAGTTGATTGAGCCTTTAAGAATGTTATTTAAAGACGAAGTAAGGCAAATGGGTATTGAGCTTGGTTTGCCAGATACATTGGTTTGGCGTCAGCCTTTTCCAGGGCCAGGTCTTGGAATCCGTGTACTTGGCGAGGTTACAGAGGCTAAACTTGAAATACTTAGAGAAGCGGATGCTATTTTCCGTGAGGAAATTGCCCTTGCAGGCTTAGATAGAAGTATTAACCAGTATTTTGCTGTTATTACAGACATGCGTAGTGTTGGTGTTATGGGTGACGGACGTACCTATGACTATACTCTTGCCCTTAGAGGCGTAACAACAACAGACTTTATGACAGCCGATTGGGCAAGAATACCATATGAAGTGCTGGATAAGGTTAGTGTAAGAATTGTAAATGAGGTTAAACACATTAATAGAATAGTGTATGATATAACGAGTAAACCACCAGCAACAATAGAGTGGGAATGACAATTAACAACCCCGAAGGCCTTGTAATTACAGGGTTTTCGGGGTTGTTTTATGCTCAATAATAGAATCTTCTTTGTTAGATAACTCAACGAGTCTTAATGAACTTTCCTCTTGTACTAAGTACATTTCCTCTGCTTGTTGCTGAATTTCTTGTAAATCTTTAATGATATCTGTAATCTTGTTGAGCAATAGGAAATACATATCTTTGTAATCAGTCATGCTATTCACCTCTTTTGACATTTAGTGAGTGTCACATCAACTAAAGTTTACCATATAATAAACATCATGACAAGTAGTGGATGTCAATGTGGAGGTGTAAAATGTATAAAAACAAAAATGCAGATGGATCATTAAACCTCTGTGGCAATAAAATTAGAGAATTAAGACAAGCTTTGAGCCCTACTGTATCACAAAGAATGCTAGCAGATCAACTTCAACTAATCGGGATAGACTTAGATAAGAATGCTATTCAAAAGATTGAGAGTGGTAAAAGATTTGTAACTGACATTGAAATTGTTGCTTTTGCCAAGGTATTTCATATAACAACTGACGAGTTATTAAAATAGGACTTATGAGGAATACCTAATATGTCCTATATAGCTTTATTTTTCTGAGTACAGTTTGAGTGCATAAGTTTTAGCAAACCAGAATAAAACCTGCAAAATCTTGTAATAAGATTACTTTGCTCACAAAAAATAAATAAGTGATTTAAAAATTGTGAGTCGAGAGGCAATGACATGAGAAACGGCTACAGCCTTGTTTTTTGAGGTTGTAGCCGTTTGATTATTTTGAATTATTATTTTAACTTTAAAACAAGCGAGAACTTGTATAGTTTATTAGCAAACCAACAATAAAGGTTAAGATAATTCCTATTCCAATAATCTGCCTTAATGTGCTTGCTTTTTTATTTGAATTTATACTTGTTCCGAATTCAAATTCGTTGAGCGGAAATAGTAAACGTTTATTTCTTTCAAAAAAGTTAAAAGGGGAGATATTAAATATTGACCAGATTATCATTAAAAATGATACGACAATAATTAAATGTTGTACCTCTTTTGGATAAATGATGTGGTTATTTTTGGTGTATATACAAATACCAAAAAAGATACAGATTGTACAAATAGCAATAATAGGTATTCGAGATAGTATTGAATATGATAATGTGTAATTTTTCAGTAATGTTTCTATACGATTTTTTAGTATTATGTAATCATCGTCTGAGTAAAAATTAAATTTTATTTCTGTAGAGTTAGTTTGAAATAATTCGCGGTAGTTGGAAAAACTTAGTTTAATTTCGTTTATACAGTATTTTTTTTCTTTTACTGGGTATTTTGCACTAATACAGATTTTATTTATTGGTTTTATAATTTTTAATGATGAATTAATCAAATCTTCAACACTTTCAAATGAGTATACTATTCTATCTGCAAATATTTCAAATAATAGAATAATAGAATCATTATTACTTTTAAGTATGTCAACTAATGAGTGGAGAAACTGTTCATTAATTTTATGGCATTTTTTAAACTCAACAGAATCTGTTATTCGCTGTTCCATAGTGCTCTCCTTATTGTTCTTTTACAATCATTCCAAAATTCAACTTTCAACAACAATATACCATATATTTACATTTCGCACAACCCAAATCCCAACAGCGCCACCATAATCCCAGCATTCACCCCGCTAAACCACAACAAAAATTTTTTCACATCGCAATTATCAGTTTTGCTATAAAGTTTAAGGTAAATTAAGCTTGCCAGCGATGCAACGGGTGTTCCCAATCCACCTATATTTGTGCCCAAAACCAATGCTGTAAAGTTATCTGTAAAGCAGGAAAGCATAAGTGCGGCAGGCACATTGCTAATAATTTGGGATATTGCTACGGAAAAAATAAGCTCATTTCCGTTAAGCAGGCTTGAAATGAAAATTCGTAGTTTATCTATATTTCCAATGTTGCCAACAAAAATAAAAAAGCTTACAAAGGTAAAAAGAAGGCTGTAGTCCACAGCTTTAAAAATGGTTTTATCTTTTAAAACCAAGGTTATACAAACAATTCCAAGGGTTATTTTCCAACTTAGAATATTAAGCACAGTGATCAGAGAAACAGCAAAAAGAGCAAGATACACAAGGAGTGCGTTTTTATCTAAAGGTGTCCGGATTTTTGTTTCTGTTGACAAGGTCATTTGGGTTTTTCCAAGGCAAACAATAATAACAATAAGTGCAAGGCTTAATAATGCCACTGGTGCAACAATTTTTAAGAAATTGGGTATAGAAATATCATAAAAAGATGTTAAAAACAAATTTTGTGGGTTTCCCATTGGCGTAAGCATACTGCCAAGGTTTGCCGCCACAGTTTGCATAACCACCACAAAAATTATCTTTTTTGGGGCAATTTCTTTTAGTACAGCTATGGCAAGTGGCACAAAGGTAATAAGGGCAACATCATTGGTTATAAGCATTGATGAAAAAAAGCACAGCAAAACCAGTACCAAAGAGGTTTGGCGCAAAGTTTTTGTAATTGACAGTAGACTTTTAGAAAGATAGATAAATAAACCTGCTTTTTGTGTTCCACTGACAACTGCCATAAGGCAGAACAAAAGAGCCAGTACCCTAAAATCTATGTAATCAATATAATTTATGTTTGGCGGTACAAAAAACATGGATATTATAGCCACCGTTGCAGCAATAAAAAGCACAGTCTCGTTTTTCAATAATTCAGCAATTCTCTTCATAAAACACCTCATGTTAAAAAATAAAATCGACTTTATTTTAAACCCAAATTTTGGTTGTGTCTACAAAGATATGGTTTTTGTTGATATTTATGGTATAATATGCTAATAGATGTTGTTATATTTTTAAACGGAGGAATTTTTTATGCGTGAGGTAAAAAAAATAGTAATTGCCGGTGCAGGAACTATGGGCATTTCTCTGGTGCAGATATTTGCCAAGTTTGATTTTGCGGTTACACTTTATAATAGAAGCCAGCCGTCTTTGGAAAAGGCTAAAAAGTTGATAGACATTAATCAGCAGGGGCTTATTCTTCAAGGTATGACAACCGCTGAAAAGTCGGCGGAGGCAGTTAACAAAATTGAATTCACTTGCAATAAGGATTGTTTTAAGGATGCAGACTATGTAATTGAAAACATAGTGGAAAACATGGACGCTAAGCATGACTTCTGGAGAGAAATTTCATCCATTGCGCCAAAAGATGCAGTCCTTACAACAAATACATCGGGTATGAGCATAACAAGCATTGCAGAGGCAGTGGAGAGGCCAGAAAGGTTTGCTTGTATGCACTTTTGGAATCCTCCGCACCTTGTGCCTTTAGTGGAGATTATTAAGGGCGAAAAGACCTGTGACGAGGCAGTTAAGGTTATTTATTATGTTACAGAAAAAGTGAACATGAAGCCTGTGGTTCTTCAAAAGGAGATACAAGGCTTTATTGGCAACCGTTTGCAGTTTGCAGTATTGCGTGAGGCAATGCATATTGTTGAAAGCGGTGTGGCAACCTACCAGGATGTGGACAAGGCAATGAGGTTTGGTCTTGGGTTTAGATATGCCTGCATTGGACCTTTTGAAACAGCAGACCTTGGGGGTCTTGACACTTTTGCCAATATAACAAGCTATTTGTTTAAGGATTTAAGCAACGCACAGGATTCTGTGGCACTTAAAGAATTAGTGGCCGACGGAAATTTAGGCGTTAAAACAGGCAAAGGGTTTTATGATTATTCAGATGGAAAAGATGAACAGGCAATAAGAAATAGAGACGAAAGCTTTATTAAGCTGTACAAAAGTCTTTACGGTGAACAAGGAGAATGACAATGAAAGTTTTGGTAACAGGCGGAAATGGATTTATAGGAAGTCATACTTGTGTTGAACTTATTGAGGCAGGGTATGAGGTTATTGTTATGGACAACCTTTCAAATTCTGAAGGGGAAAACATTTCAAAAATACAAAAGATAACAGGCAAAAAGTTCTGCTTTTACGATACAGATATGTTGGATTACAATGGAGTGGATAGGATTTTTAAAGAAAATGAAATTTCGGCAGTAATTCATTTCGCAGGACTTAAAGCTGTAGGAGAGTCCGTTGAAAAACCACTGGAGTATTATGAAAATAATATTACAGGAACTATCAATATTTGTAAGGCAATGATGGAAAACGGCTGTAAGCGAATGGTTTTTTCATCATCAGCCACTGTATACGGAACAAGTGGAAAAGTACCTTTGGTTGAAACCTCGCCTACTTCTGCAACGAATCCATATGGTTTTACAAAGGTGATGATAGAACGAATTTTAAAGGATTTGTGCATAGCAGACGCTGAATGGAGTGTAATGCTATTAAGGTATTTTAACCCTATTGGTGCCCATGAAAGCGGTTTGATAGGAGAAAAACCAAAGGGTATGCCCAACAATTTGTTGCCAATTATAAGCCAAGTTGCGGCAGGAAATTTGCCATATGTAAAGGTGTATGGAAATGATTATGACACCAATGATGGTACTGGTGTAAGGGACTATATTCATGTGGCAGACCTTGCAGTTGGGCATATAAAGGCAATGGAATATTTGCATAGCCATAGGGGCAGTGAGGCTGTTAATTTGGGTACAGGTAAAGGTACAAGTGTACTTGAAATTATTAATGCCTATGAAAACGCATGTGGCAGAAGAATACCATACAGGATTGTTGAAAAACGACAAGGTGATGTGGCAGTATGTTATGCAGATACCACAAAGGCGAAAGAGCTCTTAGGATGGAAAGCCAAGTTTGATATAGAGCGAATGTGCATAGATAGTTGGAGATTTACACAAAATGGATGAATTTTTATGGAGGAGTTGCATAGCAGCTCCTCTTACTTACTTACAAAAAGCCCTAATTTATTCTTTGCATAAAAAAAAACGACACCCCATGTGATTAACACACAAAATGCCGCTTTCAGCATGCGTCTTCAGGGACTCGAACCCTGGACCTTGTGATTAAGAGTCACCTGCTCTACCAACTGAGCTAAAAACGCATATCAATCGAACGCAAGAAATAATATATCACTTAATTATATAAATGTCAACACCAATTCTGAAAAAACATTAAATATATTGAAGAATTTGGAACTTTGATATACAATAAACTAAAAGAATGGCACACAGTGTGCATATTTAAGGAGAAATATCATGAATAAACCAATTTTGCCCAATGATGTGGCATGGATATTAAAAAAATTAAATGAAAACGGATTTGAAGGATATATTGTTGGCGGATGCGTTAGGGATTCCATTATGGGTATTGCACCACACGACTGGGACATGGCCACTTCCGCAACACCACAAGAGGTGAAAAGTATTTTTAACCACACGGTGGATACAGGTATAAAGCACGGCACTGTTACAGTGGTTTTAAATGGCGAAAATTACGAAATAACTACCTACAGGGTTGAAGGAGATTATAAGGATTGCCGCCACCCTTCACAAGTAAGTTTTACAAGGGATTTGCACGAGGATTTACTGCGTAGAGATTTTACAATGAACGCCATTGCCTACTGCCAAAGTGAAGGTTATGTGGATATTTTCGGTGGAATTGATGATATAGAAAGAGGGGTTATAAGGGGCGTTGGTGATGCGTCAGAGAGGTTCAGGGAAGATGCGCTTAGAATGTTGCGTGCCATAAGGTTCAGCGTTCAGCTGGACTTTGATATTGAGGAAAAAACTAAGGAGGCACTAGGACAAAATACAGTGCTTATTGAAAAAATAAGTGTAGAGCGAATACGCGAAGAACTTACAAAGACAATTATGGGCAATGCCTTAGATCGTTTGCCTGTGCTTTGGGAAACAGGACTTTTAAAACATATATCCTTTGATATTTGTGAGTCTGTGGAAAAAAACAGTGAAAAAATCATTAACCAGCTTAAGGGAATTGAAAAGAATACGGCAATGGCATATGCAGTTTTTTTACAGTTTATTGACAGTGAAAAAACAAAAAAAGTTTTGCAGAGACTTAAATTTGATACAAAAACCATGCGTTTAGCCGAAACTATCTTAAAAGATATAAAGATTCAAATTGAAACTAATCCTGCCAAAGTTAGGAAATTAGCTTCAAAAATTGGCACAGAGGCTCTTGAAGCTCTTTACAAGGTTAGGCTTGCCGGCGGAGAAAGTGAGGCAGAAAAAGCCTTGGAAAACCTTAAAATCATAGTGGAAAATGGTGACTGTATTAGTGTTAAAGGGCTTGCTTTATCTGGAGACGACTTATTGATTTTGGGTGTTCAAAAAGGAAAAGCAATGGGCAATATACTAAATGAAATTTTAGATATGGTTTTGGAAAATCCACAGATGAACAACAAAGAAAATTTGTTGGAATTTGTTGGGGAAACACTGATTAAAACTAATGAAAAAAATTAATCAGTGTTTCTGTAGATAAAATTATTTATAATAATCCATAGAGCTTCATCATAAAATGTAAAACAGGTGTAAGAGTTGGTTACATTTTTGATGGAATATGGAGGATTAAATTATGGAGGATGTATATGAAAAAGTGCTTTTTCATGGCTATGGGTTGAAGCTTTATAATATAATGCGCACCAGAAGAGGCTTAATTGTACGAACTGACAAAGGAGTAAAAGAGCTTAGAAAAACTAACAGCGATTTTAAAACCGTAGTATTTGAAAATGAGATAAAAAAGCATTTATACAATAAAGGCTTTCATAATACAGATATTTATTTGGAAACCAAAGAAGGTATGCCGTATTTTGTTCAAAACGACCAGTGTTTTGTGATGTCTGAATATGTGCCGGCAAAGGAAATTGATTTGGAGGATTTGGAAACAGCTAAAAAATCTGCAAGCACACTTGCCACTATACATAGCTTAAGCCAAGGCCTTACTGCAGAGGGTAAAAGCAACTTAGGTCGTCTTACTAACATGTGCCAAAAACGAAGGGCGGAGCTTAGGCATATTAAAAAATGGATAAACAACCAAAGCAAATATGCCCCTGTTGACATAATTGTGGTTAAAAGCTTTGACTATTTTTTAGAACGTACCTGCCGTGCCGAAAATATTTTAACTTCTTCAGTCTACGAAGATATTACACGCATTGCAAAGGAAAAAGGTACGGTGTGCCATCTTAATTATAAGGGCGACAATATAAGGCAAAAAGAAGGCTCTGACAAGCTTTATATTACTGGGTTTGACAAAAGTGCCTACGACTGCACAATTTGGGATTTGGCAGAATTTATACGCAGGCAAATGAAAAATCCAGAGTGTACTGCCAAAACCATTGATGAAATATTGAAAAGCTATACAGAAGTTCTTCCTATTGGGAATGAAGAAATGAAAGTGCTTGGTGCAATGGTACTTTTCCCGGCAAAATATTTTAAGCTTTTAAATGGATATTACAATAAGCGTAAGGTGTGCCAAAGTGATGGCATTAGGGATAAGCTTGAAAGGTGCATAACCACAAGTTATAACGAAGAAGCGATGCTTAAAGAACTTGGCTTAATTTAATGGATTAAGATAATATCTGTTAATAAAAAATCAGATGAGACCTTGTGAAATTACAAGGTCTTGATTTTTTTATCCGTGGCGATGTTTTTTGACAATATCTTTTTTCTTGCTATATTGGCTGTAAAATATTACAATGGAGGTGTGTATTATTATCAAAACAAAATAACAATATGCAAAGGTGGTTTTAAATTGGGAAACTACAATTTTGAAGACAAAAGCAAGGAGTTTGGAGAAACTGTAAGAATAGATACAATAAACGAGGAAGTACGAAAAAGAGAAGAACAAAACTCTTCCTTAGAAACAGAACAAATTAGTAATGAAAATTATAACTACAAACAGCCAAGACCAAAGGGAAAAGATATAGATGAAGATGGATTTGGTGGCAGTAATATTATTCGGCTTAGCATAATTGGAGGCGTAGTTGTTTTTGTGTTCATTTTTGCTATAATGTTTCTTTCGCAGTCAGGGTGGCTTAGTGGCGCAAAGGCAGAGAATACTAAGACCAACGATACTGATATTTCACAAGGGCTTAGTGAGAATGAGGGCGTATATGCAATAGTTTTAAATGCAGATTATAATAGAACTGTTAGATTTTACAGCATAAACGATAAAAAACATTTATCCCTTACAGTTGACAGTGAAACTATTCTAACAGGCACAAATGGCGGAAGTATGGATTATTCCCGACTTAAAATAGGTGATGTTGTTGTTGTTACCGAAAGAGATAGCTCTGGCAATGCAGGAAGAATTCTTGTTCCAGAGGATGTATGGCGCAAAGAAAACATAACTGAAGTTAAAGTGGACACAACCTTAAACACAGTTGAATATGACGGTAAAATTTATAACTATGGGGATGATACATTTTTTGTTCAAAATGGAAACAGTGTGTACCCAGGAGATATTTCGCAAACCGATATGGTTACACTTATAGGCAAAAATAATATGCTGTTTGTGGCAAGGCTTGAAAAGACCCATGGACACTTGGTGATTAAAAATTTGGACAAGGTTGAAAATGCCATTATTAAAGTTGATGGGGAAGTTGTGGAAGTGGACAAAGACAGTGGAATGATAGAGATTGCAGAGGGTGAACACAAAGTTGTTGTATCTGGCACAAATATAGAGGATTATGAAACTACTTTGGTGATTATGCCTAACGATAAAAAGGTTATAGACATTAATGAAAATGAAACAACACAAAAGTCAGAAACAGGTGCTATAAAACTTAATGTAAGCCCAAGCGGATACACTGTGGTTTTAGATGGAGTACCATATTTGCAAAGCACAACGGAAATTTACGCTGAAAAGGGTGAGCATAAAGTAGAAATTGTGAAACCAGGATATGAAACAAGCTCTGTAAAAATTACCTTGGCGGATAGAACTGTTGAGGTGAATATTAGGCTTGAGAAACTTAAAGTGCCAGAAGAAAAGAAAGAAGCAAGCCAAGGTAATTTGTCGGTATACTCTAACCCAGGTTGGGCGAAGGTTTACATTGATGGCGAATATATTGGTATTGCACCCGTTATGGCAAAGCTTTCTTACGGTGAACATTATATAAAGGCGGAGCTTGACGGATATGATGAGTTTAAAACCCATGTTACAGTGGATAGCCCAGACAAGGCAATTACCGCTGAATTTGAATAATTATAAAACAAGGAGGTTTTTAATATGGAATACATCCAAAAGTATGAAAGCTGGATTAACAATACCTATTTTGATGAAGAAACAAGGGCAGAGCTTAAAGCAATTGCCAATGACGAAAAAGAAATTAAGGAAAGATTTTATAAGGATTTAGAATTTGGAACAGGTGGCTTACGAGGAATTATAGGTGCAGGCACAAACAGAATTAACCAATATACGGTGGGAAAGGCAACACAGGGACTTGCAAATTATCTTATGGCTGAAAATGAGAATGGAAAGTCACTTAGTGCGGCAATTGCGTATGATTCCAGAAATATGTCGCCAGAATTTGCCCAAAGGGCAGGGCTTGTGCTTGCGGCAAATGATATTAAGGCATATGTTTTTGATGAACTTAGACCAACGCCAGAGCTTTCTTTTGCTGTAAGACAGTTGGGTTGCGATGCGGGAATTGTTATAACAGCCAGCCATAATCCACCAGAATACAACGGTTACAAGGTATATGGAGATGACGGCGGTCAGGTTCCATATCCAAAGGATGAGGCAATTATTGCTAAGGTGAACGAAATTGAGGATTATGCCCTTGTGAAATGTATCAGCTTAGAAGAGGCTGAAAAAAAAGGTCTATATCATCTTATTGGTAAAGAAATTGACGATTTATATATGGAAAAGTTGAAAGAACAAAGCCTTAATGGTGATTTAATATGTGAAGTTGCAGATGACCTTAAAATTGTGTATACACCACTTCATGGTACAGGAAACAAGCCAGTTAGGCGAATTTTAAAGGAAGTTGGCTTTAAAAATGTTTACGTAGTGCCTGAACAGGAATTGCCAGATAAGAATTTTTCTACAGTTGGCTATCCAAACCCAGAAGACCCAAATGTATTTAAGCTTGCGTTGGAGATTGCAAAAAAAGTTGATGCAGATGTAATTGTTGGTACTGACCCAGATGCTGACCGTGTTGGTGTTGTTGTTAAAAACAGCCAAGGTGAGTATGTAATGCTTACAGGTAACATGACAGGAGCGTTGCTTACTGAATACGTTTTAGGCCAGAAAAAAGCAAAAGGGCTTCTTAATGAAAATGGAGCGGTGATAAAAACAATTGTTACCACCGAAATGATTAAGCCTATTGCTGAAAATTACAATGTTAAGGTATTTGATGTGCTTACAGGTTTTAAATACATAGGTGAAAAGATAAAGCAGTTTGAGCAAACAGGAAGCAACACATATGAATTTGGTTTTGAGGAAAGCTATGGCTGTCTTGCAGGCACATATGCAAGAGACAAGGACGCAGTTGTTGCAACGATGCTTATTGCAGAACTTGCAGCTTTTTATAAATCACAGGGCATAACCATGTATGAAGGGCTTATGGCACTTTACGAAAAATATGGATACTACCGTGAAGGGATTAAAGCAATCACCTTGAAAGGTATTGAAGGGCTTGAAAAAATTCAGTACATTATGGGTGCATTAAGAAAAAATTGTCCAACAGAGTTTGTTGGCACTAAGGTGGAATGGGTAAGAGATTATACAGAAAGAGCATTCCATAACCTTTTAACAGGAGAAACAGAAGAAAACCTTTTGCCTCCTTCCAACGTACTGCACTATACCCTTGCAGATGGTGCTTGGGTTTGTGTAAGACCATCAGGCACGGAACCGAAAATCAAGATTTATTATGGAGTTAAAGGCACAAGCCTTAAAGACTCTGAAGAAAAAGTAAGGCAAATTGAAGCCTATGTAAGCAAATTAATTGACGAACTGTAAGAAAGTATGCCGTGGAGTTTTCATTCCACGGCATTATTTATACAATATTTACCTGTATAGAAAATTCAATAAAAATACCCGCTAATATTGCAGTATTATGAGCTTTTATACAAAGTTTATTTTCTACACCAAAAACTATTGATATGATTGCAAATTAAGTAATATACTTAGATAATAAAGTTAATTATAACGAAAATTTGAGAATATTGGCTTGTTTTGTACCAAATTATATAGAATTGGGGACTTTTTATGAATGAGAGCTTAAAAGGTTGGCTTGATGCGGTTGCTGAAGCCTTAATTATAGTAGTTGTTTTATATTTTATATTTTTTCCTGTTAAGGTAGAGGGTTTTTCTATGGGAAACACTCTTAGCGACGGAGACCGGGTTTTTGTAAGCAGAATAATGACTACTATGAAGCTTTACGACAGGGGCGACATGGTGGTTTTTAAGCACGAGGCAGACGGTAAAAATCAAAAGATGGTAAAGCGTGTGATTGCTGTTGAGGGTGAAAGGGTAAGAATTGAAAACGGCAATGTATACATAAATGAAGAACTACTTCAAGAAAATTATATTACTGGGTATACTGAGGGCAGTATAGATATTGTGGTTGATAAAAATAAAATTTTTGTAATGGGCGACAACCGCGAGGGAAGTGTTGACAGCAGAGTATTTGGTGCAATTGACGAAGGAGAAGTAAGTGGCAAAGTGGTGATGAAGCTATATCCCTTTGACAAATTTACTGTTTACTTATAAAAATTTGTATGTAAGGTGCAAATATGATATACTGAAGTATCAAATTTCTTTTTATGTGTATTTTGAGGTGTATGATGAGAGGTAAATTTATTACAGTGGAAGGTACTGACGGTGCAGGGAAATCCACGCAGATAGAGCTTTTGGTAAAATATTTGCAAAACAATGGCTTTGAAGTGGTTGTTACCAGAGAGCCTGGCGGAACAAGTATAAGCGAAAAAATTAGGGAAATTATATTGGATGTAGAAAATAGCGAAATGAGTGATATAACGGAAGCGCTACTGTATGCCGCAAGCCGTGCACAGCATATAAGCCAGAAAATCAAACCAGCTGTAGAGGCTGGAAAGGTGGTTATTTGCGATAGATTTGTTGATAGCAGTATTGCATATCAAGGATATGCAAGAGGGCTGGATATGGGTCTTATAGAGGACGTTAATATGTATGCCGTTGATGGCATGATTCCGGATGCAACATTATTTTTTGATATTAAGCCTGAAATTGGCATTGCAAGGAAGAAAAATGTTCAAAGTTTAGATAGAATTGAAAAGGAAGCACTGGATTTTCATTATAAAGTTTACAACGGATATAAGGAACTATTGGATAAGTATCCGCAAAGGATTAAACGTATTGACGCTGAAAAAGACGTGGAAGAAGTACACAAACAAGTGGTTGAGATTCTAAAAGAAATACTTTAGGTTTTGATAGTATTGTATTTTGAAAAAAACATAAATGTGCAGTGTTTTAGTGAAACGCATGTTTCACGTGATGGGTAAAGGGTGAAACCCTTTCGGAGTTTGAGGCAGAGCCTCAAGATTTTAGGTTTTAAGGTTTGTTTTTTATCAGGAGGTGTTATTTATGAAGCTTGTGCTGGCAATAATACATGATGAGGATGCACCGGATATTATGAAGATTTTAAACCAAAAGGGTTTTATGGTAACGAAGCTTTCCTCTACAGGTGGTTTTTTGCGTGCGGGCAACACTACTCTTATTACTGGCGTTGAGGATGACAAAGTTAACGAGGTAACTGAAATTTTTAAAGAAAAATGTAAAATGCGTAAGAAAATAGTGGGCGAAAGTACGCCTTATACCAATATGGATGGATTTATGCGTCGTCCAGTTGAGGTTGAGGTGGGCGGAGCAACGATATTTGTTATGGACGTTTCACAATTTATTAAAATTTAGGTGGAAATAGTATGTATGGGTTTGAGGAAATTGTAGGGAATGAGCAGATAGTTAAAAATTTGAAAAGCGCCATGCATAACAGCAGGGTTTCACATGCATATATTTTAAGCGGTCAAGGAGGAAGTGGCAAAAAACTAATAGCTAAAGCCTTTGCTAAAGCACTGCAGTGTGAAAATGAAATTGGTGCGGCCTGTGGAAAGTGCAGTTCCTGCAAAACCTTTGACAGTGATAATAATCCCGATGTTTTCTATGTTAAGCCAACCAAAACAAAGGCTTTGGGTGCGGACGACATAAGAGAACAAGTTTTAAAACGGGTTGATATAAAGCAATATAAATACAAATACAAAATATTTATAATAGAGAATGCTGACAAAATGACGGTAACAGCACAAAATGTGTTTCTTAAAACGCTGGAAGAACCGCCCCAATATGCGGTTTTTTTATTGCTTGCAGAAAGCCTGGATTTGTTTTTGCCAACAGTTTTATCCCGCTGTGTAAGCTTTAAAATTCGTTCCCTTGGCAGTGAACAGGTGGAAGAATATATGGTGAAAAATAAGGGCGTACTACGCGCAGAAGCTGCGTTTTTGGCAGAATATGCAGGTGGAAGCATTGGACGGGCAATTAAGCTAAGCGAGGATGAGGAATTTCGCACTATGCGGGAGGATATTACTGAGCGGCTTTTTGCTTTAAGAGATACAGATCTTGCTACGGCTCTTATGTGGGCAAAGGAAATGGAAAAATATAAAGAAAACCCTGAAATGCTGGATGTTATTTACATGTGGTACAGGGATGTTCTGGCGGCAAAAAAACTTGGAGAAGAAAAATATATAATTCAAAAGGACAAGCTGCAAAGGATATTTGCACAAGCAAAAAAGGAAACACTTACAGGTCTTGGCAAAACGCTTAGTGCGGTGTGGCAGGCAAAACGACAGTTGTTGCAAAACGGCAATTTTGTGCTTACAATTGAAATTATGCTTATGAAAATAAAGGAGAGCTGAAATGGTTGAAGTAGTAGGTATTAGGTTTAAAAAGGCTGGCAAGGTTTATTATTTTGACCCAGACGGTCTTAAAATAGAAGAGGGACAGTATGCTATTGTTGAAACGGCTAGAGGCGTTGAATTTGGCGGTGTCGTTAAGGGAAACACCCTTGTAAAAGATGAAGAAGTTTTTCAGCCTTTAAAAAAGGTTATGCGTGTAGCAACCGATGAAGACAAAAAGCAAGAGGAAGAAGACAAAATAAAGGAGCAGGAAGCATTTGCAATTTGCGAAGAAAAAATAAACAAGCACAGCCTTGTTATGAAACTTGTGGATGTGGAAATTACATTTGACCATAACAAGCTTATTTTCTATTTTACATCCGATGGACGAGTAGATTTTAGAGAGCTTGTTAAGGAACTTGCCGCCGTTTTTAGAACACGCATTGAGCTTAGGCAGATTGGCGTTAGAGATGAGGCAAAAATGCTTAACGGCATAGGAATATGCGGCCGTTCCCTTTGTTGTGCAACCTTCCTTGGGGATTTTACACCAGTGTCAATTAAAATGGCTAAGGAGCAGAATTTATCCCTTAATCCAACTAAAATAAGTGGTATATGTGGTAGGCTTATGTGCTGTCTTAAATATGAAGAGGATGTTTACGAGGAGCTTAACAAAAACCTACCAAATGTAGGTGACACAATTAGCACACCTGACGGCACAGGAGATATACTTTCAGTTAACGTGCTTATGCAACAGGTAAAGGCTGTTGTGCGCAAAAAAGAAAATGACCCACCAACAATTGGTTTCTATAAGGTTGAAGAAATTGAGGTGTTAAGGTCTAAAAAAGCGAAAAAACAACCTCAGCTGGAGCAAGTTAAAAAATCTGTTGCAGCGGAAAATGTGGATGATGAGTTATTAGACTTGGATTTGGAAGATTGATATGGAATATGATGTGGAAATAAAGGAACATGAAAGAGTGGATGATTTGCACCGAAATGGGTATTTGATTATTCAAGACCCCAAAAAATTTTGTTTTGGTGTGGATGCGGTTTTACTAAGTGATTTTGCAAAGGCAAATAAAGGTGAGAAGGTTTTAGATTTAGGCACGGGAACAGGTATTATTCCAATATTAATGGAAGCCAAAAGCAGTGGCGAGCATTTTTGGGGATTGGAAATACAGGCGGAAAGTGCTGAAATGGCACAGCGAAGTGTGAAACTTAATAACCTTGAGGAAAAGATAGATATTGTGCAAGGTGACATAAAGGAACTTGGCAATATTTTTAAGGCATCTTCTTTTGATGTTGTTACCACAAATCCGCCGTACATGAATACTGGTGGAGGAATTACCAATGATTTCAGCCCAAAGGCTATTGCACGCCATGAGGTTTTGGTAAGTCTTGAGGATATTGCAAGAGAATCTTCCAGACTACTTAAATTTGGCGGACGGTTTTATATGGTTCACAGGCCACACAGGCTTACAGACATTATGTGCATTTTGCGTGAATATAAATTAGAGCCGAAAAAACTGAGACTTGTTCAGCCTTACGCAAACAAAGAGCCTAATATGGTGCTAATTGAGGCTGTAAGAAGCGGTAAACCTATGGTTAAGGTACTGCCAGCCTTGGTTATTTATGGTGATGACGGGAAGTACACCGATGAAACCATAAAAATATATTATGAGTAAGACATGGAATTTTGGCGAGTTCTAAATTTCATCTAAGGAGATAAAAATGAGCGGAACTTTGTATTTGTGTGCAACACCCATAGGAAACTTGGACGATATTACACTGCGTGTGCTTAACTTGCTTAAAACCTGTGACCTTATAGCGGCAGAGGACACACGCCATACACTGAAGCTTTTAAACCATTTTGAAATTAATACACCAATGACAAGCTATCACGACCATAACCGAATAAGCAAAGGACCGTACTTAATTGAAAAACTTAAAAGCGGTTTAAATATAGCGTTAGTAACCGATGCAGGAATGCCAGGCATATCTGACCCTGGTGAGGATCTGGCAAGGCTTTGTTACGAGGAAGGTGTTCCTGTTACAGTTGCACCAGGTGCATCGGCGGCAGTTACGGCATTGGTGCTTTCCGGTATGGCTACACGTAGTTTTGTGTTTGAAGGATTCCTTCCGACAGATAAAAAAGAAAAGGCAAAGGTGTTGGCAAGATTACATCGTGAAGAGCGTACCATAATTTTTTACGAAGCACCGCATAGGCTTACAGATACCTTGGAAGAACTTTTAAAAGCCGCAGGCAACCGAAATGCGGCTTGTATACGAGAGCTTACTAAAAGATTTGAAGAAGTGCGAAAAGCACCCATTGAGGAACTGCTTTCATTTTACAAGGAGAATCCGCCTAAAGGCGAGTTTGTTGTAATAATTGAAGGCGCAGATGGTGAGGCACTTCGTCAGGAAGAAATAGATAACTTTGAAAAAATGTCCCTTGATGAACATATGAAGTTGTACACTGATAAAGGAATGGCAGAAAAAGAAGCAATGAAACAGGTTGCAAAGGATAGAGGTTTATCCAAAAGAGATATATATGCAAAACTTAAACAGTGAATAGGATAAATGGGAAATTATGAATGCACCTTTATTTGATAAACTGAATACATATAAAGACAGTGATGTATACCCTTTTCATATGCCTGGGCATAAAATGGGAAGAGGTATAGATTTAAAAAATACATTTGCCATGGACATTACTGAAATTGAAGGGTTTGACAACCTCCATAACCCAGAAGGGATTATTGTTGAGGCACAAAAATTGTGCGCAAAAACATTTGGTGCAGAAGAAAGTTTTTTCCTTGTTAACGGCTCAAGTTGCGGTATTATTGCTGCAATAATGAGCACATGCGGTGACGGAGAAAAACTTATTGCTTCCAGAAACAGCCACAAAAGCGTTATGGATGCACTGGTGTTTAGCGGCGCATATCCAGCCTATGTTATGCCAGAGATTGCAGAGGAATTTAACATTTTTGGCGCAGTTAGTGCAAAGGCTGTAGAAGAAGTGTGCAATGAGAATCCAGATGCAAAGGCAGTTATAATTGTAAGCCCAACCTACGAAGGAATTGTAAGTGATATAGAGAGCATTGCAAAGATTGTTCATAAAAAAAACATGTTGCTTATTGTTGATTCTGCACATGGCTCACACATGCATTTTAACAGCTTTTTCCCAAAAACAGCCATAGAGTGTGGTGCAGATATTGTTATTGAAAGCATTCATAAAACACTGCCTTGTCCAACTCAGGCATCTGTTTTGCATATTTCAGGTACTAGAGTAAACCGAGAAAAATTGAAAAAATGCCTAACTATGGTGCAAAGCTCCAGCCCGTCGTATATTCTTATGGCGTCTATTGATAAGTGCAGAGATTATTTGGATAATCAGGGAAAAGAAGATTTTGAAATTTATGTTAATCGAGTAAAGAAATTTCGTGAAGAAGTAAAAAAACTTAAACATTTAAGGCTGATGAATAGCAGTATTGTTAATAAAAATGAAGTTTTTGATTATGATTTGGGCAAACTGGTATTTTTTTCGGACAGTATTAACTGTATTGAAATTGGAGATATTTTAAGAAAGAAATATAAAATAGAACTTGAAATGAGCTTCCCTACACATTGCATTGCATTGACCTCTGTTTCGGATACACAGGAGGGATTTGACAGGCTTAGAAATGCTATTATTGATATTGATGAAAATCTTGATACAACAGGCAAAAGAAAAAATGTAAGCTTTATTTTACCTAAACCGGTGGTAAAGGTTTCGCCACGTATAGCATTTTACACAAAAAGCATTGATGTGTATTTAAAGGACAGCGAAGGAGAAATTTCGGCAGAATACGTTATTCCTTATCCTCCAGGCATTCCGCTTATTTCACCTGGAGAAAAAATAACCAAAAGATTAATAAAAATATTAGACAAATATATTGACGACAACGTAAATATAATAGGAATGAAGAATTCGTCACTTGAAAAAATTTCGGTTTTGAGGTAACCTATAGCATAGGAGGTGAGGCAAATGCTTGAAGGTTTTTATAAATTAACAACTTTGGACTATTTGTATGCAGCGTTAGCCGCATTTATTGCCACTCAGTTTATACTTGGTGTTTCAAGGTTTATGAGGCTTTCTAAAGATAGTGCCAAAGATGCTGTTAGCTATAGAGAAGCTGATAGAATTTTGGTTATAAAAAAATGTATAGCTATGTTTCCAGTAGAAACTATATATTTTAGAGGTAAGGTGTTTACAAAAGGCATGAAAGTAAGAATTACTACATTGCAAAAGAGGATTATTGAAGGCGAGCTTATAGGTAAAAATGAAATGGATATTTTGTGCATAGTTGCAGGACAGCATATTATAGCCCACGAAATTGGAAAAATTGAGGACATGACTGAAATGACCAACGCTTTAACTGAAAATAATTTATAAATAATAAGCCAAAGAGCAAATGGTATTAATTTGCTCTTTTGGCTTATTATTATATTATTACATGTATATTACTTAATAGTAATTATTGATTAATGAAGACAGCTGAGTTATAATATCTCATCACAACAAAAAAGAGAAAAAAACATGACAGCATATTTAGTGAAATTTGGCATGTATAGTGATTTTTCACTGGGGGGAAAGAAATGAAAACGCTAGACAGATTACGTCTGGGAATAGATATTGGTTCTACAACAGTTAAAGTGGTAGTGGTTGATGAAAACCTAAAGCCATTGTTTTATCAGTATAAAAGACATTTTTCGGAAATTAAGGCTACTCTTGGGGAGCTTATTAGCAATGCGCACAAAGAGTTAGGTAAATGCAGCTTTACTGCTATGATGACAGGCAGCGGCGGCGTTGCCATGGCAGAAGCCATTGGCGTTGAATTTATTCAAGAGGTTGTAGCTACAGCAAATGCAGTAGAAGCCGTTGCACCCAAAACCGATGTTGCAATTGAGCTTGGTGGTGAAGATGCCAAAATCATTTATTTTAAAGGCGGAATAGAACAAAGAATGAATGGTGTTTGCGCCGGAGGTACGGGTAGTTTTATTGACCAAATGGCTTCCCTTTTGCAAACAGATGCCCAAGGGTTAAATGAATATGCAAAAAATTATAAGGTTATTTACCCGATTGCCAGCAGATGTGGTGTGTTTGCCAAAACAGACATTCAGCCACTGATTAATGAGGGTGCGGCAAAAGAAGATTTGGCGGCATCTATTTTTCAAGCTGTTGTAAACCAAACTATCAGTGGCCTTGCCTGTGGAAAGCCAATTCGTGGCAATGTTGCGTTTTTGGGTGGACCTTTGCACTTTTTATCGGAGCTTAGGGAAAGGTTTATAGAAACTCTTAATTTAACGAAAGAAACTACAATTATACCCGAAGGTTCCCATCTTTTTGCGGCATTTGGCGCGGCTGTAAGTGCAAAAGAGAACACAGTGGTAACTGATTTTGAAACTATAGAAAAAAATCTTACCGAGATTGGTGACCTTACAATGGAGGTTAGCCGTCTTGAGCCATTGTTTAAGGATGAAAAGGAATATAACGAATTTACCCAAAGGCACAGTGCAGAAAAAGTGAAAAGGCTTGACCTTTCAACCTACAGTGGAAATGCATTTTTAGGCATTGACGCCGGCAGTACAACTACAAAGGCGGCGCTTGTTTCTGAAAACGGAGAACTTCTCTATTCGTTTTATGCAAGTAACGAGGGAAATCCGTTAAAGGTTGTTATGCATGCGTTAAACGACCTGTATAGTCAATTGCCAGATACTGCAAAAATTAAAAATTCTTGTGTTACAGGCTATGGTGAGGGCCTTATTAAAGAGGCGCTTATGGTAGATTTAGGATACATTGAAACTGTTGCCCACTACAAGGCGGCGGCATTCTTTAAGCCAGATGTTGACTTTATTTTGGACATTGGCGGACAGGATATGAAGTGCATAAGAATAAAGGACAATGTTATTGACAGTGTACTGCTTAACGAAGCGTGTTCCTCAGGCTGTGGTTCTTTTATTGAAACCTTTGCTAAAGGGTTGAATTACCATGTTGAAGATTTTGCAAAGGTGGCACTTTTCAGCAAAACACCCATAGACCTTGGCTCTCGTTGTACTGTTTTTATGAATTCACGTGTTAAACAGGCTCAAAAAGAAGGTGCACAGGTTAGTGATATTTCTGCAGGGCTTGCTTATTCTGTAATAAAAAATGCATTGCTTAAAGTAATTAAAATTTCAGACCCTAAAGCATTGGGTAAAAGCATTGTTGTACAGGGTGGAACATTTTACAACGATGCAGTGCTTAGAAGTTTTGAATTTATAAGTGAACGTGATGCTGTAAGACCAGATATCGCAGGCATTATGGGTGCTTTTGGTGCAGGGCTTATTGCAAGAGAAAAATATAAAGAGGGATACGAAAGTACCCTTATAAACCAAGAGGCTATGAACAGCCTTGAAATAAAGGCGACACATACAAGATGCGGACGATGCACTAACAACTGTTTGCTTACAATAAATACATTTAACGGTGGCAGGCGATTTATAACAGGTAATCGCTGTGAAAAAGGTGAAGGCAAGGTAAAAGCAGGTATGGATATTCCTAATCTTTTTGAATACAAGAAGAACAGGATTTTTGACTACGTAAGCATTGAACCGCAAAATGCAAAACGTGGGGTTATAGGCATTCCACGAGTGCTTAACATGTATGAAGACTATCCATTTTGGTACACCTTTTTAACTGACCTTGGTTTCAGCATTACCCTTTCGCCGTTTTCAACAAAGAAAATTTATGAAGAGGGCATTGAAAGCATACCAAGTGAAAGCGTCTGCTACCCAGCAAAGCTCGTACATGGGCATATTATGCACCTTATACATAGTGGCGTTAAAACTATTTTTTACCCTAGCATTGCTTATGAAAAGCCAGATGTTAAGGGTGTGGATGATACCTACAACTGCCCTATAGTTGCAAGCTACAGCGAGAATATTAAAAACAATTTAGAGGAATTAAAAGAAAATAATATTAAATTTATGAATCCTTTCCTCTCTTTTAAAAATAAAGAGGCACTTATAAAACGACTGACTGATGAATTTAAGGACTACAATGTGACTGCAAAAGAAGTATCACATGCTGTTGAAAAAGGTTGGGCAGAGTGGGAAAACTTTAGAAATGATATGCACCAAAAAGGTGTTGAAACACTTGAATACATAAAAAAGAATAACCTTACAGGAATTGTACTTGGCGGCAGACCGTACCATATAGACCCAGAGGTTAACCACGGTATTCCTGAACTTATTACAGGTTTCAATATTGCTGTACTTACTGAGGACAGTGTTGCCCACCTTGGAAATTTGGAAAGACCTTTGGTTGTGCGTGACCAATGGATGTACCACAGCCGTTTGTACGAAGCGGCAGCTTTTGTTAAAACGCAGGAGAATATTGAATATGTTCAGCTTAACAGCTTTGGCTGTGGACTTGACGCTGTAACAACTGATGAGGTTAAGGACATACTTAACGCCGCAGGAAAGGTTTACACAAGCCTTAAAATAGATGAGGTTAATAGCCTTGGCGCGGCAAGAATACGTGTGCGAAGCTTAATTGCGGCTATGGAAGACAGGCGAGAAAAAAATATTGGCGTAAAGGTTGGAGATGCCAGCTTAAAGCGTATTATTTTTACAGAAGAAATGAGAAAAGATTATACTCTACTTTGTCCGCAGATGGCACCTATTCACTTCGATATTTTAAAGGAAGCCTTTAACAGTTGCGGTTATAATATTGATATAATGCCAGCTATAGATAAAGATTGTATAGACACAGGGCTTAAGTACGTAAATAACGATGCTTGTTACCCTGCCCTTATTGTTGTTGGGCAAATTATAAATGCCCTTAAAAGCGGTAAATATGACATTAACAAGATTGCGGTACTTATGAGCCAAACAGGCGGAGGCTGTCGTGCTTCAAACTACATTGGCTTTATAAGAAAAGCCCTTAGAAATGCTGGAATTGGTCATATACCTGTAGTTTCCGTTAGTGCTTCAGGGTTAGAAAAAAACCCAGGGTGGAAGTTTAATGCAAAAATTTTAAACCGTGCCATTCAAGCATTTGTATATGGTGATTTATTCATGCGTGTGCTTTATGCAACAAGGCCATACGAGGTTGTTAAGGGAAGTGCAAATGAACTTTACCAAAAATGGAATACCAAGGTGAAGACGGATATTGCACAAGGTAAAAACTACAAGAAAAATCTATATGATATCGTTAAAGCTTTTGATGGGTTAGAATTGACTGACGAGAAAAAGCCTAAGGTTGGGGTTGTAGGTGAAATTTTAGTTAAATTCCACCCAACTGCAAATAATGATATTGTTGGGTTATTGGAAAAAGAGGGCGCAGAGGCAGTTGTGCCAGATTTACTAGGCTTTGGTTTGTACAGTGCTTATAATGCAGTGCAAAAGCATAAATACCTTGGAATGGGTGCTATGGGCAGTTTAAAAGGGAAAGCAGTTATAGAACTTTTAGAATATTACAGAAAGCCTATGGTAGAAGCCCTTAAAAAAAGCAGACGCTTTAATGCACCGGAAAGAATTGAAAAGCTTGGAGAATTTGCAGAGCCTATAGTTTCCCTTTGTAACCAAACTGGTGAAGGCTGGTTTTTAACAGGGGAAATGATGGAGCTTATACATACGGGCGTTAGCAATATTGTTTGCACACAGCCCTTTGCATGTTTACCAAACCATGTAGTTGGCAAGGGTGTTATAAAGGAAATTAAAAGAATGAACCAACTTAGCAATATTGTTGCCATAGATTATGACCCAGGTGCAAGCGAGGTTAATCAGCTTAACAGAATTAAACTTATGCTTGCGGCGGCACATAAAAACCTTGCGATGGCAGAGAAAAATGAAAGCAAAGATGATTTTGCAATACAAAATTCAGCGGAAATTTACCAAAATGCTACACATAGCTTAAACATTTAACTGAAGAGGCTAGGATTGCGGTTAATTAGTTTTTCTTATCATCAAAGGTAAAAAATAAAGGCGGAAAATTTTGGATTTTCCGCCTTTGGTCTTTGAAATTTTACTTCTTTGGTCCATTTTTTAAGAGCCAAATGGATAGCTTTTCACGCCATGTTTTGTTTCTTTTTGCCTCAAGGTTAAGGCCAATAATGCTTGAAATGTAAATGCCTGCAAGCTCTACCTTAACAGTTTTTTTAACAGCAAGGTTGTCGTAAATGCTTTTGTCGCACATAAGGGTTGTGATTTGTGGGCCAACCTTTGCTTTAACAATAGGCATTTTGCGAATACGAGCTGATTTTGGAAGCTTTTCGTAAATGTTTTTTGGCAAATTATCGGCAGTTGGTCTTTCATACCTTTTGTCTATAACCAGAATTGGTGTAACCATTTTATACTGGTTAATAAAGGATTGTGCCTCAAGATTTTTGGCATAATTCTTCCTGCCAAAGTAAAACATAATACCTAAAGCCGCCGCAACAATAACAGCTACAATAATAAGAATGTCTCCGAATTGCATTTGTATTTCCTCCTTAGTGTAACTAAGCTCATTGGGCGACTAAACAAGCCCAACATACTTAACATTCTGTGTACCATTCTATCATGTAATTTGCATTTAGGGAATAGAAAAATTTCAAAGGAAGTGAATATTTTTCAAAACGGCATAGTAATTTGTAATTTTTTTACGCATTATTTATAAAAGTGGTATAATATAAACAATAATTACGGAAGGAGGCTTATTATGACTACCATTGGGGATATACTTTATAATGTAGTTGCTTTAGTACTTATGATAAATGTTGTTTTGGCAGCAATTGTTGTTTTTTATGAACGCAGAAATCCAGCAAGTACATGGGCGTGGCTTTTTGTTCTGTTTTTTATACCTACCTTTGGATTTATTTTATATTTAATTATTGGGCGAAATTCTGCAAAGCAAAAAAGGTTTGCGGACAAAACTAAAAATGACTATGATATTCTTTTCGGATATGTTAACAATAATGAAAACCTTAGGCAGGAGGTTGAAAAACAATGCTTCAGCTACGATGGAATTGCCCTTGGTGAAGAGTATAAATATCTTAAGGACTTTGCCATGCTTAACATAAACAGCGGAAGTTGGCTTACTTACAACAACAAAATGCAGCATTTTATTGACGGAGACAAAAAATTTCAATCACTTATAAATGACATAAGAAGTGCAAGTAAATTTATACATTTGGAATATTACATTTTGCGTGACGATGATTTGGGAAAGCAAATTGTTGAAGAATTAACAAAGAAAGCTTCAGAAGGTGTTGAGGTGCGTGTTCTCTATGACTATATGGGGAATTTATTTTTAGCAAAAAATTTCTACGAAAAGTTAAGAAAAATGGGCGGACAGGCAATACCTTTTGTTGCGCCAAGGTTTTTAAATTTAAATTGTCAAAACCATCGCAAGATAGTGGTTATAGATGGAAAAATTGGCTACGTTGGAGGCTTTAACATTGGTGACGAATATTTAGGAAAGGTTAAGCGTTTTGGTTTTTGGAGGGATACCCATGTTAGGTTTGAAGGAGATGTTGTTGATCAACTTCAATTAAGGTTTTTTATGGATTGGAATTATGCATCCCAAAGAAAATTATTTATTAACGACTGCTACTTTCCGCCTAAGAAAAATACAGGCTATCTCCCTGCACAAATTGTTTGCAGTGGGCCGGACACTCAATGGAGAAATGTTAAAAACAGCTATTTCAAAATGATAAATGAGGCTGAAAAGACCGTGCTTATTGAAACTCCATATTTTGCACCAGATGATGGTGTGCTTAATGCGCTGAAAGTTGCAGCATTATCAGGTATTGATGTAAGAATTATTATTCCAGGACGTCCAGACCACCCATTTGTATACTGGGCAAGTATGTCTTATTTGGGAGAACTTTTAGATGTGGGCGTTAAATGCTATCAGTATGAAACAGGTTTTATTCATTCCAAAACCTTGTTTATTGATGGCATTGCAGGCACAGTTGGCACGGCTAATATGGACATTAGAAGTTTTAGCCTTAATTTTGAAGTAAATGCCTTTATTTATGAACCAGAAACTGTTCAAAGGCTGGAGGCGGATTTTTATAATGACCTAAAGGAATGTACTGAAATTACAAGAGAATGGTACAATTCAAGAGGCAAATTGTTTAGGTTTAAAGAGGCTATATCTAGGCTTATTTCGCCTATGATTTAGAAAGGACAGAATAAAAATGAGTAAGAAATATGAAGAAACAGCGGTAATATCCTACTACAGTACAGATACAAGACTTCTGCTTACACAAAACAATCTTGCAGTTCTTTTTCAGGATTTGGCAATTCGCCACAGTGACAGCCTTGGCTACACCCTTCACTATTTGGGCGAGGAACAAAAGGGATGGGCAATAACCAACTGGCACATAGAAATTCACCGTTTCCCAGAGTATGGAGAAAAAGTACTTATGCAAACATGGTCGTCCTCATGCAAAAGAATGCAGGCAGAAAGAAGCTACCATATGCTTGATGAAAAAGGAAACATCATTGTGAAAGCGTCTTCAAGGTGGATATACATGGATTTAAATCGCCGAAGACCTACGGCAATACCCAAAAGCATGGAGGAAGATTATTACAGCGGACTTGAGGCGGCAATTGAAAATGAAAAATATCATTTGCCAAAGGGTGAAGAAGAAAATCTTGTTTTAGAGGTGCAGTTGATTGTAAGAAGAAGTGAAACCGACAGCAACAGGCACACCAATAACACCCAATACATTGCTTGGGCAATGGACATGGTACCCGATTACATATATGACAGTTACCACAGCTATGACATTGGTGTGGTTTACCGAAAGGAATGTTACAGGGATTCAGAGGTTACTGCAAAAACATATGTTAAGAACATTGACGAAGAAAAAGAGGTAATAACTTACTTTTTAGATGCCAATGACACCAGTGTTATATTTTGTCAGGTTGCCACTCTTTGGCAGAAGAAAGACTGAGCAGAAGTTGTGACGGAGTATAAAAAACCCATATTAAGGGTTGGAAAAAGCCGTTGTTTGTAAGATTATAGGTGGCTACACAAAGATCACAGAGTGCAAAAAGCGAGAATGCAAAAATAAGTCGTGATTTGCGAATTTTTATTGCTTTAAGCAAATTTGAAAGAAGTATGAAGGCATAAAAAACGCAAACAAGAGGTCCTTTAAAAGCAAAATAATATATAAAAGGCAGTACAGCAAGCATTAAATAAAAATATGCCGCTGTTCTGTTTTTTTTTGTTGAGAAAGCATAGGAATAGATAAGCTGAACCACACAAAAGAGAGACACAGCAAAAAAACGATGATTAGTAAAAAGCAGCAAATAATCGCACATTAGTGTAAAGAGCAGGGCGATTTTTACAAGGGTTATTTGACCCAAAAGGGATATTATAAAAGCACAGGCGATTATGGTAAACTTTATGTAGTCTACCCAGCCGTAACCGCCTGCGAAATCCATAAATATATGAATGGGATATAGTGCAAAAATTAAAACTACTAATAGTCTTTTTAACAAATTTTCACCTTCTAAAAAGTTTAGAAAGATAGCAAAGTCTTTGGGCATATTCATCACTTAGCATTGAAGCTGTATATCTCCATTGCCAATTATCCTCTTTAACACCTGGTGTATTCATTCGGGCAGTTTCGTCAAGGCTTAGTACATCCTGCAATGGATATATTGCAGTATTTGCGCAGGAGGCTTGGGCAAGGCGAATTAAATCCCATTCAGGAGAGCTGCCATCGGTGTTCATATAACGGCGGAAATAATCTTTGCATTCCTCTGGGGCCGATTTATACCAGCCGATTGTTGTGCCATTATCGTGAGTGCCTGTGTATACTATGCAATTCTTTTCAAAATTATGAGGAAGATATGCGTTATTTTCACTGTTGTCAAAGGCAAACTGTAATATTTTCATTCCAGGAAGATTTAGGCTTTCACGCAGTTTTGTTACCTTAGGTGTTATTATACCCAAATCCTCGGCTATTATTGGAAGTGTTCCAATTTCTTTTTTTATTATATCAAAAAGCTTTTTGCCAGGGCCTTTTATCCATTTGCCAAAAGTTGCATCTTTACTTCCGAATGGAATTGCATAAAAGCTTTCAAAGCCACGGAAATGGTCTATGCGTATTATATCTGATGTTGAAAGCAGGCTTTTTATACGTTTTATCCACCAATCATAGCCATCTTTTTTGTGTTCATCCCAATTATAAATAGGATTGCCCCAAAGCTGACCGGTTTGGCTGAAATAATCAGGCGGAACACCTGCTACATCTGTAGGAAATCCCTTATCATCAAGAGCAAAAAGCTTTTGGTTTGCCCACACATCGGAACTGTCATAGGCAACAAAAATAGGAATGTCACCTATTATTTCAATTTGGTTTTTATTGGCATAAGATTTTAGGCTATTCCATTGTTCAAAGAATTTGAATTGTAGAAATTTATAATATTCTATTGATTTTGAAAGCTTAGTTTTCATTGTCTTAATTGCGGAAGGGATGCGTAAAACCAAATCTTTATCCCATGTACTCCACACACCGCCGTAGTAGTAATCTTTTTGAAGATTTTCGGACAGAATATCTTTAGTTTCCATGCAAAAAGATTTAAATTCTTCACTTTCATATTCAAGACGGCGTTTTTCTATGTAATAATCCTTAAGGGCTGAAAACAGGCTGTAGTCTTCAATCCAAAAGGAGTTTTCAGTGCAAAAATTTTTAAACTCTTTACTATACTTAAAGTTATCAAATGCTTGTTTATAAAGCTTGGTTTTGTAGTTAATAACTTTCTCATATTCAACCTTTATGGTTGAAAACTGTGGTACATTTTCAACATCTTCTTTAAAAAGAAGTCCATCTGCAACAAAAATATCTGGGCTTAATAAATAAAAATTACCTGCAAAGGCAGAAAAGCTTTGATAAGGTGAATCGCCAAAGCTGGTTGGGCCTAATGGCAATATTTGCCATAATTTTTGGTTCGCTGAATGCAAAAAATCTATGAAATCCATTGCACCTTTACCCAAATCTCCAATTCCATAAGGAGATGGCAGGCTTGTTGGATGAAGCAAAATTCCACTTTTTCTATTTTTAAACATAATTTTCCTCCTCAAAGAAAAAATTCATAATGTACCAGTGTAAGCACAGTATTTTAGTTTTAATTCTACAGAAAATAGGAAGGCAACACAAGAAAAGTTTTTATAATTTTTTTGCGAAACTTTGTATATGAGGGAGGAAACTTATGAAAACAAGATTTATTGCATTAATTGCACTAGCCGCCTTTGGGGCAACATTCGTTGGTTGTGCGGCTAAAACAGGCACAAACCTTGGACGTGCCATTGACGGCAATGGGTACTACGATGGATATTACACAGGTGATTACTATGGCATAACCGACGGCTACTATAATAACACTACGGGTAATTACGATTACAGTGCCTATGGAACAGGCTATAACGGTGGTTTAAGCGGAACAATGTATGGTGACGATTCAGGGTATAGCACCTACATGAACAATAGTTATCGTCAGGGTGTTATACAAAATAACTTAGGAACAACTGACGGTAGAATGTACAGCACATTGTATGGAGATTGATTTCTAAGAGAATAATGGAAAAAGCAGAGTGCAGATTAATATTTGCACTCTGCTTTTATTAATAAATAAGGTTTAAAATTATTTAAAAAACTAAAAATACATAATTAGCACAATTTTGTGAAAAAACACTTTTATATGTAACATTTTTTTGAACAATTGCTTATTTTTATTGCGGCGTAGGGCGTTATCTGTTAAACTAAACGATGGACGAATACGTATATTAAGCATATGGATAGAGACCGACTTTATACTTTGGTTGGTGAAAATAAAATTTTGAGGTGAAATTAAATATGAGTTTGTTGGAAAAGATTTTTGGCAACTACAGCGAAAAGGAAATTAAAAAAATAAAACCAATTGTTGCAAAAATTAACGACCTTGAGCCGACCTTTGAACCTTTAACTGATGACGAGCTTAAAGGAAAAACAGAAGAATTTAAGGAAAGATACAAAAACGGAGAAACATTGGACGACTTACTTCCGGAGGCATATGCTTTGGTTAGAGAAGCTTCCAAAAGAGTTATGGGAATGCGTCACTTTGATACACAGATGATTGGTGGTATTGTTTTGCACCAAGGACGTATTTCAGAAATGAAAACTGGTGAAGGTAAAACCCTTGTTGGTACTTTGCCTGCATATCTAAATGCACTTTCAGGTGAAGGTGTGCATGTTGTTACTGTTAATGATTACCTTGCAAACCGTGACTCTGAGTGGATGGGACAGATTTTTGCATTCCTTGGACTTACAGTTGGCGTTGTGCTTAACGGCATGGATAATGAGGAAAGACGAGAAGCTTACAACAGCGATATTACCTATGCTACAAATAATGAACTTGGGTTTGATTACCTTCGTGACAACATGGTTGTAAGAAAAGAAAACATGGTTCAGCGTGGACTTCATTATGCCATAATTGACGAGGTGGACTCGGTTCTTATTGACGAAGCAAGAACACCGCTTATTATTTCAGGAAGCGGCTCGAAAAGCACACACCTTTATGAAGTGGCAGATTCTTTTGTAAAAGCCCTTAAAAAAGGACGTATTCTTAACGAAGAAGAAGCGCTTAATCCGCTTATGAAGGAAGAACTTCAAGAAGAGGGCGATTTTGTTGTGGACGAAAAGGCTAAAACAGTTACCCTTACCCAAGAAGGCGTTGACAGGGCAGAAAAATTCTTTTCCATTGAAAACCTTTCAGACCCTGATAATATGGAACTTCTGCACCATATAAATAATGCCCTTAAAGCAAATTACCAGATGTTTAGGGACAAAGATTATGTTGTGCAGGAAGAAGAAGTAATGATTGTAGATGAGTTTACAGGTCGTCTTATGCCAGGAAGAAGGTATTCTGACGGACTTCACCAAGCTATTGAGGCAAAGGAAAAAGTTAAGGTTAACCGTGAAAGTAAAACCCTTGCTACAATTACTTTCCAGAATTTCTTTAACAAATATACTAAAAAGTCGGGTATGACAGGTACAGCGCAAACAGAAGAAGGCGAGTTTAGAAATATTTACAACATGGACGTTGTTGTTATTCCTACAAATGTTCCTATTGCGCGTATAGATAAAAACGACATTGTTTTCCGAAGTGAAGCAGCTAAATTCCGTGCGGTTGTTAAAGAAATTGTGGCTGCACACGAAAAAGGACAGCCAGTGCTTGTGGGTACAGTTACAATAGATAAATCTGAGGAATTAAGCCATTTGCTTAAAAAAGAAGGCATACCGCATCAGGTGCTTAATGCTAAATATCACGAAAAAGAGGCTGAAATTGTTTCTCTTGCAGGGCAGATGAATGCCGTTACCATTGCCACCAATATGGCAGGACGTGGTACTGACATTAAGCTCGGTGATGGCGTAAAGGAAGTTGGAGGGCTTAAAATTATTGGTACTGAGCGACATGAGTCACGTCGTATTGACAATCAGCTTCGTGGACGTGCCGGCAGACAGGGAGACCCTGGTGAATCTCGTTTCTATATTTCTCTTGAGGACGATTTAATGCGTCTTTTCGGCTCTGAAAAAACAATGAAGATTGTTGACACATTAGGTCTTGAAGAGGACGACCCTATTGAACATGCAATGCTTGGCCGTGCAATTGAAAATGCACAGAAAAAGGTAGAGGGGAATAACTTCTCTGTACGTAAGCATTTGCTGGACTATGACCAAGTAATGAATGACCAAAGAGAAATTATATACGGCGAGCGCAGACGTGTACTTTTTGGTGAAAACCTTCGTGAAAGCATAATGAAGATGATTAAGGATGTTTGCCAAAAGGCAGTTGATATTTGTGCAGGGGAAATTCAATATGCTGAAGACTGGGATTTTAAGGCATTTAATGAATTTATAAACCCAATTATACCCATAGGTGTGGTTAGCGTTGGTGAAGGTCAGTTTGAAAAATTAACCAAGGAAAAATTCACAAGCGACGTTATTGCAAGGGCAGAAAAGCTTTATGAAATGAAAGAAGCTGAAATTGGCGACCCAGAGCGTATGCGTGAGCTTGAAAGAGTTATTATGCTTCGTGTAATAGACCAGAAGTGGATGGACCATATTGATGATATGGACCAAATGCGTCAGGGTATTGGTTTACATGCATTTGCACAGCGTGACCCTCTAATTGAGTACAAATATGTAAGTTATGATATGTTTAATGAGCTTAGCGAAAATATTCAGATGGACACATTGCGTGGATTATATCACGTGCGTATTGTAACGGAGCCTATACGTGAGCAAGTTCAACAGCCAATGTTTACAAACAAGGATGAAAGCCTTGCAAATAAGCCGAAGACCAGAAAAGAAGAAAAGGTTGGAAGAAATGACCCTTGCCCTTGTGGAAGCGGCAAAAAATACAAACAGTGCTGTGGCAAATAACATAAAACTGTTAATTATTATGCTGTGTGTGAATATCTTTTTATAGGGAGTTGAATTTAATGTTTGAGTTAGACCAGATGGGCGTTGAGCTTTCAGCTTACAACGAAAAATTAAAGGAAATGGGGGCTTCACTTTGACGTCGATAACAGCAGAGACAAAATAAGTGAGCTTGAAGAAATTAGTGCCGACCCAGATTTCTGGAACGACATGGAAAAGACCAAAAAAGTGTTGCAGCAAACTTCAGCATTAAAAGCTAAAGTAAGCGGTTACGATGCACTTGTAAGCAAATACGAGGACATATATACAATTATAGAAATGGGCAAGGAAGAAGATGATGACGAACTTCTTGCAGAGGCGAAACAGCTTAAAGAGGAATTTGTAGCTGAGTTTGAACGTCTCAAAATATCCACCTTGCTTGACGGGCAGTATGACAAGGAAAATGCAATTGTAACACTGCATGCAGGTGCAGGTGGAACAGAGGCCTGTGACTGGGTTAGCATGCTTATGCGTATGTACTACAGATGGGCGGAAAAACGTGGTTTTGAGGTGGAAACACTGGATTATCTTGAAGGAGATGAAGCTGGGGTTAAGTCCGTAACCTTCCAGATAAACGGTGAGAATGCTTATGGTTACCTTAAAAGCGAAAAAGGTGTGCATCGCCTTGTGCGTGTTTCTCCATTTGACTCATCTGGAAGAAGACATACTTCCTTTGCAAGTGCAGACGTAATGCCTGAAATTAGCGACGACATGGATATTGTTGTTAACACCGATGACATACGTGTGGATACTTACCGTGCCAGTGGTGCAGGTGGTCAGCATGTAAATAAAACATCATCAGCTATTAGAATTACACATATGCCTACAGGTGTTGTGGTTCAGTGCCAGAACGAAAGAAGCCAGCACAGCAACAAAGATAGAGCTATGAAAATGCTTAAAAGCAAGCTGTTGGAAATAAGAATTGAAGAACAAATGCAAAAGCTTGCAGAAATTCGCGGTGATATTAAAGAAATAGGTTGGGGCAGTCAGATACGCTCTTACGTATTTATGCCATACACCATGGTAAAGGATAACCGTACAGGCGAGGAAACAGGCAACGTAAACGCTGTTATGGACGGAAATATTGACAGCTTTATGAATGCGTATTTAGGCTGGATACACAGCTAAGGGAGTTTTTATATGAAGGAAATAAATATTACTACAAAAGAGGAAAATCAACGTCTTGATAAATTCCTGCTTAAATATTTTAACACAGCACCAAAATCCTTTGTTTATAAAATGCTTCGTAAAAAACGCATTAAATATAACAATAAAAAAGCCGAAGGGGCTGAAATGCTTAAAGACGGCGACACCTTACAGATGTTTCTTGCAGAGGAAACCATGGAAGGATTCATGGAGGAAAAAACACTGCAAAAGGCTGAACGGCATTTTGGTATTGTGTATGAGGATGACAATATTCTTATGGTAAGCAAGCCAGCTGGTCTTTTATCCCATCCTGAAAAAAGTACTGACACTGACACGCTTATTGACCAAATTTTGTACTATTTAAGCCAAAAAGGGCAGTATGCACCCTCAAAAGAAAATTCCTTTACGCCTGCAATTTGCAACCGTTTGGATAGAAACACAGGCGGAATAGTGATTGCAGGGAAGAATTTAGGCGCAGTGCAGGAAATTAACCGTGTTATTGCAGAGCGCAAGCTTAAAAAATATTACATTACAATGGTACGTGGCGAAATGACCGAGGAAAAAGAATTTTTTGGTTACCACATAAAAGACGCCACAACAAATCAGGTTAAGGTGCTTAAAAAGGAAACACCAGGGGCGAAAAAGATTTACACCAAGGTCAAGCCACTGGCTCAAAAAGATAAGTTTTCACTTTTGGAAATTGACTTGATTACAGGTAAATCACATCAAATCAGGGCACATCTTAAAGCAATGGGATGTCTTGTTATTGGTGACAGAAAGTATGGCGAAGAACGTGTGAATCGAGTTTTTCGTGAAAAGTATGGCTTGAACAATCAATTTCTGTTTGCATACCGTGTGGTGTGGCAGGAAAGTGATGGGCCGCTAGGGTATCTTTATGGCAAAGAATTTGTTGCTAAGCTAACAGATAACCTTGAAGCAATTAAACGTGATTATTTTGGAAAAGATTTGTTGCAGGAGAACAAGGAGGCAGAGCAATGAAGGCAATAATACTGGTGGCAGGCTATGCTACAAGGCTTTATCCTTTAACTATTAATACTCCAAAGGCATTACTGCCAATAAATAAAAAGCCAATTATTGACTATATAATGGAGCAGATAGAAACAATACCACAAATAGATGAAGTTTTTGTAGTAAGTAACCATAAATTTGCAGACCAATTTGAAGCGTGGGCAAATGCACATACTACAAAAAAGCCTGTTAAGGTAATTGACGACGGAACTGACACCGAAGAAACAAGACGAGGTGCTATTGGCGATATCCTTTTCGCTATTAAACAGGAAAAAATAACAGATGAAATAGTTGTTATTGCAGGGGATAATCTTTTTACTTACAGTTTAAAAGAGTATTTTGATTACTTTAAGAAAATAGACAAAGACTGTGTTTGCGTTAAGCCTTTTGAAGATAGAGAAATGTTGAAGCAGTTTGGAATAGCTGAAGTCAATGACCATGGAAAGGTTACAGATATTGAGGAGAAACCACAAAATCCAAAAAGTAATCTTGTGGTTTTTGCAACCTATATGTATAAAAAAGACACAATTCCTATGTTTGAGCAATACATAGCAGAGGGAAATAAACCAGATGCACCCGGGTATTTTGTGGAATGGTTATACAAAAGAAAAGATGTTTATGCCTTTACTTTTAACGAGGAGTGCTATGATATTGGTACACCAAAAAGCCTTAAAGAGGTGTCAGATATATTTGAGGAGAAGCATGGCTGATTGCTAAAAGAAAGTATGCTTGAGAATAAAAGTTAGTGTAAGGAATTTTACGCGGGTAATTTAAACACAAATAATAATTTGATTTTATTAGTATTACATTACCTTGGGGTAAAAGTCTGTGGCTTTTACTCCTTTTAAATTACAGGAGGAAATATGGCAGAGATAAAAACAGAAAGACTGACTTTGCGTCCAATTGTGTTTAGTGACCAAGAGGATATATTTGAATATTCTAAACATCCACTGGTTGGGCCTAATGCGGGTTGGAAACCACACGAAAGCAGAAGCGAAACAATGGAAATAATGAAAACAATTTTTTTGGACCAAGACAGTGTATGGGGAATAGAGATTAAAGATGAGAAAAAAATAATTGGCAGTATAGGTCTTATAAAAGATACAAAGCGTGAAAACAAGCAAGCAATGATGTTGGGCTATGCAATAGCCTACGAAAAGTGGGGAAAGGGAATTACAACGGAAGCCGCAAGGGCAGTTATTGAGTATGGTTTTGAAAAACTTGGACTAAGTTTAATTTCTGTTTGGTGTTATGCCCACAATAATCGTTCTCGAAGTGTTATAAAAAAGTGCGGATTTAAGTATGAGGGAACTATGCGTCAAGCAGAAGAAAGATATGATGGTAAGATTTTTGACGGCGAGTTATACTCTATTACAAAAGAAGAATGGGAAAGCGGCAAATAAATAAAAGGGTCAAGAATGAAAAAATCTCATTTTGACCCTTATTTTTATTTTACCCTATTTACAGGTTTATCTCCAAAGGATACCCCTAAATCTCGTGCAACACCAACAAGTTCGCCGTTAGGGTCAACAAGTTTTTGGGCACCAACAACCTCTTCTAACGGAACATGACCTATATCACTGCCTTTAAGGCGAACCATCATACCAAATTTTTCTTGATGAATAAGGTGTGCAGCATGCGAGCCATAACGTGCAGACAGTATTCTATCAAATGCAGAGGTTTCACCGCCACGCTGAGTATGGCCAAGCACAACTGGGCGTACTTCATGTTCTTCACCTAAATGCTGTTCAAGCTGATAGGTAAGTTTGTTGGCTATACCGCCAAGACGAATAGGGTCGGGACTATCTGCAACAACTCGGTTAACAGTAACTTCGCCGCCAAGTTCTTTTGCACCCTCCGACACAACAATGATTGTGAAAAATTTTCCACGACGGTCACGTTCTCTTATTTTTTGCACAACATTATCTACTGTGTATGGAATTTCTGGCAGAAGAATAATATCTGCACTTCCTGCAAGACCTCCGTGAAGGGCAATCCATCCGGCATTACGACCCATTACCTCTACAACAATTACACGGTGATGGCTTTCGGCTGTGGTATGAAGCCTTCCCAATGCCTCAGTCACAATATTAACAGCAGTATCAAAACCAAAGGTGCGGTCAGTAGCCAAAAGGTCGTTATCAATAGTTTTTGGTACACCGATTACGTTTATACCAAGGCGTGAAAAGTCACGAGCGCTTGTAAGAGTTCCGTCGCCGCCTAAAACAACAAGGGCATCCACACCTTCTTTTTTTAGGTTTTCAACAGCTACGTTAGATACATCTTTACGCACAGCTACTCCGTTCTCCATAACCTTATAGTCAAAAAGATTATCTTTGTTTGAGCTATATAAAATTGAACCGCCTTTATGCAAAATTCCAGTGGTGTTTTCAAGGGTAAGTGGCATAAAATCATTGGTATATAAGCCACGGTATCCAAATTTGTAGCCTATAAGCTCGTAATCGTATTTAAGAATACATGTTTTTGTAAGAGTATAAATTACTGCGTTTAAACCTGGGGCATCCCCACCGCCTGTTAAAACAGCTATTTTTTTCTTTGCCATAAAAATTCCTCCAAACTATGGTTTCCGCTCGGTAACAGCAAATGCATTGGCACAATTCATTAAGTTAAATACATTTACCTCAGTGATTGACATATTATATACCAAACAAATTCCTTTGTAAAATAAAAAAAATAAACAGTGCTATTGATATTTTTAGCATTATTTCCAAAAGATATCCTTTATATATTTATATTACAGTTTAACATCATGGACTTTTGATAATTATTATTTTATAATATAAAAAATGATTTTGAAAAAATATATAGGGAGGTAAAAAAGTGTCAGACAAAACAGCCATGGCTATAAGAAAAATGATTGATTACAACAGCCCAGATTTAAGAAGAATTAACCATGCCTTAAAGGTTTTTGGTTTTGCAAGTGCCATAGGGGCAGAAGAAGGTTTGGATGGCAATGATTTGGAGATTTTAGAGGCGGCGGCAGTTTTTCACGATATTGGTATACATAAAGCAGAGGAAATCTACAACTGTGCCTCAGGAGATTATCAGCAAAAGCTTGGACCTGATGTTGCAAGACCACAGCTCTTAGAGCTTGGTTACAGCCTTGAACAGATAGAGAAAATCTGCTATCTTATAGGTCATCATCATACGTACACAATAAAAGACAATCCTCTTTTACAGATGCTTATTGAGGCTGATTTTATAGTAAATATTGATGAAAAGGATTTTCCAGAGGGAACGGACTCTAAAAAAATAAGAGACAAAATTTTTGTAACAGAAACTGGGAAAAAGTTAATAAACGCCTTAATTATTAAAAAAGCAAATTAACTTTTTCAAGCTATCATTTTTTTCGCCAACTTGGGCATAATAAAACCAAACTCAAGGGGGATTTATTATGTCTAAATTTATTATTAGCAAGAGCCCTGCATTAAGCGGGAAGGTGGAAATAAGCGGTGCAAAAAATGCAGTTTTGCCAATATTATGTGCATGTATACTAACTGAAAAGGAATGTATTTTAAACAGTGTTCCCCCTCTTATGGACGTTTATGCCATGATGGACATTTTAAAATCACTTGGTGTAAAAGTTGACTATGACAACGTTAAGCAGGTGGCAAAGATAAAGGCTGAGAAAGTTGCCAGAACTAAGGAAGAGTACGAAATGGCAGGAAAGCTTAGAGCCTCTTTTTTAGTAATGGGTCCATTACTGGCAAGGCGCCAAAAGGCAAAACTTCCGTTGCCTGGAGGCTGCCAGATTGGGACACGCCCTGTGGATTTACATCTAAAAGGATTTACAGCACTTGGGGCTAAAATTAAACAAGAGCATGGATTTGTTATGGCACGGTGCAGGCGGCTAACAGGTACACATATCTATTTGGATTTTCCCAGTGTTGGTGCAACAGAGAACATAATGATGGCGGCAGTGATGGCGGATGGAGTAACAGTAATAGAAAATGCGGCAGTTGAGCCTGAAATTGTGGATTTGGCAGAATTCTTGAACAAAATGGGTGCAAAAATAACCGATTACGGTAAAAGTACAATTACCATTAAAGGTGTTAAGAACCTTAAAGGCGCAAAGCATACCGTTATTCCTGACAGAATTGAGGCTGGAACGTTTATGGTGGCGGCGGCGATTACCGGCGGCGATATTTTGCTTACCAATGCAGTGCCAGACCATTTGGGTGCAATTACCTCCAAATTAAAGGAAGCAAATGTAGATATCGAAGAATTGCCACGTGGGGTGCGTGTTTGTGCAAAGGGTGAGCTTTTGGCATTCGACTTAAAAACTATGCCCTTTCCGGGCTTTCCCACAGATTTGCAGGCTGTATTTATGAGCCTTAGCACAGTGGCAAAAGGAACAAGTGTTATAACTGAGACTGTTTTTGAAAACAGATTTATGCACGCAGGTGAGTTGATTCGTATGGGTGCGGATATTAAAACGGATGGAAGAATTGCGGTTATTGATGGGGTTAAAAAGCTTACGGCAACACAAGTTAAAGCCACTGACCTTAGGGCGGGTGCGGCACTAGTCTTGGCGGCTATGGCGGCCGAAGGTGAAACAGAAATAAGTGATATTTTTCACGTGGACAGGGGATATTGTTCATTGGAAGAGAAGCTAAAAAGCCTAGGCGCGCAAATAAGGCGAGAGGAATGAAAAGCCATATCTAAAAGCCATATGGCGGCGGAGATGGAGAGTTGGGCGCAATATTAAGATATTTAAGCCAGCGCTTTACAATGGTTACTGCACAGGCAAAAGCAACATTGAATGATATTGGCACAGAAGAATTGGCACATCTTGAAATGATGGGCACTATTGTTTCTCAGCTTACGCAAGGTCTTACTGATAAGCAGATTATTGACGCTGGGCTTGAGCCATATTATGTTGGGCACGGACTTGGTGTTTATCCGGCTTCTGCCGCAGGTGTGCCCTTTACAGCTGCATATATACAGAGCAAGGGCGACCCAATTTGCGATTTATATGAAGATATGGCAGCAGAACAGAAAGCATTGGCAACTTACAACTATCTGTTAGATTTAACTTGTGACCCAGATGTTATTGCGCCTCTTAAGTTCCTTAGAGAACGTGAAATAGTGCATTTTCAGCGGTTTGGCGAAGCTCTTGATATAGTTAGAGATTATCTGAATGAAGAAAGAGTGTTTTCTATTACAAAGCCAGGCTTTATGAGATAGATTTTAGTTGGTAATGAAATAAATCTTAAAGCAATTTTCTTTTGAGCAATAAATTATCTTTTTAATGACCAGTTGTAGCAGTATAGGATTATTTTTTGCAAGCTGATTAAAAGTGGGAAGAATTTGAAATTTTTCTGTACAACTGCTTGAAAATGGAATGACTTCTTCTAACTCTTTTATCCTCTTCAAAAATTCTATCTTAGTGGTTTTATATTCTTCCAGGGTATCTACCCCGTTAAGATATGCAGTTTTAGCTTTTTCCAGATTCTGAGTTAGTTTTCTAATACTGTTTTTAGCAAGGAAGGCTTGAGTATTTGAGCCTTCCTTTTGTTTTACGGTTATCTGGTAGCTTTCTATGTTACTATTATTATATTGTTGGTTAAGGGCAGTGAAAAAGGCATTTTCCAACCTATTAGAAGATATGGAGTGAGAGGTTTTACATATGCCGTGGTTGTAATTGCCACATTGAAGCTGACAACCACCATTTTTGTAATATTGCCCGCAAACCAGCGAAGCGCCACAGCAACTGCATTTAACCATTCCCGAAAACCAAGGTGTATTTTGCCGAATATGCCTAGGGGTATTAGGTTTAGAAGATATTATTTGCTGTGCTAAAGCGAATGTTTCCTGTGAAACAATAGAAGTAAAATTACCCTTTGCAACGATGGTGGTGCTATTTTGTGTTCGTCCTGCTTTTCCTGTGGGTGTCCAACGGGAAAAACCAATATAAACAGGGTTTTGTAGAATATATTTTATGGCACGGCTGTCAAAATGGTTATTTTTATGGGTTTTTATACCCATTAAATTAAGTTGCTGTGCTATGGAATAATAGCTTTTACCCTTAATAAATTCAGAAAAGATGAATTGAACTATTTTACTTTCAACTTCGTTAGGCACAAGAGTTTTATTCTGGTTAATGTAGCCGAAAGGGGCAAATGCCTGATATTCTCCATTCTCAGCTTTTTTTACCATGGTTTTTTTAACTTCTTCTGCAAGGTTAAGGCTGTAGTATTCTGCCATTGCCTCTAGCATACTTTCGTAAATTACTCCAAACTTGTCATCCTGTGGTACGGGTTCTTTTATACTGATTACACGTATGCCACAGTCCCTTTTAAGCAAGGCTTTGTAAATTACACTGTCTTCACGGCTTCTTGCAAAACGGTCAAACTTATGACACAAAATAACATCGAATGGTCGGGGCTTTTTTTTGGCGAGTGCTATCATTTTCAAAAATGCAGGGCGGTGGGCGGCATTTCTGCCAGAAATTCCCTCATCCCTAAAAATGAAGCTTTCATCCACTGTAAGGCTGTGTTCATTGGCATATTTTAAAAGCTCATCAAGTTGTGCAGCAGGGGAATACTCCGTTTGTTCATCTGTGGAAACACGTATGTAAAGAGCGGCCTTTTCCATTTTTAAAACTCCTTTACGGTAATGGTACAAAATTGTGGCGACATAAAATATCACATGGAGGTGAAATTATGAAGCCGGAATGCAAATTTTACATAGTTAAAAATGGTATCGAAACCGAAGTGCATGAGTTCAGCCAAGAAGAACTTATGAGGTTGGATATTTTTGCAATTCAAAAGCTGTTGCAGACTAAGGATATCGAGGCTATGGAAATTGAACCCATATTTAAAAATATTCTGTAAACAAATGTGTTATAACCTTGTATATACCTTTAAATTGTGGCAAAGTATTAATAAAAGTGGTAAAATATAAAAGGTATTTAAAAAACTATAGAATTATTTTAAGAGGTAAAGTATGAACGAAAAAGCACTGCGAACTTTAGAATATAACAAAATAATAGGCAAGCTTACAGACTTTGCAATTTCACCAATGGGTAAAGAACTTTGTTCTAAGCTTATACCGTCTGTAAGTATATCTGAAATTACACAATGGCAGAAGGAAACTTCAGAAGCGGCAGAAATGATTGTGCGAAAAGGTAACATTCCTCTTGGTGGTATGCGCGAAATTCGCCCTCAGCTTAAACGCTGTACTGCTGGCGGAATTTTGGGCATTGAGGAGTTAATGAACATTAATGAGTTTTTGTATGTTTGCCGTAAAGTTAAAAATTACTCTATAAACCAAAACAAGGCAGAAGTTTACGAAAGCATTGACGATATGTTTGGAATTGTTGAGCTTTTGCCTCGTCTTGAATCAGAAATTACACGTTGTATTATTTCTGAGGTGGAAATTAGCGATGGCGCTTCTAACGAGCTTAGAGCCGTACGCCGTGAAATTAGAACTTCCAACGACAAAATAAGAGAACAACTGAATTCTATAATAAATTCATCGGCATACAGAAATATGCTTCAGGATTACGTTATTACCATAAGAAATGACCGTTATTGCGTTCCTGTTAAAAGTGAATACAGAAACAGTTTTAACGGCATGGTTCACGACCAGTCAAACACGGGGTCTACACTTTTTATTGAGCCTATGGCAGTTGTTCAACTTAACAACAGAATTAAAGAATTACAGGCAAAGGAAAAAATAGAGATAGAAAAAATACTGGAGAAATTATCAGACAGCGTAAGGGAAAATGCAGACCTAATTGCTGCCAATTTGCAGATAATTACTCAATTGGATTTTATATTTGCTAAGGGAAATATTTCCCTTTCTATGCGTGGAAGCAAGCCAGTATTCAACACAAAGGGTTACATTAACATAAAAAAAGGCAGACATCCTCTTTTGGATGACAAAACCGTTGTGCCAACAAATATCTATTTGGGCAAGGAGTTTACAACACTGCTTATAACAGGCCCTAACACAGGTGGAAAGACAGTTGCCCTTAAAACCCTTGGTTTATTTACCTTAATGGGTCAGGCTGGGTTGCACATACCTGCCTTTGATAACAGTGAGCTGGCGGTATTTGATGAGGTTTTTGCAGACATTGGTGACGAACAAAGTATAGAGCAAAGCCTTAGTACATTTTCAGCACACATGGGCAATATTGTTACCATTTTGGAACATGTTACCAATAATTCCTTGGTTCTTTTTGACGAACTTGGTGCAGGCACAGACCCTACAGAGGGTGCGGCACTTGCCATTGCTATTATTAAAAGACTAATGGAGAGAAAAATAAGAACGGCGGTAACCACCCATTACAGCGAGCTTAAAGTATTTGCACTTTCTACGGACGGTGTTGAAAATGCCAGCTGTGAATTTGATGTGGAAACCTTACGTCCTACCTACAAGCTTTTAATAGGAATTCCAGGGAAAAGCAATGCCTTTGCAATATCCAAACGTCTTGGTTTAAAAGACGATGTTATTGACCTTGCAAGGGAATTTATTAGCCATGACGAAACAAGATTTGAAGATGTTATAACTGATTTGGAAATAAGCAAAAAGTCGGTTGTATATGAACAGGAAAGGGCAGAACAATACCGAAAAGAGGCAGAATTGCTGAAAAAAGAAGTTCAGACCCAAAAGGACAAAGTTGCAAAGCAGCGTGAAAAAATTCTTGCCGATGCTCGTGAAGAAGCACGCATGGTTTTCCAGAGGGCGAAGGAAGAGGCGGATTTAATTATAAAGGAAATGAATAGGGATGCCCGTGAAAAGGCAAACCAAACAAAAATGAATGAAAGCCGTCAAAAATTAAAAACTCACCTTGCAAATGCAGATGCAGAATTTAACAAAACCCTTGCAAAAAAACGTGCGGCACACAAGTCTCCTGAAAATCTTAAAGCAGGTGACAGGGTTTATGTTGTTAGCTTTGACCAACGTGGAACGGCTATAAGCGGACCAGATAACAACAAAGATGTTATGGTTCAAATTGGAATTATGAAAGTAAAAGTTCCGTTGAAAGAGCTTGCTATTGACGATTTCATTGAAAAAGAAAAGCCACAAAGAAGCAACATGCGAAACATATCTTCGAAGGTTAAAGAAGGTAAAAGCATGGGCATTAAAGCAGAAATCGATTGTCGTGGACAAACTGTGGACGAGGGGCTTGGAAATATTGACAAGTATTTGGATGATGCCTATTTATCCGGGCTTAAGCAGGTTACCATTATACACGGAAAAGGCACAGGTGCGCTTAGAAGTGCAGTTCAAACATATTTGAGAACAAATCCTCATGTTAAGGCATTTCGATACGGCGTATTTGGCGAGGGCGAAATGGGCGTTACAATTGTTGAGCTAAAATAAGGAGGCAATAAGATGTCTGATAGATTAAAAATAATGGTTGTGGACGACGATGAGCATATAGCAGAACTTATTTCCCTTTATTTGCTGCGTGAGGGCTACGAGACTTGTGAGGTTTACAATGGAACAGATGCAATTAAAAAGTTTGAGGAATTTAAACCCAACCTTATAATGCTGGATATTATGCTGCCTGGAATTGACGGCTATCAAGTTTGCAGTGAAATTAGAAAGATTAGCAATGTGCCTGTTATTATGCTTACAGCAAAAGGAGATACATTTGACAAGGTACTGGGCCTTGAACTTGGAGCAGACGATTATATGGTTAAACCTTTTGAGCCAAAGGAACTTATAGCCAGAATTAAGGCGGTTTTAAGGCGCTACGAGGTTAAGGATAAGGAAGCAGAGAACGGTAACAAGCTTACATTTACAAACCTTGAAATTAACATGGATAACTACACTGTTTCCTACCATGGAAACGAGCTTAGCTTTCCGCCAAAAGAATTTGAATTGCTATATTTTCTTGCCAAACGACCAAACCAAGTTTTTACAAGGGACCAGCTTTTGGACAAGATATGGGGTTACGAATATATTGGAGATACACGAACTGTAGATGTGCACATCAAAAGAATAAGAGAAAAATTTGATGAAAGCGAAAGCTGGAGTGTTAAAACAGTTTGGGGCGTAGGCTATAAATTTGAGGTGAAATAAAAGGTGAAGACTACAACCATATTTAAAAAACAAATGCTGCTTTACATGGGCATACTTTTAATTTCCTTTGGTTTTTTTGGCGCAGGAATATCCTTTATATACACAAGGCAATTTATGAATGAACAGGAACAACAGCTTATTTTGCAGGGTGAACGTTTTAAAGAAAGCGTGTCTAGCTTATATTTTACAGGTGTTGTGGACATGAGCAGAATGAGTTTTGAATTGCAGATAATGGAAAAATATATGGGTGCAAGTGTATTTTTTATGAATGATAAAGGGCAGGTAAGCCTTGTATCCCAAAGTGTTAACCAACAGTGGGTAGGGCAGACAATTACAGATGAAGCTGTAAGCATTGTACTGGCTGGCAGAGTTGCAACGGTTAAAGGTAAAATTGGCGGAATGTTTAACGAAACTGTGCTTACGGTAGGTTATCCCATTGTTGTAGGTGACAAAATTATTGGCGGAGTTTTTATGTGCAAGCCAATAACGGTTTTGCAAGAAGCAATAAAGGATATGCGTTCGGTTGTTGTTGGATGCATGATACCAGTGTTTATAATTGGAGCGGCTCTTATTTATTATTCTACAAAGCGCATAATTATGCCACTTAGGGATATGAATGATGCGGCTAAAGTAATTGCTGATGGAAATTTTCAAAACCGAATTGAGGTGGAAAGCGGTGACGAAGTGGGTCAGTTGGCGCAAAGCTTTAACAACATGGCCGAAAGCCTTGAAAAAACTGAAAACAGCAGACAAAAATTTATTGCTAACATTTCTCACGATTTACGCTCACCTTTAACAAGTATACAGGGCTTTATAAGTGCTATTGCAGATGGAACAATTCCGCCTGAAAGGCAAAGCCATTACCTAAATATAGTGTTGGAGGAAACTGCAAGACTTACAAAGCTTGCTAACGATATGACGGATTTAAGCAAGGTAGAAGCTGGTGCGATTAACCTTGAACTTTGTGAATTTGATATAAACGACATGATTAGGGACAGCCTGAATGTTTTTGAAACTCGTCTTTCAGCGAAAAAAATACGCACACAGGCCATTTTTGAGGAAGAGGTTACAGCGGTTTTGGCAGACCCAAACATGATACAGCGCGTTATTCAAAATTTGTTGGACAATGCAGTTAAATTTACACCGCAGGATGGGGAAATAACGGTTGAAACAACAGTTAAGGGTGAAAAAGTTTTTGTTTCCGTTCGAGACAATGGAGAGGGAATTAGCCGAGAGGAACAAAAAAAGGTATTTGAAAGGTTTTTTAAAGCGGACTCTAGCCGTGGGTTGGACAAGGGTGGAATTGGTCTTGGATTATCTATAGTAAAGGAGTTTATTAAGGCGCACGGTGAAAAAATCGAGGTAAAAAGCAATGAAAATATTGGTACGGAGTTCACTTTTAGCCTAAAAAAGGCAGATCAAGAATAAAAAACAAACTTATTAAAAGGAGGAATTACTATGTTTGTAACAGGAAAAGAAATTATTGAAAAAGAGGTTTCGTCAGGAATTTTTAGAAAAATACTTACCTACAATGATGAATTGATGGTATGTGAATTTTTCATAAAAAAGGGTGCTGTTTTAAATGAACATAGCCACATCAACTTGCAGAACACCTATGTAATAAGCGGAAAGCTGGAGTTTACTGTAGATGGGGAAACAAAAGTGGTCACAGACGGTGATTCTATACTTATGGAGGCAGATGCACCGCACAGTGTTGTTGGGCTTGAGGATACAAGGGTTATTGACGTATTTAGCCCTATGAGAAAAGACTTTTTATAAGATATAACAAACTTTTTGATAAAAAACATTGTTGAAATTTGACAATGTTTTTTGTTTTTGATATTATCTCTTAGGATGTCATTATATAATTATTTTTAGGAGGGTATTAAAATGAGTTTTTTTGAAAAGCAATTTAAGCTTCAAGAGAACAAGACCAATGTAAAAACAGAAGTTTATGCCGGTATTACAACGTTTATGACAATGGCATATATTCTTATTGTAAATCCTAGCATATTAAGTGCTACAGGTATGGACGCAGGTGCGTTGTTAACAGCAACAGCAATCGCTTCAGCATTAGGTACACTTTGTATGGCGGTGTTTGCAAATTATCCATTTGCACTTGCACCTGGTATGGGCCTTAACGCGTACTTTGCTTTTACAGTTGTTTTGCAGTACGGTTATTCATGGCAGACAGCTTTGGCTGCTGTATTTATTGAAGGAATTATTTTTATTTTACTTTCCCTTGTAAATGTTAGAGAGGCTATTTTTAATGCAATTCCTAAAAATTTAAAAGCTTCTACAAGCGTTGGCATTGGGTTATTTATTGCTTTTATTGGTATGCAGAATGCAGGTATAATTGTTGATAACTCTGCAACACTTGTAGGTATTGGCAATGTAAAATCAGTACCAGTAGCACTTGCACTTATTGGCACACTAATTACAGTTGCTTTAGTAATTAAAAAAGTTCGTGGTGCACTTTTATGGGGAATTATAATCACCTATGTTTTGGGAATTGTTTGTGAGGTAACAGGAATTTACGTAGTTAATATTGATGCAGGAATGTATTCACTTATTCCTAGCGGAGTTGTGTCTTTGCCACCTTCAATTTCACCAGTTTTCATGAAGCTTGATTTTTCAAATATTTTTTCTTTGGAATTTTTAACAGTTATTTTCTCTTTCTTATTTGTTGACCTTTTTGACACTTTAGGTACACTTATTGGTGTTTCAACTAAGGCTGGATATTTGGACAAGGAAGGAAAACTACCAAAAATTAAAGGAGCTTTATTGGCTGATGCTGTAGGAACAACAGCAGGTGCGGTTCTTGGAACATCAACTGTTACTACCTTTGTTGAAAGTGCATCAGGCGTTGCAGACGGCGGTAGAACAGGTCTTACATCAGCAGTTACAGGGTTGTTATTTTTGCTTGCACTGTTCTTTTCTCCTATTATTACCGCCATTCCTTCATTTGCTACAACACCAGCACTTATTGTAGTTGGTTTGTTTATGATGGAGCAGGTTGTTAATATTAATTTTAGTGATTACACAGAAGGCTTCCCAGCTTTCATTGGTATACTTATGATGGTAGTTGCTTACAGCATTTCAGAGGGTCTTATTTTTGGTGTTATTTCTTATGTAGCATTAAAACTTTTCTCTGGCAGAAGCAAGGAACTTAACCCTGTTATTATTATAATTGCAATTTTATTCTTATTAAAACTTATAATGTAGGGTACACTATTTCTACAGATATGCTTGACTTTTTTGTTAACAGCTTGTAGAATTATGGTGTAAATATTCAAAATATTTTTCCATATAACTGGCGGAAGTGGATTTAACCACAGGGAGTATGGAATTTTTAAGCCGACCGCCTGGGCATTTGACATTAATCATGCACAGGTGGAAGGCTTATTTTTATGCCTGAAACAGTGCCAAATTTAATTTTCTTAGGAGGAGTAAAATGAAAAGAGCATTAATTAGCGTTTCGGACAAAACAGGAATTATTGATTTTTCCAAGGAACTTGTTGCATTGGGTTGGGAAATTATTTCAACAGGTGGTACACACAAGGCTTTGGAAGATGCAGGCTTGAAGGTTACAGGAATATCAGACGTAACGGGTTTTCCTGAATGCCTTGACGGACGTGTTAAAACCTTACACCCATCAATTCATGCAGGTGTACTTGCAATAAGAGGAAATGCAGAGCATATGAAACAGCTTGAAGAGCTTAAAATTGACACCATAGACATGGTAGTTGTAAACCTTTATCCTTTTAAGCAAACCATTCTTAAAGAAAATGTTGAGCGAGAGGACGCTATTGAAAATATTGATATTGGTGGGCCTACAATGATTAGAGCGGCGGCAAAAAATTATCAAGACGTGGCAGTAGTTGTTGACCCTGCGGATTACAGCAAAATTTTGGATGAGCTTAAAGTTGACGGTGAAGTAACTGCAAAAACTAAGTTTTATCTTAGCACAAAGGTATTTATGCATACAGCTCACTATGACACCCTTATTGCAGGTTACATGATGAAAGAAGCAGGAATCACAGGTTTTCCAGATACTATTTCCCTTACCTACGAAAAGGTGCAGGAAATGCGTTACGGTGAAAATCCTCATCAAAAAGCAGCTTTCTACAAAGAAGTTGGAAATACAAAGGGGTTGCTTACCAATGCAAAACAGCTTCATGGCAAGGAATTATCCTTTAACAATATTAACGACATGAATGGTGCGTTGGAACTTTTAAAGGAATACAGTGAGCCGACAGTAGTTGCTTGCAAGCACGCAAATCCATGTGGTGTTGCCAGTGCAGACACTATTCATGAGGCATATGTAAAGTCTTACGAAAGCGACCCAGTATCAATTTACGGAGGCATTATTGTTGCAAACAGAGAAGTTGATAAGGCTACAGCAGAAGAAATTGCAAAGATTTTTGTTGAAATAGTGGTTGCGCCATCTTTTACAGACGAGGCCTTTGAAATTATATCTAAGAAAAAGAACATAAGAATTATGGAACTTACAGACATTATGGAAAAACAGCCTGTTGGTTCTATTGACATAAAGAAGGTATCTGGCGGTATTTTGGTACAAGATGTAGATACGCCACTTTACAACGAAGAAGAGTTAAAGGTAGTTACCAAGAAAGCACCTACCGAAAAAGAATTAGAAGACCTTAAATTTGCATTTAAGATGGTTAAATATGTTAAATCTAATGGTATTGCCATTGCAAAAGACAAAAGGTCTATTGGTATTGGACCTGGACAGGTTAACAGAATTTGGGCTTGTCAGCAGGCTGTTGAACATGGCACAAACCATTTGGGTGCAGAATTTGTTAAAGGTGCGGCATTGGCTAGTGATGCGTTTTTCCCATTTCCAGATTGTGTTGAGGAGTGTGCAAAAGCGGGAATTACAGCAATTGTTACACCAGGTGGCTCTGTAAACGACCAGCTTTCCATTGATGCTTGCGACAAGTATGGTATTGCAATGGTGTTTGTTGGTATGCGCCATTTTAGACACTAATATAGGCGGGTAAGAAAGGCAAACCCTTGAGGGCTTTGCCCTCAAACACCCACAAGGATATTACCCTTGACCAATCTAAACCCGCATATTTATGCGGGTTTTAATAAAGGTTTTTGGTCTTGCTTTTTTCAAAAAGCAAGTGGGTTTGAGCAGCGTCCAAGGTCTTTGCTTTCACTGTCTTTCAAGGTTTAGCAGATATTCTTTCACTTCAAGTCCGCCGCCGTAGCCTACTAGTTTTCCATTTGTACCTATTATTCGGTGGCAAGGAATTATTATTGAAATTGGGTTTCGATTATTCGCACCGCCTACTGCACGCACTGCTTTTGGGTTATTTATAGCTTTTGCAATGTAGCCATAGGTTTGGGTTTCGCCGTAAGGCACTGTTTGCAAAGCATTCCACACTTTAAGCTGAAAAGCTGTACCCTTTGGGTTTAGGTTCAAGTTAAACTCTTTTCTTTTTCCGCTGAAATACTCATCTAACTGCATTTTGCATTTTTCCATTTCATCTGAGGGTGTGCCTATGCTTTCAAATTCATTCTTCACGAAATACAATCCAGTTATTACGTTTTGTTCACCTTCAATTTTAAGTATCCCAACAGGAGATTTATAGCAAAGTACATTTTTCATTTTAAACACTTCCTTTCATAAAACCAGTATAGTACAGGTTCTATGAAAGGGCAATGACTTAGTTAGAAGACTGGCTTTTTGCGGCAGGCGATTCGATTTTTTCTAGATAAATATTGTTATTTCGTATTTCTACGGTATGGGTAATTAAGTTTTCCAGAGAGATATAGTTCTCATCATAAAAATTAACCTCTGCCATGTCTGGTATATCACCGAACAATTCCATAAACAAAGACCGGTGAGCATATGCCTTATCATTTGCAATAAGTCCACTAAATTGTGATTTAACAAATGGTGGTGGTGGTGATGTAAAAGCTTTAACTGCCTTATTATAGGCGGTAATAAGGGCAGGTTCTGTTGTTATACGGTAGTCATTGCATTGCACAGATGACGGGCTTCCTACAGAAAAATCCACATCAGTGTACAAAGCCGCTTTCACCTGTGGATAATTTTTGACAAGACCAGTATAAATGTTAATAAGGTTTTCGGCGGCTTGGGCTGTAGTATAGCTATGGTTGGCCGTGGAGTAATGGCTTAGTCCCATGGAAGTTACAAAAATATCTTTATCTGTGTAAAAACACAAATATTCAAGTGCAGAAAACAAGCTATCTTCACTGTCTTCGGGGTTTTGATAATGGCTTAACCCTATGATGTCGAAGCATTCAGTATCTGGACAAAAATCTATGCTATATCGAACGTCATCAGATGGCATACTCCACACGAGTGTCACGTTGGGCGCGTTTTTGCGGAATATTTTAGCGGCATTATTCCACTGTTGAGTATAAGTATGTGTGTTTGCATATAAACGAGAGCCAAAGGGAAAAAGGTTTAGATAAATGGGTATATTAAGTGTACCAAAGCTTTGTGCAAGGCTAATAAGTCTATTATCTGTCGGGAAAAAACCATTGTCTGCCGTTAGAGTTATAAGTGGCGTTTTATTCAGTATAAAACAGTGCAAAACATCAGAAATTGGAAATGTGTCTGCGGTTGTCATTTCAAAGCCATAAATTGTGTTAGCGGTTGTATTGCGTTCAAGTGTCTCTATGGTTGTATATAAAGATGAATTTGTAATAGAGAAACCAGCCAGAGGCGGCGTTTTAGTGGAATTTTCTATATAAATATCACATGTGGAAAAGGATGGAGCATTAAGATTATTGTCAGCTAATTCCATAAGCTTAGCAGAATTATTGCAGCCACAAAGGCTAAAGATTAGGAAAATAGGAATTAATTTTTTCATGTTACACCTCCTATAAATATTTTTGCCGTCTTTTTGAAGGTATATACCTCATATAATAGGTTTAAGGAGGAAGTTAACATGAGAAAAAAGGGCTTTCAGTACAAGCGGTTTATAAAAAACTTTTTTGCCTCAGTTGGGGTATGGGCAGTGATGGCAGTTGTGGTTTTTAATTTTATTGGTTTGGATAAAATTACAGCTGTTGCTTTAGGTGAAATTAAGGAGAAAAGCGTGAATGTACAGGATACTAAAGACACAGGGCAGGCAGTTTTTGGTTTTGAAAATATGAAAAGTGAGGTGGAAGGAGATGCAGTACTTCTTCAAACCTTAAATTACGATGAGCTTCGTCTTCAACCAGAAACAGATAATAGTGTGGAAATTCCTAGTGGGAAAATTAACATAACAAAAGAGGATTTGGAAAAATTATCAGATATAAATTACCTTAAAAGAAATTTTTACACTATAGACAAACGAACGGATTTAGAATCAAATGATATAAAACCAGAGGAATTTTTAAATATGGATTTGTCTATAGATAATAAACAGGATGGTCCTAAAATACTTATTTTTCATACCCATTCACAAGAAATGTATGCCGATAGCGATGAATCAAAGGGCATTAGTGAAGGGGTGTATGGCGCAGGCGAAAGGTTAAAGGAGACACTGGAAAAGAAATATGGAATAGAGGTTTTACATGACGACGGGAAGTATGATGTTGTGGATGGAAAACGACATGTGCTTGGTTCTTACGAGCGTATGGAGCCTTACATAACTAAGATACTTAAAGATAATCCATCTATCCAAGTGGCTATTGATATTCATCGTGACGGGGTGAATGAGAATATACATCTTGTGGCCGAAGCGGGCGGCAAGCAATGCGCGCAGGTTATGTTTTTTAATGGATTATGCAAAGTGTACGACAATGGAGTGCTTGTGCCAACACCAGGCCTTGAAAATAAATATCTTAAAGACAACCTTGCATTCAGTTTTAATATGCAGCTAATGGCAAACGAAATGTACCCAAATTTTACAAGAAGAGGTTATCTAAATGCTTATCGATATAGCCTTCATATGCTTCCTAAAAGTTTAGAAATTGAGGTTGGTGCACAGACTAACACAAAGGAGGAGGCTTTTAATGCAATGGAGCCTTTGGCAGATGTTTTAGCAGCAGTGATTTTGAAATGAATAAAAAAATAAATGCTTCAAATAATAAGCCCATGATAAATTTTATTTATTTTGGGCTTATTGGTTTTATTATGGAAATTTTGTGGACGGGTTTATGTTCACTTATAAACGGAGACCTTACAATGAAAAGCACAACTTCCCTATGGATGTTTTTCATATATGGGCTGGCTGTATTTTTAGAGCCACTGTTTATACTTTTAGAAGGAGCACCCATTATATTAAGAGGAATGATTTATATGGTGCTTATTTTTAGTGCAGAATATGCTACAGGGTATTTTTTGGAAAGGAGTATAGGGCGATGCCCTTGGAATTACGGAAGTGGAAGCTTTAGTGTGTATGGGCTTATACGGTTAGACTATATGCCTATTTGGTTTGCCGTAGGGTTATTTTATGAATATATATATTTTGTAATAATTTAAACTTTATTGCGCATATGCCGTATGTTCTTGTATAATTAAAATTAAAGGGGGAAATTTTATGCCGACAGGACAAATGCCAAACAATGGCAAGCAAAATGATACAAAAACGCTTATACGGTTTATGCTTATTGCGCTTATGGTAACAAGCGTGCTTAACATATTTTTAGCATCAGCAAGCACACGAACTGTAACGCAGATAAAATACAGCGACTTTACAAACATGCTTCAAGAAGGAAAGGTTGGTTATGTTGAGATTGAGGACGATAGGCTTATAATTACAGAAGTTGACGACCCAAAGGATACAGAAGTTAGCCTTTACACAGGGGCAAAACGCTACTACACTGGACGTATAGACGACCCTAGTCTGAAGGAAAATTTAGATGAAATGGGTGTAGAATATGATACGCCTGTGGAAACAAGTTCACCAATTCTTGAATTTATTACAACATGGATATTGCCTATTTTACTTATTTATGGTGTGTTTAGTTTATTTATGCGCTCATACAGTAAAAAAATGGGCGCAGGCCCTATGGCTTTCGGCAAAAATAATCCAAAAATATTTGCACAGAAAGAAACAGGAGTCACTTTTGCGGACGTTGCTGGGCAGGAAGAAGCAAAGGAAAGTCTTACGGAAATTGTGGACTTTTTGCACAATTCCGAAAAATATATAAAGGTTGGGGCAAAGTTGCCCAAGGGTGCATTGCTAGTTGGACCTCCAGGAACAGGAAAAACTCTTTTGGCAAAGGCGGTTGCAGGTGAGGCAAATGTTCCTTTTTATTCACTTTCTGGTTCGGACTTTGTGGAGATGTTTGTTGGCGTTGGGGCTTCACGTGTTAGGGATTTATTTAAACAAGCAGTAGAAAATGCACCATGTATTGTGTTTATTGATGAAATTGATGCAATTGGTAAAAGTCGTGATAATCAAGTTGGGTCTAACGATGAACGTGAGCAGACCTTGAACCAGCTTTTAAGCGAGATGGACGGCTTTGATGCCAGCAAAGGAGTTGTAATCTTGGGTGCAACCAACAGGCCAGAGGTTTTGGACAAGGCACTTTTAAGGCCAGGCCGTTTTGACAGACGTGTTATTGTTGACAAACCTGACCTAAAGGGCAGAGAACAAATTTTGGCTGTGCACATTAAAGATGTTAAGTTGGATACCGATGTTGATTTACACCATGTTGCCCTTGCAACCAGCGGCGGTGCAGGTGCAGACCTTGCAAACATTGTAAATGAAGCGGCATTGCGAGCAGTGCGATTAGGACGTGAAACCGTTAACCAAAGCGATTTTATGGAAGCAGTTGAGGTTATTATTGCGGGCAAAGAGAAAAAAGACCGCATTATGAACGAAAAGGAAAGAAAAATAGTCGCATATCACGAGGTTGGGCATGCTCTTGCAACAGCAATGCAAAAGAATACACAGCCAGTACAAAAGATTACTATTGTACCACGAACCATGGGTTCGCTTGGGTATACAATGCAAATGCCTGAGGAAGAAAGATTCCTTATGACAAAGGAGGAACTTCTTGACCAAATTACAACCCTTGTTGCTGGACGTGCTGCAGAAGAGGTTATATTTAACACTGCTACTACTGGTGCAAGCAACGACATTGAGCGTGCAACGGCAATGGCAAGAAGCATGGTAACCCAATATGGAATGAGCAATAGGTTCGGCATGATGGGTCTTGAAAGCATTCAGAACAAGTATTTGGATGGTAGAAATGTTGCAACTTGTTCCGAGACCACATCTGCTGTGGTGGATGAAGAGGTGCTTAAAATACTAAATGCCGCACACAAAAGAGCTATTGATATTCTTGAAGAAAATCTGGAAGCCTTGCACCGCATAGCACATTTCCTTATAGAAAAGGAAACTATAACTGGTGAAGAATTTATGGAAATTTTGAATAAATAATGATATACTTAATTAAATTAATTTGTTAGTAAAAAGGATAAGCCCAATAGGCTCTTAATAAACGTTGCCATGATTTTTAACAGGCTGGGTTAAATTGAGAATTGGACTTATCCTATATTTGTAAAAGGAGATTGATATGAAAAAACTAGATTATTCAGTTGTTTTATTTGACCTTGATGGTACGGTTATTGATTCTTTGAAGGGAATACTCAATGCCATGAACTACAGTTTCGTAAAGATGAAAATGCCTGAGATAACACAGCAGGAATTGCTTCCGTTTATTGGGCCGCCTATTATAAATACACTTCAAAAACACTTTGGTATGGATTTGGCAACTGCCAATAAAACCATAGAGTATTATCACGAGTATTACAAGGAAAAGGGTTGGAAGGAATGTTCATTATTTGATGGCATGAAGCAGCTTTTTGAAAGTCTTAGAAAAAAAGGGAAAAAGCTTGCTTTGGCAACCAACAAGCCGAATTATTATGCAAAACAAATACTTAAACACCATGGTGTGGACAAGTATTTTCATTACATCGGCGGAACAGACGTGGAAAAGGGAATAGTAAACAAAACCCTTGTTATTGAGGACTGCCTTAGTGCCCTTGGTATTACAGATAAAAGCAGCGCTATTATGGTTGGAGACAGACGATTTGACGTTGATGGGGCATTTGGTGCAGGAGTAAAAACCATTGGTGTTACATATGGTTATGGGGACAGGGAAGAACTTACCCAATGTGGAGCATTTATTGTTGTGGATACTGCTAAAGAGGTTGACGAGCTATTTTAATAGTATGTTATTTTTAGAGAAGATATAAAAACATTAGGCAAAACTATTGCTTTTTACCCTCAAATATGATACTAAATATAGGTAGAGTTATGTTTTGAATTAGACGTTCACAGCTTGTAATGAGTGGACGTTTTATTTATTTTAAAAAATAACTTAAGGTTATTATAGAGAGGAACGTGGATTATGGAAAAAATAGCGTTATCTGAAATTTATGGTATTAACGTATTTAACGATGCGGTAATGACAGAGCGTTTACCTAAAAAGGTTTATGCCGAGCTTAAAAAGACTATTAAAAATGGCGAATCTCTTACATCTTATGTGGCTGAGGTTGTGGCAAATGCCATGAAAGACTGGGCAATTGAAAGAGGTGCAACACACTATACACATTGGTTTCAGCCTATGACTGGTATTACTGCTGAAAAGCATGAAGCATTTTTAACACCTGTTGGCGACGGCAAGGCTATTGCAGAATTTAGCGGCAAGGAGCTTATTCGAGGAGAGTCTGATGCATCTAGTTTTCCATCTGGCGGACTTCGTGCAACCTTCGAGGCAAGAGGCTACACTGCATGGGATTGCACATCACCTGCATTTTTGAAGGAAGATGCATCAGGATTAACACTTTGCATTCCTACTGCATTTTGTTCATACACTGGTGAGGCTTTAGACAAAAAAACACCTCTTCTTCGTTCTATGGAGGCTATAAACACACAAGCCATTCGTGTTTTAAGACTTTTTGGTGATAAACAAACTCAAAGAATTGTTACATCTGTAGGGCCGGAACAGGAATATTTCCTTATTGACAAGAAAATGTACAAAAAAAGAAAAGACCTTATTTTTACGGGACGAACTCTTTTTGGCGCATTACCTCCAAAGGGTCAAGAGCTTGATGATCATTACTATGGAACTATTCGTGAGAATGTTTCCTGTTATATGCACGAGTTAAACAAGGAACTTTGGAAGCTTGGCATTTCAGCTAAAACACAACATAACGAGGTTGCACCATGCCAGCATGAGCTTGCACCTATATATACAGATACAAATACAGCAACAGACCATAACCAGTTGATTATGGAAGCTATGAAACGTATTGCAAGCCATTTCGACCTTGTTTGCCTTTTGCACGAAAAACCATTTTCTGGTGTTAACGGTTCTGGCAAGCATAACAACTGGTCAATTTCTACCGATGGCGGACAGAATCTTTTAGAACCTGGTAAAAATCCACACCAAAACCTTAAGTTTTTACTTTATCTTGTGGCAGTTATTAAGGCGGTAGACGTTCATGCCGATCTTTTGCGTGTTTCAGCGGCAAACCCTGGTAACGACCATCGCCTTGGTGCAAACGAAGCACCACCTGCAATTATATCAATCTTCCTTGGCGACCAGCTTGAGGATATTTTGGAGCAGATTGAGCGAGGTGAGCTGAACAACAGTATTCAAGGTGGAGAAATGAGCATTGGTGTAAGCACTATGCCTTCCCTTAAAAAAGACGCTACCGACAGAAACAGAACTTCCCCTTTTGCATTTACAGGTAACAAATTTGAATTTAGAATGTTAGGCTCCAGTGACTCTATTGCTTGCACTAATTATATATTGAACACTGTGGTTGCAGACATACTTGGAGAGTTTGCTGATAAGCTTGAAGGTGCAGAAAACTTTGAAAAAGCTGCCATGGAGCTTATAAGAGAAACTGTTAAACAACATAAGAGAATTGTGTTTAACGGCAACGGCTATTCTGATGAGTGGGTAGATGAAGCAGAAAGAAGAGGATTACCAAACATTAACTGTATGGTTGATGCTATACCTGCAATTAAAAGCGAAAAGGCAGTTAATCTGTTTGAAAAACACCACGTACTTACAAGAGCAGAGTGTAATTCAAGAGCTGACATACTTTACGAAGAGTACACAAAACAAATAAATATTGAAGCAAGAACTATGATTGAAATGACACTTAAACAGATTAGACCGGCGGTTATCAGCTATACCAAGGAGCTTGCAGATACTGTTATTGCCATTAAAGAGGCAGGTGTTGATGCAACTGCGTCAACTAAACTGTTGAAGGAAATTACAGAGCAGCTAAATGCTATGGATGAAGCCCTTGAAACACTGCGTACAATTCTTGATGAAGTTAGCAAGATTGAGACTACAACCAAGCAAGCACATGAATTCAGATATAAGGTTTTTCCAGCTATGGAGGCTTTAAGAATTCCTGCTGACAAACTTGAAATGCTTGTAGATGAAAAAAAATGGCCAATTCCAACTTACGGAGATTTGCTGTTTTACGTATAAATTAATAAAATGCTTATAAAAAATTGCCCTTTTCTTATATTGAGAAGGGTTATTTTTCATGTACTTAAGATTAAACATTAAAAATATAGCGAAGATGTGATATAATAAGATTATACATTTATGTGGGATTTAGTTGGGGGAAAAGGGTATGACATTTTTACAGCTTAATTATATTTCTGAAATTTATAACTGTGGTTCTATAAACAAAGCCGCGCAAAACCTTTTTGTATCGCAAAGCAGTCTTTCAAGCTCAATACGAGAATTGGAGGAAGAAATTGGAATACAAATTTTTATACGAAGCAACAGAGGTATAACCCTAACAGAGGATGGACACGAGTTTTTAACCAGAATTAGACCGATACTGGAGCAGCAGCGTAAGGTGGAAAGGTTTTATTCTGACCGCAACTGTGAAGAAAGTGCAAGACTTAGCATATCGGCACAAAGATATCCCTTTTGTGCAAAGGCATTTGTGGAATTTTTAAGGCATCAAGAGGTGTTAGGGTACGAATTTTCCTTTAAAGAGACAGACATGGATAAGGTGATTGATGACGTGTCTGCACGCAAAAGTGACATTGGAATAATTTTTCTTTCGGATATGACAGAGAAATTTATGAACCGTGTACTTAGTTCCAATGAATTGGAGTTTAAAGAAATTAAGAGAATAAGACCTCATGTGTTCTTGAGCAAAACACATCCACTTGCAGAAAGAGAAAAAATCTCTGTAAGGGAGCTTACAGAATATCCATATGTGGTTTTTGCAAAGAAAAACAATACTTCCTTTAATTTTTCTGAAGAGGCTGTGTTATCTGGACCAAATGAATTTAAAAAAATAATTTACGTTAATGACCGTGCCACTGCTTATAACATAATGTCTCACAGTGATGCTTTTTCCACAGGCAGTGGGCTTTTGCCAGAAGGATATTGCCCAATTGAACTTAAATCTATACCAATAAAAGATGATTTAGACTATATGCGCCTTGGCTGGATTAAGATAAAAGATTTACCTGTGAACCCTAAGGCAGAGGAGTTTATTGCACTGCTTGAAAAGGGGATTAAGGGAAAAGTGTAACCATTGTACTAAGATAATATTAAATGTAAAAAAGGTACACTCGTATTTGGAGAGTGTACCTTTTTGTAATACAAATATTTACTACTTAAAGTTTTTCATCAGCAGATTTATTTAACATCTTCAGCTTTCCACTCTTTAAAATTCCATGGGCGTTTTTTGATAACACCATCGGCGTAAGGAACAAAGAGGGAAATGATTGTAAATACCGCAAGAAGCTGTTGGTACCATAACAATGGGAAAAGGTCTAACGGGCTTATCGGGCTTGCAACCCCTGCTGTAAGGCTGCATGCAAGAAGAATTTGCGCGCCATAAGGGATAAAGCCTTGGAAAATACAGGTCCAAATATCCAAGAGAGAAGCACTTCTTCTTGGGTCAACCTCAAATTTTTCGCAGATTCCTTTTGCGATAGGGCCGGTAATAATAATAGCAATAGTGTTATTTGCTGTTGCCATATCTGCTACTGAAGCTATTGCCGCAATACCAATTTCAGCCGAGCGTTTGCCTTTAATAAGACCTTGTATTTTTTCAAGAACCCACTGAAGGCCACCATAATTGGTAACCATATGAGCAAGACCGCCTGTGAATAATGAAAGAAGGAAAATTTCAGTCATACCAGTAAAGCCGCCATATACATTTTGTGCAAAACCTAGAAGGGTTATGTCACCATAAGCTATACCTATTATACCAGCAATAACAACGCCTGAGCCTAATGTAAGAAATACATTAAAGCCAATAACTGCCATTACAAGTACGAAAACATAAGGAAGAACCTTAATAAAGTTAAATGATGATGCTTCAACAGGAATTAAAGTTTCAGGCCTGCCCAAAATAAGCAGAAGTATGAAGGTAAGAACAGCTGCAGGAAGTGCAATAAAGAAGTTTACCTTAAACTTATCTCTCATTTCACATCCTTGTGTTCTTGTAGCTGCTATAGTAGTATCTGAAATTATTGAAAGGTTATCACCAAACATTGCGCCACCAACTACAGCTGCAACCATAAGAGTGAGGCTAAGACCTGCTTTATCAGCAGTTGCAATAGCAATAGGCCCTATTGTGCCTATGGTACCCATTGATGAACCTGTTGAAACAGCAAGGAATGCTGCAATTACAAACATGCCTGCGGTTATGTATTGGGCAGGAATAATAGCAAGACCTAAGTTAACAGTTGCATCTACACCACCCATGGATTTAGCTACAACAGCAAAAGCGCCTGCAAAAAGGTAGATAAAACACATAGTAAGAATGTTTTCGTCACCACAGCCTTTTGCGAACATAGAAAACTTTTCATCTACAGTGCCTTTAAACATTGCGAAAGCCACTATAATACCAACAATAATTGCTACAGGTGCAGGCAACTGATAAAACGCCATCTCTACACCACGTAACTGAAGCACAATACCAACACCCAAATAAAGTACGATGAATACTGCAAAAGGTATTAGGGCAGAGCCTTTCGATTTGATTTGATTGCTTTTTTCGTCCATAGATACTCCTCCTTTAAATAAATCCTGACTGATACGGGTAAGATATTAATAATGAGATGATTTCTGGTAAAGCCTTTATAAAGTTTTTTCTAGACCTCCTTTCAAAATGTACAAAATGCACATTGAAACAAAATTTTATTGTTCACTTTGGTGCAACTTTATTCTTACTATAATGTACCACACAATTAGAACTAAGTGATAGGCGGAAAAATCAATAGCTGGTTATCTGTTTTTTGGATAATGGTTATCTATTTTTTAGTCATATATTAATTTGTACTTTATTTTATATGTTAATACTACACAGTGCTATCTATAAAACAGATAACTGGATATACATTTTAGCTATTAACACCCTTAAGTTGAAATATGTTATGTTTTATGCATAGAAGAAAATAATTAAATACATAACTAATATCCAGAATTAGAAAAGGAGTGTTTATTTTATGAAAGATACAAATTGCGGTTTCGGAACAAAGGCAATCCATGCAGGTAACGTAAAGGACAAAGTATATGGTGCACTTACAATGCCAATTTACCAAACATCAACCTTCTTCTTTGATACTTGTGAACAAGGTGGCAAACGTTTTGCAGGTGAAGAGGCTGGTTATATTTACTCACGTCTTGGCAACCCAACATCAAGTGTACTTGAAGCAAAGGTGGCTGCACTTGAAGGTGGCGAAGCAGCAGCAGCAACAGCAAGCGGAATGGGTGCTATTTCTTCAGCACTTTGGACAATTTGTGCAGCAGGCAAGCATGTTGTTGCAGACAGCACACTTTACGGTTGTACTTTCGCACTTCTTGCTCATGGACTTCCACGCTACGGTGTTGATGTAACTTTTGTAAACACAAGCAATATTGATGAGGTTAAAGCAGCTCTTAAAGAAAACACAGTTGCTGTTTACCTTGAAACACCAGCTAATCCTAACCTTAAAATAGCAGACATCGAGCTTATTGCAAAAACAGCACATGAATATAACAAAGATATTAAAGTTGTTTGCGATAACACATTTGCTACACCTTATCTTCAAAACCCACTTGCACTTGGTGCAGACGTTGTTGTTCATTCTGCAACAAAATATCTTAATGGCCATGGAGATGTAATTGCCGGATTTGTAATTGGATCCGCAGAGTTTATTGGTCAGGTTAAGATGTTTGGTATTAAAGACATGACAGGTTCTGTTTTAGGTCCACAGGAAGCTTTCCTTATTTTAAGAGGACTTAAAACACTTGAAGTAAGAATGAAACAGCACTGTGCAAACGCAAATGCTATTGCACGTTATCTTGAGTCTAACCCTAAGGTTGAAAAAGTATACTTCCCTGGACTTGAAAGCCATCCTAATCATGAAATTGCTAAAAAGCAAATGAAAGATTTCGGCGGAATGATATCCTTCGAAGTTAAGGGCGGCAAGGAAGCAGGTATGAAGCTTGTTAATGCTCTTGAACTTTGCACAATAGCTGTAAGCCTTGGCGATGCTGAAACATTAGTTGAGCATCCTGCAAGCATGACACATTCAACATATTCAGCAAAGGATTTAGCAGATGCTGGCATTGCAGAAGGTTTAGTTAGACTTTCAACTGGTCTTGAAAATGTTGAAGATATTATTGCAGACCTTGAACAGGGTTTTGCAAAAATCTGATAATACAAATATATTTTTATGATTGACAGGAGCAATACATTTCTATAATTATTTTACCCTAACTGATGTGCTTTTCTGCCCCGAAGAGTGCAGCCAACATGTAAGAAAAAGGCTATAGTGACTATGCTATAGCTTTTTTTCATGTGCTCTATATTTAATATTCTTAAAGAATTTGCACATATTAAGATTTCATGCTAAAATGTACAAATCTACGTACAAAATTAGTTAAATTTTAAGAGAGGGAACAAAATGAAGTATTTTTTTGACATTCGTTTGAATGAGGATTATGAATGGAAAATGAGCCAGTTTCATTTTCATGATGCCTATGAAATTACAATTGTGTTGGACGGACATGGGGAAATGAGTGTAGGTTCACACACATATACCATGAAGCGAGGCGCAGTTATGCTTTTAAACAATGCAGAAATACATAGAAGCGTTGTTGATGATGGAACAATTTACCGAAGGTATGTTATTAAATTTCCGCTAGAATATGCGGCATTACTTTCAACACAACAAACAGATTTACTTAGAATGTTTGGTATGAAAACACCATGTATTTTATTGGATGAAAGCAAAATGGTAAGCATAGAAAAGCTTTGCGAAAAAGCAATGCTTGGAGACGAGGAATATGGAGATGATTTACTGTGCCAATCTGCTTTTGTGGAGCTTGCAATTATGCTTAATAAGCTTGCAGATAGTTCGCAAAAGGCAGAACCATTCCATTCCAAAAACGTAGACAGAGTTACGCCTATAATGGAATACGTAGCAGCAAATGCCAACAAAAATATAAATTTGGATACCATAGCGGAAGAGTTTTCCATGACAAAACAACATTTATGTTATATATTTAAAAAAACAACCGGGCTTGGTATTGGTGAATATTTAACTGCACAAAGGCTAATACTTGCATGTCAGCTTTTAAGAGATGGAAAAAATGTGCAAATTGCCGGTGAGGAAGCTGGGTTTGGTAACAATTCCCACTTTATTCGTACGTTTAAGAAAGTTCTCGGCACTTCTCCAGGAAAATATTCCGCAAGTTATAAGGACACCATATTTGTATAAAAAGCAAAAGAATCTCAGCTAAATAGAGCCTGATTAATAAAATCAGCGTGTTCAATTAGGATGAGGTTCTTATTTTTTTGTGACGAGCTATGGATAAAATTAAATATTATTGATATAATGAGGTGAAAAAATAGTGTAAATAGAAAGGCTTTATGTTATGGATTTTAAGGACTTTGAATACAAAACAAATGAAAAAGGCACTGTTGTAACTAAATATACAGGCGATGATGCTATAGTTACCGTACCAAATGAAATTAACGGAAACAAAGTGACGGCTATTGGCGAAGGCGCTTTTAGAGGGTGTAAATTTATTCTTGAGGTTGTGTTACCAGAAAGTTTAACGCATATTGGAGATTACGCTTTTTGCGAATGCAGAGGATTAACAGAAATTAAATTACCAAAAACTGTTGAGGTTGTTGGTAATCATTCCTTTTACAACTGCCGAAGTTTACACAAAATGACGATGCCTGCTGGACTTAAATACATTGGCGATGGATTTATAAAAAATTGTGATGAAATTAATGAAATAATTTTAGATACGGCTAAAACAATTAGCAGTGGTGTAGCTGTGTTTTTGAGTGAAATTAAAGAGGAATTTTGTTTAACTATAATTGACAGCGGAGTAAAGCTGATTTTTGCGGAGTATGAATACGAATACATTACCAATGCACCTGCAATGCAGTGCAAAACAGTTACCCATGGGGCGGGGATTAGATATAGACAGGCGCTAAGTATTAAAGGAATTAATTTTGATGCCTATGACAATGCATTTTCTATAGCAGTGATTGAGGAAAGGCAGGAAACTATTTTTAAAATTATTTTTACAAGGTTTAGCGATTTTCAAAATATAAAAAAGGAATATCTTGAAAAATATTTACAATACTTAAAAGATAACATTGAAAGCTGTATTATATATGTTGGAAAAAAAGGGAATATAGAGTTATTGGAAATGATGGACAAGGCAAATATTTTTGATTCTGGAAACATAGATTTGGGTGTTGAAACGGCAGCCAAAACAGGGAATAGTGAGCTTTCAGCATTTATGTTGGACATAAGGCTTTCACGTTTTGGCGCAAAAGAGAAAAGTTTTGACTTGTAAAAGGAGAAAAAAATGGCTATCCAATACGATATAATTGCAAAATTGGACGGTGTGTGTTCTAACATACTTACGTCGTCAAGGAACGAGATTTATTTGCATATGCGTTACCTTGGCATGGCTTTTAATGGGCTTAAATATGCTATGAGCAACAGCACAGATACTGTTGGTACAGATGGATTTTATTTTTACTATGCACCTGCTTTTCTTATGGAAACTTACAGAAAAAATGAGCCATGGATTAAACGAGGATATGTGCATATGATTTTTCATTGCATATTTAAGCACTTAATTAATATGGGCGACCGTGACATGCGTTTATGGAACGTAAGCTGCGACATAGTTACGGAAATGCTTGTGGATGGATTGGATATTCGTTTGTTAAGGCGAAATTCATCCTCCATAAGAAAAATGGTTTATTCAGAAATAAAAGAAAATATAAAAGTTCCTACAGCTGAAAGTGTATACCGATATTTGGAGGAAAACCAAAAGCTTTTAAGCATGATTGAAAAAATTGAGGACGAGTTTATAATGGATGACCATCAATTTTGGCTTCAATACCAAAATAGTAACCAGCCTATGGGCGGTGGTGGAGGTAACGGTGATGGGCAAAACGGTGACGGAGAAAATGAGAATAACGACCAAAATAGCGGAAATGGTGATGGCAAAAGCGATAATATGCAGCCACCTAAAAATGCAGAAGATTTCAAGGACAAGTGGCAAAATATAAGTGAGAAAACCCAAACTGACATGGAAACATTTAGCCGTGAAATGAGTGATGAGGCGGGAAGCTTTACGGAATACTTGGGCATTGAAAATCGTCAAAGATATGATTACCGAAGCTTTTTGCAAAAATTTACAGTTCTGCGTGAGGTAATGCAGTTGGATTTAGACAGCTATGACTACATTTACTACACCTACGGATTGAAGGTATATGGAAACATGCCTTTAATTGAAAGCCTTGAGTACAGCGACATTAAAAAGGTGGAGGAATTTGTGATTGTTATTGATACCTCGGCCTCCTGTGAAACTGAATTGGTAAGGATTTTTTTAGAGGAAACATATTCAATATTAAAGGACAACGAAAGTTTTTTCCGTAAGATAAATTCGCACATAATACAGTGTGACACCAAGGTTCAAGATGACAAAATAATTGTATGCCCTGAAGATTTTGAACAATATATGACGGATTTTGAAATTAAGGGGCGTGGCGGAACGGATTTCACTGCCGCTTTTGATTATGTTAATGCATTATGTGAGGAAAAGAAAATAAACGAGCTAAAAGGACTTATTTATTTTACCGACGGTTGCGGAACTTACCCTAAAAATATGCCTTTATATGAGGTTGCGTTTGTTTTTGTAAGTGAAAGGTTTGACGACAAGGGTGTTCCGCCTTGGGCAGTTGAAATTATACTTGGAAAAGACGATATTTATGAATTAAAAAAATAAGAAATTACAGCGATGAAAACTGCTAGGAGGAGACAATTTTGAATATTAAAAGAGCCAAAGAAGAAATAAAGGATGCTATTGAAAGCTATCTTTTAAAGGATGAATTTGGAGATTATATGATACCTATTGAAAGCCAGCGACCAATTTTGCTTATTGGGCCGCCTGGAATAGGCAAAACTGCTGTTATGCAACAGATTGCTACAGAGTGCGGTGTTGGGTTGGTTGCGTATACAATTACTCATCATACACGCCAAAGTGCCATTGGGCTTCCATTTATTGAGGAAAAGGAGTATGGTGGCAAAAAATATTCAGTAACAGAATATACCATGAGCGAAATTATTGCGGCTGTGTATGAAAAAATTGAGGCTACAGGGCTTAAAGAAGGTATTTTGTTTATAGACGAAATTAACTGTGCCTCGGAAACACTTGCGCCGGCTATGTTGCAATTTTTGCAGTACAAAACATTTGGAAGTCATCGTGTGCCTAACGGTTGGATTATTGCGGCGGCAGGAAATCCACCACAGTACAACAAAAGCGTGCGTGAATTTGACGTTGTTACCCTTGACCGAGTTAAAAAAATAGATGTAGAAGAAAACTATGGAATTTGGCGTGAATACGCTGTTTTTCAAAGCGTTCACAATGCAATAATTTCTTATTTGGATATAAAAAAAGAAAGCTTTTATAACATAAAAAGTACAGCGGACGGCAAAATGTTTACAACTGCCCGTGGATGGGAAGATTTATCCAAAATAATTTATGTTTATGAAAAGTTGAACAAAAAAGTGGATGTGGACGTTGTATTTCAGTATATTCAAAACCGAAAAGTGGCAAAGGATTTTGCATCTTACTTGGAATTATACTACAAATACAAAAATGATTACTCTATTAGTGATATTTTAGCTGGTAAGTTTAGAGAAGCTTATGTGGATAGGCTTAGAGTGGCGTCCTTTGACGAAAAGCTTGGCGTTATAAGCCTTATTTTAGGTGCACTTAATGATGGTTTTAAACTGGCGGACAAGCAGGACAGATTTGTTACAGCTTTGCACGGTGTGCTTAAAAATTTAAAAGAAACTATGGTTGGGCAAGAAGGCAGACCTGAAGAAAAAATTCAAGCTTTGCTTACCATAAGGCAAAAGCATTTAATGGTGAAGCAAACAGCAGGGCTGATAAAGAAAGATGACGAACGCATGGAAATGCATATCAATGACGTGTTAGAAAGCTACATTTTGGCGATTAAAGAAAAGTCCATTAACATCTGCGATGAAGGGTTTGAGGTTGCAAAGAACCTATTCGGTGGCGAAGTTGAAAACAGAAAAAATATCATGGAAAACTGCAGTGAGGAGTTAGATAATGCCTTCGATTTTATGGAAACAGTTTTTAAAGAAGGGCAGGAAATGGTTGCGTTTGTAACAGAGCTTAATAGCGGATATTACAGCATTAAATTTATTAATGCAAATGGGTGCTATAAGTTCTACCAATACAATAAAAACCTTTTGTTTAAGCAGCAGCAAAAGACAATAGTTACTGAAATTGACGAAATTAATAACCTAATGAACAGCCTTGAATAGGAGGGAAAACATGATAAACGCAATGATTATTGACCAAAAGGATAATGTTGCCGTAGCAATTGAGCCAATTGAAAAAGGTGGAGCGGTATGTTACAAGGGAAGTGGTGCAGTTGAAAGTTTTACTGCCATTGACAGCATAACAATATACCACAAGCTTGCAGTAAAGGATATTTCAAAGGGTGAAAAAATTGTGAAATATGGTGAACACATTGGCGAGGCAAAGGTTGACATAAAAAAAGGTGAATATGTACATGTTCAAAATGTTGAAAGTGTAAGAGAAGTCCTTGGAGGTGAAAAATAATGACTTTTTTGGGATACAAAAGACCTGATGGAAAGGTTGGAATTAGAAACCATATTCTTATTTTGCCTGCTTCAATTTGTGCGTCAGACACAACAAGTTTCATTGCATCACAGGTAAAAGGTGCAGTTACTTTCCACAACCAAAATGGCTGTGCACAGGTTGCAAGTGACCAACAGCTTACAATGGACGTAATGGCAGGATATGCGGCAAATCCTAATGTTTATGGCACAATTGTGGTATCGTTGGGATGCGAAAATTGTCAGATGGATTTAGTTGTAAACGCAATTAAGGAAAGAACCAATAAGCCAATTAAAACTTTAATTATACAAGAAGAGGGCGGCACAATTAAAACGGTTGAAAAAGGAGTGCGTTTTGCACGTGAAATGGCAGAGCAGGCAAGCCTTTTAAAACGTGAAGAATGCGATTTTAGTAACCTTATTTTGGGTACAGAATGCGGCGGAAGTGACCCTACAAGTGGTTTAGCGGCAAATCCATTAGTTGGTGAAATATGTGACCGTTTTGTTGAAGAGGGTGCAACAGCAATTTTAAGTGAAACCACAGAATTTATTGGCGCTGAGCATATTTTGGCAAAGCGTGCAAAAAATGAAGCGGTTAAAAACAGAATTTATGAAATTATATACAGATACGAAAAAGCATTACAGCTTGTTGGTGAAGAGGTAAGAGAAGGAAATCCTTCGCCGGGAAACAAAGCTGGCGGAATTACCACCCTTGAGGAAAAATCCTTGGGGTGCATTCACAAGGGTGGGCACAAAGAAATTCAGGCAGTTTATGATTATGCTAAACAGGTAGAGGATAAGGGGCTTGTTATTATGGATACTCCGGGTAATGACCCATCATCGGTAGCAGGTATGATTGCAGGCGGAGCACAGATAATTGTGTTTACTACTGGAAGAGGCACACCTACTGGAAATCCTATTGCCCCTGTAATTAAAATAACTGGCAACAAAATAACCTTCAAAAACATGGAAGACAACATAGATTTTGATGCAAGTCCTGTGATATATGGCCCTGAAACTATGGAAGAGCTAGCTGAAAAGCTGATGAAGTTATTGGCGGAAGTGGCAGAGGGCAGGCAGACAAAGGCAGAAAGCCTTGGATTTATGGAAACTGCAATTGCAAGGGTTTGCAACTACGTATAAGGAGAAATGACATGACATTAAAGGTTTTAGAGCAAAGGTTTGCAGTCTGTAAAGTGGCAGATTTATCTCAGATGAATTTTGATAGCGAGATTTTGTTTATAGGAAAAACAGACGAAGAAATTTCAGTTGTATGCGAAGAAAAATTCGTTCCCCAAAATGCAGAGGTTTGCGAGAATGGATGGAGAGGTTTTCGTATTGAGGGAATTTTGGATTTTTCTCTTACAGGAATCCTTTCAAAAATATCTGCAGTGCTGGCGGAAGAAGAAATAGGAATATTTGCTGTTTCCACCTACAACACAGATTACATTTTGGTTAAAGAAGAAAATTTTAAAAAAGCCACAAAGGCATTAGAAAATGAGAGATATAAGTTTAAACAATAATTTAGTGATGGGAGATGTTTATGGAGATAAAAACTTTTGAAACGGGGCATATACGTCCGCCATTTCATGCCAATAGTCTTTTGTTAAGGATTACGGAAAACTGCACATGGAACAAGTGTAATTTTTGCACTCTTTACAAAGGCGGAAGATTCAAAACTCGTCAGGTGGAGGTAATTAAAAGGGAAATTGACAATGTTGCTTTTTATAGGGACATGATACTTAAGCACCTGAAAGATGATGGCGAATTTAACATGGACAAGGTTATGTTAGAATACAGCGGTATTGGTAATGTACAGGAAAAAGACTGCTATGCAATGGTTTTTAATTGGATTAGAACCGATGGAATGCAGTCGGTGTTTCTGCAGGATGCAAATACCCTTGTGCTGAAGCCGGCTGTTTTGGCAGATATTATAGTTTATTTAAAAAAAGAATTGCCATCCCTCACCCTTGTTGCGGCATACGGACGTGCGGATACACTTATTAACATATCTGCAGAAGAATTTTTATTACTTAGAGAATCTGGGCTTACAATGATTCATTCTGGCTACGAAAGCGGTTGTGATGAGGTGTTAAAACTTCTTAACAAGGGAACTAACAGACAGCAGCAAGTAATTGCAGGTCAGAGAATAAAACAGGCTGACTTTAATTTTAATGTGTTCTATATGCCTGGAAGTGGTGGAAAAAGTCTAAGTCATAAAAACGCAATTGAAACAGCGGAAGTTATAAATGCAGTTAATCCAGACTTTGTTAGAATAAGAACCTTTGTGGTGAAAGAGGGTTCACCTATGTGGGAATTGCAGAAAAGCGGAGAGTTTCAAGAGTGCGGTGATATTGAAAAATTACTGGAATTAAGAGAAATGCTTTCTGCTATAAGAAACTGCAATGGCTATGTAATAAGTGACCATATAATTAATCTTCTGCCTGAAATTGAAGGGTGGATGGACAGGGATATGACGGAAATACTTGCACACATTGACGAGTTTATGAAGTTACCAGAAAAAGAAAAAAGAAAATTTCAGCTTGCAAGACGAATGCTTTTGGCTGGAAGTTTAGCAAGTATGTCACGAATTAGTGTAAACGACATGAATACTGTAAAACACATCGAACAACAGGTTACAAATGATATTCAGTGGGAAGAATTGATGAAAAAGCATTTGAGACAGTATATATAAAACTGAATATATTGACATATTTTATATAAAAATGTATAATTAAAAACTGGACGGTTATTTGAAATGGTGACTATTTTTTTAACCGAAATGTTGTTTTTGAAAGGGGAAGAATATGAATTATACAATTGAAGGTGGCTCTTTACCAGTTTTAATTTGCAAGCTGAATGCAGGAGAAAGTATTTTAAGCCAAGCTGGCGGACGTACATGGATGAAGGGAAACATAACAACAGAAAACACAACTGAGGGAGGACTTAAAAAAGGTCTGGGGCGTATGCTTAGTGGTGAAAATTTATTCATGAGCAGATATACAGCAAACGGAGCTTGCGAAATTGCCTTTGCTTCATCATTTCCTGGTACAATTGTTGCAACAGAGCTTGCAAAGGGTGAAACTTTAATTTGTCAGAAAAAAGCGTTTATGGCATCTACCCAAGAAGTTGAATTGTCAATGCACTTCCAGAAAAAGCTTGGTAAAGGTTTATTTGGCGGAGAAGGTTTTGTTATGCAGAAGGTAACGGGCCCAGGCATGGTATTCCTTGAATTTGATGGACATTGTGTTGAGTATGACTTGGCACCAGGTGAAAGACTTGTTTGTGACACAGGGGTGGTAGCCGCTATGGAAGAAACCTGCGGATTTGATATACAATCCATAAAAGGGTTAAAAAACATGATGTTTGGTGGAGAGGGTTTGTTTGAAACGGTTGTTTCAGGCCCAGGAAAGGTTTGGTTACAGAGCATGACAATTGAGCAGCTTGCATCATTAATAGTACCTTATGTACCAAGTAAATAATAGGTTTAAAAAGCAAAAATTCTTAATTGAGTTTTTGCTTTTTTTTGAATTAAAACACGTTAAAATGGACAGGATTTTAGGGGGATAAGCCATTACACTGTTAAAATATGATTTTAAAGAAAATTATTGGAAGTTATGCATAATAACCTACAAAGAGGATAAAATATTGGTAAAAATGCTATTTAAAAAGCTTAAAAACACGAACTCTGTTCGAAATAAGGACTTTTGTGGATTTTTTTAAAAAAATTCTGACGGTATATTGGGGATTTACCAAAAGGATTGTAGTAATTTTAACGAAATGTTTTTGTTGCCTTGAGTTATGTATTTTGATGTGATAAAATAGCAATTAATGTAGTGTTTAAAGAACTGCAGTTACGCATTACCAATATTATAGGGGGGAAAATAATGAACAAACAGTTAAGAAAAGCAACTATGGACGGTAACACAGCTGCCGCTTATGCATCTTATGCTTTTACTGAAGTAGCTACAATTTACCCAATCACACCATCAAGCCAGATGGCTGAAATGGTTGATGAATGGAGTGCAAATGGTGTTAAAAACATATTTGGACAGACGGTAGACGTTAGAGAAATGCAGTCCGAAGGTGGCGCTGCAGGTGCTTTACACGGTGCCTTACAGGCAGGTGCTCTTGGTTCAACTTACACAGCAAGCCAAGGTCTTATGCTTATGCTTCCAAATATGTACAAAATAGCAGGTGAATTATTACCTGGCGTTTTCCATGTAAGTGCACGTGCACTTGCTTCAAATGCTCTTTCAATCTTTGGTGACCACCAAGACGTTATGAGCTGCCGCCAGACTGGTTTTGCTATGCTTGCAGCAAGCAATGTACAGCAGGCTTTCCACATGGCTTGTATTGCTCACCTTTGTGCAATTAAAAGCAGAATTTCTTTCTTACATTTCTTCGATGGTTTTAGAACAAGCCATGAATATCAGAAAATTGAACTCCTTGAGTACAATCAGTTAAAAGAACTTGTAGATATGGACGCTGTTAAGGCTTTCAGAGCTAATTCACTTAACCCTGACCATCCTTCAACACGTGGTACAGCACAGAATCCTGACATCTTCTTCCAAACAAGAGAGTCAGTTAACAAATTCTATGATGCAGTTCCTGAAACAGTTCAGTATTACATGGAAAAAATTAACGAATTAGCAGGCACTGACTATAAATTATTCAACTACTATGGTGCAGATGACGCAGAAGATATTATTATCACTATGGGTTCTTCATGCGATGTAACTAAAGAAACTATTGACTACATGAATGCTAAGGGCGACAAGTTAGGTTTACTTGAAATTCACCTTTACAGACCATTTGTAGCTGATTACTTCTTAAAACAAATTCCAAAGACAGTTAAAAGAATTGCTGTTCTTGACAGAACTAAAGAGCCTGGTGCACTTGGCGAGCCTCTTTACTTAGACGTTAGAAACGTATTTGCAGACGTTGAAAACGCTCCACTTATTGTTGGTGGTCGTTACGGCCTTGGTTCTAAAGACTTTACACCTATGGATGTAATGGCTGTTTTCCAGAACCTTAGAAGCGAAAAACCAAAGAACAACTTTACAGTATCTATTATTGACGACGTTACACACCTTTCATTACCTAAATATGAAGGCAATTTCGATTCATCACCAGCGGACAACTTCTCATTTAAATTCTGGGGTCTTGGCGCTGACGGTACTGTAGGTGCTAATAAATCTGCAGTTAAGATTATTGGTGACCACACAGATTTCTATGCACAGGCTTACTTTGCTTATGACTCAAAGAAATCAGGCGGTGTTACAATTTCTCACCTTCGTATGGGTCCAAGCCCAATTAAGGGTTCTTACCAGATTAAAGCTGCTAACTTCATTGCTTGTCACAATCAGTCTTACGTTGACAAATATGACCTTATTGGTGACCTTAAAGAAGGCGGAAGCTTCCTTTTAAACACAATCTGGACACCAGAGGAGCTTGACGCCAATCTTCCTGCTGACCTTAAGAGAAAGATTGCTGAAAAGAAAGCTAACTTCTACACACTTAATGCTGTTGATATAGCCAAAGAAATTGGTCTTGGCGGACGTATTAACATGATTATGCAGGCTGGTTTCTTTGCAATTTCAAAAGTGCTTCCTGTTGAAGATGCGGTTAAGTATCTTAAAAAAGAAGTTGAAAAATCATATGGCAACAAAGGTCAGGACGTTGTTGACATGAACAACGCTGCTATTGACAAGGGCGTTACAATGATTAACAAAATTGATGTTCCTGCTTCATGGGCAAATGCAGTTGATGAACCAGTTGCAGTTGACCCTAACATGCCAGCATTCATCAAAGACGTTATGAAGAAGATTGCTCGTCAGGAAGGTAACGACCTGCCAGTTTCTACATTTAATGGTCGTGAAGACGGTTCTTTCCCAGGTGGTACTACAGCATGGGAAAAGAGGGGTATTGCAATTGATGTTCCTGTATGGATTAAAGACAGCTGTATTCAGTGTAACCAGTGTTCATATGTATGTTCACATGCAGTAATTCGTCCTTCACTTCTTGATGAAACTGAAGCTAAGAATGCACCTGATTCATACGAAATGAAACCTGCTACAGGTTTTGCAGGTTTACAGTACCACCTTGCAATTTCAGGTTTAGACTGTACAGGCTGTGGCGTTTGTGTTAAGGCTTGCCCTGCTAAGGAAAAAGCTCTTAAGATGACATCTCTTGCTTCTATTAAGGATGAAAACACAACTAACTGGGATTACACAATGAAGAGTGTAACTCTTAAAAATATTGAAGACAAACAGAAATTTACAGTAAAGGGTAGCCAGTTCCTTAAACCATACGTTGAATTCTCTGGCGCATGTGCAGGTTGTGGCGAAACACCTTACATTAAGCTTATTACACAGCTTTTCGGCGACAGAATGATGATTTCTAACTCTGCTGGTTGTACACACATCTGGGGTGGTTCACCAGAAGTTCCTTACACAACTAACGAAAGAGGACATGGACCATCATGGGGTTGTTCACTTTTCGAAGATACTGCTGAATACGGTTACGGTATGTTCTTAGGTGCAACTTCTGTACGTAAGATGGTTAAAAGCCAAATTGAGAATGTTATTCCAACACTTGCTGACGGCGAACTTAAGAGCGCTTTAACTGCATGGGTTGAAGGCTTTAAAGTAACTGCTGGAACAAGAGAAAGAGCAGATGCTGTTATTACCGCAATTGAAGCTACTAAAGACCAAAGCGAAGCTATTAAGGAAATTTACACACGTAAAGACTACTTAATTAAGCCTTCACAGTGGATTATTGGTGGTGACGGATGGGCATACGACATTGGCTACGGCGGACTTGACCACGTAATTGCTTCAGGCGAGGACGTTAACATTATTGTTGTAGATACTGAAGTTTACTCTAACACAGGCGGTCAGTCTTCAAAGGCTACACCAACTGCTGCTATTGCTCAGTTTGCTGCAAGCGGTAAGAAAACAAAGAAGAAAGACCTTGGCAGAATGGCAATGAGCTACGGGTATGTATACGTTGCACAGGTTGCTATGGGTGCTGACAAGAATCAGACATTAAAAGCTATTGCTGAGGCTGAAGCTTACGACGGCCCTTCAATTGTTATTGCTTATGCTCCATGTATTAACCACGGCATTAAAGGTGGCATGAGCGGAGCTCAGGACCAGGCTAAACGTGCTGTTGAAGCAGGTTACTGGCATATGTACAGATTTAACCCAGACCTTAAAGAGGCTGGTCAGAATCCATTTATTATGGACTCTAAGGCTCCTACAGCTGATTTCAAAACATTCCTTAGGAGCGAGGTTCGTTACTCATCACTTCTTAAGAAGTTCCCTGAAATTGCTGATACTCTTTTTGATAAAGCAGCTAAGGATGCTCAGGATAGACTTGAAAGCTATTTAGCACTTACAAAATAAAAGTAAATTAGCATTGAAATTTCCTTGAAATATAAGCACACCTGTTATTGGTTATAACTAATTAACAGGTGTGTTTTTTTTATTTCAAAATTTTTTGAAAAAATATTAAGAATTTTGAAGTCTAGTGGAAAGTTGTATCGTCTTATATAATGTGAGGGAATGAGGTGAATGGCAGATGACAAATGAACAGTTTAAGTTAATAGTGAAGCAATACGAAAAATTGGTGTTCTCTATCTGCCTACAGTTTACACGAAATTATCATGAAGCCGAAAACCTTACACAGGAAACCTTTCTCTCTGCTTTTAAGTACATCGATGGGTGCGACAGTGAAAAATATAAACAATGGCTTGCAAGAATAGCCTCTAATAAAGCTAGGGATTGGTTAAAAAGTGCCTATATCCAGCATGTTGAACTTTCTAATGAGGACGATGATGCAGAACAGCGACCTGACACAACACCATTACCAGAAGACAGCCTTTTAACAAGTGAAGGCGTTGAAGAAATTAAAATGGCTGTAATGGAGCTGAAAGAGCCATATAAAAAGGTGTCAGTGATGTTCTTTTTAGAGGAAAAGGATTATGACCAAATTTCTAAACAGCTTTGCAGACCTAAAAAAACTGTTCAAACGCAAGTACTTAGGGCAAAAAGTATTTTGCAGGAAAAATTGAAAGGAGGTACTTAAGCATGATTGAATATTTTGATAATGACGGACATCTTACAGACGAAGCATTACAAAGGCTTATTGACGGCGAGGACGATGAACTTAGAAGGCTGGAAATTGCCGAGCATCTTTCCTTTTGCGACAGATGTATAGAACGGTATACACTTATGCTTGAGGAGACTACTTTGGTTGAGCCTATACAATCGGTTGCAGACAGCGTGATTGCAAGAATAAAGAAGAGAGCGGCAAGATTGCTTTTTAACAGATATGGTGCAATGGCTGTGGCGGCATGTTTTACAATGACACTTTGGTTCACAGGCGTGTTTAACATGGATGTTCGGCGGTTTGAAGAATTGAGCATACAGCGTACAAAAATTGAGCAGAAGGCTGATTTTGGTAAGCATGTTAGGGAAAAAATAGATTGTGGCTTTGAAAAGCTGAAAGGAGTTTTTGATTATGGAGAAAAATAGCTTATTAACATTTATATTCAGCTTTATGCCAGGTGCTGGAGAAATGTATTTAGGAATGATGAAAAAGGGTTTAGCAATTATGACGGCATTTTTTGCAGTGGTTTTTTTGGGGATGGCTTTATATATGGAGGAGATTTGTGTAATTCTGCCAATTATTTGGTGCTATTCATTTTTTGATACCATCAATATGAGGAAGTACAGCCCAGAGGGAAGAATTGAAAAGGATAACAAATTTGGTGATGATTTAAAAAACTTTTTTGGACGTGACTGGAGTAGATTGGTTCAGAAGAAAAATACTATTTTTGGTGTAGGATTTGTACTTTTAGGTTTATATCTTCTTTTTGAAAACTTTGTTATGCCAATATTAAACCGTTTTTGTGATTACATTGGTTCCTACGTACTTTATGATGTCGTAAGAGGTATTCCATCTATGGTAGTTGCATTTTTAATAATTTTGCTTGGTATACAGTTACTTAAAGGCAGTAAGATTAAAGAGGAAATAAAGGACGAAGATTTAATTGAGTATGAAGGTGATAAAGATGAATGAGAATGAACAGACAGGTGTAATTGAGGTAAGGCCAAAGCGTGTAAGGCGTGTTGGGTCGGTAACTATGGGGATTTCTTTGATTTGCACAGGGATAGTCTCAATAATATGTCTTATGAATCCAAGTTTTGATGTTATGCAGGTTACAAAATTTTCACCCATTATGCTTATATTGCTTGGGTTTGAATTCTTGTGGGCTAGTTTTGCAAAAGAGCAAGAATGTGTTAAGTATGATTTTTTCAGCATATTTATGTGTTTTATGCTTATTTGCGCGGTTCTTGCCATGACGGCAGGGCTTATGGCTTTTCAACATTATATGAAAATTAATATAAGGATATAAAAAAAGGGCTTTTTGCTATTTAGCAAAGAGCCTTTTTTGTGGCAACATGGAACAAAAATGTATATTATTCGTAGAAATAATTGTTAACAAAAAATTAATTGTTTTGCAAGGCTCAATGGCTTATAATTAAACAAACCAAAATTGTGGAGGAACTAATGAAAAGAATAGCCAAATTTGAAAAGGTTAGTTTTAATCAGTTTGAAAAGGACTGGAAAGATACATTTGAAAAAACAAGTGAAATTGAAGAAATATATAATAGCATCAAGTTACCTACACGTGCTACAAAGGGTTCGGCTGGATATGATTTTTTTATTCCAATAGATGTAAAACTTATGCCTGGAGAAACAATTAAAATACCTACCGGAATACGATGCAGTATGGAAGAAGGTTGGGTTTTAAAATGCTATCCACGCAGTGGGCTTGGGTTTAAGCATAGACTTCAGCTTAATAATACTGTTGGAATAATTGACAGCGATTACTACTATAGTGATAATCAGGGGCATATTCAGGCTAAAATTACAAATGACACAAACGAAGGCAAAGAATTGCAAATTTCTTGCGGTGAAGGCTTTATGCAAGGAATTTTCGTTGAATATGGCATAACCCTAGATGATGCTTGCGAAAGGGAAAGAAATGGTGGATTTGGAAGCACTACTTGAAGTTAAACTAAAAGGAGGTACAACATGAAAAAGGGATTAGCCGTAGTTTTAACGGCGATGTGTATGGCAACATTGGCACCAACAGTGTCTATGGCGGCCACCAAAAACTACATATCATCAGATATGGAAGTTGCTCAAAATACTGAATTAACAGGTTCGTCTGTACCGCATTTAATAATTGAAAGTAATACAGATAACATAAGTGATATGTATTTCTTACTTAACCTTAACAACGCAGAGTGGTTATATGAAGGCGAAGGAGAAATTTCGCAAGGACTAAAGTATACAGTTTTAAGCGGTACATCTATGGCGATTATGGTTGATGCACAAAGCTTTGGAACAGATGTAAACGATATTAAAATACCATTGTATGCAAAGGTTTTAGATGCAGGAATTGCAACTGTTACAATTGACCCTAAAGAGTCACAGGCTTCTAGCGGAACATTTACCTTTGCTCACGCAAGCTTTCCAGGGATGGCAGTGACTATTTCAGATGTAGACAGCTCAAAAGGAAAATTTACTGTATCATTTAAGGATGATTACCCCTATTCTATGGTTGCAGGAAGGTTGTTTAAGCTTTCAATAAACAACGGATTTGTATTTACAGATGTTGGTAATGCAGCAGGCTCTGGCAAATATACAGGTATTGTGGATTTTTCAGTGGATAACCAAAATAAATCTATTGCATATGTTAAAATAACAGGAACAGCAGGAATGTCCACAGGGCAGATTAAGATTATAGATATCAGTGTTGCGGCAACATCATCTACAGGCAACGACACAACAAGCATTTCTATTGAGCCTTTATATGGTGAGGGAAGTGCTATAACATACAAGCTTGATAACTTTAAAAGCGCAGAAACGGTTAAGACAGGAAAAGAAATAAAATTTGACATGGGCGGAAATTATTATGTGGTTGATGGAGATATGGTTACTGCAATTGATGCCGCACCGTTTATAGACAACAATGGCAGAGCAATGCTTCCACTACGTGCAATTGCTAATGCTTTTGAAATTCCAGACGAAAATATTTCTTGGGATGATAATACTAAAACTGCTGTAATAACTGATGGCGATGGGAAAAAGATATTAGTAAAAATTGGAGATAAATATATAACCGCAGGAACAAAAACTATATTTATGGATACTACTGCTGTTATTAAGGATGGCAGAGTGTATTTACCAATGCGTGCTGTACTTAATGCCCTTAATGTAAGCGATGATGACATTGAGTGGGATGAAAAAGAAAAATCTGTAACAGTATATTACGAAGTAAAATAACTTAAAATAATTAATGTGACCGTGGGGAACTGGCTTCACGGTCTTTTCAGTTTGTTCTATTGCTAAAGAAATTGAAGTGTGATAAAATTCTATAGTTATAATATGGAATTTTATATCCTTAAGGGAGGAAAAAATAGATGTGTGGTTTTTGCGGTTTTACAGGCGGTTTACTGGAAAGTGAAATTATACTTTCTAACATGATGAACAAAATAGTACACCGTGGGCCTGATAGTGAGGGCAAGCATATAGATGGAAAGGTCGCAATGGGATTTAGAAGGCTTAGTATAATTGACCTTGGTTTTGGTGCACAGCCTATGTACAACGAAACAGACGATGTTGTTATTACTTTTAACGGCGAAATTTACAACTATCAAGAGCTAAGGGAAGAATTGATAGAAAAAGGTCATATCTTTAAAAATAATTCGGATACAGAGTGTCTTATTCATGCCTACGAAGAATATGGCAAGGATATGCTTAAATATCTTAGAGGAATGTTTGCTTTTGTTATATGGGATGCGAAAAATGAAACCTTGTTTGGTGCAAGGGATTATTTTGGAATTAAGCCTTTTTACTATGCGGAGGTTGATGGAAATCTTATTTTTGCATCTGAAATAAAGAGTATTTTGGAATATCCAGGCTTTAAAAAAGAAGTAAACAAGGAGGCGTTGGAAAGTTACCTTACATTCCAATACTCCGTATTGCCTGAAACATTTTTTAAAGGTGTGTACAAGCTTATGCCAAGCCACTGCATTACCTACAAAAATGGTTTGGTTGAAATTGAGAGATATTGGGAGCCTAAATTTGAGTCAGACGAAAGCAAAACCTTTGACCAATTTGTTGAAGAAATTGACAGTGCTATGCAGGATTCTATAAAAAAACATAAGATAAGTGACGTTGAAGTTGGCTCTTTTCTTTCAAGCGGCGTTGACAGCAGTTACGTTGCAGCTTGCTTCAAAGGTGATAAAACATTTACTGTTGGGTTTGATTATGCAAAGTATAACGAAATTGACTTCGCAAAGAAGTTATCAGAAAAAATTGAAATTGATAACTACAGCAAGCTTATAAGCAAAGAGGAATATTGGGATGTACTGCCTACTGTGCAATATCATATGGACGAGCCTTTGGCTGACCCGTCGGCAGTGGCTTTATATTTTGTTAGCCAAACGGCGGCAAAGCATGTTAAGGTTGCTCTTTCTGGCGAGGGTGCTGACGAATTTTTTGGTGGATATAATATTTACAAAGAGCCGGATGCACTTCATCCTGTAACATCACTGCCTATGCCAATTAGAAAAGCAATGGGTGGTATTGCAAAGGCTATACCTTTTAAAGTGAAAGGGAAAAACTATATTATTAGAGGAAGCAAAACCCTTGAGGAAAGATTTATTGGAAATGCATTTATGTTTAACCAGAAGGAACGTGAATCAATACTTAAATCCTTTAGCGGGAAACACACACCTATGTCTATAACTAAGCCTTTTTATGACAAGATTAAGGACAAGGACGATGTTACAAAAATGCAGTATATTGACATACACCTTTGGCTTATTGGAGATATTTTGCTTAAAGCAGACAAAATGAGTATGGCACATTCCCTTGAGGTTAGAGTACCTTTCCTTGACAAAGAAGTGTTTAACGTGGCTAGGAAGCTGCCTAAAAAATACAAGGTTACAAAGGAAAACACAAAGGTTGCCATGCGTGCGGCGGCAAACAAATATGTTCCAGATATGGTGGCAGAAAAGAAAAAGCTAGGTTTCCCTGTACCAATAAGAATTTGGCTTAAAGAAGACAAATACTATAATATTATAAAAACTGCTTTTGAAAGCAAGACTGCAAGGGAATTTTTTAAGACTAAAGAAATTGTGAAGTTTTTGGATGACCACAAAAGTGGAAAAGAGGACAACAGCCGTAAAATTTGGACAATCTATATGTTCCTTGTTTGGCATGAAAGATTTTTTGCAGCAGCTTAAAGGTTGCAAGCCCAGTACAAAATGGTACTGGGCTTTTTTGCAGAAATTAATGAATTTGGTAGAGAGAAAAACCTTTATGCAAAAGCAAGTTGACAACAGTAGTATTTTAATGTTAAACTTTAATAGTTTAAAGTTTAAAAGTTTAAAGCAGAAAAATTTTATCTTAGAAAGGCGATTGCAATGGAGCATATAAGTTTACAATACGGTACAGCAACAATTGAGTTTGATATAGAGGGTGCAAAAAGCGTTAAATATCTTCATGAAAATGAGATGCCTGTAATTGAAGATATTAAAAAAGAATTTTTTTATAGCGTTACAGAAGGTGTTATTGACAGCAAGCCACTTAAAGAAATTCTTCAAAAAGAGGACAAAGTTACAATAGTAATTAGTGATATGACAAGATTTTGGACAAGACAGGACGTTTTGTGTCAGCTTCTTGTTGAATACCTTCATGAGAAAATGCAAGTTCCATTTGAAAATATGGTGGTTGTTATTGCATTAGGTTCACACCGTGCAAACACTGAAGAAGAAAAAGAAAAGCTTGCAAGCAAATTCGTTTATGAAAATGTTAAAGTTGTGGATCACAACTGTCTTGCTGAGGATTTAGTTTATGTGGGCACAACTCCTTTGGGAACAAAGGTAAGTGTTAATCCACTTGCTGTAGGAAGAAAAGTAATTTGCATAGGCGGAACTATACACCATATTATGGCGGGTTACGGCGGTGGAAGAAAAAGCATAGTTCCTGGAATTGCTTCAAAGGAAACAATCAGAATGAACCATGAACGTGCCCTAGACCCTGAAAAGGCTATGAGTGACGTGCGTGTTGGCAGTGGAAAAATGAGTGAAAACCCTATAAATTTGGACATGTATGAGGCTGGAAAGCTTGTGGATGTTGTTTTTGGCATTAATATTGTAATGGAATCTTCCGGCAAGCACAGCGGTCTTTTCTGCGGAAATTTTGATTCTGCTTGGAGAGAAAGCTGTAGATATGTTCAAAAGGGCTACGGTCTTCCTATTGATTATGAGGCAGATGTTGTTATTGCAAGCTGCGGAGGTTTTCCAAAGGATATTAACCTCTACCAATCTACAAAAACCTTATTTAATGCCACGAAAGCCGTTAAAGAGGGCGGAACGCTGATTATTCTTGCCCAATGTGAAGAAGGCGGCGGTGCGAAGGATTTCTTCGACTGGGCAGAACCTTTAAAGGAAGCTCGTCTTGACGAGGAGCTTAGAAAAAATTTCACCATTGGAGGTTATATTTTTTATGCCGCCTGTGAGGCTTTAGGAAAGGCAAAAACATATCTTATTTCTCAAATTTCACCAGAAATGGTGGCACCTATGGGCTTTATTGCCAGTGAAAATGCAGAAGAAATTTTTAAAAAAGTAGATTTTAATAACAAAAATGTTTATGTAATGGCGCATGGTGGAAGTGTTATGCCACAGCTTAAAAGCGATTACGAAAGCTTATGTAAGGATATTTAATTTTAACTTAAAGGAGAACTAATACACTATGAATATTCCGTTGATTATTGTTATTTTATACGTTGCACTTTTATTTGCTATAAGCATTAATGTTTCAAGAAAACAGAAAAAAGACAGTGAAGCATTCTTACTTTACAAGGGAAAAAACAATGCATTTGTTGTGGCAGCAAGTATAGCCGGACTTGCAATTGGTGGTGCGTCTACCATTGGTATTGCGGAAAATGCTTTTACAGTAGGTTTATCAGCAGGTTGGTACGACACTGCATGGGCAATTGGCGCAGTTGTTTCCTCAGTGCTTGCAGTAAAATATTTAAGAAGAAGTGGATACTCTACCATAAGTGCAATGGTTAACAATCTTTATGGTGAAAAAACAAGCTTTATAATGGTTATATCCATGTGCATAATTCAGTCTGGTATTATAGCACTTCAATATAAAGCAGGTGGCTCTATACTGGCTTCACTTCTGCCAGATATTTTTACCGTTGAAAGCGGAATATTTTTCTCGTTTATAATATTTATGCTTGTTGCTGTAATTGGAGGAATGGGCAGTGTTTCTTTAACTAATGTTTTAAACCTTATTTTAATTTATGTTGGAGTTATTGTTGCGGCAATTATAGTGCTTACAAACCATGGCGGTTGGGAAGCTATAGGTGCTTTAACGGCTGCCGAGCCAGATGTTCCATACATGAGCTTAACGGCAGGTATGGGCTGGATTGGTATTATAAGCTGGATTATTGTTATGCTTGGCAACACAAACTCTGTTCAAGGTGTTGTGCAGATTGGTTTAACGGGTAAAGACGACAAATCTGCTACAAGAGGATTTATTTTAGGTGCTGTATTAATGATTCCTGTAGGCTTTATATGTGCACTTTTAGGCGTTGCAAGTAAAGCTCTTATGCCAGATGCCAAAGCCTCGGTTGCATTGCCAATGGTATTAATGAGCATTCCGCCTGTTTTGGGTGGTATTACTCTTTCTGGATTATGGGCTGCCGACATGGGAACAGGGTGTTCAATGATTATTGGCTTAGCTACTACTGTAAGCAATGACATTGTTTATAAGTTTACAAAAAAAGAAATATCAAACGAGAAGAAGGTTTGGATTAACAAAGTTATTGTAGTTATAAGCAGTATAATTACATATGTTATTGCTACACAAATGGGTACTATTTTAGGAGCAATGCAAAAGGCACTTTCATTGGCAATAGGAACATCATTTATAGTTGTAGGGGCTTTATTATTCCCTAAATTTTCAGGTAAAAAAGCTGGATTTTGGACAATTTTTGCATCTATTGTTTCAATCATTCTTTGGAACACTATTCCTGCTTTGGCTCCTATCTTCTTTAAGAGTATCGGTATATTCATGGTTCTTGTTTGCGGAGCTGTATTTATTTTAATTAGTGCCTTTGATAAAGATAAGGTTGACAAAAGCACTTCAATTTGATAAATTTAAGATGTTAATTTTAATTATGTTGCGATGACAAAGAGAAGTAGCTTATATATTTAATTTAAGAGAGCCTTTGGTTGGTGTGAAAAGGTATTAAATTTAAGCAAAAGGCACTTTTGAGCATATCTTTTAAAGAGGGCGTTGTATAAATATTGCAATGCCAAAAAGGGTGGAACCGCGGAAGCAAAGCCTTTCGTCCCTTACGTTTAGTAAGTGGCGGACGGCTTTTTTTGTGTCTGCCTATAAAGAAACACTAAAAAGTGTTTCTATAATTATCATTCAAGGAGGAAAAGAATATGGCAGTTGAAAAAACAATGGAAAAGATTGTAGCACTTGCAAAGACAAGAGGCTTCGTATACCCAGGCAGTGATATTTACGGCGGCCTTGCCAACACATGGGATTATGGCCCAATTGGTGTTGAACTTAAAAACAACATAAAAAAAGCATGGTGGAAGAAATTTGTGCAGGAAAGCCAATACAATGTTGGTGTTGACTGTGCAATTCTTATGAACCCACAAACTTGGGTTGCTTCTGGTCATGTTGGTGGATTTAGTGACCCTCTTATGGATTGCAAGGAATGCAAGGAACGTTTCCGTGCAGACAAGCTTATTGAAGACCATTTACAGGAAAATGGACATAAGGGTGACGTTGTTGATGGTTGGAGCAACGAAAAAATGAAGCAGTATATTGAGGACAACAACATTGTTTGCCCAAGCTGTGGAAAACACAATTTTACAGACATAAGACAGTTTAACCTTATGTTTAAAACTTTTCAGGGTGTTACAGAAGACAGCAAAAATGTTGTTTATCTTCGTCCTGAAACAGCACAAGGCATTTTTGTTAATTTTAAAAATGTTCAAAGAACCTCAAGAAAGAAAATTCCTTTTGGTATTGGTCAGGTTGGTAAATCTTTCAGAAATGAAATTACACCTGGCAACTTTACCTTCAGAACCCGTGAGTTTGAACAGATGGAGCTTGAATTCTTCTGCGAGCCAGGCACAGACCTTGAATGGTTTGGTTACTGGAAACAATACTGCATTGATTGGCTTAAAGCACTTAATATGTCAACAGAAAACACCAGAGTGCGTGACCACAGCCCAGAAGAGCTTTGCCACTACTCAAAGGCAACTACCGATATTGAGTATATGTTCCCATTTGGTTGGGGCGAACTTTGGGGTATTGCGGACAGAACTGACTTTGACCTTAAACAGCACCAAAACCATTCTGGACAGGACATGACTTATTTTGACCAAGACAAAAATGAAAAATATATTCCTTACTGCATAGAGCCATCACTTGGTGCAGACCGTGTTACACTTGCGTTCCTTTGTGATGCATACGATGAAGAGGTTGTTGGCGAAAAAGACGGCAAGCAGGATATTAGAACTGTTCTTCACTTTCATCCAGCAATTGCGCCTGTTAAAGCAGCTATTTTGCCACTGAGCAAAAAACTTTCAGAGCCAGCTGAAAAAATATTCGCTTCTCTTTCTAAGAAATTTAATGTTGAATATGACGAGGCTGGAAGTATTGGAAAGCGTTACAGAAGACAGGATGAAATTGGTACACCTTTCTGCATTACAGTAGACTTTGATACACTTGAGGATAACACTGTAACCGTTAGAGAAAGAGATACAATGAACCAGATTAGACTTAAAGCTGATGAGCTTGAGGCATATCTTGAGGCTAAAATGGAATTTTAATTAAAACAAAAAGGTAAGCGCCCATACTTTAAATATGGGTTGCTTATTTTTTTAATTATACTAGACTTTACAGGTAAAATAAAACGTATTTTATGAGAGAATGAGTCTAAAAATAACTATTTTTGTATAGTAGCAAAAAAACTACCCAAAAAATCAGGAGTAAAAATATAATTTCTTATGTTAAATGTGTATATAATTTAGGCGAGAATAGTGGTATGGTCGGCAATAAAACGATAATAATAACTAAAGTTGTGCAAGTTGTACATAAAATTTAATTAATTTAGTCATTCGTATAATTGTTACTGTTTAGATTTAATGTTATAATTTAGCAAAGCAGTTTTGGGTTTTTACAAAACAATGGTTTGTACTAATTATTGCCTACTCATTCTGCGTTAAATTGATTTGGAGGGATAAGATATGAGCAAAAAATATGTTTATATGTTCAGTGAAGGTAATGCCAGTATGAAAAATCTTCTTGGTGGCAAAGGTGCCAACCTTGCGGAAATGACCAATATGGGTCTTCCTATTCCACAAGGCTTCACTGTTTCCACTGAAGCTTGTACAGAGTATAACGAGTGTGGCAAGAAATTATCCGGTGAAATGATGGAGCAGATTGAAGCTGCAATTGCTAAGCTTGAAAATATTGCTGGCAAAAGGCTTGGTAATAATTCTAATCCCCTTTTAGTATCGGTTCGTTCTGGAGCAAGGGCGTCTATGCCTGGAATGATGGATACGGTATTAAATTTGGGTTTAAATGATGTTTCTGTTGAAGGACTTGCAGAAGCTACAAACAATGCAAGATTTGCATATGACAGTTATAGAAGATTTATTATGATGTTTGCTGATGTTGTTATTGGCGTTTCCAAATCTAAATTCGAAAGGCACTTGGATGAATACAAAGAAAAAAAGGGCGTTAAATACGATACCGAGTTATCTGCTGAAGATTTAAAAGCAGTTGCTCAAGAATTTAAAGTTATTTATTTTAAAGACCAAGGCAAAGAATTTCCTCAAGACCCTAAGGAACAGTTATTTGAAGCGGTTAAGGCGGTTTTCAATTCATGGGACAATCCACGTGCTTTTGTTTACAGAAGAATGAATGATATTCCATATAGCTGGGGAACGGCAGTAAATGTGCAGATGATGGTATTTGGCAACATGGGTGATACCAGCGGCACTGGCGTTGCATTTACAAGAAATGCCGCAAACGGCGAAAATGCTATGTATGGTGAGTATCTTATTAATGCACAGGGTGAGGACGTTGTTGCCGGCGTGCGTACGCCTAAGCCTATTGCTACACTTGAAAAAGATATGACACATGTTTATAAAGAATTTACTGAAATAGCACATAAATTAGAGCAACATTACAAAGATATGCAGGATATGGAGTTTACTATTGAAAACGGAAAACTTTACTTTTTGCAGACACGCAATGGAAAAAGAACTGCAAATGCGGCATTGAAAATTGCTGTTGACATGGTGAGAGAAGGTCTTATTACAGAAGAAGAGGCTTTACTTAAGGTTGACCCAAAACAGTTAGACCAGATTTTGCATCCTGCCTTTGACCAAAATGCACTTAAAGCTGCTACGCCAATTGGAAAAGGGCTTCCAGCTTCACCAGGTGCTGGTGCAGGCAAGGTATACTTTAATGCAGAGGATGCAACAGAAGCTGCCAAAAGAGGAGAAAGGGTTGTACTTGTTCGTCTTGAAACTTCACCAGAGGATATTGAAGGAATGGCAGCAGCACAGGGAATACTTACAGTTCGTGGTGGAATGACAAGCCATGCGGCAGTTGTTGCCCGTGGTATGGGTCGTTGCTGTGTATCCGGCTGTGAAGAAATTAAAATGAACGAGGCAGAAAAAACTTTTAGCCTTGGAAGAAAAACATTTAAAGAAGGAGATTATATCTCTCTTGACGGAACAACAGGAAACATTTACGGAGAAGATATACCTACTGTTGACCCTGAAATAAGCGGCGACTTTGCTACTTTTATGTCTTGGGCAGACGCGAAAAGACGCCTTAAAATAAGAACAAATGCGGATACACCAAAAGATGCAATAAATGCTGTTAATTTTGGTGCAGAGGGCATTGGCCTTACACGTACTGAGCATATGTTTTTTGATGGAAATAGAATACTTAAATTCCGTATTATGATTCTTTCAGATAACGTGGAAGAAAGAGTTGCGGCACTTGAAGCTATCCGTCCATTCCAAGAAGAGGACTTTGTTGGTATTTATGAAGCAATGGGCGACAGGCCTGTTACAATTCGACTTTTAGATCCACCTCTTCACGAGTTTTTGCCTAACACTGACGAGGAATTTGAAGTTATAGCTAAAGAAATGGGCAAGACAGTTGAGGAGCTTAAAATTAAAGCAAAAGGATTACATGAGCTTAACCCTATGATGGGACACCGTGGCTGCCGTTTATCTGTAACATATCCTGAAATTGCAGTTATGCAGGCAAGGGCAATAATTGATGCCGCCATAAAGGTTAAAAAGGAAAAAGGCTTCAACCTTTTACCTGAAATTATGATTCCACTTATTGGTGATGTAAAAGAACTTAAATATGTAAGAACCCTAGTGGTTGAAACTGCTGACAAAATTATCGCTGAAAGCGGAATTGAGCTTAAATATTTGGTTGGCACTATGATTGAAATTCCACGTGCCTGCCTTACAGCAGACGAAGTTGCAAAGGAAGCTGAGTTCTTCTCTTTTGGAACCAACGACTTAACCCAGATGACTTATGGGTTATCACGTGATGATGCTGGGAAAATTTTGTCTGATTACATAGACAAAAAGATTTACGAAGGAGACCCAACTGCTCATTTGGACAGAAGTGGAGTTGGTGAGTTAATGAAGATGGCAGTTGCAAAGGGTAGGGCACAAAGACCTGACCTTCACCTTGGTATTTGTGGTGAACACGGCGGTGACCCAACATCAATTGAATTTTGCCATATGATTGGTTTGGATTATGTATCATGCTCACCTTTCCGTTTACCTATTGCAAGGCTTGCGGCAGCACAGGCAGAAATTAATTTTCCACAGAAATAAATAAAAGTATAATTATAAAGTTCCACGTTGATTACAAAGTAATTGATGTGGAGCTTTTTGTGCAAATTAGAAATATACGAGTACATTCTTGTTTAGTTAATGATTAAGCTGGTAAAAATAGAATTGATGCTGAAGGTGATATCAACCTCAAATCGGATACAAATTTAGCATAAAACTATTAGGAAATATCCCCTAAAGGTTTCTAAATTTTAAGGAGTGAATTATAATGCTTAAGCTAAAGGAAGACGTTTTTTATGTGGGTGCTATAAACCCTAATTTAAGGGTTTTTGATATAATTATGCGAACAGAGTACGGAACTACTTACAATGCATACTTAGTTAGAGGAGAGAAGACCGCACTTATTGAGGCGGTAAATACCAAGTATTTTGGACAAATGGTTGATAAGATTGAAGAAATAGTACCACTTAAAAGCATTGATTACATTATTTTTAACCACACTGAGCCAGACCACAGCGGTGGTGTTGCTGCCATTATTGAAGCTAACCCAGAAGTTGAAATTATAGGAACGGCAGCAGCAATAAAAAATGTTGGAAACGTATGCAATATAGATTTTAAAAGCAGAACGGTGAAAACTGGGGACACTTTGGACATTGGAAACGGTCTGGTTTTTGAATTTATAACTGCACCAAACCTTCACTGGCCGGATTCTATGTTTACTTATTTACCTTCAAGAAAAACAGTGTTTACTTGCGACTTTTTGGGTGCACACTATTGTGAACCACTTATTACAGATGACGAAATAACATATCCAAATTACTACGAAGAAGCTTTTGAATACTATTTTGATAAGATATTCAGTCCATTCAAAAAGTTTGTATTAGCTGGGTTAGAAAAGCTTGAGGGACTGGATTTTGATATTGTATGCTGTTCTCATGGTCCAATACTTAAAAACCGATACAAGAAGGCGATGGAGCTTTACAAGGAATGGTCAACGCCTAAAATTAATGAAAAAAATGTGGCGGTATTTTATGTTTCGGCATATGGCTACACCAGAAGTGCCGCAAATGCCTTTGTTGATAATTTCAGAAAGTTGGGTATTAAGGCAGAGGCGTATGACTTAATTAATTGTGATGATAAAATTATTACTGAAGAATTTGAAAATGCTACTGGTATACTCTTGGGGTCACCTACAATTAACCATGATGCACTTAAGCCTGTTTGGGATTTATTATCGGGTATTGACTGCGTTGCAAATAAAGGAAAAGTATTTGGAATATTCGGCTCTTATGGGTGGAGCGGAGAAGCCTGCAAAATGCTTGAAGACAGATGTGTTGCCATGGGGTTAAAAAAAGCATTTGAAAGTTACAAATTTCTTATGAATCCAAGAGAAGAAGATTTTAAGGAGATTGAGAAATTAGCAATGACTTTTACCCAGAATTTATAGATTTATATTTTAAACTAAAATGTTGGAAATATTGTACGGCGAGCCATTAGGTTTGCCGTATTTTTTTGTATAGACCAAAGTGAAAACGGCAATGATTTAAACAGAAAAAGGGGTGACGTTAATGAGAATACCGAGGCATGTAGGAATTATACCAGATGGCAACCGAAGATGGGCAAAAGCAAATGGTATGAAAAAAGAAGAAGGTTATGACTACGGACTTTTACCAGGGCTTAGGCTTTTAAGAGAGGCAAGGCGGTGTGGAATTGAGGAAATTACCTATTATGGTTTTACTGTTGACAACTGTAAACGCCCTAAGGAACAGCTTATAGCCTTCAGCAAGGCATGTGTAGACGCTGTTAAAATGATAGAAAATGAAGGTGTTTCGTTATTGGTTATAGGAGACACAAAATCTGCTTGTTTTCCTGCGGAGTTGCTGCCATATACCCATCGTTCAGAGGAAAAAGGGAAAATTAAGGTGAATTTCCTTGTAAACTACGGATGGATGTGGGATTTACAAAACGGTTTTCGTTCTAAGGATATTTCAAGGATAGATATGATTATACGTTGGGGTGGCATGTGCAGATTATCAGGGTTTTTGCCAATTCAGTCAGTATATTCGGATATTTACATTATTAAAGATTTATGGCCGGATTTTCAAGAGGAACAGCTTAAAGATGCGCTAGATTGGTATCAGACGCAAGATGTTACATTAGGAGGGTGACAGTATGGACATGGCTTTAAATTACAGTTTATGAAAATGTCGTATATTCTATTACAAAAAAGCATAGGTTTTAAAAATAGGGATAGGGATTATGGCTATGTCCCTATTTTAAAACCCAGCAACATGCTATAAATGTAAAAATTATCCATATTTAAATCTATTTTATGGTTATAATTAAACGGATGTAAAATAAGAATTTAAATATCCAACTAAAATTCAAAAGGGAGTTATGCAATATTCATAAAAAAATATATGATTATTCAATAATATTAACAAATATAAGCGAAAGTGATATAATATGGTCAGACCAAAAGCAAATATCACACAATATTCACTTAAAAAGGAGCAATGCCTATGTCTCAAGATAAAAATCAATTTATTAATTCGTTGCTTGAAGCGTATGAAACATACTTTGATATTAAGAAAAATATTGAAATAGAAAATATTCCAATTGCGGCAGAGGCGATATTTCATTCCCGCTCTGAAAAATATGTGCTTGTGCAATCCGCAAAGCTTTGGGCGGTTGAAACAAATGAATATGCATACTTTATTACGAAAGAGGTTTCTTCGGCAGAAGAATTTAAAAAGTTGAGGGACAAGGTGCTTGAAATTGGCCTGAAGAAAATTAGGCCACACAATGAGCATATGTATTCTTACATAACTATGATATATATTGCAGAGAACATTGATGAAGTTACAACAAAAGAAATTGAAAATTTTAATTGTCATAAAATGTTTTTGCTTTCACTACACGGTTGGATGTATTTTAGAATTGCCGCAGTTGACTTAAGCAAAAATATAATTATAACAAATAAAAGAGGGAGGGAGATAAAAGGAATAGTGAAAAAAGTTATGCAAAGTGCTTAGAATTGAAAAGGGGGCAGAAGTATGAATTCATTAGTATTACTTTTAATTGGAATTATTGTTCTTGTTATTGGCTATGTTACATACGGAAGTTGGCTTTCAAAAGAGTGGGGTATTGAACCTAACAGACCTACACCTGCACATACGGAGGAAGACGGAGTTGACTATGTACCTGCAAAATCACCTGTACTTATGGGCCATCACTTTGCATCTATTGCTGGCGCAGGGCCAATTAACGGACCTATTCAGGCTGCAATTTTTGGTTGGATTCCAGTGCTTTTATGGATACTTATTGGAGGCATCTTTTTTGGAGCCGTTCAAGACTTTTCATCATTATTTGCATCAATTAGGCACAAAGGAAAATCTATTGGTTTTGTTATTGAAGAAAATGTGGGCAAAAAAGCTAAGAAGCTTTTCCTTATTTTCTCCTACCTTACGCTACTTTTAGTTGTTGCAGCCTTTGCAAGTATTGTTGTTGGAACTTTTAATGGATACAATGCGGAGGGTGCACTTGTTCCTGCCAATGGCTCTACGGCTACAATTTCTATGCTGTTTATTTTAGTGGCTATTGCATTTGGTGTATTTGTTTACCGCAAAAATACACCTCTTGGTATTTCTACGGTAATTGGCGTTGCAGGAATAATACTTTGCATTATTTTAGGGCTTAATTTTCCTGTCTACTTAAGTGGAAATATGTGGCTTATGATTGTGCTTGCCTATATATTTGTTGCATCTGTTACCCCTGTATGGATATTACTTCAGCCCAGAGATTATTTAAACTCATTTCTACTATATGGAATGATGATTGCAGCTGTGCTTGGTGTATTATTCAGCCATCCTAATATTGAACTGCCTGCATTTACAGGATTTACAGGTATTAACGGAAACAGTCAATTATTCCCTATGTTATTTATTACCGTTGCTTGTGGTGCCATTTCTGGCTTTCATAGCTTAGTTGGTTCAGGAACCACTTCTAAGCAACTTGATAAGGAAAGTGATGCAAAGCTTATCGGTTATGGCGGAATGCTTATTGAATGCGGACTTGCGGTTATAGCACTTATTACGGTTGGCATTCTTTATAAAGATGGTGCACTTCCATCTGGAACACCGACACAGGTTTTTGCTACGGGGATTGCCACAATGGTTTCCAACATGGGATTTCCAAATGCTTATGATGTAACTTATGCAATTATTATACTTGCGGTTTCGGCTTTCTGTCTTACTTCGTTGGATACGGCAACTAGACTTGCTAGATATATGTTCCAGGAATTATTTGTAGATGAGGGCGAGGATGCTTCTAAGCTTACAGGATATAAGAAACTTTGTGCTAATGCTTACTTTGCTACATTTGTGACCGTTGCCATAGGTGGACTTATGGCAGCAGGTGGGTATGCTAAGATTTGGCCGCTATTTGGTTCTGCAAATCAACTTCTTGCAGCACTTGCGCTATTAGCCGTTGCTGCATGGCTTGGCAATGTTGGCAAAAACAACAAGATGTTTATATTCCCAATGGTATTTATGCTTGCGGCTACATTGTGTGCACTTGTAATTACATTTGTTAAAAATGTTAGTGCACTTTCTGCTGGAACGGGGGCAATGTCAAAAGAAGGATTGCAGATATTTTTTATTATTTTGCTGGTGGTACTTGCAATAAACCTTACATTAGAAGGTGTAAAAACACTTAGAACAAAGAAACCAGCGGAGGAAAGCAAAGCCGCATAAACTTTCTAAATTAATCTAAGCCTGCCACTTTGGCAGGCTTTTTAATAAAATTTCAAAAACATATTGACTTTTATTTAAAAGCGTGTATAATAAATATTCGTGTCACTGCAAAAGGCGATGGCGCAGGTACAGAGTGAAAATGGAGATTTAAATGTTTTAAAACTTTTTGAAAAAGGTATTGACATTTTCTGAAAAGTCTGTATAATATATCGAGTGTCACTTTGAAAGAAGTTGCACAAGCGATTGAG
>JAYFNB010000004.1:0-4010 GCA_034933685.1 Lachnospiraceae bacterium | reverse complement strand
ATACCTATTATGGCATCTTGGGCATAGGTGCATTATAGAACCCCAGTTTATGAAAATTATACCATTCTACAATATTACTCTCCGGCGCAATATCAAGTGCTAAGAGGACTTCCCTAGTAAATTCCAATGTTGCCGTTCCGTTAGCCGTAATGATATTGTCGTCACGAGCGGTAGGTTCTTTATGACACAAAAAACTAGTTCCTTAGTTTTGTAAAAATACAACAAATCACAACGTTTCAACGCACTTCAGTGTTTTTTTGGCTTTGAGTTATGCTTATTATGCTGCACTTTGTTTAATTATGCGAGTTTTAACACAAAAGGGATGTTATAATATAATGATAAAAAATTGTCGTGCATCAAAATACCGAACATTGTATCTTTTTGATATACGTCAGACTATTGATAAGAAAAATTGTGTAATTATTGCATTATTTCCTTGTTCCAAAATAATTCCTAAAATGTTCCCCTAGAGCAACACGAGTGAAAATGTTACTTTATGTAGTTGTTGAACTCTTCAAAGCATATCTTTATCTGTTCCGAGTACTTTTCAATCCCTTTTTCGACATCATCAATAAAAACATTTATTTTTTCGCTTTGTGGTGCAGCTGCCTTCTTCGCCACAAAATAAGTATAAAAACTATCTGGAGTATATTTCGATATTTCTGCTTCATTGATTCCAATATCACAAACAAGTGTATATGTAGAAGTTTGTAATTGTTTAATTGTATCTAATTCACAAGTAGTTAATAAGTTCTCGAATAAGGCTATGTTTTTATCACATTCTAATTTTAGCTCATAGGCACTTACTATGTACTGCAGAAAAAGCTCTTTAGGTGCGTCAATAGGTGGAAACTCTTGCAAAATACTATGCTGTCTATTAACCATATACAGAAAATTATACAAAACGTATTTTTTTACTTGTGATATTTCTTCATTTTTCTTTTTTTTCAGGCCAATAGAATAAATTAACATACAGAAAAAAAAGACTAAACCCGTAGAGCAAATATTTGTAATTATCTCCTTAATGCGAGTAATATCTAATGCTAACTTAAAAGAAATCATCTCTTTTATATAAACATGCGTATTACAAAAAATAATCCCAGCTACACAGATCAGTAAACCTAAGACACTCCACATAATGTAAAAATATGCTCTTTTCGTATAATTATCTCCAATTTGCATTGATAGCCTCTTCTCAAGTTTTTTTAAATTATTTTCCATATCTTCATTAGTTAAGCTAATCAGCGTAGTATAAATTGGCTTGTTTTGAATAGTTGTTATTTTGTACAAATAAATGCCAGCAAACCTTATTATGCTCCACTTCATTTTTGGTCTTTCAACTTCATTTCCTTTTATTCTAATAAAAACCAGTTCATAGGCACTATATAATGCTAATCCATACACAATAGGAAGATTAAGTATCAACAATAGGATTGGAAGTAAAAACGTTTTTAGTGAATTAATATTCCAAAATTCAGTTGGACTTTGGAATACATGAATAATCGTATTAATGATAACTATAATACCAAATACAATAAAAACACAATTAAAAAATAATTTGATTTTATGATATTTTTTTCTCTTGATGCGAAAGCATATGAAAATCCAACAATAACAGTCACTGGAACAATAATGATTTCCTTAAATAAACTAAATGTCCAGAAATTCAAAATGAATTTAATAATTACAATTAATCCTATATTATCTTTAATAAGTTTAACAAAAAAATGGTTATCTTTAGCCTTTCCAATTGTCTTAGCAAATAAAGGAAACTCAACTGATATAATCCAAAAAATTGTGTCTTTCAATAAATTAAAAGTCCAAAATCCAATAACATAAAGACAATACGTAGCAAAGCAAAAATAGCTGAAAAAAACTATATAGAAAATCAGAAATTTACGACATAACAATATTGGTATAACTGATTTAAAAAATTTGCGAACAGGATTTGTAAAAGCAGAAATTATAATAGTAAATATTAACCAAATGCCAACCGCAATTTCACGATTATTAAATATTTCGTTTAATTCTGTCACCATTACCCTCCCGCAATAGTTTAAAATTTATCTGTGATATTGCACCACAATATTTCTAAAATATTTCCGCACTATGTAAGATATGGAATAAGAATATAGGTCTTCTTTATCTTTTAATTTATGATATGCTTGATTAAAAGTATAAGTTATTAGCATAATATACACACTAAACCATGCAAGCAGTAGTTTTATTGCACTAATATAGAAATACCCAGTCGATTTATTGACTGGGTACCTTACATTACATGGGAACTTTCCACGAACTTTTTGAATGCATATATTTTTCATTTTCTACTTTAGCAGTATAAAAATCCGCATCTTTATGATAAACAACTTTGGAAGTTAGCATTTCATGGTACCTACCAAGTTGACTTATTTGCGTTAAGTCGTTAATTAAAGATTTATAAACTGCATTAAATCCTTTTTGAGGAATCATGTCTTTTACTTTATCTAAAATTCCAATTTTTCCAGAATAGTTTGGGATAGAAGGTAGTTGCCCAGCCGTGAGCAAAGAACCTATATTATAAAATGTAATTATAGGCGATAAGGAAATTCCCTGAGGTGTTGCAATCCCATACCTTACACATATACGTTTCATTAATTTTTCTACCTGTGACACTAGCTTATTTGCGCTAATTATTGCTTTTTGAGGTTTCTCTTCGGCAAAAAATTCTTCAATCTCGGCTAGCATTGTCCGTGCTTTAACAAAATCTCCCTCATTCTTAAGCTGATATGCGGCATTAATTGCTTCTGTAGGGCTACCGGCTTTATTAGTAAGCACAATTGAAAACATCGGTAGTGAAAATTTTGTGATTAGTGGCTGAGTAGATGCAAATATGGATTTAATAGTCTTCTCAGCAGGCATATTAATTGATGAAATTAGTTGTCTAAATACGTCGGTACTTTGAGGGTATACTTTCCGCAAAAAATTAATCTGAAATGAGTTTCTTATCGGGTGAAGTATTAATGTTCCCCCTGTTTCTTTAGCCATGATAGTATAGAAAATAGTTCTGTAAGCAAGCCAGCTTAGATTTGCCATTAATAATTCTACCTGTTTACCAATATGTGCTTCTTTTATACAGCCCTCTTTATCATAAATTCTATGAACATTTCGTATAGGTTGTCCACTTGAATCTAAGATAATGTGCTTATCACTTGATGGTTTTATAAAACCATCATTTAATTCACTGAAAATCATTTGGTTTATTTTGCTATATTTATCAATATTTAATTCATTTTTAGAATCCATCAACATTTTTTGAGTTAAGTAATACACGCTAGAAGACATATCCCAAGTGAAAATGTTATGCATTTTTAGCAATTCGAAAAAAGGTTTAAAGTCAGAATCCACAAATAAGCCATCCTTTATTTGTGGAATTATTTCATCTGAGAATTTTGATGTTTCAATTAATAATTGTTTATAACTATCATCATCAATGTTTATTTGCTTCAGATAACTAAAATAGGTATTTCGCTTATCACGATACGCTGATTTATAGTCATTAACATAACATACTTCATCAAAAAATAGTATTGATTGAATTAATGTTTCAAAAGCTAATATATCTCCATCAATTTCATGTTTATTATAAATTGGTATTTCACCCAATAAGCGCTGTACTGCCGTTAGTGTTGAATTGTCAATAATAGCTCGCCCCATTATCCTCCCACGCTTTCTTAACAAATATCAATTTAATTATACCTCACTATATCAAAAAAATCCCATAAAACAATTATAATTATGACAATAATGGACTTGTTATATTGTTTTTACACCATTTATGAATATTGATTTAAATAAAACTTCTTGCTTAAAAAAATAATTTAAACCGCATACCTATTATGGCATCTTGGGCATAGGTGCATTATAGAACCCCAGTTTATGAAAATTATACCATTCTACAATATTACTCTCCGGCGCAATATCAAGTGCTAAGAGGACTTCCCTAGTAAATTCCAATGTTGCCGTTCCGT
>JAYFNB010000003.1:0-182172 GCA_034933685.1 Lachnospiraceae bacterium | reverse complement strand
TTTTAAATATTTCCGCTCGACTTGCATGTGTTAAGCACGCCGCCAGCGTTCATCCTGAGCCAGGATCAAACTCTTAAATTAAAGTTTTTTTCCTTGCCAGTTTGCACTAGCTTGTCGGTCTGCACCGACATTTGTTTTTTTTGTTTCCATTGAATTACTTTTGCGACGCTTGGTCGCAGAAATTAACTATGGGTTTAGTTTAATCAACTGTTCAGTTTTCAAAGATCAATGTTTCGTATTTATTATTGTGTTAACCAGCTTTATTCGCCAGTAATCAATATTCTATCACATTTGATTTTGTTTGTCAAGCATTTTTTCAAGTTTTATTTCAACTTTTTAAACCGCTTTATTTTCAAACTTGCTTTTTTCAAAGCCTCATTTGTGACACTCAATCTATTATACAGACTTTTCAGAATTTGTCAACACCTTTTTTCAAAAGTTTTTCAACTTGTTTTGGTATTTAACAATTCATCTTAACCTGTTGTGCAACCTCTTCCAAAGTGACACTCGATCTATTATACAGACTTTTCAGAAAATGTCAATACCTTTTTTCAAAAAGTTTTCAAAACATTTAAATCTCCATTTTCACGCTGTACCTGCGCCATCGCCTTTTGCGGTGACACGAATATTTATTATACACGCTTACATCAAAAAGTCAACACTTTTTTTATATTTTTTATAATTTTCTCATTTACCCTTGATTTTAACCACTTTGGTCACACTTTATTCTTAAAATTTGTTATTGCATAAAAAAGGCAGATGCCTAAGCATCTGCCTCTATTCTTTCCTTATCTATCTTATCTTACAAAATTAATAGCCATAGCAATAATCATAAAAAGTGCTCCACCTATTTTTGTATATTTAGATAATGCACCTTCCATTGAATTACCTTTATTCTTGCTCCAGTAAGAATCTCCACTTGAAGATGAAGTTGCGCCCATTGCACCAAGACCTGCTGCACGACCACTCTGTAAAAGAATAATTGCCGTTAACCCAATTGCCACAATCACTAATACACCAGTTAAAACTATACCTATTGTACTCATTATTCAACCTCCTGTTGCTTTCTATTAAACCTATTATATATTATACCACATTTCCTGCGAATAATCCAGAGCTCATCTTTTTAAGTTTTCAATACTCCTTCATTTAATTTCGCTTTTGGGCACATTATATCATAAGCCAAACTTGGTAGCAATAGTTTTTTGACACAATAAATATAGCGGCATTTATGAGTATTTCTTCTATAAATAGTACAAATAATGTGATTACTTAATCATTTCAGTAACCTTGTCATAAATATCTGGATCAACAAGTCCGGCACCTTTTCCAATGTATTCTTGGTATACAGGCTGAACAGCTTCAATAAACGGAGCTTTATCAACCTCAGTAATCTTAACGCCTTTTTCTGCAAGCGTATCAACCAATTTACCATTCATATCGTCTAATATCTGTCTTTCATAAACCTGTGCCTCTTTGGATGAATCAACAACGGCACTTTGAATATCCGCAGGCAAAGCATCAAAATAATCAGTTGCAATAAATAGCGGTGCAGGTGCATAAAAATGACCAGTTAAGGAAAGGTATTCTTGTACCTCGTAAAGCTTAGAAGACTCAATAATAGCAAGCGGATTTTCCTGACCATCAATTGTTTTTTGCTGTAATGCTGTAAAGAGCTCACCCATTGCCATTGGTGTAGGGTCTGCACCAAGTGCACTAAATGAAGCCATATGTATAGGGCTTTCCATTGTTCTTATTTTAAGTCCTTTTAAATCTGAAGGTTTTTCAATAGGAAGTTTGCTGTTTGTTACATTTCTAAAACCGTTTTCAAAAAATACAAGTCCCTTAAGTCCTTCACCTTCAACACTTGTAAGTATTTCTGTGCCTAAATCACTGTCGCAAACCATTCTTGCCTCTTCGGTTGTTGAAAAAAGGAAAGGAAGGTCAAAAACAAGGAATTTGTCCGTAAAGCTTGCAAGAACAGCCGTAGAAACAAGAACCATTTCCTGTGTGCCAAGTTGCAAACCTTCAACCATATCCCTTTCGTTGCCTAGGGTAGAACTGTGGAATACATCCACCTTTATCTGCCCACCACTTTTTTCACTTGCTAACTGAGCAAATTTCTCAAGACCCAGTTGATATGGGTGTGTATTGGCAAGTACATGTCCAACACGAATGTTATACTCACCCTCCGCTTCACTCTGTGCAGGTTCTTTTGTTTCTTCTTTTGCTGGTTGTGCAGTGGTTGCACTTGCAGGAGTTTTAGTTCCACAGCCTGTAAACACCATTGTACACATAACTGCTGCCATTGCCATTGAAAGTACCTTTTTTTTCATAATATTCCCTCCTAATACAAATTTGTGGTTTTCCACACAAAAATTATACTACCTATGGGTCAGGCTGTCCATCCAATAAACACTCGTGTATTTTATGTATATTAAATACTATACTATATTATCGTTTTAAATTCTTTAATCCTATGAAAAATATAGCTATCTATATAATTTATTTACATATAATTCATCACTTTACCAGATTAAATTGTTGCTATTGTTTTCTTTGCACTAAAAAAAGAACACCGTTTATAGGTGTTCAAAATCTTTAAAATTCCTCAACGTACATTACTCCATCCATCGCCCTAATTTGCTCCAACAAATCATCATAGTTTTTAATTTTTGTATCCTTTGTAATTGTAATCTGCATAGAACCGCCACCAACATTTTTGTTTATATGTTCAATGTTTGACATATGCCACCCATCGTTACGAACTTTTTTCAGCACACAGCTAAGCCTAAAGGTTTCATCATATTCTAAATAAAGCTCTAAATTGGTGTGTCCTTTAATAAATGTTTCATCCAAATTGTTAAGACCTTGAAGTACAATATATAGAACAATACACATAATAATTGCACATTCATAGTAGCCTACACCAATGGCAAGACCCATTGCTGCCGATGCCCAAAGTCCTGCCGCAGTGGTAAGCCCTTTTATCTGCCTTTTACCTGTAATAATAATTGTTCCTGCACCTAAAAAACCAATCCCGCTTACAACTTGCGCACCCATGCGGCTCATGTCTGCCGTTGGGTCAATGTAAATCGAAATATATTGGTTCACAATCATAATACATACCGCACCAATACATACCAATAAATGTGTTCTAAGCCCCGCTGCCTGACGCTTTTTGCCACGCTCAATTCCAATAACGCCTCCGCATACAATTGCGAACAAAAAACGAACAATCAGCGATGCCATGTTAAGTTCTCTTAAATATGCTACCATTTGTATAAATTCTGTCATATCTGCCACTCCATTCTGAAAAAACAAATAGTATCTTGATTTTGTGTATATACCACAGTATACTATTGATGGCATTTATGTGCAATATTTTTCACTTTATACCAATTGTTTCCCATTAAGTACCTTGCTTGTGTCAGTCTTCTCACTCTCATTCACATCAGCCAATTGACAAATCATCTCTATCCTCGTACTATATGCTTTAATTATTCCATTATAGACAGGAGAATATTCATGCTTGAGGTTTTGTTTAAAGCACTTTCCTTTGTGCTTATAATTTTTGTATCTTACATTCTTAAACAAAAGGGATTTTTTTCACCCAAAGATTATGCCATCGTTTCAAAAATAACTCTTAACATAACCCTGCCAGCGGCTATAATCACTAGCTTTGCTAATTATGAAAGAGATAATACTTTGTTTTTATTAGTTGTGCTAGGACTTGGCATAAACTTACTTCTTTTATTAATAGGTGCTGTTCTTTCATATAAAAAAGATAGAAACATGCGCATATACTATATGCTTAATTTTCCGGGCTTTAATATTGGCTCATTTTCAATGCCTTTTGTGCAAAGCTTCCTTGGCTCTTATGGCGTAATAGCAACTTGTATGTTTGACACAGGCAATGCTATTATGTCCAGCGGCGGCACGTATGCCATAACCACCGCCGTTGTTGGCAGTAAAGATGGTAAAAAAATAGGCATAGAGGATATTTTTAAAAAACTGATACACTCTGTGCCTTTTGATGTATACATAATAATGCTTGCCCTATCACTTTTTAATTTTCACCTACCCGTTTTTATATCGAAAACCCTTTCAACCACAGCCTCGGCCAATGGCTTTATGGCAATGCTAATGCTTGGCCTGATGTTAGACCTTAATATTGAAAAACAGTATTTAAAAGAAGTCTTTTTTCTTTTGTTCAAACGCTATGCAATCTGTGCTGTGCTTGGCGTTGCAATTTATTTTTTTGCACCTCTGCCCATTACTGTAAGACAAGTGCTTGTTTTGGTATTGTTCTCTCCGTCTCCAGTTCTTACCCCTGCATTCACACAGCTTTCAGATGGTGATGTTGGCGTTGCAAGCTTCTCTTGCTCAGCTTCAATAATAATAAGCGTGGTTATAATGAGCATCCTTGTAACGCTTATGAATATATAGCCACTTTGTAAATAATTCAGCTATTAATTTCACTTGAAAATAGTTCCTTCTGCTGTAACCCCTAGTTTTTCAGCTTCCTGCGTTCTTTTTTCTTCGCTTATTGCGGGCAGAACATTCCATGCCCATTGTTCAGGAGTTATGGTATAGCGTGGCATGCAGTTAAGCCCATTTGTGATATTTGCTGTTCCTGCAGACGTGGTTACACTAACCCGAATGCCAAAGTTGCCTATAACGGAACTAAAATAAGAATTGGTTTTACCAAATGGGTATGCAAAATACAGCACATCATTGCCCACATTACTTTCAATATCACTAACACTCTTCCTTAAATCATCGCTTGTTCTTTTTAGATAACTAGCAACAGCCTCTCCTTCTAACTGACGTATGCCGTTGTTTGTGCCTGCGTAAATTCCCTCTGCATCCAAATCATGCAGGTTATATGTATGGCTGCCCACATCAACCAGTCCGCTGTCATACATTTCTTTAAGTTGGCTCCAATTAAGGTATCCTGCCCTTCCGCTTCCATTTTCATCACGAATAAGACGACCTATAACTGCAATTGTTGCCTTCATGCCTGTGCGCTTAAGTATGGGAAAAGCTATAGTGTAGTTGTTTTCATAGCCATCGTCAAAGGTAATCATTACGGGCCTTTCAGGCATTTCCATCTCGCCCTTTTTTATCTTAGTCAAGTCCTCGGCCAACAATGGTGTATAGTAGTTCCTTGCCAAAAACTCCATATCTGCGTTAAATTGCTCCTCACTAACCACCCATGGGCTTACGCTCTCTTTTTCCACGCCATGATACATAAGTATTGGTACATTTGTTGTTGCTCCAAACACCGTACTGCATAACAGTAGTGAAAATGAAAGCACTAAAAATAATAGCTTTTTCATTACACTTCCTCCTGTAAAATAAGTAAGAAAGATAATTCCCTCTAACGGGAAACCATCTTTCCTCCACAACAGTATAATACAAAATTCCAAATAAGACAAACTGCAAATATCTTAATTTTTTTCACCTTGTCCCTTTTCCTTGACAAAGTAATACCATACCTCTACTATTATATATATAATAATGTAAGAACTAATTTAGGGAGATTTAAAATGTATGCAATTAGTGTAAGCCATAAAACAGCACCTTTAGATATACGTAAGCTTTTTGCTCTAACTAAGGAAGAGCAAATTGACTTTGTAAATATAGCAGTATCCAACCCATCTGTGTCACAATGTCTTGTTTTAAACACATGTAACCGTCTGGAAATATATTTTGACGGCGGTAAAAATGCACCTTCTGCCATAGAGTCACTTCTTTCCTCCTATAAAAGCATACCACCCCAAACAGCCGTAAAATATTATCTTAATTTTGAAGGTGAAAAAGCAATTGCACACCTTTTTAAGGTAACCGCTGGTATAGACAGTATGCTAATTGGCGAGGATGAAATTTTGGGACAAGTAAAAGAAGCGTATGCCCTTGCCCTTGCAGAAGGAACTACAGGCTTTGAACTCAACACAATTTTTAAACAAGCAATCACTGCCGCAAAAAAGATTAAAACCCAAACCGGGCTTTCAAAAACTCCTGTTTCCATAGGAACTTTGTCCGCAAACTTGGTTTTTGATATTAATAAGGAAGAAAAAACCGTACTTGTAATAGGGGCAAGCGGAAAAACAGGTACAATTGTGGCAAAAAATCTTTTGGCTAAACCAAATATAAAGGTTTTAGGCACATTGCGAACCCATAAACCACAAGATACCCTTGAGGCATTTTATGAGAACCTTACTTACGTAAATTATAAAGACCGTTACCGCCTTATAGATGAAGCCGACGTTGTTGTAAGTGCAACCACCTCTCCTCACCATACTATTGCTCTTGAGGAATACCGTAACGCCGTAACCACAATTAAGCCACGAATTTTTATAGACCTTGCCGTTCCGCCAGATATTGATAAACGCCTTGAAAACCAGGAAAACGTAACCCTTTATAATATAGATTATTTTGAAACTCTTTCAAAAAGCAATAATCTGCTGAAAAAGCAAGAAGCTCAAACAGCCACGGAGGTTTTAAACTCATATGTAGATGATACCTTGAAGGAATTAACTTTTCATAAGTTTTTACCGCAACTGGACAACCTTAAAGATTATTTTAATTCAAATACAATACAAGACACGGTGTATAAACTGCGAAAGCTTTCAAATAATGAGGAACTTACCGCAGTAATTTCAGCCTTTGGAAAATTAATGGAAAGCAGTGATTGATTATGGCATATTTTCCTTTTTTTATAGATATTGAAAATAAAAACTGTACCATTGCAGGTGGTGGAATTGTTGCTGCACGCAAAGCAGAAATGCTAATTCAGTTTGGCTGTAATATAACGGTCATTTCGCCTTTTTTCTGCCAAGAAATGCAACAACTAGAAGGTATTAAACTTGTTAACCGCCCAATTCAATTAAAAGATTTGGAAAATAGCTTTTTTGTAGTTGCCGCCACCAATGACCCATATATAAATGATGAAATAAGTGGTTTCTGCCGCAAGAAAAATATCCTTGTAAATGTTGTAGATGTTATAGAGGAATGTTCTTTTATTTTTCCTTCAATATATAAAAATAAAGCAATTGTTGCTGGAATAACTACCTCTGGCAAAAGTCCGCAGGTGTCAGCCCTTGTTGGTAAAACCATAGCCAAGAATGTACCTGAATATTATGGCGAAATTGCAGACCGCTTGGGAACTTTTCGCCCTATTATAAAAGAAGAAATATCCACTCAACTCAAACGTAAGAAAATCTTTTCTCTAATTTTAGATGAAATGATTAAAACAGAAAATAAAATTTCAGACGAAGAAATAGAAAATATAATTAAGAGGGCAAAAAAATGAAAATTAAAATAGGAACTAGGAAAAGCCACCTTGCACTTACCCAAACCCAACTTGTTGTAAGTGAAATAAAAAAGCATTGTCCGTCAGTGGAATTTGAAATAGTTGAAATAACCACACAAGGGGATAAAATTCTGGATAAGCCACTTCTTGCCTTTGGTGGTAAAGGTGTTTTTGTTACTGAGTTTGAGGAAGCAATTTTAAATGGGAAAATTGATATAGCTGTCCACAGCGGAAAGGATTTGCCAACCACTTTGTCCACTGGTTTAGCTATTTTAGCCACACCAATGCGTGCAGATTGCCGTGATGTGCTTATAACAAGGGAAAATGAACCCTTTAACCCAAATAAATTATCCACAGTTGGTACTGGCAGTCTTAGGCGCAGTCAACAGCTTGAGGCTATTTATCCAAATGTTAAGTGCGTACCTCTTCGTGGCAACGTGCCTACACGCTTAAAAAAATTAACAACTAATGAATTTGACGCTATTGTGCTTGCCGCTGCCGGTTTAGACCGCCTTGGCATAACTGAAGATAACGGCTATATCTTTCAGCACCTTAACCCTGTCACCTTTGTTCCCGCCGCCGCACAAGGCATTATCGCCGTTGAAGGAAAACCAAATACAGAGATTTCAGTCATTGTTGAAAAAATAAACCATGAACCAACAAATATTTCCTTTAATTGCGAGCGTGAGGTGCTGTCCCTTTTGGGAGCAGACTGCCATCAGTCCGTTGGCGTATATTCCTATATAGAAAATGAAATGTTTACAATTTCTGGTTTTATTGGAAACAGCGGTATAAAAACCGTTACAACGCCGCTTTCCCAAGCAAAAAATGCCGCAACGCAACTGGCAGGTGAGTTATTATGAAAAAAGGAATTGTCTATCTGGTAGGTGCTGGCAGTGGTGACCCACTTCTTATAACTTTAAAAGGCTTAAAACTTATTAAACAGTGCGATGTAATTATTTACGACCGCCTTGCTAGTGATAAACTTCTTTCCTTCGTAAAAAAGGAGTGTAAAAAACTGTATGTAGGCAAAGCCGCCGGCAGTCATTCCATGAAACAAGAGGAAATAAATTCCCTTATTGTTTCTGAAGCAAAAAAAGGGAATACGGTAGTTCGCCTTAAAGGCGGTGACCCATTTGTTTTTGGCAGAGGTGGCGAAGAAATTATTGCTCTTCAAAATGAAATCATTCCCTATGAAGTAGTAAGCGGTGTAACAAGTGCCATTGCCGTGCCTGCCGCCGCTGGAATTCCTGTTACCCATAGGCAAATAAGCCGAAGCGTTACCATTATCACAGGCAATACTGCCGATGAAAATACCGTAGGTGAAGATTTTTCCACGTTGGCAAAGCTTAAAGGAACTTTGGTCTTTCTTATGGGTCTTGGAAATTTAGAAAAAATATGCAACGGTCTTATTTCCCATGGAAAATCCCAAGATACTCCTTGTGCGGTAATAAGTGATGGAACAACAAAAAATCAGCTTACAATTAGGGCAACACTAAATACCTTGGCAGAAAAAGCAAAAAATAGTGCCGTAAAATCACCTGCCATTATAGTTGTTGGTGATGTATGTGCTTTGGATTTCTCAAAAACAATATCCAATCCACTAGATAATATAAATATTGGCGTAACTGGCACACATGGTTTTACCAGTAAGCTTTCAGAAAAATTAGAATCCCTTGGAGCAAATGTGTATCCAATGGCTTTTTCAACTGTTACAGAAATTGAAAGTAATGAGTTTGATAATGCGATAATGAACATAAAAAATTATACTTGGATAGCCTTTACAAGCACAAACGCAGTAAAAATATTTTTTAACCGCCTTAAAGTCTTGGATGTGGATATCCGTTCACTTTTCCACATTAAATTTGCAGTAATAGGTGAAGGAACAAAGTCCGCACTTAGCAATTTCGGCATAAATGCAGACCTTATGCCCACTGAGTTTACCGCTGTAGCACTTGGCGAGGCTCTTTTGTCCACTATTTCTTTGGAAGATAGAATACTTATACCCAGAGCCAAACAAGGCAGTGAACAACTTACCTGCAATCTAAATCCAAATCAGTATACCGAAATTAAAGTATATGATATTACCGTGGAAAACCAGTGTAATCTTCCAACGAACTTAGACTATATAACCTTTGCCAGTGCATCAGGCGTTAGCAATTTCTTCGATGTTCTTAAACTGAAACTAGACACCAAAACAATTCCAATAGCCATTGGCAGTGTAACGTCAAATGCACTTAAAGCACATGAAATAACAAACTACGTAGTAGCAGATACCTATACCGCAGAAGGTATTGCTGAAAAAATACTAAAGGAGGTTGCAACTAAATGAATAGATTAAGACGACTTCGCACAAGCGAAACAATCAGAAAAATGGTGCGTGAAACCTTTGTAAATCCTTCCGACCTAATTTACCCAATTTTTATAATAGATGGTGAAAATATAAAAGAACCTGTGCCAAGTATGCCCAATGTTTTTCGCTATTCAATAGACCGCCTAGATGAAATATTGCAGGAGGTAAACAACAGCAAAATTTCTGGCATACTTATTTTCGGCATTCCAAAGGAAAAAGACGAAATGGCAACAGGGGCATATGCTCAAGACGGCATAACTCAACGTGCAGTGCGTTTCATTAAAGAAAAATACCCTACAATGCTGGTAATTGCAGATGTTTGCCTTTGCGAATATACAAGTCACGGTCATTGCGGTGTTATTTGCGGAAACGAAATTTTAAATGACGAAACCCTTCCGCTTTTGGCAAAAACAAGCGTAAGCCTTGCCCAAGCTGGTGCCGATATTATTGCTCCTTCCGATATGATGGACGGGCGAATTGGCTATATTCGCAATTCGCTAGATGAAAATGGTTTTAAAAACACGCCAATTATGGCGTATAGTGCCAAATTTGCCAGTGGTTATTATTCACCCTTTAGAGATGCGGCAGATAGTGCTCCATCCTTCGGTGACAGAAAAACCTATCAAATGGATTTTGCAAATGTAAATGAAGCCTTGCGTGAAGTTGAAGAGGACATTGCCGAAGGTGCAGATATTGTTATGGTGAAACCTGCTCTTGCCTACCTTGATGTAGTACGTGCCGTTGCAGATAATTTTAATATTCCTCTTGCGGCATATAACGTAAGCGGAGAATACTCAATGGTGAAGGCCGCCGCACAAAACGGTTGGATAGACGAAAAACGAATTGTAACAGAAAATTTAATTGCCATGAAACGTGCGGGTGCAAAAATATTAATTACCTACCACGCATTGGATATGGCAAAATGGCTATTGGAGGAAATGTGATGAATACCCAAATATCTAAAGCTCTTTTTGAACAAGGGAAAAAGCTGATGCCAGGTGGTGTAAACAGCCCTGTGCGTGCTTTTAATGCGGTAAAACGTAATCCACTTTTTATAAACCACGCTAAAGGCAGTAAAATTTATGATGAGGATAATAACGAATTTATAGATTATGTTTGCTCTTGGGGTCCTGGAATATTAGGGCACGCACACCCACAGGTGATAGAGGCAGTGCAAAAAGCCTGCATTGATGGACTTACCTTTGGTGCGCCAACAAAAAAAGAGATAGAAATTGCTGAACTTATAAATGAGCTTATGCCCTCTATAGAAATGCTTCGTTTGGTAAGCAGTGGCACAGAGGCAGTTATGAGTGCAGTGCGTGCCGCTCGTGGCTTCACAGGACGAGATATGATTGTAAAGTTTAAAGGCTGTTATCATGGTCATAGCGACGGTCTGTTGGTTAAAAGCGGTTCTGGGCTTCTTAGCAACGCCGTACCAGACAGTGCCGGTGTGCCAAAAGGCTACACCGATTATACTCTAATTGCAGAATATAATAACAAAGACTCTGTTTCACAACTTTTTGATGAATACGGTGATAAAATTGCTTGCGTGGTAGTTGAACCTGTTGCGGCAAATATGGGTGTTGTTCTGCCAGAAGACGACTTTCTGCCTTTTCTACGTAAAATTACACAGGAAAATGACTCACTATTAATTTTTGATGAAGTTATAACAGGCTTTCGCCTTGGTTTAGGTGGTGCACAGGAATATTTCAAAGTAAAACCAGATTTAACCACCTTGGGTAAAATTGTTGGCGGTGGCATGCCTGTTGGTGTTTATGGCGGCAGAAAAGATATTATGAGCACCGTTTCACCTCTTGGAAAGGTGTATCAAGCAGGCACACTTTCAGGCAACCCAGTTGCAGTTACAGCAGGTATTGAAACCTTGAAGATTCTCAAAGCAAATCCATCACTTTACGAAAAAATTGACCAAAATGCAGAGAAAATCCAGAAAGCCTTTATTTCTTCTGGTGCTAAAGTTCATGTAAACCGCATAGGCTCACTTATGTCTGCATTTTTTACAGATGCACCTGTGGCGGACTATAACACTGCGCTGTCTTCAAATACAGAAAGTTATGCTACCTACTTTAGTCATATGCTTGAAAACGGCATTTATATTGCACCATCCCAGTTCGAGGCAATGTTTATTTCTGCGGCGCATACAAATGCAGATATTGAAAAGACCTGTAATGCAATTTTGTTGTTAAAATAAGATTTAATAATTTTAGTTAAATATATTTTTTTCTATATATTTTTAATCGGTTTTTTAACCGAATGTGTGATATACTGTTAGTTAGGAGGGGATTAACTATGGCCGCAGTAAATATCAACCCATCAGCGCCTAATATAATTTGTATATGCATTGATGACATTGTTGATGGAAATGCCCAAGGCAAGTTTTATAATTGTTATTCTAAAGAACCTGTATACTTTAACGATATATGCACCTTGGTTATTAAAATAGAAGATTTGTTTGACAAGATAAAATTTCCTGAATCCTCAACAAAACTAAGATCATTTTTAAAAAGTGAAACTGAAGCTGTTGGAAAGGGGCTCGAAAAACATATGAAACCAAAAGAAGTAACTGAGCAAAAAGGTTCGCAAGCAACCTTTGTTGTCCATGTGCAATACAGGCAAAATGCAACATGGCAAGGCAACGTTGTTTGGGCAGATAAAAATATGACCAAAAACTTCAGAAGTGCTCTAGAGCTTTTAAAATTAATGGATCAAGCATTAAACGAACCTGAAGCTACACAGGAATAAAAAAACAAAAGTCGGTATTTTCAAAGGGCTAACCTCTTGAAATACCGGCTTTTTAGTTTAAAAGTAAATTACTTATGCAAAAACATGGTACTAATTTTTATACATCCACCTCTACCTTAGTTACATATGCATTTTTATCCAAAGTAAGCACTACTTCCATATCATCGCTATAATCGTCATACACACTCTTAAGACCGGAAACAGTGTTTTTATAGCTACCATAATTATCAATACTTACATCAGAACTCAAGGTATAAGTAACTGTTCTGCTGCCGGTTTTAACCTTAATGGTTTCGGCAGATGTGCTTACAGAAGTAACATCGCCAGATACTTCATAAACATACCCTGTAATTTCCGTTACCTCATTATCACTGTTAAGGGTAACTTCAACTTGCATCAGCTTTTCATCTTCAAAGGCTTCTTCCAAATCGTCAAAATCAGTAATTGTTCTGGAGCGACCATCTGTAACTTCAATTTCACAGGAAGAACTATTTTTAAAAGTGTAGTAACTACTGCTACCTGAAACCTTAAGCTTTGATGAGGTAAGGTAAGAAAGCTTACCTGAAACATCTCCCGAACTTCCTGTTGTTACATAAACCTTTGTTACTTCACTACCGCTTAGAACCAATTTAACCGTATCGCCGCTTTCGGCATTGCTTTTAATATAGCTGTAGGTTTTGCTTGTGCTGTTATAATAGAATTTTACATTGGAACTGTCCTCATCCTCAAAGTCATAGCTTTTTGATGAACCACTTTTCTTAATTTTAATACCGCTGGAGCTTATGCTCACAAATGTACCCTTTACTTCATCATCATCTTCTTCGGTTACAAGATTAACTTTTTTAACATCTCCATCGCTATCTAAGGTAAGCTCAACGGTATCTGATGTGGAGGCCTTGCTCTTAACCTTTGAATATGTAGAATCATCACCGTCTATTTCAAAATCAACTTCATCATAGTCTTCATCTACAAAGTCATAGCTTTTTGATGAACCACTCTTCTTAATTTTAATACCGCTAGAGCTTATGCTCACAAATGTACCTTCTACATCATAGTCTTCATCATCATCTGTTATAAGATTAACTTTTTTAACATCTCCGTCGCTATCTAAGGTAAGCTTAACGGTATCTGATGTGGAGGCCTTGCTCTTAACCTTTGAATATGTAGAATCATCACCGTCTATTTCAAAATCAACTTCGTCATAGTCTTCATCTACAAAGTCATAGCTTTTTGATGAGCCGCTTTTCTTAATTTTAATACCGCTTGTGCTTATGCTCACAAAGGTACCATTTACTTCGTCATCATCATCTTCGGTTACAAGATTAACTTTTTTAACATCTCCGTCGCTATCTAAGGTAAGCTTAATGGTATCTCCTGTGGAGGCCTTGCTCTTAACCTTTGAATAAGTAGAATCATCACCGTCTATTTCAAAATCAACTTCATCATAGTCTTCATCAACAAAGTCATAGCTTTTTGACGAACCGCTTACCTTAATTTTGATACCGCTTGTGCTTATGCTTACAAAGGTACCCGTTGTACCATCTTCAATATAAGCCTTTGAAATTTTTCCATTGCTGTCCAACACAAGACGAACTGTATTGTCTGTACTTGCTGCATTTTTAAATTTAGAATATGTTGATTTTGAACCATCAACATAGAAGGTTGTATTATCATAGGCATCATCAATAAAATTATAGGTCTTGGTTGAGCTGCTTACCTTAATTTTTATATAGCTTGTGGATATGCTTACATATGTTCCGCTAACCTCTGATGTGCTAGTTGATGTACTTGAATTTGTGCTTGATGCCTTAGTTGTAACAAGAACAGATACTAATTCCTGCCCGTTATAGCTTGCCACAACCTTGTCGCCTACTGCCAAGGTAGATATTACAACTCTAGTGCTTCCGCTAAGTACAGGTGTTGTTGATGAGCCTGTAAAGCTCATAGTTGATGACCCACCTTCTACAGTAATTGCAGTATTACTGCCAATAGGTGTAACCGCTGTAATTGTGCCAGTAATAGACCCTGCCTGAGTTTGAACGGGGTTATTGTTGGTGCTATTATTGTTATTTGAAGAAGATGTGCCAGACCTCATCACATCATAACTTTTTGAAACAAAAACAGCCATTTCTGCTCTGTTAATTGTACTTTTGGGGTTGAAATTGTTATCAGTATCTCCGCTTATTATTCCAAGCCTGTTAAGTAAATCCACATAAGGCACTGCTACAGAATTAATGTTGCTAGCATCTTTAAAGCTTAGGCTTGCACTTCCATTAATTGTGCCATAGTCTTTCATATAACGGCCGAACATAACGGCAACGTCCTGCCTTGTAGCATTTGTGCTTTTTCCAGCACTGTTAACAAAACCAGGAATATCCGAAATGGTTACAATGCTGTTTTCAAGACCAAATGCAACTGCTGGCTGTACCCATGAAGGTATTTTATAGCCATTCATTACAGATGTCCATTTTGTCTGTGTTGCGCTGGATATCGATTGTCCCGAATTCTTTTGCGAAAGAGCATATATTAACTGCATTGTTTCGCAATATGTAACTACTCCCTTTGCCCTAAATACCAATTTACCGTTATCATTGTAATCTCCAGCCATAAGCCCTAAATCGGCAACTGAATTAATGTAGGTTTTTGCTCCGTCCCAAGGTACATCATTAATATCTGTAAAACTTGCACCAAATGCTTGAACATTTCCTGCAAACGTTGCAACGGCAACAACTACCGCAAGTATTTTTCTTTTATTCATAACCTCTAACCTCCCTATTGGGTATAAAAAATATAATCCTTAACAATCCTTTAACTTTTCCTTTTGATTATACACTAAAACAGGTTAAAAAGTTCCATAATTTTAGAAATTTAAGAAAATATTTATAAATTTCCTTTAAACAACCTCCATTTCAAACCAGAAGTCACTACCTTTGCCAACTTTGCTTTCAACACCAAATGAAGCATTATGCAGTTCCAGTATATTTTTTACAATTGAAAGCCCAAGTCCAGTACCAACCTTTGCACGCTTGTGATTTTTTTCAACCTTAAAGTATCTGTCCCATATTAACGGAATATTTTCTTTTTCTATTCCCTCTCCTGTGTCAATAATTTCTATTTTCACCTTGTTATCTTTAATAGTTTGCTTTATTACTACCTTTTTATCAGGCCCAGTGTAGTTAATGGCGTTATTTATAAGGTTATATATAACTTGAAGCAGCTTTATTTCGTCTGCCATTACAAACACTTCTTCACTTTTAATAAATTCTATGGTATATCCGTCCTGCTCTTTAAGTTTATTGTACCTCGTAAGTACCGCCTCTATTTTTTTTGTTAAAGACAGCTTGCTTAAATTAAGCTGGCTAACCGTTGCTTGAAGCTTTGAAATATCCAAAATATCCGTAACCAAATCCGATAATCTTCGCCCTTCATCAATAATCACCTGTACATTTTCGGGCGTGTTTTCCCCTGGAATGTCACGCATAACCTCTGCATAGCCTGTAATAAGGGTAAGCGGTGTTCTAAGGTCGTGAGATATATTTGAAAGCAGTTCTCTTTGAAGCTTTTCCGTTTTGCTAAGCTCTTGTGCAGCATAGCTAAGTGTTTCATTTAACTGCGCAATTTCCTTGTACCCATCTTGTGCAAACTGAACATTGTAATTTGCATGTGCAAGCTCTCTTGCGTTGTCGTTTGTTTTAATAATTGGGTTAGAAATTTGTCTAAAAATAACATAAGCAAGAATAATAGAAAAAGCCGTGAGAATTACCGTTATATATAATAATTCAACCTTTAAAATTTCCGTTGTAGAGCCAATAGGTGTAATCAAAGTATTAAGCATAATCATTATTTCACCATCTGAAGTTTGAACCACTTGGCTGTAAACAAGGTTTTTAACGTCATCATATTCTGGTACACGGCGATTGAATTTGTCTTCATCACGCCCTATATTTTCTTCATTTTTTTCAGAAACTGAATCTGTCTGTACTGTATTTTTGTCTACCTCAAAGGGGTTTGTGGGCCTGCGCATGTCTTGAAAAAACTGCAATGTTCCTCCTGCCGCTTTAACCTTGGCAAATTCATTAACCCTCTCTTCAACTGTGAATTTTTGCAAACCAAAACTATACTTGTCTCCTTCACTGAAAACAATCTCTCCATCGGCAGTAATAATTCCAACACTCATTCCCTTATCGTAGGAATATGAAGATATTTTTTCTGCAAAGCCCTCACTGCCATAATTTTGAACTATATTTTTTGCAGCATCATGCATTTCATTTATTTTTATACGCCTGTAAAAGCTTCCCAAAAATGCAACCTGAAAAAGCCACAGCAAAATTAAAACTGTACCCACAAATCCAAGCATATATCCAATTAGCTTCCATTTAATACTTATTTGCTTAACCTTCAAACCTGTATCCCACTCCTCTTAGGGTAACAACCTTACTGCTGTAATTTCCAAGGCTTTTGCGTAAAATTTTTATATGCGTATCAAGCGTTCTGTCATCGCCATAAAAATCATATCCCCAAACCTCCCTTATAAGCTTTTCACGGCTTAATGCAATGTTTCTGTTGCGCACCAAATAAAAGAATAATTCATATTCCTTTGGTGCCATATCAATTTTTTCCCCATCTATGTATACAATACGTCCTGTAAAATCAACGGTAATCCCGCCAAGTTCAACCATATCTCGTTTTTCTTCAGCCTCAACAGTTTGGCTTCTTTTGAGAATTGCCCCAATGCGCATCATAAGCTCCTTTGGGCTGAATGGCTTTACAACATAATCGTCACTGCCAAGCTCAAATCCATGAATTTTGTCATATTCCTCGCCACGTGCAGACAGCATAACAACGGGTGTATTTTTAAATTTTCTAATTTCCTTGCAAGCAGAAAAACCATCTAACTCGGGCATCATTATGTCCATAATAATTATGTCGTAGTCATTTTTTCGGCAAAGCTCAATTGCCTCCATGCCATTTTGTGCCTCATAAACCTCATAACCTTCAAAACGTCCGTACTTGCATATTATTTGCCTTATATTTTCTTCATCGTCTACAATTAGAATTTTTTGCATTAATAAAGCACCTCCATAAACCTATTATACATATTAGCACTGCAATGTGATAGTTTTTTGAAGAAAGAAAAGATTTTTTCTAATTTCTATTGACAAACTCCGCTAATAGGTTTAAACTTGCAACAATAAAAAAATAAGTTATTTTAGGAGAAAATTTCATGCTTAAACTTAACCTTACAGCAAATTATATTATTAGCATTATTAACCTCATCATAGATGAGGCTATTTCTGTTGATAAAAAGTGGTTTACTGATAAGAACATCCAAAGAGTTTAAGATAAAATAAAATTATCCTTAACCTTAAGGCTGTACAGTGTAACCACACTGTACAGCCTTTTTTAATACACGTTTACATTTTTAGGAGGGAATAAAAATATGCAGCTTACAGGATGTCAAATTATAATGGAAGTTTTAATTGAACAAGGTGTAACTACAGTTTTCGGTTACCCAGGTGGTCAGGTTTTGAGCCTATACGATGCTCTTTATGAATATCGAGACCGCATTAACCACGTGCTATCTGCCCACGAACAAGGTGCAAGCCACGCCGCTGATGGCTACAGCCGTGCAAGCGGAGAAGTTGGGGTATGTATTGCAACCTCTGGTCCAGGTGCAACAAACCTTATCACCGGTCTTGCAACTGCCAATGCAGACTCTATTCCATTAGTTGCAATTACTGGTAATGTTCCAATGGAACTTATTGGTACTGACAGCTTTCAAGAGGTAGACACAATTGGTCTAACAATCCCAGTAACAAAGCACAGCTTTTTGGTTAAAACCATTGATAACCTTGCAGATACTTTGCGTGAAGCCTTCCGTGTAGCAAAAAGCGGCAGACCTGGGCCTGTGCTTGTAGATGTTCCCAAAAATGTTCAGCTTTCAGTAACAGAATTTACATCAAAACCAAAGGTAGAAAAAACGCCTGATGAAAAACCGGACACCACTCTATTAGATGAAGCACTTGTGCTAATTGAACAAAGCCAAAGACCTTTAATATACTGTGGCGGCGGTGTAATTAATTCAAATTGCCAGAAACAATTACAAGCACTTGCGGAAAAATGTGATGCTTATGTATCTTTCAGCATGATGGGGCTTACAGCAATGGACGGCGACCATCCAAAATATCTTGGCATGAGTGGAATGCATGGTCGTTTTGCGGCAACAAGGGCATTTGGTGAAACTGACCTTATAATTGCCGCAGGAGTTCGTTTCACAGAACGCGCAACAGGTAACAAAACAAAATTTGCGGAAAACGCCAAAATAATTCACTTGGATATTGACCCTGCTGAACATGGAAAAAATATCGACGCTAACCTAAAAATAAAAGGTTGTTTAGCCACAGCACTGAAATATCTTACAGATAACACCAAGCAAAAAGATAATGAACAGTGGCGAAATACTATGGACGGCTACAAAAAACGCACCAAAGACACTGAAACACCTGTAGGATGCATGATGCCTTGGGAAATTATAGGTGCGGTAAATAAAAAAGCTACTCCAGAAACTAATATTGCCACAGACGTAGGTCAGCACCAAATGTGGGTGGCGCAGTATTATAACTTTAAAAAACCGCGTACCCATTTAACATCTGGCGGCCTTGGCACAATGGGCTACGGCATGGGTGCCGCAATTGGTGCGGCAATGGCAACTGGCAACCAAACAGTGCTTTTCACAGGCGACGGAAGCTTTGGCATGAATTTAAACGAAATGGCAACTGCCGTTAGCCAAAACATTCCTTTGGTAGTTATTATTCTAAATAACGGAATGCTTGGCATGATACGCCAGTGGCAAAGCCTATTCTTTGATAATCATTATATGGCAACAGTGCTGGATAGACATACAGACTTTGTTAAGCTTGCTGAAGCCTTTGGTGCAACAGGCTACCGTGCAACAAATCTTAATGAATTGAATTTAGCCTTAGACAATGCCTTTGCCCTTAAATCTCCATGCGTTATAGACTGCTATATTCCGTCAGAAGAAAACGTGTTTCCAATGGTGCCGCCAAACGGCTCTTTAGATAATATAATTTTGAAATGAGGCGAATGAATATGAATAATGAACATTTTGCAGTATCTATCATTGTTACAAATCAATCGGGTGTGCTTACACGCATTTCGTCGCTGTTCAGCCAAAGGGATTTTAATATTGATACCTTTACCTCTGGCGAAACTGAAAACCCTGCTTTAGCACGAATCACAATTACCGCCTCAGGCGATAACCGAAAAAAAGACCAGCTAATTAAGCAAATAAGTAAGCTTTACGACGTTAAAAAGGTAGTACTAATGACACCTGAAAACACTATTTTGCGTGAGCTTTTAATTGTGAAAGTTAAAGCCACAGGAGAACGCCTTCGTGAAGTATTAGACGCATCAAATGTTTTTCGTTCAAAGGTGGTGGATATGTCACCAGGTTCAGTTTGCATTGAAATGACAGGCGAAAGCAGTAAGCTTAACGCATTTCTAAAATACGTTGAACCATATGGAATATTGGAATACTGCCGAACAGGGTTAATTGCTGTGGAACGTGGCTCAACATGCTTGTATACAGAGGATGAAAATAAGGAAACTGCATAAACGCAAGGCATTGTCTTGCATTATATATAAACATACAAAAGGAGAGAATTAAAATGGCTAAAATGTATTACACAGAGGACGCAAAAAAAGAAATCATCACAGGTAAAAAGGTAGCTATCATTGGCTACGGCTCACAGGGTCATGCACATGCACAAAACTTGAAAGACAGCGGCGTTGACGTAACCATCGGTTTATATGAAGGCTCAAAAAGCAAAGCTAAGGCTGAAGCTGCAGGCTTAAAGGTTATGAACACAGCAGAAGCAGTGAAAAATGCAGACATTACAATGGTTCTTGTAAACGATGAAATTCAAGCAAAGCTTTACGCTTCTGAAATTGCGCCAAACCTTAAAAAAGGCTCAACACTTGCTTTTGCCCATGGGTTTAATATTCATTATGGTCAAATTGTTCCTCCTGCAGATGTAGACGTAATTATGATTGCGCCAAAAGGCCCTGGCCACACTGTAAGAAGTCAGTACGAAGAAGGCTTTGGCGTTCCTTCACTTATTGCTGTATATCAAGACGCTTCTGGCACAGCAAAAGAAACATCACTTTCCTATGCAGATGCTATTGGCGCAACCCGTGCAGGCGTTTTGGAAACAACCTTCAGAGAAGAAACAGAAACAGACCTTTTTGGCGAACAAGCCGTACTTTGCGGTGGTGTTGCAGCTTTAATGAAAGCTGGTTTTGACACCCTTGTTGAAGCAGGCTATCAGCCAGAAAGCGCTTACTTCGAGTGTATTCACGAAATGAAGTTAATTATTGACCTCGTTGTTAAAGAAGGACTTTCATTCATGCGTAACTCCATAAGTGATACAGCTGAATACGGCGATTACACAGCAGGCCCTAAAGTAATTACAGACGAAACAAGAAAAGCAATGAAGGGCATACTTACAGATATCCAAGAAGGCAAATTTGCAAAGGATTGGATTTTAGAAAATCAGGCTAACCGCCCTCACTTTAATTCCATGAGAAGAATTCAGAAAGAGCATTTATCTGAAAGCGTTGGCGCTGAATTAAGAAGCCACATGAGATCAAAATAAAAGAGAAGACACCAATCCAACTCTTGGGCGTTGCCCAAACCCACTTGCTTTTTGAAAAAAGCAAGACCAAAAACTTTTATTAAAACCGCAGGGATATGCGGTTTTAGAAGGGTCAAGGGTGAAACCCTTGTGGGTGTTTGAGGGCAAAGCACTCAAGGTTTTGAATTTGTTTTTTGACCTTAAAACGACCTTGTGGAAGTAATCCACAAGGTCGTTTTTTTATTTTCTGCACAATTCAACTTTTGCACCTACAGGCTCTACTTCTACACGGCATTTTGCCAACCCGTCATATTTTTCGCAGAATTTTGCAGGATAGTAACTGCTTTTTGCCTTTCTCAACCCTTCCAAACCCATGTCCTCTTCACGGTTTATATACATGGTTTGGGCGCATTTAGCTTGAACATACTGCTGATTTATAAGCGGGTATAAACCATCTATATCCTTTGCCGCCTTTTCAATGTGAATTTGGCTCATTACACCTGGTATAACCTGTTCACCAACGGTAAATGCTTTCACAACTCCGTCAATGCGAATACATCCGCCTGTAAGCCCAAGCTCGTCAAGGTTAAGCAATGCACGCTCCACCGATGACCTTTCATCATACTGTGTAATAGATATTTCCTTGTGGTCCATACACCACTCATCATATAACGCCATACATTCCTCAAAATGTGCTGATGTCAAATCCTCATACACATAATCTGGGTGCTCTTTAAGTATTTTGTTTATGTGGTTCCTCTTGCCGTGCAACTTTTTACCCTTCAGGGTTGCAAGGCTTTCGCTTAAATACATATAGTCAAAATTGTTTCTGTTTGGCTCAAGGTGAATATCTGGGCAAGCTTTTTCCATCATTGTTTTAAAAGGCTCTGCCACTGAACGATACATAAGCTTTACACCAATGCTCTTCATGTATTCACACCCTGCCTTAACAGCCTTTCCATAATCCACAGTATCATCTTTTGGAAATGGTGGCCATAAAAAGGGTATTTCACCTGCAAAATCCAGCTTAACAAACAGACAGTTTTTTGCCTCTGCAAACTGAATTTTTCCATCACATCCCCATATATACATGTGGGCAAAGCTAAATTCTGCGTTTTCGCACTTCCACGGCTTAATATATTTATCATACAATTTTCTGCTGCTAAGATTTATATCTTTAAATTCCAAACCCATCGGCTGTAACCTTCTTTCAGTATTCATCTATAATGTGGCACACCTGTAAAGGTAGTACCTTGTCCAAAATTTCTGTTTCTTCCTTATTATATATAATTGCACTTCCTTCTGCTTCAAGCTGTGCAACTGTTTTATACCCAACCAAAAATTGAGTAAGATTTCCTGCTGAAACTTCAAGCGCTGGCTTTCTGTGTGTCTTTTCACCTTTAAAATTGAAAACTCCGTTATTTTCAGGCACTATTTCATCATTAACCTTAACTGCAATTTCAATTTCCTTGCCAACTGCCTTTAAAAGCTTTCTAGCATTGGCAAGACCCAATACGTTACGTGGCTGTATTTTAAATGTACCTTGCTCACTTCTGCTCAATGTATCTGGCGGAAGTTTAATTTTCACTTTTTTGCCTCCACCAAGGTTTATAAGGGCATTAACCACCATTTGTTCTGCATTGGCATTTAGAGCCATTATTTCCTCAGCATAAAGCATTTCCTCAGTATTATAGTATATGCCATAGGCAATGATTTCGCCATTTTCCCAAAGTGCAATGCATTTTCCACCGTCAGCACTGTAATCGTCACATTTTAGTTTGAAATCAGTAAAGGAACGATGTATAATTCCAGAATACCTTTGAGCTGCCTTAATATAGCATTTTAAGAGAGCTGAAACTTCTTGGCCAAGATTTACAGCGGTTAATTCTTCAGCGTCAACTTTTTCAGCCATTTCAATTTCAATAAATGCGGTATTGCTTACAGGAAAATGCCCAACATAAAAATATGTACGTAAAACCGCTGGGGTATGGGCACAAAGCACCACACCCATATCGTACATCTGGTTCATGTACTGGGTGTAAAGCTGTTTCATATATCCACGCTTGGCATAGTCTGGGTGAGTGCAAGCTCCAATCATCATGGTTGCAGGAAGAATGCTATCCCTTATTTTAATATGGTAAGGTATACTTTGAGCCTCTGAAACAATTTTTCCATCCTCTTCAATACAAATTGAATAATCTGGTACAAACCTGTTGCCAAAAAGCCAGCTTCTAAATTCCTGTGAATCTGTAAAGCTTATGTTCCATAAATTTTGAAATTGTTCCTTGTCTGAAAGCTTTGCCGCTCTTATGGTTTTCACATTTAACACCTCAATTTAAGAAGCAATAGTGATTATTATTTAATATTAATTATACAGCTTTTGTTGCAATTAAGCAACCCAATAATAGAAAATAATTTGACTTATGTTAATTTCTTTGCTCTATCTGCCCTTGTACTTTTGGTAAACAGCATTAAGGCAAGGCACGCTAACACCTGTTTCTTTTGCAAGCCTAATTCCCTTTCCAATAACGGCTTCAAACTCTGTTTTATTTTCTGGCTGTTTTAAATCTCTGTACAGCGAAGTTATTGCACCAACAGGAAGCTTTTTAAACACAGCCATGTGCTTTTCAACAACGTCATTTGGTAATTTTACACCCTTTGCTTTTCCAATTGTAAACAGTTCGGTGTATACATCTTCAATGTACTTCATTTTTTCTGTGCTTTCATGAACAATATCTGCCGAGCATTCAAAATAGGAAAAAACAGCACTGTTTCCGCACATCATAATATATTTTACCCAAACAGGCACCATAATATCATTATTAAATACGGTTTCAATTCCGCCTTTGTTTAACATTTTTGCAAGTTCAAAGCATTTTTCGTTTGTATGACCATCCTTAAAACCAAAGTCTATGTGGCAAAGTTGGCCAATATGCTTAGTTTTGCCTGGTTCTTCAAGGGAAGAAAATGCATAAATGCAACCATCGGCAACTTCGCCTACATTATTAAGGAAAGCTTCTGCCTCGTCGGACACGGCAACACCATTTAGAAGAGGAATAACAACTGTATTTTTGTCAATAATAGGTGCACACTGCTTGCATGCTGCTTCTAAGCCATAGCTTTTTGTAGAAATAATAAGTGCATCAACAACGCCTATCTCCTCTACTTTGTCCGTAACACCTGCAGGCTTAACATTGAATGTACCAAGTTTATCACTTTCAAGGGTAAGCCCGTTATTTTTAATAGCCTCAAGGCTTTTACCTCTTGCAATAAAATATATATCATCAAAATTTCTGGCAAGTGCGCCGCCAACAACGCCGCCAATGCCACCCATGCCCAAAACTGCGATTTTCATAGTTAAAACCTCCGTAAATTTTTATTTATGTTTACATTTTAACATTATATAAATAATAAAGCTATATTTTTTAAAATTCACTTGTAAATACACTTGTAATTTAAAGCAAAGTATGTTAGAATGGTCACTTGTAACAATTATCCTTGCTCTTGTTGAAAATACAAGGGCCATAAGTCCAGAAGGAGGTGTATTTTAATGAACAAGTACGAATTAGCATTGGTTCTCAGACCAGGCCTTGAGGAAGAATCAAAAGTTGCTGAAAGCCAGAAGGTACAGGATTTGATTACTAGATTCGGTGGCACAATCGAAAAAATTGACGATTGGGGCAAAAGAAGACTCGCTTACGAAATCAAAAAAGTTAATGAAGGATTCTTTAGCTTTATTTCATTTGAGGCAGAGGGCAGCGCTCCTGCTGAAATAGAAAGCCGTATCCGCATCATGGAAAGTGTTCTTCGTTATCTCATTATCCGTAAGGATGTTAAATAAGGAGGTAATTAAATGAACAAAGTAATCTTGATGGGACGATTGGCCAGGGATCCTGAGGTTAGATATTCTCAGGGAAATCCGCCAGTAGCGGTAGCAAGGTTTTCATTAGCAGTAAACCGTCGCTTTAAAAAAGAAGGAGAACCAGACGCGGATTTTATAAACTGCGTTGCTTTCGGTAAAAGCGGTGAATTTGTTGAACGGTACTTTAAAAAAGGCCAGATGGTAAGCGTAGTCGGAAGACTTCAAGTTCGTTCGTGGGATGATAAAGACGGAACCAAGCGTTGGAGTACAGATGTTGTTGTTGAAGAGAACTACTTTGCAGAAAGTAAATCTTCTTTTGAAGGAAGGGAAGGTAAGGCTGGCAATGGGTCAAGCTCACCTGCACATTCCAAACCAAGTACAGACGAAGGTTTCTACCCGATAGATGAAAGTTTAGAAGACGATGATTTACCCTTTTAAATTATAAAAGGAGGTTAGGAAAATGATTCAAAAAAGACGTGGACGTAGAAAGAAACGTGTTTGCCAGTCTTGCGCTGACAAAATCACAACAGTTGACTTCAAAGATATCAACAAGTTAAGAAGATATGTTTCCGAGAGAGGTAAAATTCTTCCTAGAAGAATTACAGGTAACTGTGCTAAGCATCAGAGAGCTTTAACAACAGCTATTAAGAGAGCTAGACACGTTGCATTAATGCCTTACTCACAGGATTGATATTTTAGCATAAACTTTATTGCAAATATTAAAAGTGGTGAAATCCTTAGGATTTTCACCACTTTTTTATTTCACTCTACGTTCTCTAATCTGTTTAAATTCATTTTTTCATCCAATTTTTCTTGCAATTCCTTTGAATTTTTATTAGTTTTTATCAAATATGTTTGTTCGTACCCTTTTTTTGTTATATATTTAAATTCTAGTTTGTTATTACCAATTTCTTTATAACTTTTTATTTGTTCCCAAGATATAAATTTGTCGTTTATTAAAATTCCATCCTCAAATAGAAAATCACCTTTGTACCCTTTCCAAAAGACAATTAAAGCTAAAGAAAGTAAATATACATTTAACATTAAACCTGAATTTGAAATTCTCATCAAAATAGGAATGTCATATTTATTCATTTCACTAATAATATAAATACTATGTTTTATACAAATTAGAAAAAATAGTATTACAATCACAAAAACCAAGATAAGAACTATTTTATTGTAGTTAACCCCCAAAACAGTTTTTTCAATTTTTGTTAAGTCTATGTAATTGATAAAAGATTTTATAACCTTTATTATATTCCAAATTGTAAATGTACCAAAAACAAGTATGTAAAACCATTCAATCATAAAGTCACTCCTATTTAAGGTTTTAATAAATTACGAATAAATATATTGTGTTTCAGAACCTGCACATTTAGTTCTCGCTGGATCATAATAAGCATATACTGTTTGCTTCATAGTAGGATGTACAGCATCTTTTTCTAACCAACAATAGTTCCTAAGATAAAGTGATTTTCTTGCACAGTTTCTTTTGTAATAGTAACTTCTTCACCGTTTAACTTTATAACACCAGTCTTTTTGTTAATTGATATTGTATCAGATTTATTGGTATCTGTCTCATTAAAATAAAGAATATCTTCATTAGAAGTTTCTGTGTGTTTTATTTCTGTATTTACATTGCTAATGTTTAATGAAATAGTGTCACTATTAGTGTTCTTATTTAAAGTTGTTTTTTTGTGAGTTGTAACATTAACACTAGGATTTTTCTCTAAACTCTCTTTATATTCGTTCCAACTAAAATTTTCTAATTTTAACACATCAGATTGTTTGCCTAAATTGTTTGAAGCTACATTGTTAGCTAAAGCAATATTGCTTAGACTAAATATCATTACTACAGACATAATAAGAGATATTAATTTTTTCATTTAAAACATCCTCCTTTGTTGGGCAAATATTTTCATCGTTATTTTAAATCATGTAAATATATGTATGTTGCTTACTGTATTAATTTATTTTACAATCCCATCATCCAAAACCTTCCTCTTTTAGCCTGACTTTTAAGTTACTATTTCACTTAATATAAAGTTTCACTCCTCTCATATTTTGTATTATTCGTTACCCTAGCATAATATTTAATAAAATTCTAGGGCCTTGGCGTGAGATGGCCGTTTTTGATCGTGAAATCAAGTAAAATCACAATTATTCTTAAATTTTACACTTTAATGGATATCAATTTTTATTTAGCTCAACAAACTTTTAACGTAAGTACAAATAAAATCATTTACTCTAGATTGATTTGGCTACGTCAATTTTCCCTTCTTCCGCCTTATCCTCACAAAATAAAAGTACATTCCATAGTATATAAAGATATAGTTATTAATTTGGAGGCTACCAAAGTGGAGGAAAGTTTTAAAGAAAAAACCTTGCTAATAACTGGTGGTACAGGGTCATTTGGCAATATTGTTGCCAGAAAATTTCTGTTCAACGATGAAATAAACGAAATCCGAATATTTTCAAGAGATGAAAAAAAGCAAGATGATATGCGAAAATTATATAAGAATGCAAAATTAAAGTTTTATGTTGGCGATGTTCGGGATATTCAAAGTGTAGAAAATGCAATGCAGGGTGTTGATTATATTTTTCATGCCTCTGCCCTAAAGCAAGTTCCCTCCTGCGAATTTTTTCCCTTGGAGGCAGTTAAAACCAATATATTAGGCACAGAAAATGTGCTTACAAGTGCTATCCGCAACTCTGTTCAAAAAGTAATTTGCCTGTCAACAGATAAGGCCGCATACCCCATTAATGCCATGGGAATTTCCAAAGCCATGATGGAAAAAATAGTTACCGCAAAAGCAAGAACAATTAACCCAGAGAAAACTACCCTTTGCTGTACAAGGTATGGCAATGTTATGGCGTCACGTGGTTCTGTAATTCCATTGTTTGTAGAGCAAATAAAAAACGGTCTTCCTCTAACCGTAACCGACCCTAAAATGACAAGGTTTTTAATGTCATTGGAAGAAGCTGTTTATCTGGTTATTTATGCCTTTCACAATGCACAACAGGGCGATACCTTTATTCAAAAATCACCTGCATGCACTATGCTAGATTTAGCAACTGCAGTAAAAGAAATTTTCAATGCACCAAACGAAATATCAATCATTGGCGCACGCCACGGTGAAAAACTTTATGAAACCTTAGTAACCAAAGAAGAAATGGTTCGCTCCGTTGAGGTTGGCAACTATCTTAAAATAGGAATGGACAACAGAGATTTAAACTATGAAAAATATCTAACCCAAGGAAATAAAAAAACAATGTTGACTGAGGAATATACCTCCAGCAATACCACTATGCTGAATGTTCCAGAAATTAAAGAAAAGCTTTTGCGCCTTGATTTCATTCAAAAAGAGCTTTCTTCATGGAGGTATAACCAATGAAAAAAAGAATTCTTGTTTTAGGTGCAACAGGCATGTTGGGAAATGCTGTTTTTAATTACTTTAGCAAAAATAATGATTTCATAACCACACCAACCTATAGAACCCAAGTGAATAACTTAACCAACGGGTTTTATTTTAATGCTTTAAATAACAGCATTGAGGCTATACCCAAAAACTTTGATTATATAATAAATTGCATAGGAATTATTACGCCTTATATTAATAATAACCCCATTGAGTCGATAAAAATTAATTCGCTTTTTCCATTAGAACTAGCTGACTACTGCCATAAAAATGATATTAAGCTTATACACATTACTACTGATTGCGTTTATTCTGGAATTTCTGGCAAATATATTGAAACAGACCCTCACGACGCACTGGACTTTTATGGAAAAACCAAATCTTTGGGCGAATGCCCTTCTAACGCAATGGTTTTAAGAACCAGTATTGTAGGAGAGGAAATTCACAATTTTGCAAGTCTTTTATCTTGGGCAAAGTCACAAGCAGGTGGAAAAATAGACGGATACATCACCCATTTGTGGAACGGAATTACAACAAACTGGTATGCAAAGGTATGCGAAACCATAATATATAAAGACCTTTACGAAAATGGTCTTTTTCACATATTTGCAGCTGATGATGTTAGTAAGTATGAGCTTTTACAGTATTTCAATGAAAAATTCTCACTTAAACTTGATATAAAAGAAACTTTTCCTAAGAAAGTTGATAGAACCTTGTGCACAACCAAAACTTTATGCGCTAAACTAAATATACCAAGTGTGCAGCAAATGGTTAATGAAATGAATAAGGAGTAGTTGTGAATGAGTGAATATTTTGAAATAGATACAAATAATATATTACCGCCTATGGAATCCAACTCGCTTTTAGAATGCAGGGAAAATGCTGCCAATTCCTTTACACAAAGCTTGGAAAATGAACTTTCCATTGCTGTAATTTCTTATAATAGAATAGATAAAACTAAAGTTTGTGTTGAAAATTTAATTCGAAACACACAAATTCCATTTAACTTAATTTTAATTGACAGCGGTTCTGAACACGATATTTTGGACTATTACAAAAGCGTTGATTATCCTAACAAAACAATTATTAGAATTACTAAAAATATAAGCGGAAATTTTTCCTTTAAAATAGCAATGGATAATTTAAAGAGCAAATATTGTGCAATTGTTTCCAACGACGTTGTTGTAACTAAAAACGCCATTGAAAATCTGCTAATATGCATTAAATCTGCAAACAACATCGGTTGGGTTTCTCCTGTTTCTTCCAATGTTTCAAACTTTCAGCAAGTGGATTTGGAATTTAATACACTAGAGAAAATGAACGAAAAAGCTGCAGAATACAACGTTTCTAACCCATTAAAATGGCACGAGCGTATGTGTCTTATGCCAGCAATATTTTTTTATAAAAAAGAGTGTATAGATGTTGTTGGCGGCTTTGATTATGGTTATTTCCATGATTTTGCCGATGATGATATGTCAAGACGAGTAAACAGAGCGGGCTATAAAACCATTCTTTGCAAAGACACTTGGGTCCATCATGACCATATTTATAATCTAAACCAAGAGGACTTCATAAAACAGGCAAAGTCTTTAGAAAGTGGAAAAAAATTTTTTATTGAAAAATATCACGGCATTGAACCATGGGACGATATACGTAACTTTGAAAGGGAATTAATTTCAACTATAAAAAACCCTGAAAAACAAGGCTTTAAGCCACAAATATTAGGCATTGATACTAGATGTGGAACGCCAATATTAGAAATAAAAAATAAACTAAAAGAATATGAAATAACTGAAACAGTTTGCCATGCCTTTACAACAAATGCTAAATATTTTTTAGATTTGCAAACCATATGCACTGTAAATTGCGACAGAATTGATTTTTTAAGCGACTACTACAATAACGAAAGCTTTGATTATATATTAATGGGAGAACCTGTTAATAATTACGGTAACCCCTATTTATTGGTAAAGCACCTTTTTGACCTGTTAAAACCAAATGGAACACTGCTTATTAAATTACGAAACACATCAAATGAGATGAACCTGAAATATTCCTTAGGAAAATTCAATATTCAAGATTCAAACAAAGCTTCTTATCGTATATCTACTGAAAATATGAATAGCTATTTGTTAAAAATAGATGCAGTGGTTAAACAAATTACGTTGCTTTACCAACCTATTGATGCTGATTCCATAGAACTGCTAAAAAAAGCAATTCATAGTGTTGACATTACTAACGATGTTCCATCCACTTTGGCAAGACTTATAACCAAGGATTATCTGTTTTGTATTAAAAAAAATGATTAAAAAGAGACGACTATTTTTAGTCGTCTCTTTCTTTTAAGGTTGCGGTACAAGAAATTCCTTGCTTAGTATTTGCACCGCATTTGCATTAATAACATCTAATTCCTTTACAGAACGCAATATATTTTTTATTGCTAATTCCTTATATCCATTTTTATAATAAATTTCAGCCAAATCCAAAAGTACCTCTTTGCTATTAATTACATTTAAAACTTCTAAACTTTGCTCAAATAAATCAAACTCCGATACTGCCAGTATTTCAGATAAAATTTGGTAAATAATCCCTTTAGAATTGTTTTCAAAAGTAACTTCTGTTTTTTCCAAAAAATATAAAAGTATTTGCTTTTCTTCGTCATTATCCAATGGGATAATTAAAGATTTTATTCGTTCCTGGTCACATCCTGGCAAACCATTTTCATTGCATGCCATACAGCAAATAACCCCATATTCAAAAGCTCTGTTTTTTATTTCAGGCAGCAGTTTTTTTTCGTTGGTCGATGATATAACCTTTATGAACTCATCAAAGGCAGCTGCATACTCTTTAGCGTAAAAAAATATGCGACCTCTTAAATAGTTAATATCGTTAGGATATTCTTCATCACTTTGTATTCTTTCAAAGTATTTTGCTCCTTGTTTATACAACTTTTCATTAAGCAAAACATCTACCATTACCAGCAAATTTGTAATGTGTTGCCAATTTGCAAACAAGTTTTCTAAACCTCGTCCAACCATATTTTTATCTGAATATATTTTATTTAAAACCTGACCAATTTTGTATATCAACCCATATTGATTGTTTTTGGCTTTAATAGCTTTTAAATAAAAAGACAAAGCTTTTGCAAAGTCCTCTTCTAAATAATAAATATTTCCCAGTTCTGCATATGCTCTAAAACTTTCTGTATCATTGAAAAAGCTTAAAGTTGCCGGTGGTGCACCCATAGCAATACATTTGTTAAAACTTTCTATTGCCAATGTGTAACGCCTCAGTGTTTTATAAATTATTCCCCTAAAAAATTCATAATCCGTACATTTAGGATAAACCTTAAGACCTTCCTCTATTATTTTCAAACTTTCCTCATTTCTATTCAAATAGTGCAGGCAGGCTGCCTTTCGGAATATTAAATGTGGGCAGTAGGAAAGAGAGGTATTTTTGTTGGCATAAGCTTTATCAAAATAATATAGAGCTTTATTAAAATCATCTAGGCTCATGTATTCGTTTCCCATATTAAATAACTGAAAAGAGTCATTAGGATTTTCGTCTAACATTTTTTGAATAATTGGTACGTTTCTGTCACGTTTTTTTTGCCCCGAGTTAGACCTTAAATAACCATAATGACGAACTCTAATATCTGTTATATAAGGATTACGTGAAATTATTTCATTGATTGGTACCAGTTGCTCATGAATGGCACCTTCATACCTAAAACAATGATTTTTAAACAACCTTACGCCAATATGTGTATTAAAGATTTCTTCCGAGATTTCGCTTGTGAAATTATGAAATTTTAAGGCAATTTCATTAGCCTTCGTTGTTTGAACAGTATCCGTAAGTTTTTTTAAATCCTCACTGTATATGGCTTCATCTGCATCTAAAACCAGAATCCAATCTCCTGCAGCTTTTTCCAGCGAATGGTTTCTTGCATCGCCAAAATTACTATTCCAAGTATATTTAAAAACTTTTGGGTTAAAACGACTTGCCAGTTCCAAAGTTTTATCCGTTGAACCTGTATCCACAATAATTATTTCGTTTACAATTGAAGCAACACTGCTTAGGCATTGTTCAATATACTTTTCTTCATCTTTTACAATCATGCATAAACTTATAGTAACCATACTAAAACCTCCTAACAATACATATTATGAAAAACCGCAGAGCTTGCGCCCTGCGATTTTAAATAAACTGTTCTTAAACTTCATTAAATAAGCTTATGCCTGTCCGTTGTAATATGCAATAAAGCTTGCTGTTGCTACTCCTAAAGAATATTGCAACTGGGCAAATTGTGCATATTTAGCTATTGCAATAATTGTATTTGTTCCTGTTGGAACAGTCATATTTGTATAACTTGGGTCATAGAAATACACAATTCCATCAGGGCTTAACTGTAATGAATAGGTTACAGTTGTATCTCCTATATTGTTAATAAACATAGAAGCCGTTGTAAGTGAAGCAATATTTGTGTCAGCAAATACAGTACCAGTTCCAGTTACATCCGTTAACGTTTCTGTGCTTGAAGTAAATGTCTGACCAGCAATTTGTACCGTTAAGGTTTCATTGGTTATTGTCACGTCACCAATTACTGTTAACGTTTCATTGGTTATTGTCACATCACCAATTACTGTTAACGTTTCATTGGTTATTGTCACATCGCCTGATACAAGCATATTACCGTTAGGATCCAATTGAATTTGCTGCAATGTTAGGGTATCTTGATTGTATCCATACATCGATGCTTTTAATTCGGAAGCAGTGGTATTGAAAATCAAATTATTCATTTTTTTAATTCACCTCTTTTTATAGGGTTTAATATAGAACAAGGTACCTTTTCTTAAAACGAGCTCATTACATATTATGTGGACAATCACTTTATGGTTACATTTTTAGCTTATTAACTGTGTTTGGTACCATAATTTTATAACAATGCAATTTTCTTCACTTCTAGCAACAACTCTTGTATATTTTGTAAACTTATATGGTACTATCAATCCTGTTTCATTTGGCAACAATACTAATGTCTGGGCATCATTTACAAATAATTTTGCATCAGGACTATTTTGAACATTAACACTTACAGTGTGTTTACTCATATTGTAAATAGAAAAAGTAATATTTGAAGAAGTTGCGGTAAAAAAATAAGGAGATATTGCCTTGTCTTTAAAGCTTGAAAGTATCAATTCCTTTTCAAAAAATCCCATACAACTATAAGCAGGAAAAATAATTTCTCTCCTGTAAACTAATTGAAGTTGGCATGAATATAAATCGCTGTTGCCAAATTCAACTATAAGCCCATTGTTTTTTACCACACCGGAAGCTAATAAGTGAAGGTTTTCAGTTATATCTATAATCACGTTATCCTCACGCAAATAACTGTATCGATTGCTTAATCCAGTGAAGGGATTATTTAGGCTTTTAACGTCAATTTTATCGTTTAGATAACAATGTATTTCTTCTTCCGGATTTTTATATGGATTTAATTTCAATAATATATAGGCGGTTTCCACCATGTCTGCATTCTCTACTTCATCAATTTCAAAGTATATTAAAGCTTGGTTGCTAAATTTAGCCATAGAAATCGGTACATAATTTTTCATATCATTCTTCACCTCCATTTTAAATAAACTCATCAAAAATAACGCAATAAGGCTTGTTCCCTATATGTTATAGTATGTCTAACACTTACAAGTTGTGTTAAACAAACAAAAAAAACCACAGGCATAAGCCCGTGGCATTTAATAATTCCTATTCTTCGTCTGCTGTATCCACCAAAATGGATGTAAGACCATTTTCTGTTACTAATTTATATGTACCGCTTCCTTTAAAAAGTTCATCATTGCTTTTTTCAAAAGTATCAAAGTTCTTTTCTTTTTCCTTTTCAACCTTTTCTTCTTTTTGGGTTTCTTCAAGTTTTTCCAAAGCTTCAAGGCTTTCGGCATTTTTAACCGATGATGTACCACCTTGAGACTGTGTATTCTGCAGTTTTCTTATGCTGTTTTGAACAGTTGTAATGCTGTTTTGTGTTGTTGTTATTTCAGACTGTAATGCATCTGCCGTTTCCTGATCCCCTTCAGCCAAAGCACTTGAATACTCACTTTGTGTTTCTGTTAAGCTGTCCTGAAGTTCTTCCAGCTTTTTTTGAAGAGACTTAATTTTTTCACTGCTTGAACTGCTTGAACTTGTTTGTGCTGAATAAGTCGATTGACCTATAGCTCCTATGCTCATAAAATCATCTCCTAAGTATAATGTTCTAATGTAGAAATACTGATTTAATGAAATCGGCATTTCCTAGGTAATACAACAAATAATCTTAAATAAATAGTATCACCCTTCATAATGGATGTAAATGGAAAAATATATTTTACAACTTATTTCATTCATACCCCACAATATCTACACTTAATGTTCACCCACTGGTCACCTAATAGTCACAAATTTAATCTTTCATAACTTTAAATGCTAATACTTCTTTAATCAATAAAAAAAGTTCAATTTCTCACAAGCATAATTAATGCTATGAAAAATTGAACCTTTTATTTTTTTGAATTAACAAGCCATTCTTTCTTTTTTCACTTCCCTTAACTCACTAACCAAACCTAATATTTCCTGCATTCCCTTTTCAACATTTTTTTCATCTGTTACAAAAGAAATTCTGATGTAGTTTTTAAAGTTTTCGCCGCCAAGTCCGCTTCCTGGTATCGTTGCCACAAAGCGTTCCTCACGCAGTCTTTCTGCAAACTCATCTCCATCAATACCTGTTTCAGATACATCCACAAACACATAAAATGCGCCTCGTGGCTGTGCATACTTAAATTCAGGCACCATGTCAAGGTATTTACAAACCAAGTCTCGTCTTCTTGAATAGGTATCAACCATTTTCTGCCCATCTGCCTTCACCTCTGGCAAATTCATTGCATCTGCAAGACCCTTTTGAATAAAGGTTGGTGTGCATGTTACACAGTAATGGTGTACCTTTAAAAGACTAGCCATCATTCTTTTATCAAAAAGCAAATATCCAACTCTCCAACCTGTCATTGAATAAAGCTTTGAAAAACCGTTTCCAATAATAGTTCTTTCCCTCATACCCGGAAAAGATGCCATTGAACGGAATTTATCCTCACCGTAAATTATTTTGCTGTAAATTTCGTCACTGAAAACAATCAAATTATTTTCTACAGCAATTTTAGCAACCTCTGTTAAAACCTCATTGCTGAAAACCACACCTGTCGGATTGCATGGGTTGTTTATAATAATCATTTTTGTTTTGCTTGTAATATTTCTTCTTAGCTCATCAGGGTCAATTTGGAAACCATTTTCTCCTTTTAAAGGAATGTCTACCACTGTTGCACCAGCCATTAAAATAAGATTTTCATAGTTAAAAAATGCAGGTGTAAAAATAATTGCTTCGTCTCCAGGGTTTAAAAATGCCATAATTGCATCGTTAATTGTCTCAGCTCCAGCCGATGTAACAATTATTTCGTCTTCAGGGTTATAGTAAATACCATTAACCTCTTGGCTTAACTTGCTAATTTCCTGTCTTAGCTCAATAAGCCCGCGGTTATTTGCATAGTGAGTATATTTGTTTTGCAGTGCATTTATTGTTGCATCCACAATTCCCTTTGGTGTATCAAAGTCTGGCTCGCCCTCACCAAAATTAACAAACTCATGTCCCTGTTGTTGAAGTTCAAAAACTCTTTCGCTTACAACCCTAACCGGTGAAAAATAACAATCTTTAATTCTATCTGCACCTTCAAATATGTCTCTATCAACGCCCATGTTAATAGTCCCTCGCAATCTATATAATATAATAATTGAATTTTAACCACATATGTTATTCATATTAAGATGAAGTATAGCATAATATCCGCCATACAGCAACATAATTCTTTCAGAAAAATACACACTTCATAAATTCTAAATATTTTTATTGTTTTAAGCTGATATTGCATGGTTTTGTGATGTTTTTTATCATTTTGTGTATGAATTCTGTACAAAATACAAAAAGCTCTGCCACTAAAATATAGCAGCAGAGCCTTATCACTTATTTTACTTCTTTTTTTCCTCTTCGTTTTTTCTACTGACACAATTGTCCACACTGCAACCACTGCAACTGCCACAACCGCTGTTTTTGCTTCTCTCTTTTATCTTTTTTATTGATGAAAAAACCAGTATCAGCACTATGCCAATCAGCACAAAATCCCATATGTTCATATAAGCCTCCTAAAAAAACAATCCACCTATATTATAAACCAAAAATGCAACAACCCATGCCACAAAAATTTGATATGCCGCAACTGCAACTGCCGCAAGTCCGCTTCCCATTTCACGGCGCACCGCCGCAATAGCTGCCACACAAGGTGTATATAACAATGTAAATGTAAGGAAAGAAAATGCCTGTAATGTGGTGAAAATTCCACCCAGAACCTGTGGAAGATTGCTTACACTGCTTCCGGTAAGAACTGCCATTGTGCTTACAACGGCTTCCTTTGCCGTAAAACCAGTTATCAGCGCTGTAGATGCACGCCAATCGCTAAAACCAATAGGTGCAAAAAACGGCGATACAAATTTTCCAATATAAGCAAGCATACTGTCTGCACTGTTGATAACTACGTTAAACCTTGTGTCGAAGGTCTGTAAAAACCAAATGATAATAGTTGCCAAGAAAATTACCGTAAAGGCCTTCATTAAAAAGTCCCTTGCTTTGTCCCACATCAACATTAAAACACTTTTCATACTTGGAAAGCGATAATTTGGTAGCTCCATTACGAAAGGTACAGGATTTCCTTTAAACAAAGTTCCTTTAAATATAAACCCTGATGCTATTCCAACCAAAATTCCCATAATATATAGGCAAATCATAACCAGTGCCTGATATTTAGGAAAAAATGCCGCTGTAAACATAGCATATATAGGTAACTTTGCACTACAGCTCATAAACGGTGTTAAAAGTATGGTCATTTTTCTGTCACGCTCGCTTGCCAATGTTCTTGTTGCCATAATTGCAGGAACAGAACATCCAAAACCAATAACCATAGGCACAAAGCTACGTCCCGATAGCCCAATTTTTCTTAACAGCTTATCCATAACAAAAGCCACTCTTGCCATATATCCGCTGTCTTCCAGCATAGACAGGAAGAAAAACAGCACCACAATAATTGGCAAAAAGCTTAAAACGCTGCCAACCCCTGCAAATATACCATCAATTATAAGTGAATGAACAACAGGGTTAATTCCATAAATTGTAAGCGAATAACTTACTGCATTGGTTAATGAGTCAATACCAACAGAAAGCAAATCACTTAATGCCGAACCGATAACACCAAAGGTGAGGTAGAACATCAAAAGGATAATAGTTAAGAAAATTGGAATTGCAAAGTATTTATGCGTAAGGACGCTGTCTATTTTAACACTTCGCTGATGTACCTTGCTTTCACCGCATTTAATTACAGTTTTGGCGCACACTCCTTCAATAAATTTGTAGCGCATATCAGCCAGTGCCGCCTCACGGTCAGTTCCCAATTCTTTTTCCATTTCTGCAACATTATGCTCAATCATATCTTTTTCATTTTCCGTAAGGTTCAAGGTTTCCATCATTGGCTCGTCGCCTTCTATCACCTTTGTTGCCGCAAACCTTGGTGGAACTTTAGCACGATAGGCATGATCCTCTATAAGGTGTGCAACGCCATGAATTGCCCTGTGAACAGCACCAGAGCAAAAGTCGGCAATTTGCGGCTTTGTTCCTGCCTGTGCTATTGCCACTGCCACTTCAGTAAGCTCATCTACGCCCTCGTTTTTAACAGCAGCAATTGGTACCACGGGCACCCCAATAAGTTGCTGCAAAGCTTTTATCTTTATGGTGTTTCCGTTAGCTCTTACCTCATCCATCATATTAAGGGCAATTACCATAGGTATATTTAATTCCATAAGCTGAAGGCTTAAATATAGATTTCGTTCGATATTTGTTGCATCCACAATGTTTATAATGCAATCAGGTCTTTGGTTTATAAGAAAATCCCTTGTAACAATTTCTTCACTGGTGTAAGGTGAAAGAGAATAAATGCCTGGTAAATCCACAACTGTTGCATCTTTTCTTCCACGTATCTGCCCTTCTTTTTTGTCTACCGTTACACCTGGAAAATTGCCAACATGCTGGTTTGAGCCTGTAAGCTGATTAAACAAGGTGGTTTTACCGCAATTTTGATTTCCGCCAAGAGCAAATATCATTCACGAACACCATCCTCAACTTCAATGTTTTTCGCATCATCAAGACGAATAGTAAGCTCGTAACCTCTTAAATTCAATTCTATAGGGTCACCCATAGGTGCAACCTTTCTTATCATAACTTCTGTATATGGGGTAAGACCCATGTCTAGCAAACGTCGTCTTAAAGCACCCTGCCCGTTTACAGCAAGTATTTTTCTTTTTTCGCCTATTGCAAGTTTATCTAAAGTCATAAAAACACATCCTAATATCAATAAATTTATATTTAAAAGTCTATCATATACGAACAATATTATCTTTAGCTAACATTTTTGTCAATACACTTTGTTTTTATTAAGCAAAACAAATATTAAACAACACAACGTTTAATATTTTTCAACCATTTATTGCCAACGTGTTGATTTGGTGTTATAATTTTCTAAAATCGTAATAAATGTGCACATTTAAGACATTCATTTATCTATTTTTACAATAATCCCTACTCATACTAAAAATATAGGAGTATTAATAATGATTTACATCTCTATTAATAATTTAAAACCGGGAATGATTTTGGCAAAAGATATTTGGGGAAAATCCTCTTTTTTTCCATTGCTTCACGCTAGTACTATTCTTGATGAATCCACAATAATCCGACTTATGGATAAGGGAATACAAGGTATTTATATAGAGTGCGAAGGCTGTGAAGATATAGAAGTAAACGAGATTTTATCCATGGAAGAAAAAATTAATGTTTCAAACGAAATTGGAAAAATCTTTAAATCCTTTCAATCTGAAAAAGGAAATATTTTTGCGTGTGTTGAATCTGTTAACCGAATAGCAGACTATTTTGTTGATGTGGTTACAAAAAATCGCGAATGCTTAATGAATATTATTGATATTAAAAATTATAATGAATACTCATATATACATAGTATGCAGGTTGGTATACTTTCCACTATAATCGGCAAAAATCTTGGATATAAAAATAGCAAGCTTAAAGAACTTGCAACAGCCGGAATGCTCCACGACGTTGGTAAACTTAACATTCCTCTTGAAATACTTGATAAACCAGGTCCATTAACTGATGAAGAATTTAACGTAATGAAAAAACATCCTAGATATGCAATGGAAAAGTTAAAGCCTTGCAGTGGATTATCTGCCGATATCCTTAATGGAATACTTGCTCACCACGAAAAAATAGATGGAACTGGCTACCCTAATGGTCTTAAGGAAGAAGAAATACATGAATTTGGGAAAATTATAGCTGTTGCAGATGTTTATGATGCCCTTACCTCAGACCGGTCATATAGAAAATCATGGAAACCTCATGACACTATAAACTTTATGATGGGATGTGCTGGCAAGCATTTTGATGTTGATATATTAAGTGCGTTTTTGCTTTCTGCCGCCGCATACCCTGTTGGTGTACTTGTTTCGCTGAGCAATGGTCTTAATGGTGTTGTAATAAACACAGTTGCTGGACTTCCCTTAAACCCAGTTGTAAAAATATTAACCCCAGGGGAAAATCATGGTAAAATTTTTGACTTGGCTCGGGATCTTTCACTTCTAAGTGTAAAAATAATAGATACAATCTCGGAACCAGAAGAGATAGACCACATTTTATCTGAAAACAAACAATGTTCTTTAAACAAAATAAATAAATAAAAAAGGTGAGGGAAATTTCCCTCACCTTTTTTGTTCTTTAATAATTGCCAAAAGCCTTTTTTGTTCCTCAGCGGTAAATGAACAGCAAAGATTATATAGTTCGTTATCCATCACATCCACATTGGTTTCATCAGATGTGCAAACAAGGTAATCTAGACTTACATTAAAAAATTTTGCCAGCTTAATTAAATCTCTTATACAAGGCTCATTCCTTCCAGATTCGTAATTGGATACGGACGTATATTTATATCCCAAAACATTACCAAGTTTTTCCTGTGTTAATCTTTTGCCATCTACTATGTAGTTACGTCTTAGCATTTTTAATCTGTCTTTAAATTCCATAAAATTCACCAACCGTAAATATATTTATTTTTTTATTATACGATTTATGAAAGAAATTGCCAAATTTTTTTATCGACAAATTTTTTTCATTATTGTTAAATAATTCTTAGTATTATGTCGTTTTCGCTATTTGTCGAATATCATTTGCCAATCAATCTGCCATATAACCTTCCGAATCTACCCATAACTACGTCTGTACCCGGCACCACACCTTTGGATGCCGAAAGCAATGGCAGCGTGTAGGTACAAATAATTTGCTCTGCACCTTTAACCGATACTGCCGCTGTCTTTCCATTTGGGTTCACGATTGTTGTGCTGTCATCCTCTGCCACTGAATTTCGCACCAAATAAATTTTATTTTCCGAAGCACGTGTATACAAAAATTTGTTGTCCATAACTCTTCTTTCACTGTCACTTACAAAAAGTATATGACAACCCATAAGCATATAGCACCTTGCAATTTCCGGAATATAAAATTCATTATCAAATATAACACCTATTTTACCGTACTTTGTGCTAATGCAAGCATATGGCACATTTTTTTCTTCTTTTGTCTTGTGCCAAATTCCAATTATTCCTGTTTTGTCCAACGCAAGTGCAAATTTTTCCTCATCACTTTCCTTGGATACAATAATTGCAATTTCTTCTGTTATATATTTTGAAACTGCGTCATAAAGTTTCTGGGGCTGTGTGCAAAAAGTTGTCTGTGGCAAAAATACAATGTTTCCATCACAATAGGAATTCATTGTAATATACCTTTTAGCTTTCTCCTCGTATTCTGCTAAATTCGTCGCATGAAACTGAACTGAAGACGTAAAAAATTGGCTTTCTGCTGGGATAACTGGTTGATTTATATACTGCACTACAGGCAAATTTTCATTTTCCTGGGTAATTATTGTATACAATTCAGGATTTCTACTTAAAGTCTTACCAAAATCTTGGTTTAAATCCACATTGCAGTAAAGTATATCTTCAACTTCCGATGTAAGTTGGGAAACATATTCCCCGTTGGGGTTTACCACCATAGACCGCCCAAGGTTGCATACACAATTATCCTCTACACCCATTTTGCTACAAACTGCAAACCACACTTTGTTTTCAAAGGCTCGCACGTTGATATAATATTCATATTGTGGATTAGTAAACTCTTTAACCTTTGCTGAAGATGACGTTAAATTTACTAAATCTATAATCATTTTTGCTCCATCAAGGGCAAGTATGCGTGTTATTTCGGGTATGCGTCCATCTGCACAAATAATCATTCCCATTTTTCCCCAAGGCGTATCAAAGGTTTTAAATTCCTCACCAGCACTAAAACATTTATGGTCAAAATGCCATAAATTTGACTTATATGCCCTGTGAATTATCTCACCCATCTGGTTAAATACTATTCCTGCATTACGCAATATGTTTGCTTCACCAACACAAATTCCCACTGCAATAAACATACTGTATTTTTGTGCAATATTGCCTATCTTCATAAGCAATTCGTCGTTAAATTCCAGTGCTTGGGAATAGTTTTGTCTGTTAAAACCAGCCATATATCCTGGATAAGTACATTCTGGTAAAATTGAAAATTCTGCACAGTTTTTCCCTGCCGTTTCAAGCATTCTTAACATTTTTTCTTCAGTATTTTTATAGTTTAGCGCACTGTCCGCCTCAATTTGAATAAGCGCTAGTTTCACCCGCATCACCTCCATAACAGCATTATAGCACATCAATTGCACAAAAAAACAATAAATTTAAATTTCACATTATATGACTTATTAATTTGATAAAATTACTGTCTTCAAACATATTAATCAAACCAATTTTATGGGAAGCCCCTAAATTACAAGGCTTTGGTCTGACCATCAGCAAAATGTTTATTTCAATTTATTATAAAAAAATGTTGCAAAATGACAAGATTGGTTGTAATATAGTTTCTACACACCTTGATTTTGAAACTTTAATTCGAACATGTTAGGAGAGATTACCAATGAATATTAAGGACTGGAAAGAAATTTATTCTTCAAAACTTGTAAGCGCAAAAGATGCAATAAGCCATATTAAATCAGAAGACAGAGTTGTTACAGCGCATGCAGCAGCTGAACCTACATACCTTATTGACACAATGATTGAAAACTATCAAATGTTTAACAACGTAGAAATTTCTCATGTTGTTACACTTGGCGAAGGTAAGTATTCAAAGGCAGAAATGAACGGTCACTTCCGTTTCAACGGTCTTTTTGTAAGCGGCTCCACAAGGTCAGCCGTAAACAATGGCACAGCCGACTTTACACCTTCATTTTTCCATGAAATTCCTTACCTTCTTACAGGTGAAGACATGCCTGTTGACGTTGCCCTTATTATGCTTTCTAAGCCTGATAAACACGGCTATTGCAGCTTTGGGCCATCTTCGGACTATACAAAACCAATGGCACATGCCGCAAAATTAGTTATTGCGCAAATTAACGAAAATATGCCACGTGTTCTTGGAAACAACTTTATTCATATAAGCGAGCTTGACTATATTGTTGAGCATAATGCACCAATGGCTGAGCTTGCAACTGGTGAAATAAGCGAAGTTCAAAGCAAAATTGGCGAATACTGCGCTTCACTTATTAAAGATGGCGATACCCTTCAGCTTGGCATTGGCTCTATTCCAGAGAGCGTACTTACTTTCCTTGGAGATAGAAAAGACCTTGGTCTTCACTCTGAAATGTTCTCTGATGGTGTAATTGACCTTATTAAAGCAGGTGTAATTAATAACAAACTTAAAAAACTTCACCCAGGAAAAACCATAGGTACCTTCGTAATGGGTACAAAAAAACTGTACGATTTTATTGACGATAACCCGGCCGTGGAGCTTTACCCTGTAGACTATGTTAACGACCCACGCATTATTTCCCAAAACGACAACATGGTTTCTATTAACTCCTGCATTCAGGTAGACCTTATGGGTCAGGTTGTTTCAGAAAGCATTGGCTTAAAGCAGTTCAGCGGCGTTGGCGGACAGGTAGACTTTGTGCGTGGTGCAACAATGAGCAAAGGCGGACGTGCAATTATTGCCATGGTTTCAACTGCGGCAGGCGGTAAAGTATCCAGAATTGTACCTTTTGTTGACCAAGGTGCGGCTATCACCACCTCGCGTACAGACGTTAACTACGTAGTAACTGAGTATGGTATTGCAAAACTTAAAGGCAAAACCCTTAGGGAAAGAGCAAAATCACTTATTGAAATTGCACATCCATCTTTCCGTGATGAGCTTAAAGCAGAATATGAAAGAAGATTTTTTGAAAACTATTAAAATCAAAGTCAAAACCTTGAGGGTTTTGCCCTCAAACACACACAAGGGTTTCACCCTTGACCCTTCTAAAAACCGCATGTATATGCAGTTTTTATGAAAGTTTTTGGTCTCGCTTTTTTCAAAAAGCGAGTGGGTTTGGGCAACGCCCAAGGTTTATCCACATCCTTTAGCGTGTATACAAAGTGTACACGCTATTTTTATATTACAAATTTGTTAAAATGCAACACAAATTTGAAAAAAATGTTATAATACAATATATATGAATTGACAATTAGGAGGAACGAAATGGACGAAAACGAATTAATGGGAAACAATAGTGAGGCAAAAGCCGTGGAGTTTGAAAAGAAATTGGAACAACCACAGCCTGATGTTAATGCTGACAAAGCCCAGGCCACCAAGCAAATAAACTATAACACCAACTACAATACTAACTACACTAAAAACAAAGGCGGTAAAGGTTGCCTGTTTTGGGGTCTTATTGCACTTGCTGTTTTCATTACTTTAAACGGACTTATTTTCTTTGGAATTGCATCTGCATTTAGCCGTTCTTCTTCTGTTGAAGAAGCAGCTGCTGTTTATGGTGATTATGTTGAAACCATTTACATAGAAGGTACAATTGCAAGCGAAAATGTAAACAGCTATGGTGTAACTACTGGCTATCAGCACCAATGGACGCTTAATGAATTGGATTACCTTATAAATGATGATTCAAATAAAGGTCTCATTCTTTACATTAATTCTGGCGGCGGCGGAACCTACGAAAGTGATGAAATGTACCTTGCCCTCAAAAAATATAAGGAAGAGACTGGCAGACCAATTTATGCCTACTATGCACAAACAGCAGCCTCTGGTGCTTTATACCTTTCCATGGCGGCAGATGAAATTTATGCAAATCGTATGACCATGACTGGCTCAATTGGTGTTATGATTAACAGCTACGATGCCACAGGTCTTATGGATAAACTTGGCATAAAAGATATTACAATTAAGAGCGGTAAAAATAAAAACATGCTTAGCCCAACAGCTGGAACTACACAAGAAGAAATTGACATTTTACAATCGATGATTGACGAAAGCTATAATATTTTTGTTGGCATAGTGTCTGAAGAACGTGGAATTCCACTTGATAAAGCAAAAGCAATTGCCGACGGGCGTGTTTATTCAGCACAGCAGGCAAAAGAATTAGGACTTATAGATGACGTAATGAGCTACGATGATTTTATGGATATGCTTAAAGCAAAAACTGAATTTACAGACTGCGAATTCATTGATGCACAATACACTGATACTTCTATTATGGGTCTTCTGTTCTCTAAACTTCCTGAAAATAAAAGCATAAGCGAAGCTGACTTATTATATAAAATAATGAAAAAATCAGAAAATTCACAGTTGGAATATTCCATTAATGGGGAATTGGAATAAAAAATCAAAGTAAAAACGGAGGGTATTTTTATGCAGAATTTTTTTATTTTTGTTGTACTGATAGCCGGATACTTTTTAGGAACGCAAGTAGTTAAAAAAGGGCAGCCGAAAAAAAAGAATACCTATGACGATAAACAAAGCTATTTAAAAAAATAGGTGAACATTAGGAAATACCTTGGGTGTTGCCCAAACCCACTTGCGTTTTGAAAAAATAAGACGAAAAACTTTATTAAACACATAAAAATGCGGTTATTCAAGCGTAGTCTTTACATACACACTGAATAACCGCTATTTTATTTATTAATTATATTTCATATCCCTTTTCAAAGGCTTTTATGTTAAGCTCCACAGCCTTTGGCGGAACTTCGTCCTTTATAAGTTCTTTCCAATCTATTTCCTCAAGGGCAAGCATTTTTACCAATGCACCCAAAAGTACAATGTTCATACATTTTGCATTACCAAGCCCCTTAGCAATACCAAAAGCATCTAAAACATATGTATTGTTAATTGCTTCTTTGTAACTTTCAATTAACCCTGTAGGGTATTTTGCCGCACCAATGGCAACAGTTACAGGCTGTATTTCATAGTCGTTTACAACCAAAATTCCATCTTTTTTAAGACTGTCAATACAGCGTAAAACCTCGCATTTTTCAAAGGCAACAATAATATCTGCCGTTCCTTTTTCAACCACAGGGCTGTACACCTTTTCACCAAAGCGAATTTGGGTTGTTACCGTACCGCCACGCTGGCTCATGCCGTGTATTTCCGACATTTTTACGTCGTATCCTTTTTCCATTAACCCTCTGGAAAGAATTTTAGAGGTTAAAATTGTTCCCTGTCCGCCTACACCAACAAGAAGTATATTTTTTGTCATTATTCTTCACCTGTCCTTTCTATAGCACCAACCGGACAAATTTGTCCGCAGATGTTACAGCCGTTACAGCTTTCAGTATCAATTGTTACCTTTTCTCCAAGCCTTAATGCAGGACAGCCAGATTTAAGGCAAAGCTTACAGGTAATACATTTGTCGGCATTAACACTGCACTTAATTGTGGCTCTTTTTTTCAAAACAGGCTTTAACAAAGCACATTCTCTTTTAGTTATAATAACAAATGGCTCTGTTGCCTCATATCCCATTTTTACTGCATTTGCAGTTGCTTTCAAATCGTATGGGTCTACAACTACAAGGTTTTCCTGTTTAATTCCGCAGGCATGGCAAAGCTGTTTTATATCTACAACAGGTGCGTCCTCACCCATAACAGTTCGTCCAGTTCCTGGGTTATCTTGATGACCTGTCATGCCAGTAATGCTGTTGTCCAGTATAATCATAGTTATATTTGCCTTGTTGTATACTGCATTTATAAGCCCTGTCACCCCTGAATGGAAGAAAGTAGAATCGCCTATAATCGAGAAAGTTTTAGTATATGTATTAGCACCACTCATCTGGGTTGCTTTTTCAAAACCATGGGCAACAGTTATTGCTCCACCCATGCACAAAAGTGAATCGTGTGCTGAAAGAGGCGGCAATGCACCAAGGCTGTAGCAGCCAATATCTCCGCTGAAATATGCCTTATCATTGTACTTTCCTAGTTCAAAAAATAAACCTCTGTGAGGACATCCGGCACAAAGCACAGGCGGTCTTACAGGTGCAGTTTTTTCAATAATATAATGCTCCTCTGGAAGCTTTCCGGTTAACTTTTCACGTATTAATTCAGGTGAAAATTCACCGCAAACAGGGAATAAATCTTTACCAATACAGAAAATACCCATTGCCTTAATTTCTGTTTCCATATAGCTGTCACCCTCTTCAATTACATAAAGAGAATCTACATTTTTTGCAAACTCACGTATCATTTTATCTGGAAGTGGATAGCTGAAGCCAATTTTAAGGTAGCTTGCATTTTCGCCCATTACTTCTTTTGCATATTGATAGCTAATGCCATTGGTAATGATGCCAATTTTTTTATCGTAGTATTCAATTTTATTTAAACTGCCGTTATTTGAAAGCTCTCTAAGGCGTGGCAGTCTTTCATTTTCAATTATTGGATGCCTAAGCCTTGCATTTGCAGGAACCATAAGCATTTTTTTAATATCCTTTGTAAATGGTTTAAGGGGTGGTGTTTTTCTTTCACCAATTTCCACTATGGATTTTGAATGACAGACACGTGTTGTAACACGCATAAGCACAGGAGTATCATACTCCTCACTTATTTCGTATGCAAAACGCATAAAATCAAGGCATTCCTGGCTGTCACTTGGCTCTAGCATTGCAACCTTTGCAAGTGGTGCATAGTGTCGGTTATCTTGTTCGTTTTGGGAAGAATGCATACCTGGTTCATCGGCATTAATAAGCACAAAACCGCCGTCAATTGCGTGGTAAGCATAGCTCATAAAAGCATCTGCCGCCACATTTAAGCCTACATGCTTCATTGCGGCAAAGCTTCTAACACCACGGGTTGATGCCCCTGCCGCTACTTCACAGGCTACCTTCTCATTTACTGCCCATTCTCCGTAAACACCTTGGTATTTAGAGAAATTTTCCATTATTTCAGTGCTTGGTGTACCAGGATAAGCGGAGCCAACCAAAACCCCTGCCTCGTAAGCGCCACGGGCAATTGCCTCGTTTCCTGTCATTATAGTTCTGCTCAATTTATTTTCCCTCCTTCAATATAACAATAATAATGTTACACTATTTAGGAATTTTTTACAATAAAATATGCCATTTTAGCATAAATCAATTGCTTTTGCGGTCTTAAAATTACATTTATAAATATCTGATGAAAAAGTGACACAAATTTTTATGTCGAAATTTCATTTTAAAAAAACTAAAATTTACTATTGACACCAAGGAAAAAACGTGTATAATTTACTTTAATTTAATAAAGTCCATCAAACCTATGATGTGGAGATAAAAATAAATGTTGCACTTACAGAGAGTCGGGGTAGCTGAGAGCCTGACAGAACGCAGTTTGTTAAATGGACCACTGAGGGCACGGTCAAAAGAAAGTAATTTCCTAGTATTCCGTGACGTAAGGCAGGCGTTAGCTGTCAGGAATATGTTAGTATTCTGTTAAAGTGTGCGTATTTTTAATACGCAAAAAAAGGTGGTACCACGGGTTTAGTATATTTAACTCGTCCTTAATGATTTAATTCATTATGGGCGAGTTTTTTTATTTTCAAGTTTTATTTTCAAAAAGGAGCGATAAAAATGTTTAAACCAACTTTAGAACAGGCAAAAGAGCTTTCAAACTTTAAAACAATACCAGTAAGCACTGAAATTTTTTCAGACATCCGCACACCTATAGAGGTGTTACAAATACTTAAAACCATTAGCAGTCACTGCTATATGTTGGAAAGCCTTGAAAGTGCCGATAAATGGGGACGTTATACATTTTTAGGCTTCGACCCTAAAATGGAAATTACTTGTACTAACGGTGAAGTTACCATTACCAACGAAACCAAAACCGTTGTTAAAAATACTACTCCACATAAATATATAAACCAAATTATAGCCGATAACCGCAGCCCTAAAATGGATTACCTTCCGCCATTTACAGGTGGATTGGTTGGATATTTTTCTTACGACTATATAAAATATGCCGAACCAAGCCTAAACCTTGATGCTCAGGACGATGAAGGTTTTAAGGATGTAGACCTTATGTTTTTTGACAAGGTAATTGCTTTTGATAACTTGAAACAAAAAATAATTATAATTGCCAATGCAAAAACGGATAACCTTGAAGAAAATTACATAAAAGCAGTTGAAGAAATTAAAAAAATAGTCAACTTAATTTCCAACGGAAAATATTCAGAACCACCTAATGGCAAACTTAAATCCGATTTCAGACAGCTTTTCACCAAAGAAGAATATTGCAACATGGTTAATGAGGCAAAGCATTACATCAAAGAAGGCGATATTTTTCAAGTAGTTTTAAGCAATCGAATGGAAGCTGATTTTGAAGGAAGTCTGCTGGACACTTATAGAGTTCTTAGAACCACCAATCCATCGCCATATATGTTCTACTTTTCCAGTGAGGATATAGAAATTGCAGGTGCTTCACCTGAAACCCTTGTAAAACTTCAAGATGGTGACCTTTACACCTTTCCTCTTGCCGGCACAAGACCACGAGGAAAGACTAAAGAAGAAGATATTGCCCTTGAAAAAGAACTTTTGGCAGACCCAAAGGAATGTGCCGAACACAATATGCTGGTTGATTTAGGACGAAACGACCTTGGAAAGATAAGCAAATTTGGCACAGTTGAAGTTGAAAAATACATGACCATAGAGCGTTTCAGCCACGTAATGCACATAGGCTCAACGGTTAAAGGAATTATACGTGACGATAAATGCGGTTTAGATGCCATAGATGCAGTTCTTCCTGCTGGAACACTTAGCGGTGCACCAAAGCTTAGGGCATGCGAAATTATAAATAAACTAGAAAACAATAAACGTGGAATTTACGGCGGAGCAATTGGCTACATAGACTTAACAGGAAACGTAGACACTTGCATTTCCATAAGAATTGCCTTTAAGAAAAATAACAAAGTGTTTGTTCGTTCCGGTGCAGGAATTGTTGCAGACAGCGTTCCAGAAAATGAATATGAAGAATGTTTAAACAAAGCGGCGGCAGTTGTAAATGCCTTAAAAGCTTCAACGGAGGTGCTTAATTAATGATTTTACTTATAGATAATTACGACAGTTTTTCCTACAACCTTTATCAGCTTTTAGGCTCACTTAACCCAAACATAAAGGTAATACGCAACGATGAAATGACCCTAGCTGAAATTGAAAACCTTGCACCAATGTATATTATTCTATCCCCTGGTCCAGGAAAACCATCTGAAGCAGGAATATGTGTTGAAGCAGTAAAACATTTTGCAGGAAAAATTCCTATTTTCGGAGTTTGCCTTGGTCATCAAGCAATTTGTGAAGCCTTTGGTGCAACAGTAAGTTACGCAAAAGAGCTTATGCACGGAAAGCAAAGCATTGTTGAAATAGATAGCAAATGTGCAATTTTTAAAGAACTTCCAGAAAACATTACTGCCGCAAGATACCATTCCTTGGCGGCAATTGAAAACACAATGCCAGATTGTCTTAAAGTAACAGCAAAAACCGATGACGGTGAAATTATGGCAGTAAAACATAAAGATTTTGACGTATACGGCGTCCAGTTCCACCCTGAAAGCATAATGACGCCAGACGGGAAAGCAATTCTAAAAAATTTTTTGGAGGTAATAGCATGATTAAAGAAGCCATTGCAAAGGTTATTGAAAAACAAAACCTAACCTATGATGAAGGAAAACAAGTAATGACAGAAATTATGGACGGCACTGCAACCCAAAGCCAAATGGCAAGCTTTCTTACCGCCCTTAGAATGAAAGGCGAAACCATTGAAGAAATTACAGCCTTTGCCAGTGTAATGCGTGAAAAGGCAACAAAAATAAACAGTGAAAAAACCGTTATGGACATAGTTGGAACAGGCGGAGATGGCGTTGGCACATTTAACATTTCCACCACATCAAGCTTTGTTGCCGCCGCTGGCGGAGTTATGGTGGCAAAACACGGCAACCGTTCTGCTTCCAGTAAAAGCGGTGCGGCAGATGTTTTGGAAAGCCTTGGTGCAAACATTGCCATTGGCTCTGAACAAAGTGCAAAAATCCTTAACGACATTGGCATTTGCTTTATGTTTGCACCAACATATCATTCTTCAATGAAATATGCCGCACCTGTTAGGAAAGAAATTGCAGTTCGTACCATTTTCAATATTTTAGGGCCTCTTTCAAACCCTGCGGCGGCGGAGCTTCAAATTATGGGTGTGTTTGACAAAAAACTTGTAGAGCCATTGGCACAGGTTTTAAGCAACCTTGGTGTTAAACGTGGCATGGCAATTTACGGTGATGGACTTGATGAGGCCACTGTAACAGGCAAAACCACCGTTTGCGAAATAAACAATGGTACTCTTTCCAGCTATGAAATTGAACCACATGAATTAGGTTTGGGCGTTTACTCTTTAGATGAAATTAAAGGCGGAACACCTGCGGAAAATGCTCAAATAACAATGGATATTTTAACAGGAAAAGAAAAAGGTGCAAAACTGGATATTGTTATTTTAAACAGTGCCCTTGCCCTTTACTGTGCAGGAAAAGGAAAAACCATTAAAGAATGTGTTACTCTTGCTAAAAAACTTATTGAAGATGGTTCGGCTTTAGCTAAACTAAACCAATTTATTACACAATCAAACGAGGTGGTAGCATGATACTTGAAAAAATAGCCGCTAGAACAAAACAGCGAGTCTTTGAGCTTAAGCTGGAAAAATGCCTTGATGTAGTTAAATCCGAGGCAATGAAAATGAACTGTGACACAGGCTTTCCCTTTGAAAAAGCATTACGCACAGATGAAATTTCATTCATATGCGAGGTTAAAAAAGCTAGTCCTTCAAAAGGAATTATTGCACACGATTTTCCTTATTTAAACATCGCAATGGACTATGAAAACAGTGGTGCGGCAGCAATTTCTGTACTTACAGAGCCATATTTTTTCCTTGGGAATGACCGTTATCTTAAAGAAATTGCCTCTGCTGTAAGCATTCCTGTTTTGCGAAAGGATTTCACCGTTGACGAGTACCAAATTTATGAAGCCAAAACCCTTGGTGCTTCTGCAATTTTGCTTATTTGTGCATTATTAGATACTGATACCATTAAAAAATATCTAGAAATTGCCCATAGCCTTGGAATGTCTGCCATTGTTGAAACTCATACTGCGGAGGAAGTTCAAAGTGCATTAGCCGCTGGGGCAAGAATTATAGGTGTAAATAACCGAAACCTTAAAACCTTTGATGTTGACTTAAACAATAGTTTTGAACTTCGAGAACTTGTTCCAAATGAAATAATTTTTATATCTGAAAGCGGTATAAAAACAGCAGATGATGTACGTTCACTGCGTAGACGCAAAACAGATGCGGTGCTTATAGGCGAAACCCTTATGCGTTGCCCAAACAAAAAAGAAATGCTTGAAAAACTAAAGGGCAAAGTTCATACAAAAATTAAAATTTGTGGCATTTACCGTACACAGGATATTGAATTTGTAAATGAAGCAAAACCTGACTATATAGGATTTGTGTTTTACGAAAAAAGCCACCGCAACGTATCTCCGTCACAGGCAAAGAACCTTAAATCTATGCTTAGTAGCGAAATTCAAGCCGTTGGAGTTTTTGTAGATGAGGATAAAGAATATATAGCCAAACTAGCAAATGAGAATACCATAGACCTTATTCAACTGCATGGCAATGAAGATAGCGAATATATATCAGAGCTTAAAGAACTTACGAATAAGCCAATAATTAAAGCAATACAAATTGCAACCCCAGAAGATTTTGAAAAAATTGACCCTTCTTTTAATTCAGATGCCGATTACGTTATGTTTGACAGCGGAAAAGGCAGTGGACAGACGTTTAACTGGGGAATAGCCGGAGAAACAGATAAACCAATTTTTGTGGCAGGCGGTTTAAACGCTGAAAACGTGGTTGATGCAATAGAAGTTTTCAAACCTTTTGCTGTAGATATTAGCAGTGGCGTTGAAACAAACAAAGTGAAAGACAAAGAAAAAATAGTGGAAATAGTGGATTTAGTTAGGAGGACACAATATGTCTAAAGGAAGATACGGTATTCATGGTGGTCAATATATACCAGAAATACTAATGAACGAAATAATTAATTTAGAAAAAGCTTACGAGAAATATTCCAAAGATGAGGAATTTAACAAGGAGCTAAATAAGCTGTTAAATGAATACGCAGGCAGACCATCACTTTTGTACTATGCCGAAAAGATGACCAAAGATTTGGGCGGAGCTAAAGTTTACCTTAAACGTGAGGATTTGAACCACACTGGCTCACACAAAATTAACAACGTACTTGGTCAGGTGCTTTTGGCTAAAAAAATGGGTAAAACTCGTGTAATTGCCGAAACAGGTGCAGGTCAGCACGGTGTTGCAACTGCCACCGCCGCCGCACTTATGGGCATGGAATGTGAAATTTTTATGGGCAAAGAGGATACCGACCGACAGGCACTTAACGTATTCCGTATGGAGCTTTTAGGTGCAAAGGTTCACCCTGTTACCAGTGGAACAATGACCTTAAAAGATGCAGTTAACGAAACTATGCGTGAATGGGCAAGCCGAGTTCACGACACCCATTATGTACTTGGTTCAGTTATGGGGCCTCACCCATTTCCAATGATTGTGCGTGATTTCCAAAGTGTAATTAGCAAGGAAGCACGTGAGCAAATACTTGAAACCGAAGGCAAGCTTCCAAGTGCAGTTTTAGCTTGCGTTGGTGGTGGAAGTAACGCAATGGGTATGTTTTATAACTTTATTAACGATAAAGACGTGAAGCTTATTGGTTGTGAGGCCGCAGGTCATGGCGTGGATACAGACATGAATGCCGCAACAATTGCTAACGGAACACTGGGTATTTTCCACGGAATGAAGTCTTATTTCTGCCAAGATGAATATGGTCAAATTGCACCTGTTTACTCCATTTCCGCCGGGCTTGATTACCCTGGTATTGGTCCAGAACACGCATACCTAAATGACATTAAACGTGCAACTTATGTGCCTGTTACCGATGACGAAGCGGTCGAATCCTTTGAATATTTAGCAAAAACTGAGGGTATTATTTGTGCCATTGAAAGCGCCCATGCAGTGGCATATGCAAAAAAACTTGCCCCAACTATGGGCAAAGATGAAATTATAATTATATGTTTATCTGGCCGTGGCGACAAAGATGTTGCGGCAATAGCACGATACAGAGGAGTTGATATTTTTGAGTAGAATAGGAAAAGTATTTGAAAAGGGAAAAGCATTTATTGGATTTGTTACAGGTGGCGACCCTAGCATAGAAAAAAGCGAAGAATTTATTATGGAAATGATACGTGGCGGTGCAGATTTAATTGAAATTGGAATACCTTTTTCAGACCCTACAGCCGAAGGCGTGGTAATACAGGAGGCAAATATTCGTGCCTTAAAAAACGGAACTACAACTGACACTATTTTTGATTTAGTTGTAAATGTGCGTAAAAAAACTGATGTACCATTGGTATTTCTTACTTACCTAAACCCTGTTTTCACCTATGGTCTTGAAAAGTTTTTTACACAATGTGAACAGACAGGTGTAGACGGAATTATTATACCAGACCTTCCATATGAAGAAAAAGGTGAGCTTGCAGGAATTGCCGCTTCACATGGTGTAGACATTATATCTCTTATTGCCCCAACTTCTGAAGACAGAATTAAAAAAATAGCTTCTGACGCAACAGGCTTTGTGTACGTTGTAAGCTCTATGGGTGTTACTGGTGTTAGAAATGAAATTAAAACCGATGTGAAATCCATTATTGATGTAGTTAAAAGTGTTACCAAGGTTCCAACCGCTGTTGGTTTTGGAATAAGCACGCCTGAACAGGCAAAAGAAATAAGCCAATATGCCGACGGTGTTATTGTTGGCAGTGCAATAGTTAAGCTTTGTGCAGAGTATGGTGAAAATGCCGCACCACACATTTATGAATACGTAAAAAAAATGAAGGATAGTATTTAAAAAAGTCAAATCCTTGAAGGCTTTGCCCTCAAACTCCCACAAGGGTTTCTTGTCAGCACTTTGCTACGCAAAGCTGTCCTTCGGACAGATGGCATGTCTTTGCCATTGCTACCTTGACCCGTCTAAACCCGCATATATATGCGGGTTTAATAAAGTTTTTGGTCTTGCTTTTTTCAAAAAGCGAGTGGGTTTGGGCAACGCCCAAGGTTTTTCCAACTATAACCACTCATTTGGGTTATTCATACTTCTTTGCAATTCTTCAAAAAACACCTTTAAATGGTATCCATCTGTTGTAGCATGGTGAACTGTTACAGAAAGTGGCATTATAATTTTGCCGTTATTTTCAACAAAACCGCCTGCCTCAAAACTTGGAAAAAAGTAGTCCTTAATTCCATGGTTATGAAGTGAAAAACTATTAAAAGTAAACCATGGTATACATGAAATAACGTAAGTATTGGGTAAAGGCAACCCTTTCGATGAAAGTATACCATGACTTTCTCCATGGGTTTTGGTGTCTTCAATATAATTTTCATAAAAGGCTTGAAAACAATCATTGTATTCGGTCCATAAAAGAGAGGTTGTTTTATCATCTTCATGGAACTGAGGATAAGCTGGCGTAAGGATTTCCCAATAACCAAGAACACCATCCTTCACCGCCACACGCAATTCTTTTTGATTATTAATTCCACGGGTTACCAAATAAAGATACCCCGGAAAAAATTTATATCCCTTTTCTTTTAATGTATTTCGCAAAATTGTAACATCTATATTAACAGTAACTGTGTAGCTGGTAGGTGCCATTTGTGTATAGTAGTAAAACTGCTGTGCCATATGCCATTTGCTTATGTCAATTGGTGTAAAAATCAGTTCCTCTTTCATAAATCTTTCACCCACAATCCATGCTTATTGCACCCAAAATATAGCTTTCCTCCATATAGTTTTGGAAAACGTACTTCGCCACTTTGCTCTGGATACAGCTTAACAAAAAGAATCCTGTCGTTAGTTACATATGCAATAAAATTCAAATAGTGTTCTTTGGTCATTTCATGTGAAAAAGTAACATAATAATCATTTTCCACAGTTTCCACATTAATATTATGAATTTCATCACATGGTTTAGCAATAAGTGCAGTTAATTTTCTGCCACAACAGGATACTTCTGCATCGCTTGTAGCGGTAATAATATTGCCACAGTTTCCACATACATAAAATTTAGTTCTTTTCATATTTCCTCCATCTATATCATTTTGTTCTAACTCTCCCAGCAATATTTTTTCTATATTTACACCTAATACCTGTGATAATTCAGGCAACAGAGATACATCAGGACATCCTAATCCACGTTCCCATTTTGAAATTGTTTTATCACTTATATGCATAGCATCTGCAAGCTGTTTCTGGGTAATTTCCATTTCTTTTCTTAAACCTAAAATTAAATTCCCAACTTTACTACAATCCAAAATTATCACCTCCATGTGTTTATAATAAGTCTATACAAATTTAATATCAATAAACGCTCCGTAGAGTTTGGTTTTTAGTTTGCTTTCATAATTTATTCTACACCTCATTAATTTAAAATATATTCTGCTACAGGCATTAGTTCTAAATTATTACTAGCTGTAATTAATTTTTTTTCATAACAAATATTATTGTAAGCAAGTGTAATATCTAAAAACAAAAGAAAAGTACCTATATCTATTGAATTATAAAAAGAAATCTTATTTTTTGGAATAATACATTTAGTTACCTTTGTTCTATAAACTTTCAAGATGTTATTTTGGCAAACCACTTTCCAAGGCTGAGTATTACAGGCACTTGGTGAATATTTAACTACATCACCAATTTCATTAATAAAATCTCCACACCAAATATCACTTGTTTTCTTTCTTTTAGCTTTTGTGTAATCCTTTCTAAATTCACTTTCTAAACTTTTTCCTATTGCCAACATAATTACATACTTTAAGCTGCCAAATTTCATAATACTTGTTTTGCCCATACCATACCAGCAAACACCTATATTTTTGGATGCTAAATATAAATCTAACTGCTCAAACATATAACCAATATTTTTCAAATAATTTTCTTTTTCTTCACTAAAAATAAGTAAACAATATTCACCTCGCTTACAGGTTGTTTGCTCTTTAGGCACAATTTTATAGTCCACTTTTATATATTTATCTAGCGGAATTAGATTATTAATCTTTTCTTCAATATCAATTAATTCTTTTTCAGAAATTTTTAAATCTGTATTAAATTTTCTAAAAGACTTTCTTTTAAAAATCATGCTATATAGTTCATTCAAAATATAACCTCCTTATGATTTTTCTTTAATCATAATTTGTTATAAAATTTAATTCAACAGCAATTTTAAAACAAAAAAACAGCAACTATAAATTTATAATTACTGTTTTTCAGCATCCATCATTATTAATTACTTTCCATGTTTTTAAGTGCGTCACCTGCAATACGATATACCGTCCAATCATCCATGGGTTCAGCACCTAAAGACAAGTAAAAATCTATACTTGGCTTATTCCAATCCAAGCACCACCACTCAAGGCGTCCACAACCTCTATCTATAGCTATTTTTGCAAGCTGTTTAAAAATGGCTTTACCGTATCCATCTTTACGATATTGTGGCAAAACAAATAAATCCTCCAAGTAAATTCCCGAACGCCCAAGAAATGTTGAAAAATTATGAAAAAACAGCGCAAAACCTATTTCTTCTCCATCTAGTATAGCAAATATTACTTCTGCTTTTTTCTTTTCAAAAATCCATTCCTGTAATAATTGTTTTGTTGCAACAACCTCATTCAGCATTTTTTCATAGTCTGCCAATTCTTTTATAAAGAATAGAATCTTCTCTACATCATCTTCTTGTGCAAACCTAAATTCTAAATTGTTTCCCATTTTATCACCTCATAAAATTAAAAGAGAAATGCAGTAATTATATGGGCTATAATTACTGCATTTATTAACATTTTTATTAATTATTTATAAAACTGTCCACAGTTTTTTCTATTTACCCACACCTTACTCTTGGTTATCGTCATCGTCTTCACAAGCTTCTAACTCATAAACTTCAGCCGGTTCAACATCCTCTGCTTCTTCAATGTTGTCTTCAGTTATTTTAGCCACACCAACTACCTTAATGCCATCGCTAAGGTTCATCAGCTTAACGCCTTGGCTTGCACGGCCAAATGTGCTTATATCTGCACCACGCAAACGTATTATAATGCCCTCGCTGGTAATAAGCATTATTTCTTCATTGTCGTTAACCATTACTGTAGATACAAGGTTGCCTGTTTTTTCTGTAATCTGGTGAACTTTTACGCCAATACCGCCTCTATTTTGAAGGTTAAATTCACTGCCCATAGTACGTTTACCATAACCGTTTTCCGTTACATTAAGCACCCTCATATCATCGGTAATAATATCGGCAGAGATTACAAAATCATCTTCCCTAAGCTTAACGGCACGCACACCTGTTGCCACACGTCCCATTGCCCTTGCGTCTTCGGCACTGAAACGTATGCCCATTCCATTATGTGTGGCCACAAACAACTCGTCATTATCCTCTGTTAAAAGAACAGAAATCAACTCGTCATCTTCTCTAAGGTTAACGGCATTAAGTCCGCCTTTACGAATGTTTGCATAGCTCATCATGTCTGTCTTTTTAATAACACCCTGTTTTGTTATCATTACAAGGTATTTATCCTCTTGGAATTCCCTTACTGGTATAACCGCACTAATGGTTTCACCTGCCGCAACTTCCAAAAGATTTACAATTGCCATACCCCTTGCGGCCCTGCCTGCTTCAGGTATTTGGTATCCCTTTGTACGGTATACACGGCCGTGGTTGGTAAAGAACAAAATGGTATCGTGGGTTGAAGAAACAAATAAATCCTTTACAAAATCTTCTTCCCTTGTTTGCATACCAATAATACCACGTCCGCCTCTGTTCTGGCTCTTATAAGTATCCAAAGGTGTTCTTTTAATATAGTTAAGGTGTGAAAGAGTGAACACACTTGTTTCTTCCTCAATTAAATCCTCAATATCAATTTCACCTGGGTTATTTACTATTTCTGTACGTCTTTCATCGGCATACTTATTTCTTATAACTGTAATTTCATCACGAATAACACCAAAAAGAATATTTTTATCTGCTAAAATGGATTTAAAATATTCAATTTTTCCCATAAGTTCTTTATATTCTGCATCAATTTTTTCATGCTCCAAACCCTGTAAACGCCTAAGCTGCATTTCAAGTATAGCCTGTGACTGTACATCAGAAAGACCAAAACGCTCCATCAAACGCTCTTTTGCATCGTCATAGGCTTCACGAATGGTTTTAATTACTTCATCAATATTATCAAGGGCAATTCTTAAACCTTCCAAAATATGCGCACGTTTTTCTGCCTTATCAAGGTCGAACTGTGTACGTCTTGTAACAACTTCTTCTTGATGTTTAATGTATTCTTCCAGCACTGTTTTAAGGTTCATAACCTCTGGTCTGCCATTTACAAGGGCAAGCAAAATAACACCAAAGCTTTCTTGAAGCTGTGTATATTTGTAAAGCTGATTCAAAACAACGTTGGAATTCACGTCTTTTTTAAGGTCTATGGTAATTTTAATGTCATCACCGGCAGACTCATCTAAAATGTCGCTAATACCTTCAATTTTCTTTTCCCTAACCAAGTCGGCAATTTTTTCTACCAACCTAGCCTTATTTACCTGATAAGGAATTTCGGTTACTACAATTTTTTCTCTGCCGTTTGATGCAGGCTCAATTTCTAATCTGCTTCTTACCAAAATTTTACCACGACCTGTGCGGTAAGCGGCACGTATTCCGCTTCTGCCAAGAATTGTTGCTCCTGTAGGAAAGTCTGGCCCTTTAATACATTCCATCAGTTCTTCAACTTCAGTTTCTCTGTTTTCGTTAACTTTGTTGTCTATCATCTTCACAACGCCGTCTATAACCTCACCAAGGTTATGCGGTGGTATATTTGTTGCCATACCGACAGCAATGCCAGAAGAGCCGTTTACAAGCAAATTTGGTATACGTGATGGAAGAACTGTAGGTTCTTTTTCATTTCCGTCATAATTGGGTTCAAAATCAACTGTATTTTTATCTATATCTGCAAGCATTTCTGCTGATATTCTGCTCATTCTTGCTTCTGTGTAACGTGAAGCCGCCGCACCGTCACCGTCAATTGAACCAAAGTTACCGTGACCGTCTACAAGCATGTATCTCATGCTGAAATTTTGTGCCATTCTTACCATTGCCTGATAAATTGAGCCGTCGCCATGAGGGTGATATTTACCCATTGTATCACCAACTATACGGGCACTTTTTCTATATCCCTTTGATGGGTCTAAGTTCATTTCACTCATTGAAAACAATATACGTCTATGAACAGGCTTTAAACCATCTCTTACATCTGGCAGAGCCCTTGCTACAATTACACTCATGGCATAATCGATATAGCACTTTTTCATTTCTTCACCTATATCAATACCAACCATTTTGTCTATCTGGTTTTCACTCATTTTTAAATTCCTTTCTTAAATACCTTAGGCATCAAATTGCTAAACAAGTTAACTTCATAAATGCTTTCATGTTTGCAACTACAAGGTTTTTAATTACACATCCAAATTGCCGTATTGAGCATTTTCTGTTATGAAATCACGCCTTGGCTCAACCTTATCGCCCATAAGCATACTAAAAATTTCATCTGCTGTAACAGCATCAACTAAGTCTACCTTTTTCAGTATTCTGTGTTCTTTTGCCATAGTTGTGTCTCTAAGCTGGTCGAAGTCCATTTCACCAAGACCTTTGTAACGCTGTATATCCTTAATGCCTGTTCTTCCAATTTCGCCATAAAGTTCTTCAAGCTGCTTATCATCATAAACATAGTAATGCTGTTTATTTTTTTCCACCCTGTAAAGTGGAGGCTGTGCAACATAAATTTTGCCTTCCCTAATAAGAGGCTGCATATAGCGGTAAAAGAAAGTTAAAAGCAAAGTACGAATATGCGCACCGTCTACGTCGGCATCCGTCATAATTACAATTTTGTGGTACCTAAGCTTTTCTATATCAAAATCTTCCGAAATGCCTGTTCCAAAGGCTGTTATCATGTTTTTAATTTCATCACTGTTTAAAATTCTATCAATACGTGCTTTTTCAACATTAAGAATTTTACCTCTAAGCGGAAGCACCGCTTGTGTTTTAGGATCACGTGCTTTTTTTGCAGAACCACCAGCAGAGTCACCTTCTACCAGATATATTTCGCAGTTTTCAGGGTTTCTGTCGGAGCAATCTGTAAGCTTTCCAGGAAGTCTGGAGCTTTCCAGTACGGTTTTGCGCCTTACAAGCTCTCTCGCCTTCTTTGCCGCATCTCGTGCCCTTGAAGCAACAAGAGCTTTTTCAAATATAATTTTACCAATTGAAGGGTTTTCCTCAAGAAAATAGGCAAGCTGTTCACTTACAACACTGTCTACAGCACCCTTAACTTCGCTGTTTCCAAGCTTTGTTTTAGTTTGACCTTCAAACTGAGGATCAGGAACTTTCACGCTTATAACGCTTGTAAGGCCTTCACGCACGTCATCGCCTGTAAGATTTTTATCTGCTTCTTTTAAAAGACCCATTCTTTTGCCATAGCTGTTAAGGGTACGCAAAAGACCAGACCTGAAACCAACAAGGTGAGTACCACCATCAGTTGTATTTATGTTATTTACAAAGGAAAATACGTTTTCGGTGTATCCATCGTTATGCTGAAAAGCAACCTCAACCAGTACGCCGTCTCTTTCACCCTCGGCATAAAATATTTTATCGTAAATTCCTGTACGGTTTTTGTTTACATACTGAACAAATTCCTTAATTCCACCTTCGTAATGAAAGCTTCTTTCTTGTTCAATTCCTTCACGCTTGTCAATTAAATTAATTTTAAGACCTTTTGTTAAAAATGAGGTTTCCCTCAGACGCTGTTTCAAAATATTATAATCAAAAACTGTTTCTTCAAAAATTTCAGTATCTGGCTTAAAGGTAATGAAAGTACCGCAATTGTCGCATTCACCTATTGCCTCCAGTGGCATTACTGGCTTTCCACGCTCATATCTTTGCTGATAAAGCTTGCCTTCGCTGAAAACTTCAACAATAAGCCATTCACTTAATGCATTAACAACGGAAGCGCCAACACCGTGAAGACCGCCAGAAACCTTATATCCTCCGCCGCCAAACTTACCGCCCGCATGAAGAATAGTAAAAACCACCTCTACCGCAGATATACCCTTTTGATGATGAATACCTGTAGGTATACCTCGTCCATTATCCTTTACAGATATAATATCGTCAGGGTGAATAGTAACATCTATTTCAGTACAAAAGCCAGCAAGTGCTTCATCAACAGCATTATCTACTATTTCGTACACCAGATGATGTAATCCCCTTGAACTGGTGGAGCCAATGTACATACCTGGACGCTTTCTTACAGCCTCTAAGCCTTCCAAAACCTGAATTTGATTTTCATTGTAATCTTTAGACATTTTTTTCTCTCCTTGACTTAAAAACTAAGGCCCATAAAATTAGGCTATTATGTTTTAGCAAACAAAGCTTAAAAAGCTTAATTCACTATAAAACAGCCTCTTTTAAAGGCTGCTTCTGCGTATAACTTTATTTGTGTATAGTATACCATAAATTGCCCGTATTTACAAGAAAAAACAGCCTTTTAAACCGCTAAAACTAAATATAAATCTACATAATAATGTGTGCAGAATCAAAAATAAAAAGGCACACCAATTTTAAGTGTGCCTTTAAGCCTGAAGAAAAACCTTGGGCGTTGCCCAAACCCACTTGCTTTTTGAAAAAAGCAAGACCAAAAACTTTCACAAAAACCGCATATCTATGCGGTTTTAAAAGGGTCAAGGTGGCAATGGCAAAGACGTGCCATCTGTCCGCAGGACAGCTTTGCGAAGCAAAGTACTGAAAATAAACCCTTGTGGGTGTTTGAGGTCAAAGCCATCAAGGTTTTAACTTCGTTCTACAATCCCGCCTTTAATATTGAAAATAAAAGCTTTTTCCGTATACTTTTTTATACTGTCTTCTATTCCTGTGCAGGTTATAATTGTCTGCGTATCCCGGATACTATCTAATAAATAATACTGCCGTCTTTCGTCCAATTCACTTAAAACATCGTCTAAAAGCAATACTGGTGTTTGCCCTGTTTCGGTTTTTATAATCTCAATTTCAGCCAGTTTGGCAGACAATGCTGCCGTTCTTTGCTGACCCTGAGAGCCAAAAATCTTCACATCATTTTGATTAACATAAAATATTATATCATCCTTATGAGGCCCATAAGTTGTACTGCCATACATAATATCTTTTTCCGTTGAAGACGCTAATTTTTCTGCAAAATCACAACTCAACACATTAGGTTTATATTCTATTACAAGTTCTTCATTTCCCTGTGTTATGCCACTGTGTATTTTTGATGAAATAGCGCTAACCCTTTCAACAAAGGCTTTTCTGCTGTCTGTAATACGTGTTCCATACTGGCACATTTGTGAATCCCACACAAAAAGAGTGTCTTTAAGCTTTATATTTTTTTGAATGCGCTTAAGCAAATTATTTCTTTGTTTAAGCACCTTATAATACTGTTGCAAATCGTAATAATAAACATTACTAAGTTGACATAATTCCATATCGATAAATCGGCGTCTTTCACTTGGAGCATTTTTAATTAGCTGTAAATCCTCAGGCGAAAACATTACTGTATGCAGTGTTCCAAACAAATCTCCGCTTTTGCGTATCGGAACACCGTTTACCGCAATACCTTTTTTTTCATCTTTTTTAAGATGAACGTCAATTCTATCTGTACGCCTATCACGCACAATAAATGCCTTAATATGAGCCTCTCGCTTACCAAAATTTATAAGCTGACCATCTATTTTTGTGCGATGACTTCTGCCTGTTGCACAAATATACACAGATTCTAAAATGTTAGTTTTTCCCTGTGCATTGTCACCATACAATATGTTTATACCTTTATTAAGTTTAATCTCAGCCGCTGCAATATTTCTAAAATCTGCAATAAGCAGATTATTAATATACATTTTTGACCTCCATGCCAAGGTGAATTTTTATTATTCCTCTTGGGCAACAACCTGTATTTTTCCTTCACCCTTCAGCTCAACAATATCACCCGGATGTATTTTTTTACCTCTTTGCAATTCAACCTCACCATTTACCAGAACTTCACCTTCTGCAATTAAAATTTTTGCGTCTGACCCCTGTCCTACAAGGTTTCCCAGCTTTAAAACTTGACCAAGTTTTATAAATTCTGTTTTTATAGCCACTTTTTCCATTTTCATCCTCCTATTTTGGTTGAAAAGAAATTCTAATATTTAGAATTATATTCTAAGAGGAAGAACAAGATACTTATAAATTTCGCCTTCCTCTGGCTTAATAATACATGGGCTTAATGCCGTGTTAAACTGTATAGAAATTATTTCATCTTCAATAGCACGCAGGGCATCTATTAAATATTTAGGGTTGAATGCAATTTTAAGATTATCGCCTACAGTGTCCATTCTAATTTCTTCGTATGCCGTACCCATTTCAGTTTGTGAAGTTATAATCATTTTATCCTTTTGAATATCAATTTTAACAGGAACTTTTCTTGCATCACGGCTAACAAGTGAAGCACGCTCCAAGGACGAAATAAGGTCTGTTCTATCAATAATTACCCGTGTTTTAAACTCGTCTGTAAAGGTTTGGTCATATTTAATGAAGTCACCTTCAATAAGACGAGAAACGATAATGTTTCCCTGTAAGTCAAAAAGAATATGCTTATCCGTGATGTATAAATCAACATCTTCTTCATCAGAGGATAAAATTTTACTTATTTCCTTAAGTGTTTTTCCTGGAACTATTACTTTAACAGGTGTTTCTGTTTCACTTACTGTAGCACGTTTATAGGAAATTCTATATCCATCAACGGCAACGATGTTAATACTTGTGCCCTTAATTTCAATAAGTTCACCTGTTAATTGAGGTTTACTTTCATCCAACGCTATAGAAAAAATTGTTTCTGTTATCATATCACGCAAATCTTTTTGTTTCAGTGTATAAGCAAAGCTTTGTTCAACCGTAGGAATTTCTGGAAAATCATCACCACGCTGACCCATAATTTTAAATTCAGATTTTCCGCAGCTTAACACAACTGCGTTATTATCATCGCAGAAAATGTTTACAGTTTCTCCATCAACACGACGAATTATATCTGAAAATAGTTTAGCTTCCAGTGCTACGGAGCCTTGTTGTTCAATATCGGCGTCTATTAGTGCTGTTTTTATACCCAATTCTAAATCATTTCCTGTCATTTTAAAACCATCGTCATAGGTTTTTAATAGAATACATTCAAGGATAGGTAATGTAGTTCGGTTACTTACTGCTTTAGAAACAATGTTTATTCCGTTTAATAGTGCATCTCTGCTGCATGTTAACTTCATTTGTGTGTATATCTCCTTTCGGGACAAGTAATAGTATATATATAGTTGATTTTAGTAGTCGTAGTAGTAGGGGCTGTGAATTCGGTGGATAAGTGCATTTTATCCACAAAACTAAAGGACTTTTGGTTTGGATAACTATGTACACAAATTTGGTACAAGTTGAAAAGTTATCCACACTAATAACAATGGTTTTTTACGCATTGATTTGTACACAAAGGATTCACACTAAATTAACACCTAAATGTGCACAAAAATACCCAAAATTTCCGCCTTCGGCGGATAAAAGATAAAACCTTGGGGATTTCATCCCCAAACCCCTGAGCACCTTTTAAAAAAGCTGCACCAAAACTTATTAACGCAAAATGATATTTTGCTTAAGAAATATAAACACTAAAAAAACTAAAGTCAGCCTTTTTCTTTGCCATTGCCACCCTTGACCCTTCTTCAACAGCATGTATATGCTGTTGTAATAAAGTTTTTGGTCTTGCTTTTTTTAAAAAGTAAGTGGGTTTGGGCAAGGCCCAAGGTTTTAATTAGTCTTATATCCCTTTAATTCTTTTTTCCAACTCCATTACACTTTTTTGTAAATCAGGGTCGTTGTCCATGTCTTTTTCAATTTTGTTGCAGGCATGAAGCACTGTTGTGTGGTCTCGTCCGCCATAGTCTTCACCTATTTTAGCCAAAGAAATGTCCAACAGTTTTCGTGAAAGATACATACCTATTTGCCTTGGATATGCAATGTTTTTTGGCTTTTTGTTTCCCTTTATATCCGCTACAGTTATGTTGTAGTAGTTGCAAATAATATCCATTATAAAATCTGTGGTAATCTGTTTTTGATTGCCGTCGCCGTAAATATCTTTTAATGCTTCTTCTGCAAGTTCAACTGTAATGTCTTTATTTGTAAGAGAAGCGTAAAGAACAATTCGTGTTAATGCCCCTTCAAGCTCACGTATATTTGTTTCAATGTAGGTTGCAATAAAACTTAAAACATTATCGGACACCACATATCCTTCACTGCGAGCCTTGTTACGCAAAATTGCAATTCTTGTTTCAATATCAGGCGGCTGGATATCTGCAATAAGTCCGCCTTCAAAACGGCTTCTAAGTCTCTCCTCAAGGGTTTTAATTTCCCTTGGCGGTCGGTCTGAGCTTAAAATAATCTGTTTGCTTGACCCATGCAAAGCATTAAAGGTATGGAAAAATTCTTCCTGTGTACGTTCTTTTTGGGCAATAAACTGAATATCGTCAATTAGCAAAACATCTATATTTCGATATTTATTTCTAAATTCTTCATTCTTGTTATTACTAATAGAATTAATCAGCTCGTTGGTGAAAGTTTCACTTGTTACGTACAAAACCTTCGTGTCTGGTTTTTTTGCCAATATGTAATGTGCAATAGAATGCATAAGGTGAGTTTTCCCCAAACCTACATTTCCATACAAAAATAAAGGGTTATACGCCCTTGCAGGAGCCTCTGCTACAGCAAGGCTGGCTGCATGTGCCATACGGTTACTGTTACCAACAACAAAGCTTTCAAACACATACCTTGGGTTAAGGTTGGCGGCAAGCACTGGGTCTGCTGCGCCACTAGAGCTTAAAAATGCCTTTTGTTCGGCAAGCATGGTTTCGGTGGTTATTATCATAATATTATATTCGGTGTTGCTAACTTGAATAATTGCATTTTTTATTAGGTTTAGGTATCTTCCTTCTAAAAATTCCTTTGAAAACTCATTTTCCGCTTTTAAAATAAGGTCACGTCCGTCTATTTTTACAGCAGTTGTAGGTTTTATCCAGGTATTAAAGCTTATTACTTCAAGCTCTTTTTCCAGTACATCAAGGGCTTTGGCCCAAATGTCTTGTAAGTAGTCCATTTTTTCCTCCCAATTAATTTGCTGCGGAATAAAAACACCTTTGCCTGAGGGTGCATGATGTAATTATTCTGCTAAAAAATTGCCAAATTTAATTTTTGCCCTTAATATAAGTTATCAACAAATTGTGTATAACTTGTTGATAACTTTCTTGTGGATATTTTTTTGGCTGTAATATTCTGCCTAATCAGATATTTACTCCACTATAATATAACAAAAATAAGGACTTTTCGCAATAAGCTAAAAAACAGTTTGTGCTATTAAATTAACAAATAATACAGGCAAATGTGTACAACTTTGTATTTTAGTACCATTTTTCAACAAAAAATTGTTATTAAACTTCTACTGTAATATTTTTACTTTAAACCTTCGTTCTCTATATTAAATTTCTTTAATTTGGTTTAGCTGATAAAATATTGATTTTACAAGAGAAAATAGGCATATTATTTAATAAATTTCCTTGACGAAAGACATTTTGTCTAATATAATAAGGGAAGTGCTCATTAGCAGACTTATGCAAATGTGAAGAATTATTAAGGAGGTGCGTAACAATGAAAATGACTTTCCAGCCTAAGAAAAGACAGAGAAGCAAAGTTCACGGCTTTAGAAAAAGAATGGCTACATCTAACGGAAGAAAAGTATTAGCAGCAAGAAGAAGAAAAGGAAGAAAAGTATTATCTGCTTAATTTTAAATCGATAAATACTTGAGATTATAGGGCCGCTAATGTGGCCTTTTAATATTTAAACCTAAAAATGCTTGATTATTCAACTATTTTTAGAAGTTTGTTTCTTTTGAAAGAGGGATGCAGGTGCATTTTACACAGTCACTTAAAAAAAACTACCAATTTGGTTTCGTTTACAACAAGGGTAAATCTATTGCAAACAAATTCCTTGTTATGTACGTAATTAAGAATAAGAAATATACAGATAGTAACCGCCTTGGTATTACTGTAAGCAAAAAGGTTGGTAAAAGTGTTATGCGCAGCCACGTAACCCGTCTTATAAAAGAAAGCTACAGGCTTATGGAGGACGAACTTGCTACGGGATATGATATAGTGGTAATTGCACGGGTAAGTGCTAACGCCGCCAGTTATCACGATATAGATAAGGCGCTTCATAATCTTGTTAAAAGACATAATTTGGTAAAAACCAAGTCTGAATAAGCACTAAAATGGAAATAATAATAAAAACCTCATCATTCGTTGAATCATTACTAATAAGGTTTATGCAGTAAAGAAAATAGTTCGATATAGTTTAGAAGGAATGATTATTTATGATTAAAAAAATATTTCTTTTACTAATAAGATTTTATCAGACAGCTATATCGCCTTATAAAAGAGCCTGCTGCAGGTTTACACCAACTTGTTCGCAATACACCTATGAAGCAATTGTTAAATACGGTGCGCTTAAAGGAGGCTACCTTGGCGTAAGACGAATTTTGAAATGCCATCCACTGCATAAGGGTGGTTACGACCCTGTTCCATAAGAATCGAAAATAATTCTATTTGTTTGAGGAGGAAATAAAGTGATAGAAACCTTATCTACCGGAGGACTTGTGGCGTTGGCTGTAGGAACTCGCGAACCAGGTATGATTGTTGGCCCTATAGCCAAATTTTTAGGTGTAATTTACAATGCGGTGTTTAATTTTATTTATGGTGGAATTCAGTCTAATTCACTGGGTATTGCTATAATACTTTTTACAATCTTGGTAAAGGTTGTTTTAATTCCGCTTATGTATAAATCTCAGCAATCTAATTATAAAATGCAGAAGCTTCAGCCTGAGATGAATAAGATTAAGAAAAAATATGAAAGCAAAAAAGATGCCGATAGCCAGCAGAGAATGGCTATGGAAATGCAGAAGCTTCAAAAAGACAACAACGTAAACATGATGGGCGGTTGTTTGCCTATGCTTATTCAGTTGCCAATTTTGTATGCACTTTTTTACATTTTCCAACAGGCATATATTTATATAGATGTTGTTGCTGCTAACTATCATTCAATTGCAGAAGTTTTAGTGTCAATTCCTGTTGATTTACGTTTGGATATATTCACAGACATTATAAATGCCCACAAAGTGACTATTGACGTTGCAAGCACCACAGATATGGTGAAGCTTATAAATATGCTTACTGCAACAGAGTGGAACACAGTTCTTACCTCTGCAAGTGATTATGCAGCACAGCTTGCACCATTGCTTGCACAAAAAACAAGTATTGAAACCTTCATGGGTATAAGCATGATTAATAAAGTTGGCTTTACTTTCCCGGGAATTATTATTCCTATTGTGGCAGGTGTAACAACTTACTTATCATCGGTTGCCATGACAAGAAAATCGTCAGAGGCTGGTGGAGATGACCCATCCATGCAGATGATGAAATCTATGAACGTAATGATGCCTATTATGATGGGCGGTATGTGTATAACAATGCCTGGTGGCATTGGCATTTACTGGACAATAAGCAACCTTATTCAGGTAGGTCAAACGGTGTTATTAAATAAATATTTCAGGTCAAGGGACGCTAAAGAGTCGAAGGAGGTTCTTTAAGAGATGGATGAGATTCAAAAATCGGGAAAATCCGTTGAAAAAGTGCTGGAAGAAATAATGAAGGAACTTAAAGTTTCTTCTTTAGAAGATATTGAATATCAAGTTATTGAAGAAGGTTCAAAAGGCTTTTTAGGCTTTGGCAGTAAAGATGCAGTAGTTAAAGCTAAAGTTAAGTTTGACCCTGAAAGAACGGCAAAAGAGTTTTTGCGTGAAATGTTTATTGCAATGGGTATTGTTGTTAACATTGAAACTAAACTTAAGGACAAACAAATGCTTATTAATTTAACAGGCGGAGATATGGGAATACTTATTGGTAAAAGAGGACAAACCTTGGACTCTATTCAGTATTTAGTTAATCTTGTGGTTAACAAGGGTAACGCACCATACCTTAGCATTACAATTGATACAGAAAATTATCGTCAAAGAAGAAAAGATACGCTGGAATCTCTTGCTTTTAATCTTGCTAAAAAGGTAAGGCAAACAAGGCAGAAGGTAGTTCTTGAACCTATGAACCCTTACGAAAGAAGAATTATTCACTCAAGCTTACAGAATAACCGGTATGTAACTACATATTCTGAAGGTGATGAGCCTTTCAGAAATGTTGTAATTGACTTAAAATAAAAATTTTGGTTTTATTCCAAAGTTTAGGCATTAACTATAATCAACCGTGGGATTACTTTGTCCCACGGTCTTTTTGAAGAAAGGAGGTATTTTTATGAAGGCAACAAGCTTAGATGATATTATTGCGGCAATATCCACTCCTGCAGGAAACGGTGGTATTGGAATTGTGCGTTTGAGCGGAAATGGCTGTATTAGCCTTGCAAATACACTTTTTAGCGGAGCAGATTTAACTAAAAAGGAAAGCCATACCATATCCTTTGGATATATAAAAAATCCTAGTAAAAACAATGTTGTTGACGAGGTTTTAGTAAGCATTATGCGTGCGCCAAAAACCTATACTCGTGACGATGTTGTTGAAATAAATTGTCACGGCGGAACACAAGCATGCCAAAAAGTTTTGGAAACACTTCTGAATGTAGGGGCAAGGCTTGCAGAGCCAGGTGAATTTACCAAACGTGCTTTTCTTAACGGACGTATAGATTTAACACAGGCAGAGGCGATAATTGATATTATAAATGCCAAAACTGACCTTGGAAGGCAAAGTGCCGTAAACCAGTTGGAGGGAAGCATTGCAAAAACAGTAAGAAGTCTTAGGGATACACTGTTAACAGCGATTGCCACCATAGAGGCCTCCATAGATTATCCAGAGCATGATATTGAAGAAGAAACCTATGAGATTTTAAGAGATAGAGCAACTGAAATTTTGGAGAAAACTCAAAAACTTATTGATTCTGCTGATAAAGGCAAAATTATTCGAGAAGGAATTTCAACAGTAATTTTGGGCAAGCCCAATGTGGGCAAAAGTTCGCTGTTAAATTTTCTTTTGGATGAGGAACGTGCCATTGTAACAGATATCCCCGGTACAACTAGGGATACTGTGGAGGAATTTATAAATATTGGAGGAGTACCTGTTAAAATTGTGGACACCGCAGGCATTCGTGAAACCCATGATACAGTTGAAAAAATTGGTGTTGAAAAGTCTAAGGAGTATGCTGCTAAAGCAGACCTTATATTGATGATGGCAGATACAAGCCGTTCACTTACAGATGAAGATAGACAGATATTGGATATGATTCGCAATAAAAAGGCGATTGTTATATTAAATAAAATAGATTTGCCAAATGAAATAGACATTAACGAAATTTGTGATATAGTAAGTAAGGAAAATATAATTTCCGTATCCGCAAAAGACGGAACAGGAATGGAAGAATTGACTAAGCGGTTAAAGGAAATGTTTTTTGGCGGTGAAATTGAGTTAAATAACGATACAGTTATTAGCAATGTGCGGCACCAAAATTCGCTTTTTGCAGCAAAAAATAGTTTGCTTAAAGCAATTGAAACAATTAACATGGGTATGCCTGTGGATTTTGTTAGCATGGATTTGACAGAGGCTTATAATCATTTTGGAGAGATTACAGGCGACAGTGTAGACGACGAGTTATTGGACAGGATATTTTCACAGTTTTGCTTAGGGAAATAGCGTTAAGAGTAGCTATAAAGTCAAAACCTTGAGGGTTTTACCCTCAAACACCCACAAGGGTTTATGGTCAGCGCTTTGCTTTGCAAAGCTGTTCTTCGAACAGATGGCAAGTCTTTGACATTGCATTGGTCAGAACTTTGCTACGCAAAGCTGTCCTGCGGACAGATGACACTTCTTTGCCATTGCCTCCTTGACCCATCTAAAACCGCATAAGTATGCGGTTTTAATAAAATTTTTGGTCTTGCTTTTTTTAAAAAGCAAGTGGGTTTGGGCAACGCCCAAGGTCTTTTATAGAAGGAGTTGAAAAATATGACAGCTTATTTGGCTGATGAATGTGACGTAATAGTAGTAGGAGCAGGCCATGCAGGCTGTGAGGCGGCAATGGCAGCTGCGCGCCTTGGCTTAAAAACCATTGTGTTCGCCATAAATTTAGATAGTATAGCCATGATGCCTTGCAATCCGTCTATTGGCGGAAGCAGTAAGGGACATCTTGTGCGTGAAATAGATGCATTAGGCGGTGAGATGGGTAAAAATATAGATAAAACCTATATCCAAACCAAAATGCTTAACACAGGAAAAGGCCCTGCGGTTTATTCCCTTAGGGCACAGGCGGATAAAAACCGCTACAAGGATACAATGAAGCAGACCATGGAGCAAATACCAAACCTAATTATTCGCCAAGGAGAGGTTACAAAACTTCTTACGGAGGACGGAGCGGTTAGCGGTGTTGAAACATCATCTGGTGCTATGTATAAGGCGAAAAGCGTTGTTATTGCGGCGGGAACATACCTTAAAGCTAGGTGCTTATACGGCGAAACCATTATTGAAAGTGGTCCAAATGGTCTTAAAGCAGCTACAGAGTTTAGCCAAAGCCTTAGGGACAACGGAATAAAGCTGTATCGCTTTAAAACAGGAACGCCTGCCAGAATTGACAGTAAAACTGTGGATTATTCTAAAATGCAGGTACAGCATGGAGATAAGGATATAGTTCCTTTTTCCTTTGAAAATAAGGCAGAGGATATTGCCCGTGAGCAAATTCCATGCTATCTTACTTATACAAACGAGAAAACTCATGAAATTATAAAGGCTAATCTTCACCGTTCACCCCTTTACGCAGGCGTAATAGAAGGCACTGGCCCACGCTATTGCCCATCAATAGAGGATAAGGTGGTTCGATTTGCAGATAAGCTTCAGCACCAAATTTTTATAGAGCCAGAGGGCGAAAATACCAACGAATTGTATGTTCAGGGTATGAGTTCTTCCTTGCCAGAGGAGATACAGGTTGCTCTTTATCGAACAGTGCCAGGTCTTGAAAACTGCCAGTTTATGCGTACGGCGTATGCAATTGAGTACGATTGTGTAGACGCAACCCAGCTTAAGCTTAGCCTTGAATTTAAGGCGGTTCGTGGGCTTTTTGGTGCTGGTCAGTTTAACGGAACAAGCGGATACGAGGAAGCCGCCGCACAGGGACTTATTGCAGGAATTAATGCTGGAATGTATATTAAGGGAGAAGAGCCTGTTATTTTAGACCGCTCCGACGCCTACATTGGTGTGCTAATTGACGATATTGTTACAAAGGGCAGTAAAGAGCCGTACAGAATGATGACCTCACGTGCGGAGTATCGGTTGCTTTTAAGGCAAGATAATGCTGACCAACGTCTTACACCAATTGGCTACAAAATTGGTCTTATTTCCGAAGAACGCTACCAAAAGTTTGTTGAAAAGGAACGCCAAATTGCGGAAGAAAAAGCTCGTATAAATAGCACTATAGTAACACCAAAGTACGAGGTTCAGCAATTTTTAGGTGATAATGGCTCAACACCGTTAAAAAGTGGTGCAAAGCTTTGTGATTTGCTTAAACGGCCAGAGCTTAGCTACGAACAGCTTGCCGTTATAGATATCCAAAGACCTGAGTTAGAACGTGAGGTATGGGAACAGGCGGCACTGCAAATAAAATATGAAGGCTATATAAAACAGCAATTAAACCAAGTTGAGCAGTTTAAAAAGCTGGAAAAACGACTTCTACCAGAAAATATAGATTATTCAGAGGTAAGAGGTTTGCGTATTGAGGCAATGCAAAAGCTTAACAATATAAAACCGCTTTCCATTGGTCATGCCTCAAGAATTGCAGGTGTGTCGCCGGCAGATATTTCAGTTTTGCTTATTCATCTTGAGCAAATGAAAGGGAGGAATAATGGGTAAAGGACATTTTACACTAAAACTTGATTTTAAGCCAAGAAATATGTTTGTACAAACAAAGTTAGAACGCCGAATTGTAATTAATAAGGTGTACACTGTTAAAAATGTTGTGTGGAACAAAAAGCCATACTTCGCTTTGGGAAGAAAGGAACAGCCCAAAACAGAACTAGCTGAACTTGAAAATATGCAGAAAATACTGTAGAGGAGGGCGTTTATGGACAACAGGCAATTGCTTAACGACAGCTTGAACAAAATGGGTATAGATATTAGCAAAAAGCAGATACAGCAATTTTTTGACTACAAAAGCCTTCTTTTGCAGTGGAATGAAAAAATGAACCTTACTGCAATAACTGACGAGGGCGAAGTTGTTATAAAGCACTTCGCAGATTCGGTGTCTATACTTAGTGCTGTTAATATTGAAAATGGCGCAACAATAATTGATGTTGGTACGGGTGCAGGGTTTCCTGGTTTGCCAGTAAAAATAGTGCGGCCAGACCTTAAAGTTACCTTGTTGGATAGCTTAAACAAAAGAATTGGATTTTTAAACGAGGTTTGTACACACCTTTGCCTTGAAAACGTTGATAATATTCACTCCAGAGCCGAAGACGGTGGACAAAATCCTGAACTTCGAGAAAAATTTGATTACTGTCTTTCTCGTGCAGTTGCCAACCTTGCTGTTTTAAGTGAATATTGCTTACCATTTGTTAAAGTTGGTGGCAGTTTTATTTCCCTTAAAGGCCCAGATGTTTCTCAAGAGGTAAATGACGGAGAAACCGCAATTAAAAAGCTTGGCGGAAGGGTGGAGCAGATATTTAAAATTGAAATTCCAAACAGTGATATTACTCACAGTCTTGTAATAATTAAAAAAATGTCTAAAACGCCAAAGCTTTATCCACGTAAAGCAGGCACGGCAAGCAAAAACCCCATAAAGTAAGCTTTGAAATCTCTACAGAAATCTGTAGGGATTTTTTAATATAAAATTGAATTAATTATTAATACATAGCGGTTATTTGTGTATATTTCACAAAAAAGTCAATTTGTCTAATATAATCGGTATTTTTGTAATAATTATGTTTACGAATATATCTTAGGGAGGACAAGCATTATGCTATAATTATAAGTAAGAATTTTCCAATTATAAAAGGAGAGTGGTAGATTTATGGCAGAGCCAATTAGATTTTATGACTTTTTTCAAAGAAAAAATCCGTCTAAGGACGAGAAAAAGGTTCTGGAATTATCTGTTGATGAGATAAAGCCAAACCCTAATCAGCCAAGAAAATATTTTAACAAAGAAGCGTTAGAGGAGCTTGTAAATTCAATAAAGGAATTTGGTGTAATGCAGCCTATAACTGTGCGCTTAATAAATGGGCATTGTTATGAGCTGGTGTGTGGAGAAAGACGTTTGAGGGCGGCAAAGTTAGCAGGCTTGGCAACAATTCCTGCAATTGTAATTACCATAAACGATAACAAAAGTGCATTAATTGCAATAACTGAAAATATTCAGCGTCAAAACCTAAACTACATAGAAGAAGCCCTGGGTTACCAAAGCCTTATTGAAGATTACGGCTTAACGCAGGAAGAAGTAGCTCAAAAACTAGGCAAAAGTCAATCGTCAATTGCAAACAAAATACGCATACTTCGCTTAAGTGACAATATAAAGGGATTATTGTTGGACAACAACCTTACAGAACGCCATGCAAGGTCATTTTTAAAAATTCCTGATGAAAAGATTAGGGAAGAGGTTGTGCTAAAAGTTATAGCAAATGAACTTAATGTGAAGAAAACAGAGGAGCTTGTTGAGGAAACTATAGAAAAGATTAGAGAAAGCACAATTGTAGTAAATGACCAAAGGGTAAAAAGAAATTTTGGTGATATTCGCCTTATTACCAATACCATTAAAAAATCTGTTGAAATAATGAAAAACAGTGGTATTGATGCAGTGTATAGGGTAGAAGAAAGGGTAGGAGGATACGAAATAGTTATAAACATACCAAGGTAGGCAATTGTTATAAATAAAACCTATGGAGCCGAAGTTCCATAGGTTTGAAGTTGCGTTAATGTATTAATCAAGTTTATTTTGTTTACCTAAACGCCCTTACCATTGTAGCACCCGGTATACCAGCAGGATAGCTTTCTTCTATATTTCCATCGTAAGTAATTTCAATAGTAGTACCAACAGGAATATCCTTTGTGGTTATTTCCTCAAGGGTTTTGTTGTCAAAAACTTTTGTGTATTCTGTTACAGAAACCACAATAGAATCGGCGCTTTTAATTTCAGTTGAATCAGTGGCTGGTGTAATGGTAATACTGTTTTCATGTACAGCTGCTACTTCCCCTGAAAAACTTCTGTAGGTGCAGCCGCAAACGTCAATAATATTCTGCACACATTTGCTTAGCCCTTCTGGAAGATACATTGCATCTTCGCCTATTGGGTCAATTTCCGTACCAATATACCCATAATCCATGTCACTGTAAAGACCAATTACTAAATCGTTTCCGAATTTTACCCACATTTCGCATGTTCCTTCGTATAACTTTTCTTTAGGAACAATTTTATATTCACCTGTGCGTGAAGCTATGGAGGTTAGTTCTTCTATAATGGCAACATCATCGGGATTACTTTTTGAAAATACCAAAGGTTTTGCATTATAAACCTGGTCATAATATATAGTAACAGTGTCTGTGTTTATTTTATCTTTTGTAATAAGCCCAGAGGAACAGCCAGCAAAAATGAACATGATGGCTGAAAGGCTAATAATCTTAAATATATTTTTCATCTTTGTCACTCCTTTTGAAGTAAGTGTAACACTAATTAGTTACAAATATTCAAATCATTTCCTTAAATTTTTATGACGAAGACGTTAAATTGCTGTTTTTTATTTTGAAGAAATCCTTTAAAAATTCATACATGGGGCATTTAATGTTTTATTTTTCTTTTAAAGGAGTAAGTTGAGTTTTTTTATCCCGCAAAATCATAAAGGTTGAACTTGCTGTGGCAACGATAATATCTTTGCCTGCTAGATATGCTTCTCCTGTAAGGCTTACCAGTGTTCGTCCTACAGAGCAAGCTTTTACTTTGACAATAAGGTCACTTCCCAATGGTATTGGCTTTAAATACCTTGTGGATAAATCCACGGTGGTAATAAAACAATCGTCAGCATGGTAGTGGGATAATATACCGAAGGTAGTGTCAAAGGCGGTAGAAACAAGGCCACCGTGCATTGAACCTTGTGGATTAAGTTCCCATTTTTCCACGTGAAACACTGTAGAAAGTTCTTTGTTTTCGTAACTGCAACCAAAAAATTTTGGCCCCATCATTTCTATAATTCCACTTTTACCTTTACTTTTGGTAACAGCTATTGCGGTTTCTATGGTTTTTTCCATAATTGCTTGTTCTCTTTTTAAATTAATGGTTTGTGCATTTGCTAAATTTAATGACATGTTGATTTCTCCTAATTCTTATTAAAATTTGTGTTAATTTCTCTAAAGTAATTACTTTAAATAGGCTTTTTACCCATAATTAAGCTGTTAAATTCTTCTGCATTTTCATAGTGTGGAAACATTTTGGTATCTTCAAAAATATAAAATTCAGCCAATGGCTGCAGTTCTTTTAAAATATCCATATTTTCTATCGGATTTGATGTGTGTTCCTCACCCCAAATTATACAAATTGGCATTTTAAGGTTTTCAAAATATCCTTTTATATCCATGTTCATATATTTTGTTGCAAACGAGGCATACGCATATCTTGCATCGCTGCTTGTACCATGTGCAGGGTAATAAAATGCATCAATTGCAGCTTTATCCACATTTTCAGGAGAATAAAACCCATCTGTTAACAAAAATTGCTTTATAATTTTTCGCGAAGCAAGGTAATTGTAAACAGTAGTGCCGTGAAGTGGTAGTTCCAACATGGTTCTATGGTAAAAATCACTATTTTTAGCCATTTCGTCACTTATTCCGTTAGGTGAAATAAGTGTAAGGCGCGTTATGTTTTGGCTAAAAAGTTTCGCTGTAATAGTTGCAAACATTCCAGAGCCATTGGAAGCAATAACCATGCATGGTTCACCAACAATTTCCGTAATAAAATCATTTATAAAGGATGCGTAGGTGAAAGCTGTGTAGGTAATTTTTGGCTTATCACTGTAACCAAAGCCGGGTAAGTCAAGAGCATACACAGTATACTTTTGGCTTAATGCATCGATGTTTTTTGCAAATTCGCAGTGACTTGCACCTATTGTTAAGCCATGCAGCAACACAACAGGCTTACCAACACCATTTTTTTTATAATGAACTTGTCCATACTTCCATTTATAATATTCGCCATTTTCAAATTCTGAATTATGACCTTTAGCAAGGGCAAAAATTCCTTTGTTAATTGCTGCCAAACTACCTACGGACGCGCCCAGAGCGCCAATTATTTTTAAAACATTTTTTAATCTCATATAAGCACCTCTCTTCCTTTTTCTATTTATATCTATTATGATACAATTTCTCATAAAAATAAAGTTATTTTTATAGGAGGACGCATTAATTTACTATATAATGAAGCAATAATAAATTTTGGGATTCATTTTGCGATTACAGGTGATAATATTTAAAAAAGTTAAACTGAGAATAAATTAGTTCCATTTATATATTATACCAAATTTACCAAACCTTGAATACCTAGTGAATTTGTGATACACTTAAGCTTAATATTTTATGCAGAACAAAACGTAAGAATGGAAAGGATGAAAATTTAAATGGATTTTAAATTTGAGATAGCGAAGGCAATTGCTACAGCGACGGGCCTTGAAACTGCAGAGGTTACAAGTGGAATTGAAATACCGCCTAATACAGAAATGGGCGACTACGCTTTTCCCTGTTTTCGTTTAGCAAAAACATTACGGAAAGCACCACCTTTAATTGCAGCAGATATGGTGGCAAACATAGTAAAGCCTGATTTTATATGTGAAATTAAAGTAGAAGGTGCTTATGTAAACTTTTTTACAAACAAAGGCATGTTTGCAAAGGAAATATTGGAAAATGTTATTAATGAAAAGGAAAACTATGGTAAAAGCACCTTGGGGAATGGAAAAACTATTGTAATTGATTATTCTTCACCTAATATTGCAAAGCCTTTTCATGTTGGTCATCTTCGTTCAACTGTTATTGGCAATGCCATTTATAAAATTCATCAGTTTCTAGGCTACAATTGCGAAGGCATTAATCACCTTGGTGATTGGGGTACCCAGTTTGGCAAGCTTATTGTTGCTTACAAGAATTGGGGTTCAAAGCAGGCTGTTGAAGAGCATGGAATACAGGAATTAATGCGAATTTACGTAAAATTTCACGATGAAGCTGAAAACAAGCCGGAATTGGAAGATGAAGCCAGAAGTTGGTTTGTGAAAATGCAAGATGGCGACGAAGAAGCGCTTTCATTATGGAAATGGTTTTACGAAATAAGTATGAAGGAGTTCGACCGTGTATATGCCATGCTTGGCGTAAAATTCGATGCATACACGGGAGAAAGCTTTTACAACGACAAAATGGCGGCAGTTGTTGATGAACTTAAAGAAAAAAAACTTCTTGTTGAAAGCGAAGGCGCAATGATTGTTGATTTGGAGGAAGAAAAGATGCCTCCTTGCCTAATTATACGTAAAGACGGTGGAACTCTTTATGCTACCCGTGATATTACAGCGGCATTATACCGTAAAAATAAATACAATTTTGAAAAGTGCTTGTATTTAACAGCATTGGACCAAAACCTTCATTTTGCACAGTGGTTTAAAGTAATTGATAAAATGGGTTATGAATGGAGTAAGAATTTGGTACATGTTCCTTTCGGTCTTGTAAGCCTTGACACTGGAAAGCTTTCAACCCGTAAGGGAAACGTTGTTCTAATGGAAGAGCTTTTAAATCAGGCAGTTAACGAAACAAAGAAGATTATTGAGGAAAAAAACCCTGAGCTTCCTAACAAAGAAGAGGTAGCAAAGCAAGTTGGAATTGGTGCAGTTATTTTCAATGACCTTTATAACGGACGTATTAAAGATGTTGTGTTTAGTTGGGAAAGAATGCTTAGCTTTGAAGGTGAAACAGGACCTTACATTCAGTATACAAACGCAAGAGCTTGTAGTGTGCTTAAAAAAGCAGGTGTAACATGTGTTGATACTAATGTTGATTTTGCATTGCTTGCTGACGAAAGCAGTGCGGAAGTATGTAAATTGCTTGCTGATTTTCCAAATAAACTTCAAGATTCCGCTGCAAAATACGAGCCATCTATTGTGTCCAGACACTTGGTGAATATTGCACAGGCGTTCAATAAGTTTTACCACGACAATCCAATTTTATCAAGTGAGGAAAATGTTAAAAATGCTCGCCTAACTATTGTATACGCAGTTAAAACTGTTCTTACAGTAGGCCTTGGGCTTTTAGGTATTAATGCACCTGAACAGATGTAAAGGAAACTAAGGCTGGTGTTTCACGTGAAACATTAGCCTTTTTGTGAAAGAGTATGCTTTAATTAAAAGATCTCTATTGAATATCTTCAGCCATACAAGGTTAGAAATTAAATTAAAGATAATTATTAAATTTTTTTCAATGTTTCACGTGAAACAAAAAAAGACACAAATATCAAAATAAAGGTTTAACTTTGGAATATATTGTGGTAGAATTAATTTTATGATAATAGGATGATGTTTTAAAAGCCAGAAAGCAAAAGGAGCCTTGAAATATGGGAAAAGTCAGAATAATAGCAGTTACAAATCAAAAGGGTGGCGTAGGCAAAACAACTACAGCCATAAATCTTGCTGCATGTCTGGCGGAGGCAGGCAAAAATGTACTTATTGTGGATGCCGACCCTCAAGGCAATTCAACAAGTGGCCTTGGTCTTGAAAAAAACAATCTTGAAGCAACGCTGTACGACATGGTGCTTGGTGAAGCAACAATAGAGGAAGCTATGGCCAAAACCTGTGTAGATAATCTTAAAATCATTCCATCCAATATGGATTTGGCGGGAGCTGAAATTGAACTTATCGGAAGGGAAAAACGTGAGTACATATTAAAGGAACAACTTGTAGAAATTAAAAATGACTTTGATTTCATTATTATAGACTGTCCACCTTCTTTAAACCTAATAACAATAAATGCACTTACAGTGGCAGACACAGTTCTTGTTCCAATTCAATGTGAATACTTTGCTTTGGAGGGATTGGAGCAGTTGCTTCATACCATTGGACTGGTAAAACAGCGTTTAAATACTCAGTTGGAGTTAGAAGGTGTAGTTTTTACTATGTTCGATGCCCGCACAAACCTTTCACTTGAAGTTGTTGAGGAAGTGAAATCCAGCCTTGGACCTAGTGTGTACCGAACAATTATACCAAGAAATGTAAGATTGGGCGAAGCGCCTAGCCATGGATTGCCTATAATTATGTATGATAGCAAATCTAAGGGGGCAGAAAGCTACAGACTATTGGCAGAGGAAGTTATTGAAAAGGAGTGGAGTTAATTGGCGCTAGGGAAAAAGGGCGGACTGGGTTCAAAAGGCAGAGGGATTACTGCATTAATTAACTCAGAAGTAGATAATCTTGCAACAGTATCAACGTCAGATTTAGTTGTTGAAATTGATATAAACAAAATTGAGCCAAACCCAAATCAGCCAAGAAAACGCTTCGAAGAAGGAGCGCTTGAAAGTCTTGCGCAATCCATTGAGGAGTGTGGCGTAATTCAGCCAATTATCTTAAGAAAAAAAGCTGATTATTATGAGCTTATTGCCGGTGAAAGACGATGGAGAGCTTCAAAAATTGCAGGGCTTAAAAAAATTCCAGCAATAGTAAGAGAAATGGAAGATGAAACATTATTTGAAGTGGCATTAATTGAAAACCTTCAGCGTGAAGACTTGAATGCTATTGAAGAGGCCAATGGGTATAAACGTCTTTCTGATGAATTTGGCTTAAACCAAGAAGACATAGCAAAAAAAGTAGCAAAAAGCCGCTCGGCGGTAGCAAATGCAATTCGTCTGCTTAACCTTGATGCAAGAGTGCAAAATTTTGTTATGGAAGGCAAGCTTTCTGGTGGCCATGCAAGAACATTGCTTTCCCTTGAAAATGGTGACGAGCAGTTTGAAATTGCTGAAAGAATTTTGGAGGATAGCTTAAGCGTGAGGCAAGTGGAATCTCTTGTAAAATATCGTATTGAGCATAAAAATGAAAATAAGAACGAAAAACTTGAAAAGCCAACTAAATTCAATGTAGAATGTTTTGACAGAGTAGAAACTGATCTAAAAGCAATTTTGGGAACGAAAGTGAAGCTTAAAAGCAAGCAAAATAAGGGCAAAATTGAAATCGAGTTTTATTCCGATGACGATTTGGATAGGCTCTTAGGATTAATAAAAAAGGCAGAAAGCTTTGAATAGAAAAAGTAAAAAAATAGATTGGAAGTGAGAGCAAAAATGAATGGCTTTAGTGAATTTTTGAACCAAAATTTACTTAGCATAGTTGTTGTTTTGGCAATACTGGTGGTTACGCTAATTGTTGTAAGTATTATTGCTCTTTTGGAGACGATTAAACTTCGTAAAAGATATGAACTTTTTACAGGAGGTAAAAGACGGCCAGAATATAATATGGAGCATCAGTTCAAGGAATTTCACACTGCGGCTTCTAAAATGGAAGAAAGATACGAGACTTTAGCGCAATTGGTTAGGGATATGGATAAAAACATGTCTAAATGTGTGCAAAAGGTGGGTGTTATTCGCTATAATCCCTTTGATGAAGTTGGAGGGAACCTTTGCTATGCGGTGGCACTTTTGGATACTGAAAATAATGGTGTTGTGCTAAATGGCATACATAGCCGTACAGGCTCCTTTACATATGCAAAACCAATTCAGCTTGGTGTAAGTGAATATGTGCTTTCGGAGGAAGAATTAAAGGCATTGGAAATGGCTATAACAAGTAGTTATACTCCTGAAAGACGTTCAGAAATTTTAGATGAATTAGAAAAAAGAGTACCAATTGTTTATGGAAAAAAGGCAAAAGATGTATGTTTAGAGCCATTAAATGAGGAAGAAATTGATTTAGAGGATATTTTGGCATCAAAAGATGCTGTTACAGCGGAGTAATCCAAGGTAAAAGAATCTTTGTTGTCTGGAAAATAAAAATCCGAAAATCGGGGGGAGTGATTTTCGGAATACACCAAAATGGACAAAGACAGCACCATTGCAGTCAGTTCCACTAAAACGGTATATTAATATTATTGCCCCGTGCAAACAAAATATTCATTTTATGAATTAAAAACCCAAAGACGGAAAAAATAAGAATAAGCTTAAAATTAGCGGGAGGAAATGTTATGTTAGACGTAAAGTTATTAAGAACGGATTTTGATAAAGTTAAGGCAGCGCTTGCAAAAAGAAATAAGGAATATAATTTAGAATCCTTTGTTGATATGGATAAAACCAGAAGAGAACTTATTGGACTGGTTGAAGAACTTAAAAGCAAGCAAAATGCAGACTCAAAAGAAATTCCAAAGCTTAAAAAAGAAGGTAAAGACACAACAGAACTTATGGCAGAGATGAAAACTCTTGCAGATCAAATTAAAGAACTTGATGCTAAGGTATCGGCTGTGGATGCTGAGCTTGAAGCTTTTATGTATACATTGCCCAACACACCTTGCGATTTAGTCCCTGCAGGTGCAGATGATAAGGATAATGTTGAAATGAGAAAATGGGGTGAGCCAACAAAATTTGATTTTGAACCAAAGCCACACTGGGAAATTGGCGAGGATTATGGATTCCTTGACCCTGCTACAGCAGCAAAAATAACAGGTGCACGTTTTACAGTTTATAAGGGTGCTGCAGCAAGGCTTGAAAGATCAATAATGAACTTCATGCTGGATACACATACGGAAAAACATGGATACACTGAAGTGTTTCCTCCTTTTATGGTAAATAGAAAATCCATGACAGGCACAGGTCAGCTTCCTAAGTTTGAAGAAGACGCATTTAAGGTTGCTGGCACAGATTATTTCCTTGTACCTACGGCAGAAGTTCCAGTTACAAATATGTATGCCGATATGATTTTAAATGGAAGCGACCTTCCAATTATGCATACAGCTTATACAGCATGTTTCCGTGCAGAAGCAGGCTCCGCAGGCCGTGACACAAGAGGGCTTATTCGTCAGCACCAATTTAATAAGGTAGAAATGGTTAAGTTTACAAAACCTGAAGACAGCTACGCTGAACTTGAAAAGCTTACTAACGATGCTGAAGAAATTTTACAGCTTTTAGGTTTGCCATACAGAGTGGTGCGTCTTTGCGGCGGAGACCTTGGCTTTAGCTCAGCAATGACCTATGACATTGAGGTTTGGATGCCAAGCTACAACCGTTATGTTGAAATTTCAAGCTGTTCGGATTTTGAAGATTTTCAGGCAAGACGCGCAAATATTAAATTTAAAGACAGCGTAAAAGATAAAGCAAGATTTGTGCATACACTTAACGGCAGTGGTCTTGCAGTAGGACGCACAACAGCGGCAATTTTAGAAAATTGTCAGCAGGCAGACGGCTCAATTCTTATACCAGAGGTTTTAAGACCTTATATGGGTGGACTTGAAAAAATTACAAAATAAAACATTAAGGTGCCTTTTGTAAGGCACCTGTTTTTTAGAATAGGATGATTTTACTTGAAGAAATGGGATGTTGCAGTTGTGCTGGTGGCTTTGGCGGTTGCCGGCGGACTATATTTCTCGGGTTTGTTAAGGGCGAATACACCAGGAGGCATTGCGGTTGTGTATGTGGATGGAGTTGAGGAAACCCGTTTAAGCCTTTTGCAGGATAGTGAATATAGGGTGGAAACAGATCATGGATATAACCTTGTGGTAGTAAAGGATGGCAAAGCAGAGATAATAGACGCTGACTGCCCAGATAAAATTTGCGTTAACCACAAACCTATTTCATTTAGAAATGAAAGCATAACTTGCTTGCCACACAAAGTTGTGGTGGAAATAGAAGGTGGAAATAATAATGCAGTTGATGCAGTAGCGCAGTAAGGTTGGTGGGAAATGAGCAGAAAAGTAGCATATTACGGAATTTTTGCCGCCCTTGCAATATTAATGGGCTATGTTGAAGGAATTATACCAGTTCCATTGCCTGTGCCAGGCATAAAACTTGGTTTATCAAATGTAATAGTTTTGCTTGCACTGTATGTAATGGGCACAAAAGAAGCCTTTTATATTTCGGTTATAAGGGTATTTATTTCAGCCCTTTTATTCAGAGGCTTTCTAGGGTTTTGGTATAGCATGGCAGGTGCATTTTTAAGCTACATAGTGATGGCGCTGGCAATGAAGAGTGGCAAAATGAGCACAATTGGTGTAAGTGTTCTGGGTGGAATTTTCCATAACCTAGGGCAGATAGCCGTGGCATGCGTCATTTTAGGGCGTATAGTTGTTGTTTATCTAGTTCCAGTGCTTATGGTAAGTGGCGTTGCAACTGGTTTTGCAACTGGCGTTGTGGCTGGATATTGCACAAAATATCTTCAAAACAGAATTTAATCTTAAGGCAAACCCAAAAGCTCGCGGGCTTTTTACACCATTAAGACTTCCAAAAAAAAGGGAAGTCTTAATTTTTGTACAAAATAGGAATAATATTCCACAAATTCACTTATATTATCAGTAGAGAGTATATTCAGAATTATGTGGAGGTATATATGGATTTAAAAGCGCCAATTCTTTTTAACACTAAACCAGCCCAAGTACCGTCTGAACAGGAAGAACTAATGAAGCACATTGAGGAAATAAATAGACAAATGAAAACTGCACGGCAAAATTTAAATCTTGTAACTGATGAATGCCTTATAGATAGTTATATTTATGAACTTACAGCACTAAACAAACGCTACCAATATTATATTAGGCGCGCAAAAAAAGAGGGTCTGGTTGCATTTGCCTGTGTAGATAAGGCATCAGTGCAGTAATAAAAATGGAGGGATATGCTTATGGACTCAATTTCAATTATAGTTTCAATGATTGTGGTGTGCCTTGCACTTATTGCACTGCTTGTTATGGCGAAGCCAATTAAGCTATTATTTGGAATTATTCTAAATTCTGCAGTTGGGGTAGTGGCATTGGTGGTGTCAAACTATCTTCTTGCTCCACTTGGCGTGGCTGTTGGCATAAACCTGCTTACTGTTGGCTTTATTGGTATTTTAGGACTTCCAGGATTTTGTGCTCTAATACTTATTCAGGCAATTTTATAGTTAAAATCTGCCGTTAAAATGATGTTAGCCTAAAAAATTGACATCTGTAGGCACAGGTGATAAAATTTCACTATTCCTTTTATAAATTATAACAAGATTAGGAGAAATAAAATGTATGCAGAATTTACTAAAAACCTGTGCCATCAGCTTATAGCAAATGATTATGGAATTGTTTCAGCAAAAAATAATATTGAACTTACACAGGAAACACCAATAGTTGTTATGGCACGAAATATAAGCCCTGTACTTTACATGGTTAACATAATTAATGCGGATTTAATGCCCCTGAACACAGTAACTACAATTATAGAGCCACTTAACCTTCAAATGGAAAAGTTGATTCAGAGCATGAATTGTAGTTATGCTGTTTGCCTTAATTTAATGGTTACAAGTGGCAGCAATGAAAAAGTACAAGCTTACATAGATGAAAAACAGCTTGTTACAGGAGAAAAAATAAATCAAGTATGGTGGCAAGTTAACATAAGTTTACAACAGCTTAGTGCTGGAAAAAATCAGCCTACAAAAATATTAAACATTGCGGAAATAATAAACCAGTGCTTTTTGCAAAATGGAAGCGAAAATATATTTGGATATGCGGATGAAAACCTGAAGACAATGGAGCACAAATATCGTGTTAAAACCGCAGTGCCTGTGTTAACTGACAACGTTCATGTGACAATAAGCCTTATTTTTATTAATGTAATTGTTTGGGCATATTTAAACTTAACAGGCAGTGAAGCATCATTTTTCCAACGTTTTGCAAATGACAGCCAAATGGTGATTAATAATCATGAATATTACCGCCTTATTACATCCGTATTTTTGCATGGCGGAATTACTCATCTTGGATATAACTGTTTGTCGTTGTATATTTTTGGTTCTAGGGCTGAAAAATATTTGGGCAAAAGTTCATACTTATTAATATATTTCATTTCTGGGCTGTTTGGCAGTGTTGCCAGTGTGTATTTCACTGGCGGAATATCCGTGGGTGCGTCGGGTGCAATTTTTGGCATTATGGGAGCACTGATTGCTTTTTGCGGCAGCAATCGACGTGAAATTGAAGGGTTAAATTTTTTCACAATTTTGCTTTGGGCAATTGTTGGTATAGCTATGGGATTTATAGATATTGGTGTGGATAACTCTGCACATTTGGGTGGAATAGCTACTGGGTTAATAATTGAGTGGATAAATATAAAATTTGTTAACACAAAAGGGTGATTTGCAGAAGTTATCCACAGTGTTTTTGTGGATAGAGTGCATAACTTTTTGCGCGCAAATTTATTGAAGCCATATATTTTAGCAATAAATGCAGGATTTTTTGCTTAAAATAAAGTTAAAAATAGACAAAAAACAGTAATATGACTATTGACTTAAGGATTTGAAAGCATAAAATTATTTAATATTTTGTACGCACACTGTAAACTATTTATCAACATAGTTTGTGTGTAAATTACAAATTAGAACACAATAATATTTAGTACACACAATATATTTCGCTATTTAGTGGTACAAAGTAAAATTGCAACTAAATAGGCATTAAAAAAGTGTGAATAACTTTAAGACAGAGTGGTTATCCACAAATTAACGTGGATAACTATGCTTTTTTGTTGATAACTTGGTTGGAGGATGTGCACAACATGGCTTTTATACAAAAAAATGAACAATATTACGTTAATAAGTACCCAAACAGCAATTTGGTCTTTGGCGAAGGACAAAAAAATGCTAAAATTTTTATAATAGGCGAAGCACCTGGTGGAGATGAGGAAAAGCAAGGTAGACCCTTTGTGGGCAAAGCGGGAAAAAATCTTGATGAGTTTTTAAAAATAGCAGGGGTTGGCAGAAGCGATGTGTATATAACTAACACCGTAAAGCTTCGTCCAACAAAAATAAGCCCCAAAACAGGCAATACAATTAACCGACCGCCTTCAAAAGAGGAAATTAAGGAGTTCATTCCTTTTCTTATGGAGGAGTTATCCACAATTAAGCCAAGTCTTGTGGTTACATTGGGCAATGTTCCACTTAAAGCGATTACTGCAAATGAAAAAATAACAATAGGAAGTGTGCATGGTAAGCTAATGGAAGTTGGAGGAATACGGATTTTTCCGCTATATCATCCGGCGGCAGTTATTTATAACCAAAGCCTGCGCCAAACTTATATGGAAGACCTTCAAGCTATTAAAGATTATTTGTAATACATATTGTTTGTACGCAATTAGTATAGTCACTAAAATAAATCTAGGGTTATTGACTTTTGCATTTGTCAGGTGCATAATTAAAGCATAAAAAGGAAACGTAATAAGACAATTAATTCATAATTGGATTAAGGAAGCAGTTGGTAAATATTATAACTGAATGAAAAAATAAGCTTTAGGTCTTATTGCAAAGTACTTTTTTAAGTATATAGTTTAAAGGGTTTTCTTTAAACGAAAGGGGGCAACCGCTAAAAAACAGGTCTAGTCGGTAATTAGCAGATGTTCAGTAATGTATTAGAAACAGGTTTAGTTGGTAATTAGAAAAAGTATTGTAAAATGTTAGTAACTTAATGAAGAAGGTAATTCGTAAAGAAGGATTACAATGAAGGCTTATGGAGGATTGATTCCAATGGGCGTAAAAATCTTTAAACAAACAATTTTGGCAGCTTAGAAAAATCAATAACAGGCACTAAAATGTGCATAAAGTGGTTAGGATTGCAGTGCGAAAAGTTGCCGAAACCTACAACTGAATATTCAAATAGGTTATTGTAAAAAGCCATTTAAAGAAAATAGTTTATAAGTGGTTATGGTTAAAGATAATTTTTAAGTTGGGTTTAATAAGAATTAAGCTGTTAACTAAATATAGCAAAGTAATTTAAGTAGTTAAGGAGAAGAAGTGTGTTAGAACCAGAAATGTGGTAGGAGCCTATCTGTTTTGCAATGATGAAGCAGATAGGTTCTTTTTTTGTGTAAAAAATTTTTAATATATATATGTAATAGCATTAATTTTACTATATTTTTACTTGGTTTTATATTATAATGGAAATGAGCGTTAAAATACCTTAGAGGGGAGTTTTCTAAATGATTGCAATTATAGCTGATGACTTAACCGGTGCTAATGATACCGGCGTGCAGTACAAAAAAAATGGATACTCAACAACAGTAAAAATAATGAACGACAATGACGTCACTTCAAAAATGTTTAAAACTTCAGATGTGGTGGTTATTAATACAGACTCAAGGCCATTAAGCAGTAAGGAGGCTTACACTACTGTTTATGAACTTGCAAAAAACCTTAATACCCTTGATGATATTGAATACATATATAAAAAAGTAGACTCGCTTATGAGGGGAAACCCAGCGCCAGAGCTTGAGGCAATTATAGATGCCACAGGAGCAAAAGTTGCCATTGTAGCGTCGGCATTTCCAGATAACGGAAGAATTGTTACAGATGGAACGCTGATGATGCCTGATAACAAGCACGTGGACATTACAAATATTTTTAACACTGAAACAAAGAAAAAAGCCATTAATGTGCGCATAATAAACATACGTGAAGGCGCTGAGAGTCTTAAAGCCTTTATGGAGCGCCAAATGGAAAATGGCACAAGTATTTTTGTTTTCGACACCATTAGCAATGAGGATTTAGCTATAATCAGTGACGCTTCTATGTTGATAGAGGGCAAAAAAGTTTTCTGTGGCAGTGCAGGTCTTGCAAAACAATTAGGTAGAAAAAAGAAAGCAGAAATTAAGTATGACGATACGGTATTTATTGTTGTAGGCTCAAGAAGTGCAACAACGGCACATCAGGTAAGGTTGGCAAAAGAAACCTTTAAGCTGCCTATAGTGCTTGTAGATTCCAACGATATTATTGAAGATAGATATGAAAAGGCCGTTACCGAGGCAGTTGAAAAATCTTTGGAGTTTTACAATGACGGGCAAAAGCTGGTTATAATAGCAATTGACAGTCTTTTTGAGGAATATACCATGGTACTTCGTGAAGCAGCCACAGATACACAAAAATCTCTTAAAATTGCAGAAAGCCTTGGCGATATTGTTAAGAGATTATACAACGATATTAAGCCCGTTACATTTGTTGCAACAGGTGGAGATACAGCTTTTCAAATTTGCGACTTCCTTGGTTCTGATGGTATGGAGCTTACAGATGAAATTGTTCCAGGTGTTCCTATTGGAATTCTTCGTGAAGGAATTGCTGATGGAAACAGCATGGTAACAAAATCTGGAAGTTTCGGAGAAGAGGATACAATTGTTAAGGTTATAAATTATTTAAGAGTAAACAAAAAATAAAATATACGGAGGATTAATAGAATGAGTAAGAAACCAATTTTAGGCATAACAATGGGTGATCCAGCGGGATGCGGCCCAGAAATTACAGTAAAGGCATTGCTTGACCCACAGATTTATGAAGAATGCAATCCGGTTGTAATTGGCGATGTGAAAATGTTTGAGGATTCTATTCGTATCCTTAAAGCTGAGGATAAAATTAAAATTAATAAAATTAGTGCCGTTAAAGACGCTAAGTTCCAGTATGGTATAATTGACGTTTATCATCTAGAACTTGTGAATATGGATAAGTTTGAGTACGGAAAAGTATCTGCAATGTGCGGCGATGCGGCATTCCAGTGTGTTAAAAAGGTAATTGAGCTTGCACTTGCAGGCGAAGTTGATGCAACAATTACAAATGCGCTTAATAAAGAAGCAATTAATCTTGCAGGGCATCACTATTCAGGCCATACAGAAATTTATGCAGAGATGACAGGCACAAATAAATATACAATGATGCTTGCCCACGAGGATTTAAGAGTAGTTCATGTTTCTACACATGTTTCTTTAAGAGAGGCTTGTGACAGGGTTAAAAAACAGCGTGTATACGATGTAATTAAAATAGCAAACGATGCATGTAAAAGCCTTGGCATAGAAAACCCTAAGATTGGCGTAGCTGGTTTGAACCCACACTGTGGTGAGGGCGGTCTTTTTGGAACAGAAGAAATTGAAGAAATTACACCTGCAATTGAAATGGCGAAGGCCGAAGGAATTAATGTAGACGGTCCAGTTCCTCCAGATTCAATTTATTCAAAGGCAAGAGGTGGCTGGTATGATATAGTGGTAGCTATGTATCACGACCAAGGACATATTCCGCTTAAGGTTGTTGGTTTTGTTTATGACAGAGAGGCTAAAAAATGGGGTGCAGTAAGCGGTGTTAACATTACCCTTGGCCTTCCTATTATAAGAAGCTCTGTTGACCATGGCACAGCTTTTGGTCACGCAGGACAGGGCGTTCAAAACGAAATAAGCCTTGTAAATGCAATACAGTATGGCATTCAACTTGCAAAAAACAAAGCTAAATAATATAAAAAAACGGCAGCTTCAAACTGTGTAAGGTTTGAAAATGCCGTTTTTATATTACCTGAATACAATTTCACCTGTTTCATGGTTCATGCTTTCCACAATTGCAAGGCTTTCAAGGTGAATGCCTTTGGCACGAATAATTTCACCGCCGTTTTGGAAGCCTTTTTCTATTGCAATGCCAATGCCTTCAACTGTTGCCCCAGCACTGTTTACAATGCTTATAAGCCCTTCAAGGGCACAGCCGTTTGCCAAAAAGTCATCTATTATTAATACGTGGTCTTCAGGCTGTATGTATTTTTTAGATACAATTACATTGGAGGTGCGTTTGTGTGTAAAGCTTTCAATTGCTACGCTGTAAACTGCACCATCAAGGTTTATACTTTCACTTTTCTTAGCAAAAACAACCGGCACATTAAAATGCTGTGCAACAATGCAAGCAATGCCAATGCCAGATGCTTCAATAGTGACTATTTTGTTAATGCTGTGGTCTTTAAACAGTTTTTTAAATTCCTTGCCCATGGCATTAAATAAATTTATATCCATCTGGTGGTTAAGAAAGCTGTCCACTTTCAGCACGTTACCTTCCTTCACAACACCATCTTTAAGAATTCTATCCTCCAGCAACTTCAAAAAAAACACACCTCTCATAATATTTCTAAATATTATACCAAAATAGCCATAGCTTTTCCACTAAAAAATTTTGCTTTTGTTTGATTTTATGAAATTTTTATAATTCAGCGTTTGGATGATAAAAATGCGGTGGATAAGGATGATTTTGGTAACAAAATTAAAAAAAACGTTCATTTACTATAATTTAAGTTGTTTTTCATTTACAAAATAAGGGAATTTTGCTATACTGTGAAGGATGAATATCATACTAAATATAGTGGAGGTAAGGAATATGAAAAAATTATTAGGTAGCGTAATTGTTGCAACAATGGCTTTAAGCATGTTAACAGGTACAGCATTGGCGGGTAGTGTAAACGTAGCTGTTGAAAAAACAGCAGTAGTATTTACAGATGCACAGCCTTTTGTTGATGCAAACAGCAGAACTCTTGTGCCATTAAGAGCAATTGGTGAAGCTATGGATGTTACTGTAGCTTGGAATGAAGAAACAAAGACCGCTACATTTACAAGCTTTTACCCAGAGGCTGAAGAACTTTTAAGCGAAGATAAAACTTCATACCTTGGTAAAGTTACTGTAGATTTTGTTGTTGGTTCTGAAACAGCAAAAGTTACATACACCTACTTCAAAGTAGGAACACCTAGTGATGGTGAAGCAGTACAAGCTGTCGAAGACGAAATTACTATGGATACAGCAGCTGTTGTTAAAGATGGCAGAACATATGCACCAGTAAAATATCTTGCAGAAGCTTTTGGTTACACAGTAACTTGGGATGCTGAAACAAGCACAGTTGCAATTAGTGCTGAAGCAGTAGAAGAAACAGCAACAGAAGAGGCTAAACCAGAAGAAACAGCAACAGAAGTAGCTAAACCAGCATACGAAAATGGTCCAGAAAATGTTACAGGTTTTGAAGTTAAAGACTTTGTTGACAAACTTTAATAAATAAAACAAATTAAGAAGAAGAGGGATTTATTTTTAAATCCTTCTTTTTTTGTGGGAAATTATAACTAATTAACTTATATCCCAGCACTTGCGCCTTAAATTGAGATGATGTATACTTAGGTATAAATAATGGTGTATAGTTAAGCGAAAGAAGAGGAGGAAAGCTATGTACAATATTGAAAGCATGGACGAGAAAGTGAAATCTTTTTGCTCGGCAGAAGTAATTTTTAATTTGTATAGGCTTGTTGACCCATATACCTATGAAGTTTTTGACTATGCAGGAGGAAAGAAAGAACTTTTAAAGGAAAGGAAACCTTGCTACGAATTTTGGAACAAAACAGTTCCTTGTGAAAATTGTGTATCAAGACGTTCTTGCGACGAAAATAAGCAATTTGTAAAGGTGGAACAACTTAAAGACGAGGCACTTTTAATAGTGTCTGTACCAGTTATGCTGGAAAACAAAGTGCTATCGTTGGAGCTTATTAAAAATGTTACAGAAAGCATGGTTGTTGTAAGTGAGTACCACAAAGACAATGTACAAATAACCGAATTTATTAAAGAATTTAATGATTTTGCCGTTAAAGACTCTTTTACTGGACTTTATAATAAGTCATATATACGCAATGAGTTAGACGCGTTTATAAATTTCCATAGAAATACACACTACTTTCTAATAGGGGTGTGTATAGATGTTGACAATTTCAAAAAAGTAAATGATGAGCATGGGCACAATGTTGGTGACATCGTACTTCAGCATATTTCTGCTGTTATTAAGGGAACTGTTAACAGGCATAATGGTTGGGCAGGGCGACTGGGCGGAGATGAATTTGTTATGTTCTTTGAAAACAAAACAGCTGAAGAGGTTGAGCAGGTTTGCAAGAAAATGAGCAACAAAATAGAAAAATTCACCTACAAAGCGCATGAGGATACATTTAATGTAACAATTAGCTTTGGAATAGAACAATTACAAGATGATGATGACTGGAGACAATTTCTGGATAGAATAGACCGTTCGATGTATGCTAAAAAAAGAATGCACTAAAAAAGCCGTAACCAAATTTGCGAAATGAGTGAAAAGAGGTTGCGGCTTTTTTCATATTTAAACTAACAGGGAAATTACTAGAGAAACGACATAGAATTAAGCACAAATATAAATATAAACATAGTAAATATGGATATAACAGTGGTTATGGCTACAAGCTGACCGGCAAGTTCAAAATCTCCGCCCATACTTTGCGCCATCGCATAGGAGGCGGCAGCGCATGGAGAACCAAAAAGAACCAATATTGTAAAAAGCTCTATTCCTGTAAAGCCGAGTACAATACCTAAAATGACCATTGCAATAGGCACGCCAATCAATTTTAAAAACACACTTGGAACAATGAATTTAAGATTTTTGGATATTGAGGAAAATTTAAGAGTTCCGCCTAAAACCAGCAACGCAAGAGGTGTGGTTATGGAAGCCAAATCCTTTATAGACTTTTGTAAAAATTCAGGAGTGCTTATTGGCAAAAGATTATAAACCATTCCTGTGAAAACGCCCATTATAAATGGATTTTTACAAATTGCAATTGCCATGTGTTTAAAATTCAGTTCACCGCCACGGAAAGTTTCTAAAACAATAACGGCAAGTATGTTCAGCGTTGGAGCAACCACCGCTGTAACAACAGATACAACACCAAGGTTTTCACTGCCGTAAACGGATGCAGCAAGCGATGCCCCGAAAAGCAGAAAATTGCTTCTAAAAATGGACTGAACAAATACTCCACGAACAGGATTTTCCTTGATAAATTTAGGAACAATCAGCATTGATACAACGGCAAGAAAAACAAGGGCTGACACCGCAAATATCATTAATTTTGCGTTTACCGATTCCCCTAAATTTGTTTGGTAGATGTTGTTAAACATAAGTATTGGGAAAAAAGCTTTAAAGATAATTCCGTTTAGCCGTATTAAAAATCCTTCATCAGCAATATTCAGGGCTTTAATTATGTAACCGAAACTCATGTATAAAAACATTGGCATAACAGCATTAAGTGCAATAAAAAAACTTTCCATAGTAAAAAATCAACTCCTTATGTATAAGTATAGCATAAAAAAACACATATAAAAAGCTTAAAACCATATTTTTAAAGTTTATAAGAAAAATAACTAACAATGGTAAAAATTCTCGTTTTTAACAAGTTTTTGTATTATTTTTATCATGGTCAATGTGTTTTTTTATTGGTAAGTGTGCTATACTTAAAATATATTGTACCTTTAAATTAGAGTAAACTAGATGACTACGAAAGGTCGGGAACTCAGTTGAAGCAAAAAATAAGCTTAATGGTTTTATGTATTGTGCTGGCGCTTTCGATTTTTAACTTCAGTGTTTTTGCGGGTGATAACAGAATAAAAGTGGGTTATTATTTAAATAGCCAGTATCAAGAGATAAACGAGAATAATGAATATAGCGGCTATGCCTATGAATATTATCAGGAAATAGCTCAGTACACAGGGTGGAATTATAAATTTGTAGTTGCACCTTTTTCTGACTGTGTTGAGATGCTGGAAAAAGGGGAAATTGACCTTATGAGCGGTGTGGATATGACAGCAGAAAGAGCTAAATATTTGGATTATTCAGACTTCACCTTTGGGGCAACCCAATTGGGAATTTATGCGTTGAAAGACAATGATAATCTTTTTTTTGAAGATTTTAATGCTTTCAATAATATAAAGATAGGCGTGCTTCAAGGAGATAAACAAATAAATAGTTTGTACAAGTATAGGGAAAGACACAGCTTTATCATAGATGTTAAAAACTTTTACACACAGCAGGAGATGGAAACGGCACTTCAAAATAAAGAAGTGGATGCAATATTTTTAAGCAATGAAGCTGCACTTAAAAATGTAAAGCTAGTAGGAATAATAGATTCACTTCCACTTTATTTCGCCTCAAGTAAAGGGAAACCAGAAGTTATGGCGGAGTTAAATGAGGCTCTTAGGGAAATAAGAAATTACAATCCATTTTTCGAAAGTGATTTGTATAAAAAATATGGTTACAGCGAGAATATTACAGCCCCAACCTTTACACGCGAGGAACTTCAATATATTAAAAGTAACCCTAAAATAACCGTTATGTATGACCCTATGCTGGCACCAATTGAGTATTACAATGGAGCGACAGATAGTTATTGCGGAATATCACATGGAATTCTTGAGCAAATTGAAAGACATTCTGGGCTTAAGTTTGAATATGTTACCGCTGACAGTTTTTCTGGTGGATTAAAGGCAGTTTCAAATGGGAAAGCGGATATAATTACAGCTATATCGCGAGATTATAATTGGGGAAACAAAAATAATGTAAACCTTTCAAGCCCTTATCTTGAAGCCCCAGTGGTTATTTTGACAAGACGGGATTTAGACAAGGATAAAATAAAAACTATTGCACTGCCAAAAGGATATTACATAACATATTGTGTGGAAAAGCAGAAGGATCTGGGTAAATTTATTTACTATTCAACTGTTGAGGAATGCTTGCGGGCAGTAGAGACCGGAGTGGCAGACGCCACATATGTAAACATATATATAGCAAGTTATTTTTTGTCCACTACAAGAGTTAAAGGGCTTTATTCCGCCGGTATAAGTGACATTTCTGAAAATCTTTCCTTAGGCATTTCTAAGAATGCTAATAGATATCTTTTATCTATAATCAATAAGTCCCTTTTGTGCATACCAACGGAGCAGAAGAAACACATCGTATTAGATAACACAATATATAATGAGGATATTACCTTTGAGAAATTTATGGAAACCCATAAAAAAGAAGCCATTGGTGCAACAACCATAGTATTAATTCTAGCAACAATTATAATTATGGGAATACTTGTTTCACATAGAAGAAAGGACAGGAAAATAAAAGCGGCACTAAGCCAAACCAATCTTTGTAACGAGAGGTTTAAAATGGCGCTGCTTCAGGTGAAAAGCCAAATTTTTGAGTTTGACATTAAAACAAAAAAACTTTTTGTAATAGACAAAGACAGTGGAGAAGGTATAGAGATAAAAGATAATCTTGACGAACTTCCACAGGAGGTGCTGCGTTACGGCATAATTGATCATGAGTTTATGCAAACCTACAGGCTCATGTTCGAGCATATTTTGCCAAATGAAAAACCTTCTACGGAAATTCTTAGGCTTGGCATTGAAAATGGAGATGACAAGTGGAGAAGGCTTACCTTTGCAACGGTATTTGATGAAAATGTACCAGTTCGTATTATTGGCGTTGCTGAAAATATAACCCAAGAAAAAAGAATAGAGAATAGGTTCTATATGGAACAGCAGTATCGCACAGCAATGCTTAGCGAAGCACTTGGTGTTCTGTCAGTAAATGTTACGAAAAACAAAGTTAACTCCTTTGTTGTTGGAGAAAGAGAACTGATTTCTAAGTCAGATAGCGCAAACTTTAACATAGAAATATTTGCCGACAACGGGATAAACATTTACCCAGAGGATTTGGAAAAAACTAAAGAAATTTATAAGGCAAAAAATCTTATAGAGGCTTTTGAAAGTGGCAGACGAGAGCTTTCAATGTCGCTTAGATACAGAACACAAGATGACGAATACCGCTGGATAAATTCCACAGCTAATTTGCTGACCGACCCAGACACAGGGGATATTCTTTGTTTTCTTTATGCCAAGGATATTGATGAACAGAAAAAAATGGAGTTTCAGCTAAAACATAAGGCTGAAAGGGATTCCCTTACAGGATTATATAACAGGGTAACGGCAGAAAGCTTTATAACGCAGCTTCTTAAAGAATATGAGGGTGCAAGGAGTGCTTTTCTTATGCTGGATTTGGATGATTTTAAAAATATAAACGACTTGCACGGGCACTATGCAGGAGACTTTGTTCTGCGAAGCATTGCTGATGTACTTAAAGCAAGCTTCAGAAGCGATGATATTGTGGCACGCATGGGTGGAGATGAGTTTTGTGTATTTATTAAACGCATTCCAAGTGAAAAGTTCCTACTGAGAAAAGCGGAGGAAATAGCAGAAGGGTTTGAACACATTGCTTACAAGGGCATTGAAGAAAACACAATATCTATGAGCATTGGCATTGCTATATGCCCAGACCACGGTGATACCTTTGTACAGCTTTATGAAAAGGCGGATGCTGCCCTTTACCAAGCAAAGGCATTGGGCAAAAACAGAGCTTCGATTTACACCGAAGAAAAGTAAAATTAATAGTGGGATGCCTGTGTATTTTCCATGGGTATCCCTTATTTATATGTATGAATATATTGCCAAATTTTTTAATAGCTTTTCAAACCTTTTGCAGTTATAATCGTTTATATGGGGAAAGGCTGATAAATTCAAATATTAAAAGATAGATTTATCGGAAAAAAATGGAGCTCAAAGCGCATTTTATACAATGAAATGCTATGGAGCAACGAGATTTTTTGTAAATTCATTTTTTGATAACATTAAACCAGCGTTTCCATAGATAACGTTTCGTTTATACCACGAGGGAAGGATTTTTTGTATGAAAAATGAGGGATTTAAAAAGTACTTGTATTTAAGCCTGGCAGGGTTTTGTTCAATTGCTTTAAGCATTATATTTTTCTTTTGTATATATAGGGCACATAGCTTTTTAAGCGCTGTAAAAGACTTTTTTGGCATTCTTATGCCTTTTTTATACGGCGGTGTAATAGCATATCTTTTAACGCCAATTTGTGTTAAATTGGAAAAAATGTTTGATAAAATTCTTGTTGAAAAAGTTAAAAAACCGCTAAAGGCAAAAGCCATTGCCAGAAAAATTTCAGTTGGTCTTAGCCTTATAATAGGATTATTGGTGCTGGTTGGAATTTTTTATCTTGTTCTGCCACAAGTGATAACAAGTGTAACGGCTGTTGTGCATTCTACGCCAGACAATATGCAAAAATTTTATACGTGGTCTGAAAACTATATGAGAGAGAATCCAGAAATTACACAATACTTTAACCAGATTTCTGCGGATTGGCTTAATGACTTTAATTCATGGATAAAAACTGACCTTATGGTAAATATACAAATGATTGTAACGGAATTTTCAACCAGGGTAATGGGTGCAATAGGTATAGTAAAAAATATTGTTATTGGGTGTGTGGTATCCATCTACTTTTTGGAAGGAAGAAACCATTTTTTAGCGCAGGCAAGAAAATTGACTTACTGTTGTTTTAGTGAACCACTGGCAAATGCAGTGCTAGGCGAGGTACGCTTTGCAAACAAAATTTTTGGCGGTTTCATTCGTGGAAAACTGCTGGATTCCCTTATAATTGGCGTTATTTGCTTTGTTGTTGTAACTATTATGGACATGCCATATACAATGCTTATAAGCGTGATTATTGGTCTAACAAACATTATTCCTTTTGTTGGACCGTTTATTGGGGCAGTGCCATGCGTGTTGCTTATACTTACTGTTAACCCAATGCAAAGCTTGTATTTTATTATTTTTATAATTATTTTACAGCAGTTTGACGGTAATATTTTGGGCCCAAAAATACTGGGACAAAGCACAGGAGTATCAGGTTTTTGGGTATTATTTGCAATTTTATTTTTCGGCGGATTGTTTGGCTTTGTGGGAATGGTTATTGCAGTGCCTGTATTTGCAGTTATATATAACCTCACATCACAATTTGTAAGCAAAAAGCTTCGAGAAAAAAATCTATCCAGTAAAACAGAGGATTATGAAAGCTTGGATAAAATAGAAGATGGAAAAATTAAAACTAATTAATGGTAAAAACCTTGAGGGCTTTGCCCTCAAACACCCACAAGGGTTTCACCCATTGACCCATCTAAAACCGCATATATATGCGGTTTTAATAAAAGTTTTTGGTCTTGCTTTTTTCAAAAAGCAAGTGGGTTTGGGCAAAGCTCAAGGTTCTTTGCGTTCTTCATGCTTTCTCCAAATCTTTAAGGCCTCGCTGTATATGATACCTCATTGCAATTTCTGCCCCATCACCATCACGCAGGCTTATGAAATCCGCAATAGCTGTGTGGTAGGTAAGCACATTTTCCTGTGACCTCTTGCTGGTGCCGATTTTTGTAGAGGTTGTTATGGCATCACTTACGGCTGCCTCCAGCGATGGCATTGTGAGCTTAATTACATCGTTATGAGTAGCAGTTGCAATGGCGGCATGAAAAAGCTGGTCCTCTGCAACAATGCTTTTACCTTCTTTAATAAGCTGAGCAATGCGTATTGCAGACTCGCTTATTGCCTTAATTTCTTCATCTGTGCCGTTGTTAGCCGCAAGGCGTGCGTTAGGCGGCTCCAGTATCAATCTAAATTCAAACCAGTGCTTAACAAGCTTTTTTTTATCCTCCAAATATGCAATGCCAAATGGGTCGTTAGAGTTGTCTGGAGTTGCAGACACAAAAGTACCGCTTCCTCGTTTTATTGTAAGAATGCCGTTTGCTGCAAGTATTTTAATCGCCTCACGCAGTGATGTTCTGCTTACACCAAGCTGTGCGCTAAGGTCATATTCGTTGGGAAGTCTGTCGTTTGGCATATATTTTTTTTCTAAAAATATCATATCTTTAATTCTGCCTGCAATCACTTGAGATACAGGTATAAATTCGTTGCGCATATTTTCCACCTCGTCTTATATAATACAAGTAACATAACATATTTTACCTAGGCATGGCAATTGGTGCTGTTTTGTTCTTAAAAGCATACAAAAAGCAATGCTGTATGACCAATTTTACCAAAGTTTCAATTAAATGTCCACAAAACATTGACTTTTGTATTTGGAACGTTTAATATTGGATTATAAACAGCTAAGTTGTTGGACAAATTGCGACATACAATGTAACATTAATCTACAAATAATTTTAAAAGGAGAGTGCTTTAAATGAGAAGCGATAACATGAAAACAGGGGCAACCAAAATTCCCCACAGATCTTTGTTCAAAGCCTTAGGTCTTACCGATGAAGAAATAAGACGACCAATGATTGGTATTGTAAGTGCAAAAAACGAAATTATTCCAGGGCATATGTATTTGGATAAAATTGCAGACGCAGTGAAAGACGGCGTTAGAATTGCTGGCGGAACGCCTTTTGTTTTTCCTGCAATAGGTGTTTGTGATGGTATTGCCATGGGACATGATGGAATGCACTATTCCCTTATCAGCCGTGAGCATATTGCAGATTCAGTTGAAATTATGGCAATGGCACATCCTTTTGATGCTCTTGTATTTGTACCTAACTGCGATAAAATTGTGCCAGGCATGCTTATGGCGGCGCTTCGTTTAAACATTCCTTCAATTTTTGTAAGCGGTGGCCCTATGATGCCAGGCAGACTGAAAGACGGCACTAAAACAACACTTTCCAATGCTTTTGAATTTGTTGGCAAAGCAGGGAGAAATGAATGCAGTGAAGATGAAATTATGGATGTTGAAGATAATTCATGTCCTGGATGTGGCTCATGTGCTGGTATGTTTACAGCAAATTCAATGAACTGTATGACAGAGGTTATTGGCCTTGGCTTGCCTGGAAATGGTACAATTCCAGCGGTTCATGCAGGACGTATTCGCCTTGCAAAGCAAGCTGGCATGAAGATTATGGAATTGCTTGAGAAAAATATTTGCCCACGAGATATAGTAACAGAAAAATCTCTTAAAAATGCACTTCATGCAGATATGGCATTAGGATGTTCAACAAACACAGTTCTTCATCTTCCTGCAATTGCCCATGCGGCAGGTGTTAAAATTAATTTTGAGGAAATTAACAGAATAAGTAAGGAAACACCTCACCTTGTTAAGCTTAGCCCAGCAGGAAAAGACTGCCTTGTAGACCTTAACGACGCAGGCGGTATAAGTGCAGTTATTAAAGAACTTGCTAAGAATGGACTTTTTGATACAAGCGCTATTACATGCACAGGCAAAACCGTTGCCGAAAATATTCAAAAGGCGGAGATACTTGACAAAGATGTTATTAGAACAAAAGAAACTGCATATTCACCAGACGGCGGTTTAGCAATACTTTGGGGTAACATTGCAAAAGACGGTTCGGTTGTTAAAAAGGGTGCAGTTCTGCCTGAAATGATGGTGCATCAAGGCCCTGCAAAGGTTTATAACAGCGAGGAAGAAAGCATTGAAGCAATTCTTGCAGGGAAGGTAGTTTCTGGAGATGTTGTGGTTATTCGTTATGAAGGACCTAAAGGCGGCCCAGGCATGAGAGAAATGCTTTCACCAACAAGTGCAATTGCAGGAATGGGGCTGGATTCATCTGTAGCGCTTATTACAGACGGGCGTTTTTCTGGTGCATCCCGTGGTGCGTCCATTGGGCATATTTCACCAGAAGCGGCGGCAGGCGGAATGATTGGTATTATTGAAGACGGTGACATTATAGCTATTGATATACCAAACAATAAGTTGGACCTTTTGGTAGACGAGGCAGAAATTGCAAAGCGTATGGCAGATTTTAAACCTGTAATGCGTGAGGTTTCTGGCGGATATTTGAAACGATACAGAGATATGGTGACAAGTGCAAACACAGGAGCAGTATTTAGAGATTGATAAATTGCCTTTTTACACGCTGTGAATAGAGGACATGGCGTGGTTACAAATAAAATTAACAATGAGGAGAATTTTAGGAGGGCTTATTATGAAGATGAAAAAATTAATGTCTATTATTGGGTTATCTATGGCTATGGTTGTGGGAACTACAGCCTGTGGAGGAAGCACTACATCAACGCAAACAGCAGCGCCAGCAGCAGAACAAAAAGCCGAAACACCAGCAGCTGAAGCATCTGGGGATGCAATTGTAATTAAATTGGGCACAACCGTAAATGAGCAGGATAGTTTTCAGATTGCGGCTGAAAAATTTGCAGAACTTGTGGCAGAGGGAACAAATGGTGCGTATACCGTTGAAATTTATCCAAATGGTTCTTTGGGTGACGAAAGAACTATGCTTGAAAGTATGCAGATGGGGACACTGGATATGGGTATAATCACAAGCGGCCCATTTGTAAATTTTGTGCCGGAAATGGGTGTGCTTGATATGCCGTTCCTTTTCCCTAGCAACGAAGCTGCTTATAAAATTTTGGATGGAGAAGTAGGTCAAAACCTTTTAGACAAATTTGAAGGTGTAAACTTAAAAGGGCTTGCTTATGCAGAAAGAGGCTTCAGAAACCTTACAAACAGTGTTAAATCTGTGTCATCACCAGCGGATGTAGCTGGATTAAAGATAAGAGTTATGGAAAATCAGGTTTACATATCAACATTTGAATCTCTTGGCGTAAATGCAGTGCCTATGGCATGGACAGAGGCATTAACAGCATTACAGCAAAGCACAATTGACGGACAGGAAAACCCTGTAAATGTTATCTATTCCTACAAACTATGGGAGTCTCAGAAATATCTTACAATGACACGCCATGCTTACGCATCTGCAATTATTACCATGAGTCTTGCAAAATTCCAAAGCCTTCCAGAGGATGTACAGGTAGTGTTTAAGGAAGCAGCGCAGAAAGCAGCAGAGTATGAACGCCAATGGGTTGCAGATAATGAAGCAAACCAGCTTGCAGAAATTCAGGCAAATGGTATGGAAGTTATAATGGAACCAGACCTTGAAGCGTTTAAGTCATCTGTTCAGCCCGTTTACGATAAATACGGAGCGCAGTATCAGGAATACATAGATGCAATTAACGAAGCATTGAAGTAGACGAAAGATACAGGGAGTGATAACTTATGGCAGTGTCAAACGTCATAGCAAAAGTGAGTGAAAGTGTTAATAAGGTATGCACTGTTTTAAGTGTTGGGATGCTGGGAGCAATGGTATTAGTTACATTTGTGCAAATAATATGCCGTGTGTTTTTTACAGCACTTTCTTGGAGCGAAGAACTGGCTAGGTATTTGCTTGTTTGGTCAACGTTTATAGGTGCGGGCTGTGTATATAAGACAAGTGGACATATTTCTGTAGAGGTAGTGCAAAACCTGCTTCCTAGAACGGCAAGAACGGCAACTAGGATTTTTGTACATATTCTTTGTGGTATACTTTTTGCTATAGCAGTTGTTTATGGGATTAAATATATGAGTATGGTGGGCACGCAGAAATCTGCTGCCCTGCACATACCAATGAAATATATGTATGCGGCAATACCTGTGGGGTGTGGAATAATGATTGTGCACGCTATTGCGCTTATAACCAACATTTTGGGCGAAAAGGAGGGTGAAAAAGTATGAGTTTATTGCTGTTTGGAACCTTCGCTTTGTGTCTTGTGCTAGGTGTGCCTATAGCCTTTGCTATAGCATTAGCGGCAGTTGTTGTGCTGTTAAAGGGAGACTTGCAAATGCTTATTGTGGTACAGCGTATGTTTGCCGCAACTGACTCCTTTCCACTTATTGCAGTTCCGTTTTTCATTCTTGCAGGTGATTTGCTGGCAAGAGGGGCTATATCCAAAAGGCTTGTAGCTTTTTCAGAATCCATACTGGGCAGTATTAAGGGTGGATTATCCATTGTTTCGGTTATAGCTGGAATGTTTTTTGCGGCTATATCGGGCTCTGGTGCCGCCACTACGGCGGCTGTTGGGGCAACACTTATACCCGAGCTTAAACAGAGAGGCTATAACGCAGCTTCATCGGCGGCATTAATTGCGGCGGCAGGAACTATAGGTGTAGTTATTCCGCCATCTGTACCCATGGTGTTGTATGCGGTAATTGCAGACCAAAGTGTTACTCAGCTTTTTAGAAATGGTTTCATACCAGGCATTTTAATGGGAGGAATGCTTATTTCTATTGCAATAACACAGGCATATAAAAATAATTACCCAAAGGGTATGGAATTTTCTTTTAAAAATGTTTGGGCAACCTTCAGCAGGTCTATTTGGGGTCTACTTATGCCGTTAATAATTCTTGGTGGTATTTTCTCGGGGTACTTCACACCGTCGGAAGCGGCAGTGGTGGCTGTTGTTTATGCTCTTCTTGTTTCGTTTTTTATTTATAAGGATTTAACATTAAAGGATTTATATAATATAATGGTTGGAAGTGCAAAAACTTCAGCAATAATTATGATTATTATTGCATGCAGCGGTGCTTTTGGTTGGGTCCTTGCCAACTGGAAGATACCAGAACAAATTGCAAATGGTGTTCTTGCCATATCCAGTAATAAGTTTGTTATTATGTTCCTTATATCTGTGATAGTGCTTATTGCTGGAGTGTTTATGGAAACTTCATCTGCGGTAATTATTCTTACCCCAGTGTTCCTTCCTCTTGTTAGGGCGCTAAATATAAACCTTGTACATTTTGGTATTTTGTTTACAGTTGGCATTGCTATTGGTATGATTACACCACCTGTTGCAATAAATCTTTTTGTTGCCTCCAGTATAACGGGTATGCCTATTGAAAAAATTTCAAGGGCGGTTATTCCGTTTCTTGTTGGTTTAATTATTGTATTTTTTGTTATTGTATATGCGCCGATTTTCCTGCCAGGTTTAATCCTCTAACAACCATGGCAATTTTTTAAAAAATGCACCTAGGGCTTTAAAGGCTTTAGGTGCATTTGTATGCACAAAAATAAGGGCATAACCTTTTGGCTATACCCTTAAAATCTAAATTTTATATCTTAGTGTGTTTTGTTGTATTCTTCAAGGTCAAGAATTGCCTGACGCATCATTTCTTTTGTAATCTTGTAAGGAGCAACTTCGATATCGTATTTTGTAACAGCACTGTCAAGCATAGGCTCGATTTCATCAACTGATACTTCCATGTCAGCAAGCTTTGTTGGTAAACCAATGGACTTCATGAACTTGTAAATCTCTTCAAGTTTTTCCATTTGTTTGTCCATCATAAGCATACATAATACACCGTAGCTAACAACTTCGCCGTGAAGATGTCTTTCCTCAATCTGAGGAAGAACTGTCATTCCGTAGAAGATAGCATGGCCCATGCCACTGTTAAGGTTAATATCAATGAGGTAGGAAATAAGACCGCTTGTTAAAACAACAGCTAGTACAGCCTGCTCTAACTCAAAGCTGGTTTTTCCTGCTTTAGCGTCTTCCATAGCCTTTGTACCATATTTAAGAAGAGGGTCACCTGTCATAGAACTCATAACAACAGGAAGTGCATCTTTATGTGCTAATTCCATTCCTCTTGCAGAGAAAGGAACTTCTGTATATTTTGCCAATGTATCGCCAATACCTGCCCAAAGATATACTTCAGGAGCTTTTGCAATGATGTCAAGGTTAATAAAGTTATGGATTGCAGGTCTTGGGCCAACAAAAACGTCTTTTTGAACGCCAGTTGGGTAGTACATAACTGCAATAGCTGTAGTTGCAGCACATGTTGCAGCAATTGTAGGGAATGTGAAGAAAGGTTTTTTAGACTGCATAGCAACATATTTACAGCAGTCAATAGCTTTACCACCACCACATGCAAAAATCATGTCTGCGCTTTTAACTGTATCAAGGGCTAATAATCTTTCACCGTTTTCATATGAAGCAACACCGCCGAACCACTCGTAAGCAACAATTTCAATATCTGTGCCTTTAACAGCCTCTGTAAGTACTGGTTTAATAGCTGCTAATGCTCTCTCGCCACCAATAACAACAGCTTTTTTGCCGTATCTTGAGCAGAGCTCACCAAGCTTTGCGTATGTTTCTAAACCTGAGCCAATAGTATATCCTGGAAATAATACATTTGTTGCGTCCATAATTTTCAACTCTCCTTTTTAATTTAAAATAAAATTAGTTTACTTACGGATTGCGTTGAAGCGTCTGCCTTAAAAATGTTACTGGGGGATGAGGCAGAAACTTTGAATACATTACAGTAGAATTACAGTAACATATTACTCCAATAATATTATACAGCCAGTATCTTTTATTTTCAATTGTATTTTTGTTAAATTTTTAATAATTTTTAAATTTGTCTATACTGTGGTATACTTTATGCTATAATTAAAACTAAAAAATAACATGTTTAAACACATTTGTACAAGAGGAGGTCCAATGATGGCTGAGGAACTGCCAGAGATTTGTTTTATTACACGTTTTCCAGAGTATGCCCAAAAACTTAAAGAAAAAATATTAAACATGAAAGAGGGCTGTCCTGTTTTTGCTGTTGGCAAGGAATTCAGTTGTAAAGAGCTTGCACAAAAAGGGTTTAAGCTGTTTATTTTAGCCGACGACGATGCCATTGCACTTTATGGTGAAGACAAAGGCGATTTTCTTCGATTGGGCTTTACCACAATGGACTGTATTTGTGCCGTAACCAGAGATGAGGTTGCAGGCAGAAAGGTTTATGTTGCTGCAGAAAACACTGCAGAAATTCATTTTGATGTACTTAAAAATTACTTCCAGACGGAGGTTTTGCCTTTTGACCCATGCGAAAGCCGTGAAAATGAGCAGTTTATTAATGCCAAAAAGGAAGATGTACTTTATTTAGTTGCACCAGAGGCTTTTGAGGCGGCAAAGAAGGCAGGCGTTAATTACAAAATATTATGTCACAGCCAAGAAACACTTTTTCAAAGCATAAATGCTGCAAAAGAGATACTTAAAGTTAAGCATGCGGAAATAGAAAAAAACAAGGAAAATGTACTTCGCATGGAACAGTATAAGGTTGTGTTTAACTTTACCAACGATGCAATTTTGGCTACTAACGAAAACGGAATTATTATTGCCGCAAACGACATGGTATATAAATTTTTAAAATGGGACCCCAAAGATAGACTTGAGGGCAAACGGATAGATAAAGTTGTAAAGGGAACAAAAATGATTAAGGCAATGGAAAAAGAGGGCGGCGACGTTGGGGATGTTTTTGAACTTCCCTACTGCACAGTGCTTACCCACCGTATTCCCATTGAAATTGACGGCAAGCGTAAGGGTGTTGTTTCCACCTTTCAGGATTTATCGGCATTGCAGGAGCATGAAAAAAATGCCCGTGTGAACTTTTACAAAAATAAAAAAGGTTTTTCTGCAAAATACAGTTTTGATGATATAAAGGGAAGCAGTAACAAAATAAAGGAAGTAAAAAATATTGCAAAAAGTTATGCTACCTCAAACTCTACAGTGCTTATTTTAGGCGAAACAGGTACAGGAAAAGAGTTATTTGCACAAAGCATACACAATGCAAGCCTTAGGGCAGATGGCCCATTTGTGGCGGTAAACTGTGCGGCAATACCCAAAAATTTGCTGGAGGCAGAGTTTTTTGGGTATGAAGAAGGCTCTTTTACTGGGGCAAGCAAGGGTGGAAAAATGGGTGTGTTTGAAATGGCACACAAGGGAACAATTTTTTTAGATGAAATAGGAGAAATGCCTTTAAGCATGCAGGCACAGCTTCTGCGTGTTATTCAGGAAAAAGAAATCCGTCGTATTGGCAGTGACAAAGTAGTTCCTGTAGAGGTTCGTGTAATTTCTGCCACAAACAGAGATTTACAGGGCGAGGTTAAAAAAGGTATGTTTAGGGAAGACCTGTTTTACAGACTTAACGTACTTGAATTAAAAATACCTCCACTGCGTGAGCGAAAGGATGACATAAAAGAAATCTCTGTTGAGTATCTTAGAAGTTTTAATATACGAAGTTACAGAGCCAATGAGGCACTGTGGAATGAAATAATTGACGAGCTGGAAAAGTATGAATTAAAAGGAAATATACGAGAACTTCAAAACATGCTGGAACGCCTTAGCGTAATGTTAGAAAATAAGCATATCAACACAAATGCGCTGTTTGCTGAAATAAGCACTGGAATGAACGGAGGACAAAATTCGGACTTTAAGAAGAACTCTATGCCGCTACAGCTTTATCATGATGAGATAGATAGTTTTGGCAAGGAAGATGCCGACCGATGGGAAAAGAAAAAAATATTGCAGGCACTTAAAAGCAATAGCTTTTCAAGAACAAAAGCGGCGGCAGAATTGGGCATTAGTCGCTCAACATTATGGAACAAAATGAAATACCATAAAATTGAAATATAGAGGTGAAAGTATGGAAATTTTGTTTATAAATAGTTGTGTTCGAGGAAAAGAAAGGTCGCGAAGCAAGAAAATTGCAGACGAATTTTTAGCGGAAATTAAAGAGATTAATGGGAATGCTAACATAACAGAGGTGGATTTAATGCAGATAAATCCACCTTATATGACCTATTCAAACTTTGAAGAGCGAGAAAAGCTAATTGAAGAAAAAAACTTCACAAATACTATTTTTTCCCTTGCGAAGCAGTTTGCGGCGGCAGATAGAATTGTAATAGCCGCACCGTTTTGGGAATATAGTTTTCCGGCTGTGTTAAAGGCATATATAGAAAATGTGTCTGTTTGCGGAATTACATTTGCTTACAACGAAGCTGGAAGTGTGGGGCTTTGCAAGGCAAAAAAGATGATGTACATAACAACCCGTGGTGGCATTGTTTGCGATAGTCAAGATGAGTGGCTGGAAAATGGTGCCCGATATCTTAAAGCTATGTGCAATATGTATGGTATTAAGGAATTTGATGTTATTGACGCACAGGGTCTGGATATTTTGGGTGTGAATGCAAAGGAAATCGTAAACCGAGCCATAAATTCAGCAAAAACAAAGGCTGTAGAATTTTTGAGGTAAAAATTTAATAATATGGAAACAGTGCAAGAGAAAATGAAATAAAATGCCCTATTGTAAGGAGGCATTTTATTTGTTTTTCTTTACAATTTAGAACACTTGCTTTACATTCTAACTTAAAATGATTATACTTAATATTGGAAATAATAAATAAAAGCAAGGCTTTATAACCGAGGGAAGTGATGCATTGGAAGACCTTAAAAAGATACGAATTATGACAAATTTGGCCATATACGACAAACAACATGGTGAGGAGGATAGAAATATAACCTCGCACTATAGGCGTGACTATGTATACAAAAAAAATCTGAGCATACGCATTGGTGTGCTTTTGGGCAGCACGGTGTTGGCAATGCTGTATTATGGTTATAAGCTTTTTGTGGCAGAAGCCGACATTTTTGTTACTTTCAGTAAAGATGAAGCAATTAAAATTGGAATTGTTGTGGCTATTTTGCTTGGTGTATATACAATAATTGGTACGTTTATAAATCGTGCAAGGTATAGTTTGGCAGAGGAACGCTGCTTAAAATATGAAAAAATGCTGGCTAAACTTAATGGCAAAAATGATACACACATCACAAAAGTAGAGAACAAAAATGAGAGGACCTGATTATGGAAATACTAATAAATTTTGGGCAGTCGGTAACTGCTGTTTATAAAAAAGCAGAGGTACAATTTAATATAATTTTTAGGCTGATAGCTGGTTTGTTTGTGTTTGGCAAGTTGTCCGTGCTTTCAATGGGCAGTGTTACAAGGGCTCAAATGTTAATAATTACTCTTTGTTGTGCCGTACTTACAGCCTTTATATCTCCTTCAATTTTTATGGTACTGGCGGCAGTGATTGCCTGTTTTTATTTATCGTTTGCGTCCATAGAAACTGCTTTGGTTGCATTTATTTTTTTCTTTTTGCTTTTTGTATTTTACGTTCGTATTTTCCCTAAAGAAAGTTTGGTTATACCTGCAATGCTTAGCGCATATTTTTTTAAGATACCATATGTTGTGCCCATTTTTGCGGCACTATATATTGGGGTTCGGGCAATAGTGCCTGTTGGTGCGTCAGTTTTTATTTGGAGCAATATCTATTTGTTAAAAGGAATGGCGGAAATTGCACCCAAGGCGGATTTTACGCCTCTTGGAATGTTAGATTCTACAATTAAGATATATGAATATTTGCAGAGCACAATTGTTGGAAATGGCTGGGTGTTTGTGGCCATTGTATTTTGCTTTTCAGTGATTGTTGGATGGGTAATTAGCAATGTGTTTGCCGATTATGAACGTGAGCTTGCCATAGCCACAAGTGGAATAATAATTGTGGTTGGGCTTCTGATTGCGGTTTTTGCAGCTAATGCACAGGTTTCAATTATAGGCGCAATTTTGGGTACAATAATATCTTGCTTAATGGTTTACGTGGTGCAAAGTATGGATTTTGTACTAGACTACAGCAGTGCACAAAGAGTAAAATTTCAAGATGATAATTACTACTACTATGTTAAAGCGGTGCCTAAAATAAAGGCGGCAAAAAGTGAGGCAATTAAGCAAGAAATAAAGTGAGCCAAACTTTGTTGGAGGTGAACACAAACAATATGATATATATAAAACCTTTTTTAGACTCCTTACGTTTGTATGATATAAGTTTTCCTACGATGGGGATAACGGACATATTAGATATACTTATTGTTGCCTATATTGCATACAAAATTATATTTTGGATTAAGGAAACCCGAGCATGGATACTGTTTAAGGGTATTATTGTTATATTTGTGTTTGCTTTTGTAGCTTTGCTTTTAGGGCTTAATACAATTTTGTGGATACTTTCCAAAACAATATCGGTTGGTATTATTGCGGTAATTGTTGTGTTTCAGCCAGAGCTTAGGAAGGCACTGGAACAGCTTGGAAAAGGAAGGCATATTACTTCAATATTTAAGTTTGATTCAGGAAGCGAAGAAGGTAGCTTTTCGGAAAAAACTATGGAGGAAATACTTAGGGCCTGCGGCAAAATGAGCCATGAAAAAACAGGTGCCCTTATGCTTATTGAACGAGATGTACCCCTTGGAGATTTTGAAAGAACAGGCATACCTATTGATGCACAGGTTACAAGCCAATTAATAATTAATATATTTGAACACAACACACCTCTGCACGATGGTGCTGTTATTATAAAAAACAACCGCATTGCGGCGGCAACATGTTTTCTTCCCCTTACAGACAGCAATGATGTGAGCATGGAGTTAGGAACAAGGCATAGGGCAGCTATTGGTGCAAGCGAAGTGTCTGATGCATTTGTAATTATTGTGTCTGAAGAAACTGGGGCAGTTTCCCTTGCAAGGAGTGGCGTGCTTTACCGGAATATAAGTATCGATACCCTTAGAAGTATGCTTTCCCAAGGGAACAGACCTGTTAAAAAGAAAAAGATAGTGCTGTGGAAGGGTAGGCGTGCCAATGAATAAGTTTAAACAGTTACTTATGAAGGATTTTGGCTGGAAGCTTTTAAGCCTTGCCATTGCCATTTGCCTTTGGTTTATTGTAATAAATATAGAGGACCCCGTTGAAACACGAAACTTTTCCGTTACGCTGGAAATACTTAACGATTCGGTTATAACTGACAGAGGTCAGACTATTTCAAATTACGACGAAATATATGGTCAAAAAATTAATGTAAGAATACGTGGGCAAAGAATTGCTTTAGATAGACTTTACCAAAACAGAGGTGAAATACATGCATATATAGACTTAAACAATTTAGATGAAACCCCTGGATATGGTGAAACGGTATCGACTGCCGTTGTAGTTAAGCTTCCTTCAAGTTTAAGCGCAAGTTATGAAATAGAAGGGAAATCTCCTGGAGCAATTAGCCTTGTTATTGAAAACCGAGTTTCAGTTGAAAAAGATATTGTGTTGGATATTCAGGGAAGCGCCGACGCAAGCTATACCTTGGCAACGCCAGAGCTTACACCCCAAAAGGTTACTATTTCTGGCTCACAAACCATGGTAGACTCAGTTGATAAAGTAAAGGCCACAGTTAATCTTGCAAACATTAAAGAAGACACCCACTATACAGCAACCCTTGTTGCTTATGATGTGAACGGAATGCAGGTAACCGGTATTAGCCTAAGCGTTAAAACTGTGGATGTATATATTCCTGTTAAAATGAGCAAAAAGGTGAAACTTGTATATTCATACACAGGAACACCTAAAGACGGGTTTATAGTTGAAAGCATAACTTGCGACCCTGAATATGTTTATGTTTTAGGTGATGAAGAGGTGCTTAAGGGTATTAATGAAATAGAGCTTCCGCCTGTTAATGTGGAAGGCAAAGAAACAGACACCAAAATGACTTTTGGAATAAAATATTTCCTTGGTGATGGTGTAAAGCTGAAAGACGGTACAAGTGATAAGGTAATTATTACCGCAAACATAGTTAAAGAAAGCACCAAAACCGTTACGCTGAAGGCAGACAATATTTCCTTTAAGGTTGAACTGGCCCAGGGTTTAAGTGCAGAGGTTGCTCCAGAGGATATAACCTTTGATGTGCGAGGAAGCAAGGCAGCCATTGATGCCCTTACAGACGAACAAATAGCGGCAAGTCTTACTGTGACCAATGTTGAAGCCGGAGAATACAGTATGCCGCTTAAGGTTACTTTGCCAGATGGAATTAATTTTGTTGAAGCCGATTCACCGGTTATTTCGGTTAGAGTAGTTGAAAAAGAGGAAGAACCTGCAAGTGAAGAAGGTCAGTAAAGCATATAAAATAAGTTAAGATAAATAACTAATATTGTTAGAGGAGGTTGTCTATGAAATTTAACTGGGTTACTTTTAAAGTTAGCGATTTAGATAAAAGCTTGGCTTTTTATACAGAAGTGCTTAACCTTGAAATTGCAGCAAAGTTTGGCAACGAAGAACGCCAAATTGTGATGCTTGGGAAGGTTGACGAAACAAAAGTTGAATTGATTTTTGAGCCAAATGCCAAGGTGGAAAACCCTGGTAAGGGAGTGTCAATTGGCTTTGAAATTGACGATTTAGACGGATTGGTTAGTAGATTAAAAGAAAGCGGGAAAGATGTGATTGGTCCAAGAACACCAAATCCTCACATTAGATATTTCTTTGTGAAAGACCCTGACGGATATTCTATTCAACTTGTTGAACAAAAGTAATTGTTTTTTATTAATAGAGAACCAAAGAATGGCAAGAAATGTTGACTTAATTAACACAGTAGTGCATAAAAAACTGTTGAGGCTGTTGCATGAACAAAAATTGAAAGGTCTTCTATAACATATGCTTATAGAAGACCTTTATTTTATTAAAATTTAATTTATTTCTAGCTTGGCTTTTTTTGCTATTACAATTTCTGATAACTGAGAAAGCATAATCGCTGCAAATATAATGAAACACCCTAAAAGTTCTCTTTCTGTTAAGAATTCATGAAGGATAATTGCCGCCGCAATTACTGCAAAAACGGATTCCATGCACATCAGAATGGAAGCAATAGTTGCCTCAGTATGTTTCTTACCCATAATTTGGAAGGTATATGCAAGACCACAACTCATTACGCCAGAATAAAGAAGCGGTATCGTTGTGCTTTTAATCGCATGAATATCAGGTGTTTCAAAAATAAACATTATTACACATGAAATAAGACCGGATACAACAAATTGCGTACAGGCGAGTTTTGTTCCATCAACATCTGGGGCATACTTTTCAACAAGCAAAATATGTACTGCAAATAATATTGCGCATATAAAAGCTAAAATATCTCCTTTATTTATTCCTGTTAAATTACTTGGATCTATACACAAGAAATAAAGTCCCACAAATACAAATACTACACTTACCCAGGTTAACAGTGACACTTTCTTCTTTAAAAATAAGCCGAACAAGGGAACAAAAAATATGTATATTGCAGTGATAAAAGCTATTTTTCCCGAAGTAGAATAGTTGAAGGCAAATTGCTGAAAGTTACTGGCTGCGCAAAATACAATTCCCATAATTGCGCCATAGCGAACAGTCTTTTTATCCAAAGCTTTTTTCTTCTCAAGCTGAGCATTATCCAATTTAATTAAATTCATTTTCTCCTTCGCCATAATAAATGGAAAAAGCACTGCCGCTCCCATTAAAGTTCGTATGCCGTTAAAAGTAAATGCTTCAATTTTTTCCATTCCGGCACTTTGGGAAACAAAGGAAACACCCCATATTAAAGCAGTAAAAAGTAATAATATCACACCTTTTAGTTGCGTTTTATTTATCGTTGATTCTTCACAGTCCAATTTTTTATCCTCCTTAAAAATAAAAAAATACAGCCAGACTTATAGCCTGACTGTTGGTAGGTGCACACCCATATATATTGCATAATATACTAAAAATAAAAAAATGTCAAATTCTCATTTATCTGTTTGCGCTCAAACATCAAAAATTTAAATTATTACTTTTTCATGATTTACTTAATAATTTTCAAAGCTATTGTACCAAAGGTATTTTTCTTAAATAGATCTATTTTTTTGATTTTATTTATTTAAATTTTTTGTTTATATTGACATTGTGATTAAATTATGGTACAAAAGTCTAAGTGCTTTCATTATCTAATGAATGCACTATCTACCCCTAGTTTTCTACAAGAAGAAAAGCTTTAATGACAAACCCTTGTATAAGTGCTTATTCTTGACGAAAACATACGCTCTTAAAAGGGCATAGCCTATGCACAATGGGGTGCATAGGCTATTTTTTAGTTTGCAAATATATTCCCTTTTATTTCTTTGCCTGTATTGATCTGTCTTTTGCCAAAACGGCATCAAATGCCTTTACTATAGTTGATTCAAAGCCATTTTCCTCAAGGGTATAAATTCCTTCAATGGTTGTTCCGCCAGGTGAGCAAACCTGATCTACCAATTCCCATGGGTGTTCATTGCTTTCAAGTACCATTTTTGCACTGCCTAAAACTGTATTTGCCGCAATTTCCAAAGCCTGTTTTTTTGGCATACCGGCACGTTGTGCCGCACGTGCAACTACATCAATGTAAAGGTATGCAAAAGCAGGGGAACTGCCTGCAATTACACCAAATATGCTAAACATTCCTTCAGGTATTTTTGTAACAGAACCAACTGCTTCGAATAAACCTTCTACAATTGTCTCTTGTGCCTTTGTTACAATGTTATTTGGGCAGTAGCCACTGGTGGACATAAGCACCTTTGCGTTGATATTTGGCATAACACGCACAATTGCTTTATCTGCACCTAAACCAGTTTCAAGATATTCAATGGTTTTCCCAACGGCAATGGATATTATAAGAGGTTTTCTATCACCTATGTCACTTTTTATTGTTTCAATAATTTTATCTAAAACCTGTGGTTTAACAGAAAGAATTAGGACATCAACTGTGTCAATTACTGCTTTTTGGCTTGGAGCTACGTTAACACCGCATTCCGCCATAAGAGCATCAGTTTTTGCTTTGCTTGTATTAAAAACTGTGATATTACTGCCGCTTCCTGCTTTTTTAACCATTCCTTTTATTATTGCACCAGCCATGTTTCCTGCACCTATAAATCCATATTTCATATAATTTCCTCCTAATTTGAAGTTATTTTATTCTAATATCATGTTAAAGTAGATTTTATCAGTTTCGGCTAAGTTTATCAATGACTAATGAAAGAATATAACTTTCATAGGTTGAAGTTTATATAAAGTTTGTATTTTATAAAGTGCAGAGAGCGCCTAATCTATCTATAAAGCCCAGTTTTTCAACATTTTGCAGATTTATGTAAGTACTGGTGAATTGTAGTACTTATTGCATAAAAACACTCAGTGTGATAAGATTTAATGAGTTGTATTTTATACAGTAGTATACAACAGGGATATGTGTTGGCTTGTTGAAATGGGGCTTATTAAATACTATAGGTCTGCATATGCAGGCTGCAAATTTTAGGGGTAAAAGGAGATGTTTAAAGATGAGTTGTAACTGCAATTGTGCCCAGTTATCTTTTGCGGAACTTGAAAAAGCAGGTATTGATGCAACATTGCTTGAGCCTGTTTTTGAAAAGTACGGAAAAATTGAGGGAAGTTTAATTACAATTTTGCAGCATGCACAGGATATTTACGGATATCTGCCAGTTGCACTGCTAAATTACATTGCCATTAAAACTGGCATTAAGCCTGCAAAGGTGCTTGGTGTAGCAACATTTTATGCACAGTTTAGGCTGGAGCCTGTTGGCAAATACCTTATTATGCTTTGCCAAGGTACTGCCTGTCATGTTAACGGTTCTGTGGATATTGAAACTGCAATTTGTGAGGAACTTAATATAAAGGAAGGTGAAACTACACCTGACGGGCTTTTTACATTAAACAATGTTGCCTGTCTTGGTTGTTGTTCACTTTCCCCTGTTATGATGATTAACGGCGAAACCTATGGAACTTTAACTCCTGCAAAGGCAAAAGAAATTATTGCCGGCATTAAAGCAAAGGAGGCTGAATAACTATGAAGATGGTAGTTGGCAAAGGAAGCTGCGGTATTGCGGCAGGTGCAAACAAAGTTAGCGCTGTTGCAGAGGAATATATTGCACAAAAAGGCTTAAACATTCCTGTAACAGTTACAGGATGTATTGGTATGTGCTACCTTGAGCCTATAGTTGATGTGATTGACGACAACGGTGAAAAAACAACCTATATTAAGGTTACAACTGAAACAATTAAAGAAATTATTGATGCTGCTAGTGAAGGCAAAAAGGCAGAAAAATATATTATAGATACAGAAGATAAGGCAATTTTAGATAAGCAAACAAGAATTGCCCTTAGAAACTGTGGAATTATAGACCCTGAAAATATTGAAGAATACATTGCAAAAGGTGGCTACAAAGCTATTGAAAAATGTATTAAAAGCATGACACAAAACGAAGTTATTGAAGAAATTAAGGTGTCTGGTTTGGCAGGTCGTGGTGGTGCAGGTTTCCCAACTTGGTTTAAGTGGACTGCCGCAAAAAATGCCCAAGGTACAAAAAAATATACAATTTGTAATGCCGACGAAGGCGACCCAGGTGCGTTTATGGATAGAGCCGTTATTGAAGGCGACCCTCATACGCTTATTGAAGGTATGCTTATTGGTGCATATGCGATGGGCAGTGACGATGGTGTTGTGTACGTTCGTGCTGAATATCCTTTGGCAATAGTTCGTCTTGAAAATGCTATTAAACAGGCAAGAGATAAAGGCTTCCTTGGCAAAAACATTTTAGGTAGTAATTTTAGCTTTGACCTTAGAATTAAGGCTGGTGCTGGTGCTTTTGTTTGTGGTGAGGAAACAGCACTTATTGCTTCATTAGAGGGCGAAAGAGGTATGCCTCGTTTGAAACCTCCTTTCCCTGCACAAAAAGGATTTTGGCAGAAACCATCTAACATTAATAACGTAGAAACCTATGCAAACGTACCTTGGATTTTAGCTGAAGGCGGCGATAAATTCTGTGCAATGGGTACGGAAAACAGCAAAGGCACAAAGGTTTTTGCTCTTACAGGCAAAATTAAAAAAGGCGGTCTTGTGGAAATACCTATGGGTGCTAAGGTTGGTGACGTTATTTATGGCGTTGGCGGCGGCATTAAAGAAGGCAAGGCATTTAAGGCGGTGCAGATGGGTGGACCATCAGGCGGTTGTGTTCCTGCGGAACTTATCGACACCATTATAGATTATAAATCCCTTGCGGCAACAGGCGCAATTATGGGTTCTGGCGGTATGGTTGTTATGGACGAAACAACTTGTATGGTAGACATGGCGCGTTTCTTCTTGGATTTCACTTGCAAGGAAAGCTGTGGCAAGTGCATTCACTGCCGTATTGGCACAAAGCGTATGCTTGAAATACTTACAAGAATTACAGAGGGAAATGGCAAAGACGGCGATATTGAATTGCTTGAAAACCTTGCAAACCAAATTAAATCATCTTCACTTTGCGGTTTGGGTCAAACAGCACCTAACCCTGTACTTACAACCATTCGTTATTTCAGAAATGAATACGAAGACCATATTTACAACAAAAAATGTACAGCAAAACAGTGTAAGCCACTTATTTCTTTTGAAATTGATAAAGAAAAGTGCATAGGCTGTACGATGTGTGCAAGAAACTGCCCTGTAAATGCAATAACAGGAAAGGTTAAGGAGAAACATGTAATTAATAAAGAACTTTGCATTAAATGCGGCAAGTGTGTAACAAGCTGTAAGTTCGATGCAGTGAAAATAAACTAAGAGGGAGGGATTTTAAGTGGCTAAATTAAGATTAAACATTAACGGCATGGAGGTTTGCGGATACGACGGACAAACTGTGCTTGACGTTGCAAGAGAAAACGGCATTGAAATACCTACCCTTTGTTATGATGAAAGAGTAGCGATTTACGGCGCTTGCGGACTTTGCGTAGTTGAACAGGAGGGTAATCCTAAGTTACTTCGTTCATGTGCGACAACAATTTCCGAAGGAATGGTAATTAACACAAATACACAAAAGGTAAAAGAAAGCAGAAAAACTGCCCTTGAATTACTTTTAAGCGACCATACAGGCGACTGCCGTCCTCCTTGTGCTCTTGCATGCCCTGCGGGAACTGATTGCCAAGGCTACGTAGGCATGGTTGCAAACGGAGAATTTAAAGAGGCTGTTAAGCTTGTTAAAGATATTTTCCCATTACCATCTTCAATTGGTCGTGTATGTCCTCACCCATGTGAAACTGCATGCAGAAGACAAATGGTTGAAGAGCCAATTTCCATTGCCTTTATTAAAAGCTTTATTGGCGATAAAGACTTGGCAAGCGACAAGCCTTATATGCCAGAGGTTGCAGCCTGTACTGGTCACAACGTGGCAGTTATTGGCGGTGGCCCAGCTGGTTTAACGGCGGCTTATCAGCTTAGAAGAAAAGGTCACGAGGTTACAATTTATGATGCAATGCCAAAAATGGGCGGTATGCTTCGTTACGGTATTCCTGAATATCGTTTGCCAAAGGCTGTTTTACAGCAGGAAATTGACCTTATTGAAGGCATGGGCGTTAAAATGCTTAACAATATTAAAATTGGAAACGATGTAACTTTCAGCCATCTTACAGAAACTTATGATGCTGTTTTGGTTGCCGTTGGTGCATGGACTAGTATTAAAATGGGCGTAACAGGCGAGGACAACGTAAATGTTCACGGCGGTATTGACTTCCTTAGAAAAGTATCCCTTAACGAGGAAATAGTTGTTGGCGATGAAGTTGCCATTGTTGGTGGTGGTAACACAGCTATGGACGCATGTCGTGTAGCAGTTCGCTTGGGTGCAAAAAAGGTTTACTGTGTATACAGAAGAACAAAGGCTGAAATGCCAGCAGAGGAAATTGAGATTAAAGAAGCCGAAGAAGAGGGCGTAATTTTCAAATACCTTACAAACCCAACAGATATTGTTGCAAATGAAGACGGAAGCATTAAGTTCGTTAAATTGCAAAAGATGGAACTTGGCGAGCCGGATTCCAGTGGAAGAAGAAGCCCTGTTCCTATTGAAGGGGCAACAGAAGATTTACAAGTTAGTGCAGTTATTATGGCACTTGGTCAAAAGCTTGACCCTAAGGGGCTTGAAGGCATTGAGCTTACAAGAAAAGGCACAATTTCTGCGGACGAAACTACATTTAGAACCAACCTTGAAAATGTATTTGCTGTAGGTGATGCAACAAATATGGGTGCAGGAATTGCAATTTCTGCAATTGGTGAGGCAGACAAAGCCGCAAGAGTAATTGACAGCTACCTTAAAGGTGCAATTGTTGCCTACAAAAAGCCGTTTGTAGTTGAAAGAAAAGACCTTACCGAGGCGGATTTTGCAGACAGAGAGAAAGCTCCACGCCAGTGCATGAGCCATATTTCTGCTGAAGCAAGAAAAGACAATTTCCACGAAGTTAACAACGGCTTAACTGAAGAACAGGCAATTGAGGAGTCAAAAAGATGCCTTGAATGCGGTTGCCATGATTACTTTGAGTGTAAGCTTATTAACTATGCAAATGAAGCAGAGGTTGAGCCAGAAAAATATGAAGGTGCAAGCCATAACAGAAAGGTTGACAACAGCCATCCGTTTATTGACAGAAACCCAGACAAGTGTATTCTTTGCGGACTTTGCGTAAGGGTTTGCGATGAAGTGATGGGCAGAACTGCCCTTGGTCTTGTTGACCGTGGTTTTGACTCAATCGTTAAACCAGCTTTAGACCTTCCACTTAAAGAAACAGATTGCATTAGCTGTGGTCAGTGTATAAACCTTTGCCCTGTAGGTGCATTGGGTGAAAAAACTGCTTTAAAGCGTGTTCCTGTGGCAACAACTTGCACAGACACAATGTGTTCTTTCTGTAGCGTTGGCTGTAAAACAACCTTGCAAACAAAGGGTAACCTTATTGTGAAAAGTACACCAGACGAAGTTGAAAAAGGTTCACTTTGCGTTAAAGGCAGATTTGGTTTCAGCGAGTTGACTGGTGAAGGTAGACTTACAACACCAATGATTAAAAAGGACGGCGTACTTACTTCTGTTTCATGGGAAGAGGCAAACATTTATGTTGCTAAAAAGCTTCAAAGTGTTTCAGTACGTTACGGCAGTGACGCAGTTGCTGTTTCCGTTTCAGATAAATTAACAAACGAAGAAATTTATGCGGCGAAGAAATATGCTAACGATGTTTTAAAGACAAATACTGTTTTCTGCTACGGCATAAACAAAAGTGGTGTTGCAGAGGTAACGGGTATTGACGGTTCAACAGCTAAGCTTGACGAACTTCTTTCAACTGAGGTTATTGTTCTTGTTGGAACAGATATTATGAAGGAACACGCTGTTCTTGGTGTTAAAATACGTCAGGCGGCGGCTAGAGGAGCAAAGGTAATTGTTGTTTCCAATAAGCCAGACTCTCAAGAAGCACAGGAAGCGGCACTTTACATTAATGCCGACAACACTTCAGAGCTTAAAGGCATTTTGAAGGCACTTGTTGAAGCAGGCGCAAAAGCAAATGGAATTGACAGCCTTACAGCAAGCCTTGGCAATACAGTTGTAACTGATGAAGCAAAACAGGCGGCTGGAATGCTTATGAAAGCTAAAAAAGCAATGGTTGTTGTTGACCAGTTTAATGTGAAAGCTGAAGCGGCTAAAGCGGCGGCTGAAATTGCTATTTTAAGCGGACACATTGGTTCACCACGTAACGGAATTATTCAAATTAAGGCAAATGCAAACAGTCAGGGGCTTTGCGACCTTGGTGTTGCACCACTTTGCTTTACAAAGGATATCCTTGCAAGCGGAAAAATTAAGGCTATGCTTATTTTAGGTGAAGATGTGCCAGAATTTGATTCAACCGGACTTGAGTTTGTTGCCGTTGCAGACATGTACCTTACAGAAACTGCTAAAAAGGCAGATGCAGTTCTTCCTTTAGTTTCTCTTGCTGAAAGCACAGGCACAATAACAAGCTGTGATTCAACAGTTAGTGCTGTAACAGCGGCTATACCTGCACTTTCTAAAACAAACCTTGAGGTAATTAAGGGTGTTGCCAATGCAATGAAACTTAATTTAGATTTTGCCGACGAAAAAGCAGTGGCACAGGCAGTGGAAGAAAGCCATGCAGTTAAAGCAGGAACATTAAACCCAGAGCTTAAAGCTGTTGATGATACAGAAATTTACCTTGAAAGAGTAAATACCAGCTATGCTTATGAATCTTTTAAAAAGTTTATGGTAAAAGAGGGTATTAACTAGCAGAACGTCAATCAGAGAGAAAAATTGATTTTGATTCAACATTTTATGCGGTTATGCTTGGAATTTGTTTTCATGCATAGCCGCCTTTTTAATTAAAATAATTTAAAATTTATAAGTATTTATTGCAGTTGATATATACATTGCAAATTCAACTAAAAAAAGTACGTTTATTATTCTAAAATTTTATTGTTATGCTATTGTGTTATATATAAATTGATGGTAATATGTTGTTTATTAAATTAGTACAAACAAAATGCCTTGTAAATGGTATTAAAATCTGTATAAAATCAATGCGAATACTAATGGAGGTCTTTTTGCAGTACAAAACTGTGGGAGACCTCTGTTTTTTTATACATAAATTGAAATATGAGGACAGATGTAGATAGTGGGTGCACTATTTTGCTGAAGAGATTATGCAACTTTTTTGTACTAAATTAGATACATTAAAAACTCTACCCCTACAATATGCTATTTGCAATTGAGAAGTAAGTTATTTTAACGTAAAAAATCACGTTAGAATTAAAATATCAATCTTTTAACAAGAAAAAATACTGAAAAACGAAGGGCATTTTTGTAAGTGATATACTATACACCTACTGGAGAGTTTTGTAATAATAAATACAAAGAAAATTTATAACAAAAATTTAGTCCTTGACTGTCTGTTAGGGGGAAGTTATAAAATGTGCTTATATAGGAAATGGGCACATGAAATAGTGAATTACACACTTATTAAATATATAAAACCACTAATGTATCGAGTTTTGTGTGAATAATATATGTAAAAGTGACATATTTTTAGATGTGTTTCCTTGAAATAATGTAAAAAATGACGAATGGTGAAGAAGGGGTGAAATGCCATGAAATTTGATTTTTCATATGTTGATATTGCATTTAAAAATGGTAAAGTAATAACTGTAAATGATAATGATGAGTTGGCAGAGGCAGTTGGAATAAAGAAAAACAAAATAGTTTTTGTTGGCTCTAATGAGGATTTAGAAAAAATAGTGGACGAGAAAACAAAGATTATAGATCTTAAAGGCAGGGCGCTTGCACCTGGCTTTATAGACTGCCATTTCCACCCAATACTTTATGGATTTATGAATGGTGCAATTATAGATATTACATATCCTAAGTGTAAATCTATTGAAGAAATTAAAGAGGTTGTTAAAAAGGCTGTGGCTGAAACACCAGACGGCGGATGGATTAAGCTTTGGGGCTATGACCAGAATAAGTTAGAGGAAAAACGACATGTAAATCTTGATGACTTGGATGAAGTTGCACCAAAAAACCCTGTACAGTGCATGCGTGCCTGCGGACACCTTGGAGTATACAACACTTTAGGTCTTGCTGCTGGAGGTATAAACACTCCAGAAGACGCGAAGAATTTCGGCAAGGACGAAGTTGTGGTTGAAAACGGAAAACTTAATGGAATGACAAAGGATTTGACAAATTTCTTCCTATGGAGCAAGGTAAAATATACAGAAGAAGAAATGTGGACTGCACTTAAAAGAAGCAATGACCTTTTGCTTGAAAGCGGCGTAACCTCCATACATGACCCTGGTGAATGTGATGGACCTTCTTACAGCATTATGTATAAGGCAGCAAAGTGCGGAGCATTTAAACCACGTCAATTTATGATGCTGCACTCGATTTTCGGCAAGCCATTTTCCCTTCAGGATAATGAGCGTTTTATTGAAAATGGTTTCCATACAGGCTTAGGTGATGAAAAATTCAGAATTGGTACTTCTAAATTTATGATAGACGGTGGCACCAGCGGACCAAGTTGTGCAACAAGACAGCCTTACAGCCATGACCCTTCCCTTCCTGGAATTCTTGCATGGGAACGTGAGGAAACTGCAAAATATATTGAATACATAAACGACCACGATTGTCAGGCAACAGCGCATGCCGTTGGAGACTTGGCAGTAGAATATATGGTAGAGGGTTACGAAAAAGCCCTTGCAAAACATCCACGTAAGCCAGAAGAACACAGACACAGAATTGAGCATTGTGCAATTACAGATGATGATTTGGTTAACAGAATGGCAAAAATGGGCATTATACCTGTTTCAAACACACATTTTATGACCATTAACGGCAGTGACTACTGTAAATATTATGGTGAAAGAATTGAACATTTCTTCGCAATGAGAAGCTATTTGGACGCAGGGATAAAGGCTGTTATTGGTTGCGACGCACCTACCGCAAAGCAAGAGGTTACACGTGGACTTGACGGCGCAGTAAACAGAATAGACAGGAAAACAGGAAAAGTTTGCGGAGCAAGCCAAAAAATTTCCATGCTTGAAGCGATTCGTTGCTATACCTTAAATGGTGCATATGCCAGCTTTGAGGATGACATAAAAGGTAGTATAGAAGTTGGAAAGCTTGCAGATTTAGTTGTTTTTAATGAGGATATATTGGAAATTGACCCTGTTAATATTGTAAACAGCAAGATAGACTACACAATGATAGATGGAGAAATCTGCTATCAGCGTGAAAAATAGAAAGACATACTAATATGCCCATAATGCAAATAAGCTTATGGGCAACCCCCACGGTTTATTGCGGACTTTTCGCATAAATATACAGACAGCTTTGGTAGGTTTGTTTGTAGGCAGCAGCTTGTAGAAGATAAAGAATCATTTCGTTTCTAACCCCAATAATTAATATGCGGCAATTATTTTTAATAGTATGGGTGAGAAGTGAAACTTTCCTTTATCAAAGTTAAGCACAAGAATAGGAGGGATTGTTTATGCAAAAAATGAGTTACAAAGAAAAGTTTGTTCAGATGAACAAAGAAGCAAAAGCAACATGGATTGCCGCAGCAATAGTAATTGCGTTTTGGTGGATTACAGGCTTTGGCATTTATGGGGCAAGCGGCGCAACAACTACAATTTTAGGTATGCCTGCATGGTTTATGGTAAGTTGTTTCGGCTCATGGTTTTTATCAATTGCGTTAGTGTGGTTCCTTATTACTAAAGTGTTTGTTAATTTTGACCTTGATGACGAAACTCCCATGACAGATGTTTCAAGCAAAGACCATAAGGAGGTAATGTAGAATGAACGCATTTTTAACACTTAGCCCAGTATTTATATTCTTTATTATCCTTCTTGGTTTAGGTTTCTATATTCAGAGAACCTCTGCTGATGCCAGAGCAGAAAACTACTCTAAGGACTACTTTATTGGGGGCAGAAGCCTTGGTGGTTTTGTGCTTGCCATGACATTAGTTGCTACATACAGCTCAGTTAGTTCATTCTTAAGCGGCCCTGGTGTTGCTTGGCAAAAGGGATTTGGCTGGGTTTATTATGCTTCAACTCAGGTTGTTGCAGCTTTCCTTGTACTTGGTGTGCTGGGTAAAAAGATGGCAGTTATAGGCAGAAGAACAGACTCTGTAACTGTTGTAGACGTTATTAGACAAAGATATCAGTCCAACACGCTTGCAAATATAGCGGCAGTTGTAATTATTGTGTTCTTTACAACAACTATGCTTGGTCAGTTCATAGGTGGTGCACAGATTTTTTCAGCTGTTACAGGCTTAAGCTATGTTTCAGGTCTTATTTTCTTTGCATTTGTAGTTGTACTTTACACAACAGTTGGTGGTTTTAACGCTGTTGCTATTACAGACACAGCTTGCGCAATTGTAATGCTTTTGGGTATGTTCTGCCTTGGGTATGCAATTATATCAAAAGGTGGCGGAATTAATAATATTATGGCTACCATTACAGAGGCGTCCAAAACTGGCGTTGCTTCAGGAGAAGGCTTTAATATGCTTAGCCCACTTGCTGAAAAAGGTGGCGTTGCCTCAATTCCTGTTCAGCTTTACATTACACAGTGGATGCTTTGCGGTGTTTGCACAATCGGTCTTCCACAATCTAACGTTCGTTGCTTAAGCTACAAAGATACAAATTCTGTACACAAAGCAATGCTTTACGGAACAATAGTTGTAGGTGCAATGATGGTTGGTATGCATATGCTTGGTGTTTTATCAAGAGGTGTGCTTCTTCAAATTGAAGGATCAACAGACACAGTAGTGCCTACTTTAATTTCTCAATACATGCATCCATTTTTAGCAGGCATAACTATTATTGGTCCGCTTGCGGCTACAATGTCAACAATTTCTTCATTGCTTATTGCTGGTTCATCTGCAATTGTAAAGGATATTTACATGCATTCAAAAGAAGAAAAAGGCGAAGCTATTGACCAGAAAAAAGTTGGTAAGATTTCTCTTGGCGTTACAGCAATTATGGGTATTGTGGCTGTACTTATGGCTGTTAACCCACCAGACATTATTGTTTGGATTAACATGTTTGCTTTTGGTGGTTTACAGACAGCATTCTTCTGGACAATGCTGCTTGGGTTGTTCTGGAAAAAAGCAAACGCAACAGGTGCAACTTGGGGTATGGTAGGTGGCCTTCTTGCCTACTGCGTAACAATGGCATTAAAGATTAAGATTGGTTCATTCCACAATATCATTATTGGTGTTGGATGTGCGCTTATTCTCTTTATCATTGGCTCATATGTTGGAAAGCCTGTAGATGAAAAAGTTGGAAAACTTTTCTTCCCAGAAAAGTACTAAAACAAAGAAAAACCTTGGTGGTTACAAGCCATCAAGGTTTTTTGTTTATTCAATAGGTATTATTATTTTTGTTATATATTCATTTTCGTTTTTAACATCAATGGGCGATATTATGTATTCTTCAGATATTGGCCCATTAATTTTGTAGCTGTGCTGGTTAATCCATTTAAGTGCCTTAATATGTGAGGTTATAATGGTACTGTGGCTGCCTACGTGCACTGTGGTTACAGCTTTATAGCCACCCATAACTTTAAAATTTGGAGAGTCCAATGCTTCAAAAACAGGCAGGCTAACCTCTAGGTCGCAGTCTTTTTTAAGAAATTGGTCTAATGCCTCGTTATGGTAGGTGAGGGTAATAACACCGATGGATTTTAAATTGAGCTTTTTAACAAGTGCAAAAAGCTCAAACCAACGTGCTACGGAAACGTTAGCGTTTTGGTAATTAAATTCTTTTTTTCGTGTAAATATGCAATTTATTTTGGGTATTTCTTCAACTGTTATGCCGTCAGGGTCTTGTGTTATAATTTTAGAAATATCCTTGTCTTCTTCAAAGCAGCTAATGAAGTTACTTCCTTTTTTCATCCGCTCTAACGTAAGTTCTATCTCATGGTGCAGGTTTTTAAGCCCGTCTATTTCTTTCTCAATTTGTGTAGCTTTTTCTGTAAGCTTAACATCAAGAGATTTTACGTCTCCACTGTACACAAGTGTTCTTATTTCTTCCAGCGTGAAACCAAAGCTCTTAAGACGTCTTATTATATACAGGGTAAGCATTTGGTCTTCGGAATAGTAACGGTAATTTGTTTCCGAATCTCGATGGTTTGGTACTAAAAGATGTATCTCATCATAGTAGCGCAGGGTTTTGATAGGCACACTGCACATGTCGGAAATATCGCCAATGGTATAAAATTTTTTTTCACTGTTCAAAACTATTTCCTCCTTTGTAGCATTTGCTGATGAACGATAATTAAACCTTTAAAAGTATACCTTTATAAACTAATACTACATTATAACATAAGTTTATGTGCGAAGCACTATTGTTATTTATTAATCAAAGAAAAACAGCCTAAGAAGACTGTTTTTCTTTAAATTGAGGCTAATTATATAATGCAGTTTTCTTTGAAAATTTTAATTTTTTCATCAGTGTAACCAAGTTCCTTTAATATTTTATTGTTGTCTTCACCCAGCAGAGGAGAAGCTTTATGGCATTTATCTTCCATGCCGTGGATTTTTATAGGTGTGCCTGGCATTTTAATTGTTTCATCCATACCAGGCTGTAAAACTTCCCAAAGCATATTCCGGCCTTTAAGCTGTGGGTGTTCCGCCGCTTCAGGTATAGTAAGAATGTTGCCGAAAGGAATGCCAAGGCCTACAAGCATTTCCTCACATTCTGCCATGGTTTTTGTGGAAAGCCATTGGTTAAGCATTGGCTTAAGGGTTCCGTAATTTACACAGCGCTGATAGTTTGTACTGTAAAGAGGGTTTTGGGCAAGGTCGTCACGGCCCATCTCGTGCACAAGGTTTTGAAACATTGCATCTGTTCCGCAGCCCATAACAAAACCGCCGTCTTTTGCCTCAAAAGAGTCAAAGGGTGCAATGCTTGGGTCTTGATTCCCTGCACGCATTGGTGTTTTGCCCTCCATTGTATATTCCATTACAAAGTTTTCCATAACAGAGAAAAGGGTGTCTACCATGGAAACATCAATGCGCTGACCTTCGCCGGTTTTTTCTCTTTGAAAAAGAGCCATAAGTATGCCAATACATAGGTATGCACCAGAGTAGTTGTCACCAATGGATGGGCCTATTTTACAAGGTGGCCCGTCTGAAAAGCCTGTAACACTCATCATACCGCTCATTGCCTGTGCAACTATGTCGTAACATGTTCGTTTTGACAAAGGACCTTCAAGACCAAAGCCTGAAATGGAGCCGTAAATGATACGTGGATTGATTTTTTTCATCTCCTCGTAACTAAAGCCTAACTTTTCCATTACGCCAACCTTATAATTTTCACAGATAACGTCTGCTGTTTTAATTAGTTCTCTTAAAATTTCTTTACCTTCTTCTGTACGTAAATCAAGGGTTATACCTTCTTTATTTCGATTTATATAGGCAAAGTAACCGCTAAAATCCTTTTTAAAAGGTCCCCATCCACGGGTTTGGTCACCCATAGCTGGTCTTTCAATTTTAATTACCTCAGCACCGTGGTCAGCAAGGTTCATTGTACAAAATGGGCCGCTATAGGCCTGTGTAAGGTCAAGTACTCGAACTCCTTCAAGTGGTCTTTTCATGTCTTTTTGCCTCCAGATTGAAAAAAATATATGTTTTGAACTATTTTTTTGTAAACAAATAGCCGCCTTAAAAAATTACAAGGTTTAAGACGGCATTTTATTAACCATAAGCTCTTATAGTGAGGGGAAAGAACTTATTTTGATGTATGCACTGCGTTTTCAAAGGATGGCTCCTGTGGGCCTCTTTGGCAATCTTTGCCGATGTAAAGGCTGCCTGTTGCTGTTGCACAAAGTACAGGCGGAACACAAGCTGTAGCTGCTGTTGAAGCAACGCCTGTCATGTCCATATCTGTTCTGTCGCACATTGTAGCAACTTTGTAAGCTTCAAACTTACATGTATAAGAGCAGTTACCTACTTTTTCAATCCAGCCGTGGTATTCCATAAAATCGCCAACATAAACAGGTGCTGTAAACACAACATCTTTGTAGCCAAGGAAAAGACTTATATCGCCGTCTACATAAACCATTAATTCTGTACCAACATCGCCCCACATGTCAACAATTCTTGCACCATTAACAAGTCCGCCTACGTAATGTCCATCTGCACCTTTCATCATTAAATGATGTACAACTTTTTTGCCTACCATATTAAATTCCTCCTTAATTATCAATATTTCATGCCAATTATTTTTTAACGTGTTCATGTACAAATGCTGGGTCTGTTTCTCCACGTTGTTCTTTTTTACCTATGTAAAGGCTGCCTGTTGCTGTTCCGCAAAGAATTGGTGGCACACAAGCTGTAGCCGCTGTGCTTAAAAGTTCTTCATCATTATGAAGTCTGTCGCACATTGTAGCTACTTTATAAGCCTCAAATTTACATGTGTAGGATGTGTTGCCTACTTTTTCAATCCATCCATGATATTCCATAAAATCGCCAACATAAACAGGTGCTGTGAAGTTTATTTCTTCATAGCCAAGAAAAAGGCTGATGTCACCATCTACTCTTACCATTAATTCAGTTCCTACATCGCCCCAGTAGTGCACAATTCTTGCACCGTTAACAAGTCCGCCTACATAATGTCCGTCGCTGCCCTTCATCATAACATGAAGTACTACTTTTTCTCCTACCATAGAAATTTCCTCCTTAACATTCTCTTTGTATTTTGTTTATGAAAGTACACCTGTGTGTGCTTCCCTTTCATGAGATTAGTGTAAGGCATTCTTTAGATAGACAGTCAATAGGTGTTTTGAAAAAGTTAAAGTTATTATAGAGGCTAGAAGGCAAAACTGACACTACCTATAGGGTTGGCATGTTGCAGTGAAAAACAAGTAATACAAAATAAATAGTCACAAAGCATAGTATTTTTTTGAAAAAAACGAAGTAAACATAACGAAGTGCAAACTTGATTCTAAAATTTGGTTTCTGCAGTTATGATTTTTACTGGAGGGTTTTATTAAAAAAAATTTCTAAAACAAGTATTGTACTTATACATTTGCGGTAGTATAATCGAGTGTAAATTAATTATAATATTTTTTGAATAGGTAAAGAGTTTAAGGGAGACGGCAAAAATGACAAAAAAAGCGCTTTTTGTATTTAACCCTTGCTCAGGCAAGGGTACTATAAAAACAAAATTGTTTGAAATTATAGATACGCTTTCGGTGGCAGGATATGAGGTGACGGTCTGTCCGACGCAAAAAAGACGTGATGGGTACGAAATAGTGCGAAAAAAAGGTTCTGCCTACAGCCTATTAGTGGTAAGCGGAGGCGACGGAACACTGAATGAATGCGTAAATGGATTACTTGAGATATCTGAGGAGGAAAGACCTTTTGTAGGATATATTCCAACGGGAAGTACAAATGACTTTGCCTCAACCTTGAAAATACCTAAAAAACCTGCTGGTGCAGTTAGTAACATTGTTAACGGCAAGGAATTTAAATGTGATGTTGGGCGTTTTAACCAAAATTGTTTTGTGTATATTGCCGCATTTGGCGCGTTTACAGATGTAGCCTATGGTACTCCTCAGGAAATAAAAAATTATTTGGGACATATGGCATATATATTGGAAGGAATTAAGCGGTTACCAAATATTAAAAGCCATAAATTACACATAGAGCATGATGAAGTCGAATTGAATGGAAATTTTATTTATGGCATGATTTCTAATTCTACATTTGTTGGTGGTGTAAGAAGCTACAAAAACCATACAGTAGACCTTGCTGATGGGCTTTTTGAATGTGTGTTTATAAGAGAGACGGAAAATGCCAGTGATTTACAGGCAATAATTACAGGGCTTTTAATGCAGGATTTTTCCTTTAAGGGATTTTATACTTTTAGAGCAAATCGGGTTAATATCCAAAGTGAAGAGGCTATGTCTTGGACACTTGACGGTGAGTATGGCGGTGACCATAATAAGGTAGATATAGAAAATATGAACAAAGCAATGACTATTATGGTGGGTGAGAAAAAGCCTAAGAAGATAGAGGTATTTAGTACGATTTTATAAAGTTTGAAAATTGGAGAAAAAGTGTTTGACAACCATATGTATTTTATGATATACTATCGCTTGCAGTAGGTTGAGAGGTACTTGTGGAGAAGTACTCAAGTGGCTGAAGAGGTGCCCCTGCTAAGGGTATAGGTCGTTAACGCGGCGCGAGGGTTCAAATCCCTCCTTCTCCGTTGTATTAAAGCCCCGAAAACATTAGGTTTTCGGGGCTTTTTTCTGTCCAAAAATAAGGTTTGACCCTTAAAAATACCCTTTACAGATTATAAATGGTAAAATGAAGATTATAAATTGCAGTAGTTAAGTATTATGATTTGCGTGGTATCCCATCCATTGAATGCAGAAAATCCGTATCACCATAAAAAATAAAATCTTGACGAAAGACAGCATGTTTATCAATAGAATACGTGACTAAAGTGATGAAACAAATTAATGACGGAACAAATTGTTATAAGTGCATAGGTGCCATCTTCTGATGGCACAGCAAATATTATGGAATATGTAGTGGATAAAGTGCTAAACTAAACGGCGCAGGCTATTGTTTGTTGATCCAAATTGAATTAACAAATAATTTATGATATAGACATTATATTTGATACAGCTTGTCTGATGGTGAAGGTATGCCTTGTTATTATTGATTTTAACAGGTTCCATATAGAAGGGAGAGTATTGATGTATGGCGTATAGATACATCAATACAATTAATATATGCTGACTTTTTTACTTACATTTATAGAGGATGATGATGACCGTCAAAGGTTTATAAAAATTTATAATAAATACTATGTTGAGATGGAGAAGGTTGCTTTTAGAATTTTGGAAGAATATAAGGATGCTGAGGATTCTATACAAAATGCATGGATGCAGGTTATTAAGAACTTTCAAAAGGTGGCTGCAATTCCTTCTGAGGAATTGCTCTAATGGCTGATTTCCATTGTAAAGAATGAATCACTTATGATTCTTAGAAAGAAACGGAAAACTATTCCATTAGAAGATTGGGATGCAACCGCCGAATCATCAGATAAGGACATGGATTATAAGGAGTTAGTAATGTTTTTTACACGATTACCTGAAACATACCGTGCTACATTGGAGATGAAGTTTTTGTTGCAATATACAGAGCGCGAAATAGTCGGAATTGCTGAATATGGCAGTAGACATTTCATTAATAGATGCCAAAAAAAGCAAAGAAATTGTTGGGTCAGACAAATCCAAGAATCATATTAAAATGTAATTATAAAATATAAATACGGTGGTTAAATATTAGTTTTACGTATTTTTCCCTATGAACAATTTGCTAAATAAGGCTGTTTCCTGTATATTAAGTTGAAGAGTTTTATAATTTGTTTAGAAATTCGTGGCTTGTAATTAAATTCTATAAAGCGAGAATATTGAAAGGAAAAGAATATGATTAAAGTTGCCGTAGCTGTTCCTTATAAGGAGCTAATATCTTCTTACAGAAAATGCATAGAAAAAATTGCTGATGATAAAGATATACTTTTTGAAACAGAGTATATAAAGGGTACTAAGGATAATTTTATACGGAATTGCAGTGCTGATATAGTTATTGCCCGTGGTATTACAAGCCTTGCTTTAAGGCAGGAAATGCCACAGGCACATATGATAGAAATTGAAGTTACAGGCTACGATGTTTTTAACGCACTTATTGAGTGCAGCAAAAAATATAAGGCTACCCATATTGCAATAATTGCATCTGAAACAATTCTTTGTAACCTTGAGGCACTTCGAAAAATATCTGGCTATGAACTGGAACTTTACAGAATTAAGGATGAAGCAGACATCCTTCATGCCCTTAACAATGGCATAAAAGCAGGAGTAACTGCTTTTATTGGCGGAACAACCACGGTGAAAATTTGCGAAGAACAGAATATAGCTTGTGTAGGTTTTCTTGTGGGCAACGAGGCTATGGAAACATCAGTTAGGCTTGCAGTGGATGCGGCAGAGAGCATAAACAAGGAACGCTCTAAAACAACGATTATGAAAAAAGTAATCAATAATACTCAAAATGGAGTTATAGCTATCAACAAAAATGGTATGATTGAAGAAATTAATTTTCCGGCACGTAAAATTTTTAACCTTAAGGAAAAAATAAATGTTGAGAAGTTAGATATAAACAGCATTTTTTTTGATAACAGATGGAAAGAGGTTATGGAAAGTGGGCGCCCTAAAGAAATATTTTACAAACTTGGACAAACGTTGTTTGTCATTAACATAACTCCGCTTATTGTAGCAGAGTCAACAGAAGGTGTTTTAATGGATATTCAAAATGCGGAACAAGTAAGAGAAACTGAAACGAAGATACGAGCAAAGCTTAGAAAAAAGGGATTTTTAGCGAAATACACATTTAAGGATATTTTAGGCGAAAGTGAGACAATAAAAACATCTATACTTATGTCTCACAAATACAGTCGTGTTGACAGCAATGTTCTTATTGTTGGTGAAACAGGAACTGGCAAGGAACTGTTTGCCCACAGTATACACAATGCCAGCAGACGCAGCATGGAGCCATTTGTTGCTGTAAATTGTGCGGCTGTACCAGAACATCTTTTGGAAAGCGAACTTTTTGGCTATACAGAAGGTGCATTTTCAGGTGCGGTGCGAGGCGGGAAAACAGGTCTTTTTGAGCTTGCCCACAGGGGAACTATCTTTCTTGATGAAATAGGAGAGATGCCCATAACGCTACAGGCAAAGCTTTTAAGAGTTTTGGAGGAAAGAGAGGTACGGAGAATTGGAGATGACAGGATTATTCCAATAGATGTGCGAGTAATTTCAGCCACAAACATAAATATGGAGGAAAAAATTAAGAATGGAGAATTTAGGTCGGACTTATATTACAGGATTAACCTTTTAGATATACATATTGCTCCGCTTAGACAACGAAACGATGATGTGGCCATATTAGCAAAAAAATTTGTGGCGAGCTATGGTGAAAAAATTGGAATGCCCAATGTGAAAATAACAAAAGAGGCTCTTGAGATTTTAAAGAACTGGAGATGGCCTGGAAACATAAGAGAACTTAGAAATATATGTGAGAGACTGGTCGTTTTGTGTGATGATGGAATAATAAGTGAAAGTTCTGTTAAAGAGCTTGGCTTGGATAGAATGAGAAATTATAAGCAGGAAAATGATTGCGATGATATTATTGCAATGATTGGCAAAGGTTCGCTTAAAAAAGAAGATGTGGCAAAATCTCTTGGTATAAGCAGAACAACTTTATGGCGCAGAATGAAGGAAATAAAAACAAATACTGATTAAAGAAAAATTGTGAAACATTTTTGAAACAAATTTAACGCAATGTGTTTCAAAAATGTTTCGATACTGCGCGTTAAAAAGTGACTGATGTTTAAAATTTGTAGAACGTGTATATAAAACCAAAAAATAAGCGGATATAACAAATTGAAATTTGGGAATATGTGCTTATTTTTTTTATGAAATGAAATTGGCACGATAATTGCTATATATAATTCATGTAAAATAAAATGCATTTTATATTAACAAAGCCGTTAGCCGACTAAACGGGAAAATATTAAATGTCGGGGAAGGGGAAATAAATTTATGAGCGACAAACCTATTATTGGCGTTTTACTTGGCGACGCCGCAGGCATTGGCCCTGAGCTTATTGCCAAACTTTTGGTGGAGGAAAAAATACAGCAATATTGCAAACCTATTCTTATTGGTGATGAAGAGGTTTTAAAAATGGGATTTGATATTATAGGAAAATCAGCTCAGTATTATTGCGTAACAGAAACAGCAGAGATAGACTGGGAAAAGGGTGTACCTTTGTTAGACAAGGGATATACAGACCTTAGCAAAGTTACAATTGGAGAGGTTTGTGTGGAATGTGGAAAAAGCTGCATAAAGCAAATAGAAACAGCAGTTGAGCTTTACAAGCAAGGAAAAATAGAAGGCATTGCATATGGACCACTAAATAAAGGTGCAATGAAACTTGGCGGCAACAAAGAAGAAAGTGAACTTAAACTATATGAAGTGTTGTTTGAGGAAAAAGGCACAACAGGAGAAATAAACATGGTTGATGATGTTTGGACAACCCGTGTTACAAGCCATATTCCTCTTAAAAGTGTTAGCAAGGAGCTTTCTATAACAGGAATATATGAAGCTATAGTTCTGGCAGATAACACCCTTAAAATGGCAGGTAAGCCAGCACCAAGAATTGCTGTTTCTGCTTTTAACCCACATGCTGGAGAAAATGGACTTTGTGGAAAAGAAGAAATTGATGTTATTGCCCCTGCAGTGGAAAAAGGCAAAAGTGCAGGCATTGACGTTGAAGGCCCTTTTTCTGCAGATATTCTTTTTATTAAGGCGTTTAACCATGAGTATGATGGGATTGTAACTATGTTCCACGACCAAGGACAGATTGCGTTAAAGCTAAAGGGATTCGAAAGAGGTGTAACAATTGGTGGCGGTTTACAATCTCCTGTTGTTACGTGTGCACATGGCACAGCTTTTGACATAGCTGGTAAAAATATTGCAAAAACTACACCTATGGAAAATGCAATTAAAATGGCAAGCATTATGGCAGTTAACAACAGATAATTATTTATAAATTAGGAGGGAATGGATTATGAAGAAATTAGTATGTTTGTTATTAGGTTTAGCAATGTGTTTAAGTGTTGGATGTTCAAAAAAAGAGGCTAATGTTACCCCACAAGCACCTAAGGTAGAAGAAGCTGAAAAAACAGAGGGCGATTCTACTTCAGAAAATGCTTTTTTGCCACAAAAGGAAATTGAAGTTGTTGTTCCATCTTCTGCTGGCGGCGGAAGTGACCTGCATGCAAGAACCTTTGCTGATATATCTCAGAAAAATTCTTTTAGCCCAAAAAGTTTTATGGTTAACAATATGCCGGGCGGCGCCGGAGCTGTTGCATATGCATACACAGCTGGTTTAGGCAAGGCAAATGCTGATAACAGCATTACAATTATGCACAGCGGACAGATTTTAAGCACAATAGTAAATAATTCACCTGTAACAGCAGCAGATCTTACATACCTTCCAATAGTTGCGTTTGATAACCTTACAATTGGTGTTTATAAAGATTCTGAAATTAAAGATATTGAGACACTTATAAAAAAGGCAACAGAAAATCCTGAATCTATTAAAATCGGTGGTTCACAAAGAGGAAATTCAGACCATCTTGCTTGCGAAATGTTCAACAAATATACAGGCGCAAAAGCGTCATTTGTAGCTTTTGACTCCAATGGAGATGCGATGACAGCACTTTTAGGCGGACATCTGGATGCAGCTTTTTTCAATCCATCAGAATGTATTGGCCAGGTTGAAGCTGGAGAAGTTATTCCTCTTGTTGCATATACAACAGAAAGAATGGGCGGATTGTTTGCGGACACAAGAACTTTTACTGAAGTAGGGTATCCAGATCTTGTTTTAAGAGAAATGAGAGGTTTCCTTGGTTCACCAGATATGTCACCTGAAGCAATTGCTTTTTATGAAGATGTAATAAAAAAAGTTACAGAAACTCCTGAATGGAAAAATAATTATATTTCTAAAAATAATTTGGAATCGGTTTATATGACTTCAGCTGAAGCAAAAGAATTTTTGGAAAAAGAAACAGAGAAATATGTTTCTATTTTTAAAGAAGTTGGAGTTATTGAGTAGATAGTATTTTGAGCCTCTGTTTTATTTAACCATAGGCAGAGGCTTATTTGAAAAGGAGGAATTATTTTGAAACGTATAGTTCCCTGCGGTTTAATTGCGGTAGGCATTTACTGGTGCATTATGTCACTGCAGTATGGCCTTTGGGTTAGAAAAGGCCCTGGAGGTGGCTTCCTATCTATGGCAGCTGGCATACTTACAGTGGTAATAGGCACATTGGTGCTAATGGAAAATTGGAAGGATAAGGACAAAGGCAGGTTTAACATTAAAGTTTTTTTGCCTATTGCAGTAATGGTGGCAATAGCAATCTCATCTAAATTTATAGGTCTCATCCCGGCTATTATTATCTATTTATTTTGCTGGCTTAAATTTTATTCAAAGGCAGGCATCAAAACTACAATGCTTGTTACTGTTTTATGTCCTTTAGCAATTTACGGAATTTTTGCCATTTGGCTTAAGGTTCCTTTGCCTGCTGGTTTTTGGGCAATGATGTAGAGAGGGGAAGAAAAACAAAATGGAGAATTTACAGCTTTTATTAAACGGGTTAGGTAATGCCCTTACCTTTTCAAACATTGTTGCTGCCCTTGCAGGTGGATTTATGGGACTTATTGTTGGTGCTATGCCAGGAATAGGCTCATTGGCAGGAGTTGCACTTTTGCTGCCTTTAACATTTAAGATGAATCCAACAACAGCGATTATTATGCTCGCGGCACTTTACTATTCCAATATGTATGGAGGCTCTTTTAGTGCTATATTATTAAACATTCCAGGAGATTCACCGGCTATAATGACAGCTATGGACGGATATCCTATGAGCAGAAGCGGCAGAGCTGGAAAAGCATTGTTTACAGCAAGTCTTTCGTCTTTTATTGGTGGCTCTATTGGAATTGTTATGCTTACAATAGTTGGGCCATTGGCGGCAAAATTTGGATTGTCCTTTGGGCCGCCAGAATTGACATGGCTTATAATTTTAGCTCTAACATCTATAGGCTGGCTTATAGGAGATAAACCTGAAAGGGGATTACTTGCAACAGCAATAGGCATAATGCTGGCAACGGTGGGTATAGATAAGGCACTTGGACAACCTCGATTTAGTTTTGGAAGTGTGCACTTATTTAGTGGAATTTCTTTTATACCCCTTGTAATTGGTATGTTTGGCTTTGGACAGGTTATAGAAATGATACTTGGCCAAAATTCATCAGGCGAGGTAGAGTCCAAAAAAATAACGATTAAAGAGAGTCTACTTAGTAAAGAAGAAACAAAGGCTATTCTTCCTGTAGCTTTTCGGTCTGGTTTTTTAGGCTGCTTTATTGGCATTTTGCCTGGTGCTGGAGCAACGATGGCCGCCTTTTTGAGTTATATTGCAGAAAAAAGGCTTGGTAAAAACAAGGAAAACATGGGAAAAGGAGCAATACAAGGGGTTGCAGCAAGTGAAGCAGCAAATAACGGAGCCGCTATTGGCGCATTCGCACCCCTTCTTGCACTTGGTATCCCAGGGTCTGGCACAGCGGCAGTGCTCCTCGGTGGTCTTATGATGTGGGGACTACAGCCTGGACCATTGCTTTTTAAGAATAATCCTGATTTTGTGTGGGGACTAATCGGTTCTATGTATATTGGTAATGCCCTTTGTCTTATAATTGCAGTTGCATGTATTCCATTCCTTATTAGGATAGTAAGAGTGCCTAATACAATAATGATACCTGTTATTTCTGTAATATGTATTGTTGGAACATTTTCTGTTAACAACAGTATGTTTGATGTGTATATTATGATAGGGGCAGGGCTTTTTGCATACCTTTTAAGTTCAGCAGAGATACCCGCAGCTCCACTTCTGCTTTCATTTGTCCTCACACCTATGTTTGAAATGTACATAAGACAAGCCTTTGATATGAGCAGTGGCTCCCTCACCATTTTTATTCAAAGCACCATATCAAAGGTTCTTATGGTACTAATAGTCGCTTTTTGTGTAAGCCCCATTATAATGAAGAGGATAAAGATGCGCAAAACAAATTAGGGATAGGAAAAACATTCTGCACTTCAAATAATTTGGCTAAAACTTTTTATGGCAAGAGCTTCACCTCATAATAGAGGGTAGGCTCTTGCCATTTTTTTACACTGTATGTGTGGGTGCATTAATAGAAGGAGAAGTTGTTCCAAGTGAAATGCTCACCAGAAAAATATTAATACTTTTATACTAAAAATTTTTACTTCTCATTTATAGATGCTATTATGCTGTCCGCCAATGCATTAAGCTCTGTAACCTTATCTGAATTTAATGCTGAAGCTAACGAAAGACGTTCGTTTAGAACCGTCATGTTCTTCAATTCCTCATCCACAAACTTCTGAATTAAATCTCCTGATTTACATGCCCAAGAACCATTCTCAACAATTGCTATAGTTCGGTTTTGTAAATTCAAGCCTTTCATTTCCATTAGATAGTTAAGCATAACTGGATAAATGCCTAAGTTGTATGTTACGGAAGCCAACACGATATGGCTTAACCGGAAGGTTTCGGAAATTAGTTGAGAAACATGGGTGTTGGATACATCATACACAACCACATTTGTAACGCCTTTTTCGCAGAGTTTGCTTGCCAAAGCTTGAGCTGCTGCCTCTGTGTTTCCATACATGGAAGAATAGGCAATCATAACTCCTTTTTCTTCAGGTTCATAGCGACTCCAGTGGTCGTACTTATCGATGAAATATCCTAAATTTGAACGCCAAACCGGTCCATGCAGTGGGCAAATAATCTTAATATCGATAGTGCCTGCCTTCTTCAGAAGAGCTTGAACATGAGGACCATATTTGCCTACGATATTAGTTAAATAGCGACGTGCATCGTCAATCCAATCTCTATCAAAGTTCACTTCATCATTAAACAGCTTTCCGTCCAATGCACCAAATGTGCCAAAAGCGTCTGCTGAAAATAAAACACCATTTGTTACATCAAAGGTAACCATAGCCTCTGGCCAATGAACCATTGGTGCGTAAACAAAGGTAACGGTATGTTTACCAAAGCTTTGTGTATCTCCTTCATGTACTTCAATCAGCTCATGGCTATCAATATCAAAGCCAAACTGGCGCATTAGCATAAAGGATTTTTCGGTGCTGATTACTTTCACATTTGGGTAACGAAGTAAAACTTCTTCAATTGAAGCACCGTGGTCTGGCTCCATATGATTAATTACCAAATAGTCTAAAGATTTTCCTGCCAAAAGATATTCAATATTTTCTAAAAGCTGACGACAAGCAGACCAATCTACAGTATCAAATAGAACACTATTTTCATCCAGTAAAAGATATGCGTTATAGGAAACACCTCTTGGAATAGGGTGAATATTTTCAAACAAGTGAAGTCTATGGTCATTTGCACCAACCCAATATAAATCATCAGTTACATTTCTTACACAATACATATAATTAACCTCCTTTTATTTAAGGAAACACTGATTACCTTAAATCAGCGGTTCTCTAAGCTTCAATAAACATACTCTTCTCTTCGGCACATTCTGGGCAGACCCAATCAACTGGAAGGTTCTCAAACAAAGTTCCAGGAGCAATATCTCCATCCGAATCACCTATTTCTGGATTATATTCGTAGCCACAACCTCCACAAACATAGATTTTGCCAATTGGTTGATGCTTAGGTGGTTGAGGTCTTTTCATCTTAATCATTGCAGGAGCAGGCTTTTTACTTTCTCCGTTATCTAATGCCGCTGTAAGCAATGGAAGAATTTCCATTAAATCACCAACAATGCCATAGTCGCAATTTTTGAAAATAGGTGCATTTGCATTTTTATTGATTGCCACAATTATTGAAGCATCTTTGATTCCTTTTAAGTGCTGAACGGCACCAGAAATACCACAGGCAATATACAAATTACCGGTGAACTTCTGCCCGGACATTCCCACGTATCTATTAAGCGGTATGTATTTTAAAGTTTCTGCAACAGGACGTGAAGAACCAATAGCTGCGCCAGCTTGAACAGCCAAGTCTTCGATTAACCTCATATTTTTCTTATCACCAATGCCTTTACCAGCCGAAACAACTCTCGCTGCTTGAGAAATAGGTGTATCTAATGGAATGCCTACTGTAAAATCAAAGCCATCTTTCTTTAATGACGCAACTAAAGTTTCAACTTTCTCTTTTTCTGTACCATCTTTTATAATCATCTTTTTGCGAAGGCCTGTTATAGGAGCAACTTTCTTAATTAATTTTGCTCCACTGCCTGAAGTTTCCTCCTTTGGCATTTTTCCAATTAAATGTGAAGCTATTACAACTCTTTGTATCTCATTTGTTCCTTCGTAAATTGTTGTGATTTTTGCATCACGGTATGCACGCTCAACTTCCATGCCTTTTAAGTAGCCATTTCCGCCAAAAATTTGAAGTGCATCGTTTGTAACCTCAAGTGCTATATCTGAGGCATACTGTTTTGCCATAGCTGATTCCATTGCATACTGTTCATGATTTTCCTTTAGCTCTGCCGCACTATAAATTAAGAAACGTGCACAACGCAATTTCGTAGCCATGTCTGCCAACTTAAAAGAAACAATCTGTTGCTGGCAAATTGGTTTTCCGAACTGAACACGTTCCTTTGAATATTGAAGGGCATTTTCAAAGGCTCCTTGTGCAATTCCCAAAGCTTGTGCAGCTATGCCTATACGTCCGCCATCCAAGGTTGCCATTGCAATTTTGAAGCCATCGCCTTCTTTGCCTAAAAGATTTTCCTTTGGAACTTTTACATCGTTAAAAATAAGCTCCGCTGTAGAGGATGAACGAATGCCCATTTTATCGTAATGGTCGCCAAATTCAAACCCTTCCCAGCCTTTTTCTATTATAAAGGCTGAAATGCCTCTTGTTCCAATATCAGGTGTAGTGACGGCAAAAATAACATATGTATCTGCAACAGGAGCATTTGTAATAAAAATCTTGCCACCGTTTAAAAGGTAGTAATCACCTTTAAACACTGCGGTAGTTTCTGTTCCGCCTGCGTCAGAGCCTGCGTTTGGTTCTGTAAGACCAAAAGCACCTAATTTTTCGCCCTTTGCCAAAGGAACAAGATATTTTTGTTTCTGTTCTTCTGTACCATAGTTGAATATTGGCCATGAACCTAATGACACATGAGCTGAAAGAATTACACCAGCACCGCCATCAACACGAGCCAATTCTTCAACAGCAATTGCATAACTTAGAACATCCAGCTCGGCTCCGCCGTATTCTTTTGGATATGGTATACCCATGAGCCCCATTGCTCCTAGTTTTTCAACAGCCTCGCTAGGAAATTCATTGTTTTGATCCAGCATGAACGCTTGAGGTTTTATTTCGCTTTCTGCAAATTTGCGAATTTTTTGACGAAGCGCTTCGTGTTCCTTACTTGTTTTAAACAGCATATTACTTCCTCCTTTTTATGATAGATAACTTTTATACTTGATAAATTTTATCCACTTTAGGGGATAAAAATTTAAGACTATTAAACCTACTCATCTCCAAACAACACCCAGTGCAGGCTGCATGCTTGTAGTTGTTCATCAATCTTTTTCTGAACTTTTTCCAATTGATGATGAACTTTGCAATCTGCTTTTCTTTTTTCTCTCCATTCGCATTTATAACCATGTTTCATACACGTTGATAAGAATGCGTTAGTTTCAACCGCACCTATTAACTCCAACAGAGAGATTGTTTTTAAATCAATAATTAATGAGCAACCGCCGCTAGAACCTCTTGATATTTTAATAATTTCTGCTTTTTCTAGCTTTTTAAGAATTTTATATGCAAATTGCTGAGGCAAAGATTCTCTTTCGGCTAAATCTGAAGCGGTGAAAGCATCTCCACTTGACAGAGTTCGGAGAATTCTTAATGCATAGTCTGTTTCTTTTGTTATAAGCAAATTAAAACCCTCCTCTTCATATCTATGTATTAAATATAACAATCTTGATATAAAAAGTCAAGATTGTTTTTTCTTTTATTTAGTAAAAAGTGGCAAAATATTAGTTTAGAAAGTTTTTAAATGGAACATATTCTACATTACGCCTTTGGTTCAAACAAGTTCCATCAGTTATTTTATCCACATCCTTGGCAGTAGTTATTTAAAAATTAGTAACTATATGTTATTATGGTATTAAACAATAAATGCATGAAAAGGAGAATTAAATGACACTTCATTTGTTTATAAGCCTTTTAACTAATATTAGTTTGCTTACATTAGTTGCAACCTTGCTTACTAGGATAAGCTCTGTTCAAAAACTTTTGGTGGATAAATCCGATTGGTGGTCTGGCAACAAAGTGTTTCTTGCGGTTATTTTTGGACTGATTAGTATTTTATCAACATACACAGGTTCAGATGTTGATGGTGCAATTTTAAATACAAGGGTTATTGGTGTTTTAGCAGGAGGAATGATTGGTGGGCCAATTGTTGGTATTGGTTCGGCTTTAATTGCAGGAATTCATCGTTATCTTTTCGATGTAGGAGGCTTTACTTCTGTTGCATGCGCTATATCCACTATTTTGGAAGGAATTATTGGAACACTGGTATGGTTTATTTACCAGAAAAAAGATAAAGGGTATACCTATTTTGCTATTTTTAACACAGCGTTTGTTGCTGAATGTGTTCAAATGCTTATAATTTTGTTAGTGGCCAAGCCTTATATAAGAGCATTTCAATTGGTAAATGTTATAGGCATTCCAATGATACTCTTTAATTCATTAGGATTAGTGGTTTTCTTCAGTGTATTTAGATATGTTATGGACGGGCGTGACTTGGAAGAAGCCAGAAGCATTGGGTTATCTTTGAAAATAGCTGAAATATGTTTACCACATCTTAGAAAAATGGATCGTTCAAAGCAGGACTGGGATTACACAAGAGATACCATACTTTCTTTATCGGACTGCCTTGACGTTATGGTGACAACAAAAAATACAATTCAAATAAGCAGCAGCAAGTATGCTTCTGTTGAAGAAAAAGATGGAAGAATGCCTGAATTTATTATTGAGGCAATAAGTACAAAAAAATATGTTGTTAGAAGAATGACTCATGTTGAGAACGGGAAAAAAGAAAAAATACGTTTTATTGCTGCACCAATGATTGCCAAGGATGAAGCAATAGGTGTTTTGGTGCTGTTTTTTTCTGAAAGAAACCATTCTGTTGAAAGTGAAAGAGGACTTACGGAAGGATTGGCTAGCCTTTTTGCAGTGCAGTTGGAATTATCTGATTTAGAATATCAAAAAAAAATGAGAAGAAAAGCAGAATACAAGGCACTGCAATCTCAAATTAATCCTCATTTTTTATTTAATTCGCTGAATACCATTTCTTATTTTTGCAGAGAAAAGCCGGAACGGGCAAGAGAACTTTTATTGGCATTAAGTAAATATTTTCGAAATACTCTTGAGGATTCAGGCTATATGGTTCCGTTGGAGAAAGAATTAAGCCACGTGAAAGCTTATTTGCTACTTGCAGAAGCAAGGTTTGAGGACAGGCTGAAAGTTGACATCGAAGTTAATGGAGGTATGGCCTGCATTGTACCCAATCTTATTATACAACCTTTAGTTGAAAATGCTATAAAACATGGAGCAATGAAACGCGCATATGGAATTGTGTCGGTTACTGTGGAGGATAGTGATAAATGCACTATAATTACCGTAAGTGATAACGGGCCTGGAATACCGTCATCTGTTATAAGCAGTCTATACAACGGGAAAGATTTAAATGGTGTGGGTTTAGAGAACGTGCATAAAAGGCTTATAAGCATATATGGCCAAAACAATGGTCTGAAAATATCAAGCGGAAGCGAAGGAACCAAAATTGTTGTGGAAATTCCTGATGAGGTTAGGAAAGAGGCAAGTGATAATTTTTAACACTGACATGAAGGAGGAAAGCTTATGCGAATTATTGTAGCAGATGATGAGTTGCCAGCTAGAAAAGAGCTGGGGCATATGCTGGAGCAGTGTATACAAGATGTTAAAATAGATTATGCAGACAGCGGAGAGTCAGTTTTAAATATTCTGGAAAACAACACTGTAAATGTTGTATTTGTGGATATACATTTGGGTGATATGAATGGGACATCTCTTGCATCTGTTATTAAAAAGTTATACCCTAATGTTTTAATAGTGTTTGCTACAGCTTATGAGAACTATGCGGTTAAAGCATTTGATATGGAGGTGTTGGATTACATTACAAAACCTTTTGATTTAGAACGCCTTGAGCAAACAGTTCAAAAAATATTAGTTAAGCAGCACCAAGTGTCGGTTTCAAGGCTGTTTGATTTAACAGCTAGTTGCAGCCCAGAAAAACTGCCTATTTCAAGAGGCAAAAATGTAATGCTAATTAATATTTGTGATATTGTGTATATTGAAACAAACGGTAAGGGTGTGTTAATTCATACATTTTCTGGTGACTACACGGGCAATTACACCTTAAATTTCTATGAACAAAGGTTGGCGAACCAATCTTTTTACAGAATTCAAAAAAGCTATTTAATTAATTTAAAGCAGTTGGAAGAAATTATTCCTTGGTTTAACAACGGATACTGTGCTAAAATGATAGGTTTCAAAAATGAAAACTTGCCCATTGGCAGAAACCAAATTAAAGAACTAAGGCAAATTTATCTGTTTTAAAAGTAGGGCATGCGTTTTTCAAGCGAAACGCAGTATTATCCCATTAAAATTTAACACTTTATGCCGAGTATTTAACAGTTAACGCCAAACACCATACGGATATTCCTTTTTTGATATATAATTTATGAGTAAATTATAAAATTATAATTATATATGAGGAGGAGTATTATGATTAGTTTTTTTGTATGTCTATTTATTTTAATTGTAGGGTACATAGTGTATGGAAAGATAGTGGAGGGTTCTTTTCACCCTGATGACAGGCTTACACCAGCTACTACAATGCAGGATGGAAGCGATTATGTACCAATGCACCCAGCTAAAATATTTTTAATTCAGCTTTTAAACATTGCTGGTCTTGGCCCAATTTTTGGTGCTATAATGGGCGCATTGTGGGGACCTCAGGTTTTTTTATGGATTACTTTTGGTACAATATTTGCAGGGGCCGTTCATGACTATTTCTCTGGCATGATATCCATGCGCCATAAAGGAACAACAATATCAGAGCTTTCAGGCATTTATTTGGGGAATGTTATGAAACAGGTTATGCGTGTGTTCTCTATTATTCTGCTTGTATTGGTTGCAGTTGCCTTTTCAACTGGCCCTGCTGGGCTTTTGGCAATGTTAACACCGGATTTGCTTTCACGTAATTTCTGGCTTGTTGTAGTGTTAATTTACTATTTTATTGCTACGTTTGTACCTATTGACAAGGTAATTGGTAAATTATATCCTGTTTTCGGTATTTGTTTAATTGTTATGGCAGTTGGAGTGGCTGGCGGAATTATATTTGAGGGATATCACATTCCTGAAATTAACTTTACTAATATGCACCCAACGGGTTTATCTATGTGGCCTTTTATGTTTATTACAGTTGCCTGCGGTGCTATATCAGGTTTCCATGCAACCCAGTCTCCATTAATGGCTCGTTGTATGGAAAATGAAAAAGATGGAAGAAAAATTTTCTATGGAGCTATGGTTTCAGAAGGTATTATAGCATTAATTTGGGCAGCAGCAGGCGTTGCTTTCTACAAAAGCACAGGCGGACTTCAGGAAGCAATTAAAACATTTGGAGGGCAAGGCGGCGTTGTTTACGACATTTGTTCAACTTTATTGGGCAAAGCCGGCGCTGTTATTGCAATGATTGGTGTTATCGCTTGTCCTATTTCTTCAGCAGATACAGCATATAGAAGTGCAAGACTTACAATAGCTGACGCAATTAAGCTTGACCAAAAGCCAATTAAAAATCGTCTTATAATTACAATTCCACTTTTGGGAATTGGAGCGGCCTTAACTCAGGTTGATGTTACGGTTATATGGCGTTACTTCTCATGGTCTAACCAGACACTTGCAATGATATCTCTTTGGGTAGCGGCTGTTTATTTATCATCTAAAAAAGGCAAGTATTTCATTGCCGCAATACCTGCCACATTTATGTCAGCAGTTAGTTGTACATATATTTTAATGGCACCTGAAGGTTTTAAATTATCAGCAGCGATATCTTATCCTGTGGGAATTATTTTTGCGATTGCATGCTTTGCGGCATTTATGCTTGTTGGCAGAAAACGTGAAGTAGCGAATGAGGAAACACCTCAGTATGCGAAAAACAATAATTCAAAAGCAGCAGCACAGTAATTGCTATTTACTGTTACCATTTAGTAATTTGAGACTATGAAAATAGACTGTAATTTCGATTTTTTTTAAATAAAAAACCTCCTATGATAAAATCACAGGAGGTTTTATTATTGTAAAGAAGAATGATATTTTTTCAAAAGTGTTTGGCTTGTGATTTCTGTATTTCGAATGAAATCCACATCTACTATTGTTGCATCTATTGGATAAAATAAAGTATAGCCTCTTTGATGTCCCATATCATCAATTGTTGATTCGAAATCGAATACATAATAGGCTTTCATGTAGCCTAAATCTAAAAACTTATAAAATTGAAAATCAGTTATTTTAAATGAGCTATCCTGCGAATAAGGGTTGATTTCCAAAAACTTATCTTTTGCTTGCTTTTTTAATGCCTCAATATCTATTTTTTCATTCTCACAAACCTTATAATTTGTATAATTAATATTTCCGTTTATACCAACTGAGCAAATGCAACCATTTTCATCTATATTAATTGAATAGCCCATGTTTGTAACATAGTCTCCTGCCTTGATTGTAAGAGAGACGTTAGTAATTTTATTGCTATCAGGGTCAATAATTTTTGTTAAATTAAAATGGCTTATATCGAAGTTAGGATCAATTTCAGAGTGCATATAGTTTGTGATAGTTGAAACTATGTCATCGCCGCAAACTTTTTTATCCTCGGGTACTTGAATAAATGTGTTTGCCACTGTTAATTTAGGAAGTTCCAAAGTAAACTGCGTAGGCTGGCCAAAAGAAGGTAAAGAAAGGCAGATTGAAAAGACCACTGAAATAATAGAAATACTTCTTTTTTTCATAGTTAATTCCTCCTAGGTTTAATTTTCTGCCTTTTAGGAGTTCTTTTTTCGGTTCAGCTTACCTAGGTATCGGTATATGCTGGCAGGAGAACAGCTCAGCCTTTCTGCCACCTCGGTTACTGCCCCTTTAAGCATGAAAATACCTTTGCTGTTTAGCAAACCAACAATTTCCATTTTTTCATCTTGTGTTAGTCGGTCTGTTGGCACAGACGAACTTTTCATTACCGATAACAATGCCGCATCTGCCGCACTAGCAATACTGCTATAAAAAGTTTCATCTTCACCATCAGGCAATGGTGAAGAACCTATGCTAATGTTTTTTTCAGCGTATTCATCGGGATGACACAGCGAAAATACCAATTCTGACAATTGCTGATATCGGGTGTCATCAAAATTTATGCATAAAAGCCCCACAAGCTTGCCATGTTCATCTTTTATATAAAAACTGGAAGAACGAAGAAGCCTTCCATCTGCCGACAACCCACGGTGACTTAGATAGTAGTTCTGCGTTTCGTAGTTACGTTCGGCAATGTTTTGCATGGCTACATTTGTTAGCGGAGCACCGATGGCTCTGCCGCTAATATGACCATTGGCAATTGCAACGATAGATTGTTTTTTGCCCAAATCGTGCAATGCGATTTCATAGTCGGGGCCTAAAGTACGTCCTAGGAAATCTACAAGCAAAGAATACTGGCGAATCATTTCAACGGTCATTATTTAACACCTCTTTCCAAATTTCGTTAATAAAACTTATTATTACTTTCAGTATATTATACACAGCCCATTATTGCAATAAAAGATTATTGCATATTACTTCTCGGTTAGTATAGTATAAATAAGAATAATACGAATGTTTGCATAAAATTTTAGTAACATTTACACAAATAATGGTTTGACAATTTATTATTACGATGATAAAATTGTATCATTGAAAGGAATTGAATATGACTTCTTCCCTTTTGGTTACTGCCGACCGCTAACCTTGAAAGCAAAAACTTTTAAGGAAACCGGGGTATCAATATATTATATTAAAAAAATATGGAGGTATTATTATGGCAATTAAGTATGTTCCCGAACCTTTCCGAATCAAGATGGTCGAACCATTGACTATGATGACAAGAGCAGAGCGAGAGGAAGCAATCAAGCGTGCAGATTACAATATGTTCCGCCTTAAGGGCAGCGAGTGTTACATTGACTTGCTTACAGACAGCGGAACTAATGCAATGAGCGATAAGCAATGGGCTGGCATTATGCAGGGCGACGAAGCTTATGCAGGCGCATCCAGCTACTACAAATTTGTGGATGCAGGTAAAGATATTTTTGGATATGGCTATATTCAACCTGTTCATCAGGGTCGTGCGGCAGAGAAAGTTCTCTTTCCTACTTTCCTTTCACAAGGCAAGTATGCTATCTCTAATATGTTCTTTGACACCACCCGTGCACACGTTATTTTGGCAGGGGCAAGACCTATTGATTGTTGCTGCGAAGAGGGCAAAAATCCTTCATTGCGTGCAAAGTTCAAAGGAAACATGGACGTTGCAAAGATGGAAGAAATTATCAAAGAAAAGGGGCCGGAAAACATTGGCCTTGTGGTAATGACTATTACTAACAATTCCGCTGGCGGTCAGCCAGTTTCAATGCAAAACATGAGAGAGGTATCCGAGGTTTGTAAGAAATACAACATTCCTCTTGATATAGACGCTGCACGTTATGCAGAGAACGCTTATTTTGTAAAAAGAGACGAAGAAGAATGCAAGAATATGACAATCAAAGAGATTGTTCATAAAATGTTCTCTTATGCCGATATGTGCACAATGTCTGCTAAAAAAGACACCATTGTTAACATGGGCGGTATGATTGGGATTAAAGACCCTGAATCTCCTTTAATTTTAAAAATTAAAGCGAACTGCATTAGCTATGAAGGCTTTTATACATATGGCGGCTTGAACGGACGCGACTTAGAAGCATTGGCTATTGGATTATATGAAGGCATTGATGAAAACTATCTTAGATATAGAATTGGTCAGATGGAATATCTTGCTTCACGTTTGGATGATGCAGGGATTGCATATCAAGCACCTATTGGTGGTCATGGTCCATTCATTGATGCGGCACAAATCTATCCACACATTCCTTACTATGAGTTCCCTGGTCAGGTTTTGGCTATAGAATTATATAAGGAAGCTGGAATTCGTACTTGCGATATTGGTTCATACATGTTGGGTAACGACCCAGACACTGGCAAGCAGTTGCGTTCAGACAACGAATTTACCCGTTTAGCAATTCCACGCCGTGTTTACACACAGTCACACATTGACCTTATGGCAGATGCGCTGATTGAAGTTAGAGACCGTGCAAAGGAAATTCGTCACGGATACAAAATTACATGGGAGCCACCTATTCTTCGTCACTTCCAGGCTTCATTGGCACCAGTTGAGGATTAATAGAAAGTGAAGCACAAACTAATGACATTATAATCCGTACTTAAATGAATATTTTACACACTTTTTAAAGCAAAACAAGACTGTCTTAGCAATGTTAATAAACGCAAGCGGCTTTTTCGGTGAGGCCGAAAAGGTCGCTTTTTACATTACCCCCAACTTTATATAATTGAATGGAGGAACAAAGATGGCAATAAAAAAAGGTGATACGGCTAGCAATGATGGGTTTAATACTAGGTGGGGATTTATCCTTGCCTGCATTGGTTCTGCTGTTGGTATGGGCAATATCTGGCTCTTTCCAGCACGTGTTTCAGCATATGGTGGTGCAACGTTTTTAATACCTTATTTCATATTTGTTGTTCTTATTGGTTCTACTGGCGTAATTGGAGAGATGGCATTTGGTCGTGCAACTGGAATGGGACCTATTGGCTCATTTGGTAAAGCCACCGAAATGCGCAACGGAAACAAAAAATTAGGTGAAACACTGGGACTCATTCCTGTTTTAGGTTCATTGGCTTTAGCAATAGGTTACTCTGTAGTTGTAGGATGGATTTTTAAATATACCTTCGGGTCGTTTAGCGGTTCGGTACTTGCCAACGAAGGTGTTGATGCTTTCGGTGCTTTGTTTGGCGGTACAGCCAGTGCTTGGGGCAATAATATTTGGCAAATCATTGGCATGGTGGTTTCTCTTGGAATTATGATACTTGGTATTGGCGGCGGAATTGAAAAAGCCAACAAGGTTATGATGCCATTATTCTTCCTTATGTTTGTTGGGCTGGCAATTTACATTGCTACACTTCCTGGTGCAGCGGACGGCTATAAATACATATTCGTGCTGAACCCTAAGGGGCTTGCAGACCCTTTAGTATGGATTTATGCACTTGGCCAGGCGTTTTTCTCATTATCTATAGCTGGTAACGGAACTTTGATTTACGGCTCTTACCTTAGTAAGGGCGAGGATGTTCCAGCCAGTGCAAAAATGGTAGCTATTTTTGATACTATGGCGGCAATGCTTGCTGCACTTGTAATTATTCCTGCGATGGCAACCACAGGTCAACAGCTTTCTAGCGGAGGCCCAGGACTTATGTTTATTTTCCTTCCTAATATCTTTAAAACAATGCCTGGTGGAAGTTTAATTATGATTATATTCTTTGTTGCAGTATTATTCGCAGGTGTTTCCTCACTTATTAATTTGTTTGAGGCACCAATTGCTACTCTTCAGCAAATGTTTAATTTGAAGCGAAATACTGCTGTTGCCATCATTGGTGTTATTGGCATTGTTGTTGGTTTAAGCATACAGGGCATTGTTTCCGACTGGATGGATATATGTTCAATATACATTTGCCCTATGGGTGCAGCGTTGGCTGGTATTATGTTCTTTTGGGTATGCAAAAAGGAATTTACTTTGGCGCAGGTTAATCTGTCACGTTCAAAGCCACTTGGCAGTTGGTTCTATCCAACGGCAAAATATATTTTCTGCGGAGTAACTGTGCTGGTATTTATTGTTGGTGCCGTTTTAGGCGGAATTGGCTGATGCGTGAAAATGAAAGGTGATGGAGGCTGGCTAATCTTTTTTATTAGTTGGGGACCGTTTTAAGTCTTGTTAAAAAGTACAAATAATTTTACAAAAAAAGACACTTTTTTGAAGGTGTCTTTTTGATTTTCCTATGTTTTTTATAATTACTAGCACAAATTATATGAAATTCAACAAAATACTACAATTATAGTAAGTTAATAATAGATACAGCAAAAATATTAGATTTTTTGGTTTTTTTGTAAACTATTGACATTTTATTTTACCCATGGTATGGTTTGTTAGAAACTGCTAATATAAGTTAAATGTCTTTTACACAAACATTACAGAAGGAGACAAAACTATGTTGAAAAAATTGAAAATAAGGGAAAAGCTAGTAGTGATTTTTGGGTTATTGTTGATTATTACTATTTTTGTTCAAGGTGCATTATCTTTTGTTGAATTAGATAAATCTCATGATTCTACAATTGAAGCTGTTGAAGGAGAGTTTGATGCAATAATAAAAACTAGCGTAGACAGCATTATTGGTGCCTTGGATTCCAATCATCAAAGGTATCTTAATGGAGAGATTACCCAAAATGAGGAAATGGAAACGGCTAAAAAAATAGTAAGAGATACCAGATATAATAATGGAGAAGGCTATTTATGGGCAGATTTGGAAGATGGAACTTGTGTAGTGCATATGAGCCCTGAACAAGAGGGGAAAAACCGATTTAATCTGCAGGATTTTGAAGGAACATATTTGGTTCAGAATATTCTCAAAGAAGGGAATAATCCAGAAGGAGGATTTACAGAATTTTATTTTTCTAAAGTAGGAGAAGAAGGATATTTTAAGAAAAGAAGTTTTACCAAAAAGTTTGAGCCTTACGGTTGGTACATAAGCAGTGCAAATTATTATGATGACATTGAAGAGACCATAGCGGCATATGAGAAGGATAAAAATTTTGCCTTAATGGGTATTATCGCTTGCGGCGCTGTTTTAAGTTTCTTGGGAATTATACTAATGTTTATTGTGGCAAATATAATTACAAAACATTTAAACGCTATAACACAAAGAATAACCAAATTGTGCCAGGGAGATTTGCATTCCCCTGTGCCTGAAGTGAACACTGGGGATGAACTTGAAACACTGGCAATGGCTACAAGCCAAACTGTAGGAAATTTAAGTATGGTTATTATGGACATTGGCAATTCTATGAAAGAATTTTCTGAAGGTAATTTTGTGTTAGATGACAATTTGTCTTATATTGGCGATTTGGATGAAATAAGAAGTTCTATTGAAAAATTTGTCGAGAATATTTCTTCTTCATTGTTACAAATTAATAGTTCCTCAGAACAGGTTGCATATGGTTCAGACCAGCTTTCAGGTGTAGCACAGTCGCTTTCACAAGGAGCTACACAGCAGGCTAGTTCTATAGAAGAGCTTTCTAATGTTTTAGGTGAAATAACATTGAAGACAAAAATGACAGCAGAAAATGCCGAAAATGCAAAACAAATTTCTTTGGATACAGGTGTTGCAGTAAGCAGAAGTAAACAGCAAATGAGTGAAATGACAGCGGCAATGGATGAAATAAGCAATACTTCTAACGAAATAGGAAAAATTATTAAAAATATTGACGATATAGCGTTCCAAACCAATATTCTTGCGCTTAATGCCGCAGTTGAAGCCGCAAGAGCGGGTTCGGCAGGCAAAGGATTTGCGGTTGTTGCCGATGAAGTGCGAAATCTTGCGGCAAAATCGGCAGAAAGCGCAAAAAGTACAGCTGCTTTAATTGAAAAAGCTATTAATGCAATTGACAACGGAACAAAAATTGTTGTTAGAACGGCAGAGTCTTTAGATGGAGTTATTTCCGCTTCTGAAAAATCTGCCCAAGCTATACAATACATTGCCGACGAGAGCATAGAACAGGAGAAAGCTGTTGTGAAGGTGAATGCTGGGGTAGAAGAAATTTCAGCTGTAGTTCAAACCAACAGCGCTACTGCCCAAGAAAGTGCGGCAACAAGTGAAGAATTATCAGGACAGGCGCAGTTACTTAAGAATTTAATTAGCAGGTTTAAATTGAAAAAGTAGTTTCTAACGAAAGAAGATTAACTTGGAGGCCCTTAAAACATGAAGTTTTAGGGGCTTTTAATATATATTTTTAATTGTATTTGTTAACATAATTAATGATAAAAAATACAAAAGAGGTAACAATATCCTGTAATAGATATTTTCAAATTAAAAACAAATGAACAAAGATTTTGGCCAATCTGAAAATATATTCTTGGATAGGAAGGGTTGAAAAAATGAAATGGGTCACAAAACCTTTAAACAGATTTAAAAGCCTTACCAATGCCGTTGTACGTTATCCAGTTACTCAGGTATTTCTTTTAGCTGCGACTGTTATAGTTTTTGTTTCAATTAACGGTGAAAAGCAGTATGGAAAACAGCTTCTGGCATGTGCTGTTGGCTCACTTTTATGTGCTTCATTTCAAGGGTTATATGAACGCTTTTTTTCTAAGGAAGTAACGCGCTTTATTTTAATGGGTTGTGGAGTTATTGTGACGCTAGGATACTTCCTTATTCTAAGGAGTGCACCAGAGCTTAGTATGGAAATTGGCATAAGAACGGCTGTGGCGATTCTGGCGCTTTTTTTCGCCTTCATATGGGTGCCTGTTATTAAAAGCAGTATAAGTTTTAATGAAAGTTTTATGGCGGTGTTTAAAGCCTTTTTTCATTCGGTGCTTTACTCCACTGTGCTTTTTGGTGGTTGCTGCCTGGTTATTTCCGCCATTAATATGCTTATTTTTAAGGTGAATTACAACGCTTATTCTCACACTGCGAATATTGTTTTTGTCCTATTTGCACCTATATTTTTTCTTTCTCTAATTCCCATTTATCCAGGTGAAAACAGCAAAGACACGGATTTGGAAAAAATGGTGCTGCAAGAAGAGATTATTAAAAGGGCAACTTTTTGCCCCAAATTCTTGGAAATTCTTATTTCATATATAATTATTCCTTTAACTGGGGTTTTTACATTAATTCTTATGATTTATATAGTGCGAAATATTTTAGGGCAGTTTTGGAGCAATAATCTTTTGGAGCCAATGCTGGTTTCATATGCCATTACAGTAATTTTAATATATATTCTTTCAAGTGGACTGGAAAATAAATTTGCAGTCTTGTTTCGCCGATTTTTCCCTAAATTGCTTGTGCCAATAGTGCTGTTTCAAATTGCAGCTTCTGTTATTAGTATAAGAGAAATGGGTGTTACACATACCCGATATTTTGCAATTTTGTTTGGCATTTTTGCCGTTTGTTCTGGAATTGTGATGAGCCTGTTGCCAGTGAAGAAAAACGGAATTATTGCCGCAATGCTTATCGGTTTTTCAGTGGTATCCATTATTCCGCCTATTGATGCTTTTTCAGTTAGCCGCCTTAGTCAAGAAAGGACACTAAAAGCTGTATTAACAAAAAACGACATGTTAAACAACAACACCATAACGCCAAATGGCTCTATTTCCAACGAGGATAAAAAGGTTATTGTTTCTGTGGTTGAGTATTTGAGCAGGATGGGGTATGGCAACAAAATTGGGTTGCTACCAGAGAATTTTAGTCATTATGAAAATTTTTATGATACCTTTGGTTTTTACGAATATGATGTTCCTGAGAAAAACTACTATTCCATAAATGTTTTTTTAAGTTCAAATGTTCCGGTTGATGTTGCAGGGAATGATGTTTTAGTGCATACCTATATAAATTATCAAGAAAACACGGTGGCAAAAATTTGCGATATTGAAAACATGGGAAATAATTATAGTCTAGAAAGAACTATGTCAGGGGAAAAATATGATATCACCCTTAGGAATGATAATAATAATGAGCTGATAAGATTTGATACAAATGAGATTTTTTCAAGATACAGCAATTATGATGTAGACAAGGGTGAAATATCCAATGAAGAGGCAATTTTCTACACTGAAAGTGATGACGCAAAGCTTACTTTTGTTGTACAGCACGCAAGTATTAATAATTATGGTGACAAAACACAATATGATGCAGATGTTTATATTTTAGTTAAATTTAAATAAATACTAAAAAAAGATAGGATTAGAATTTACATCTAAGCCTATCTTTTTTATACTATTTGTTAATTAATTCAGATTTTAAGAGCAAGTTTCTTATTGCAGTTAATGCTTCACCTTTAGTTAATGTATCTTTTGGTGTTAATAAACCGTTACCTTTGCCGTTAAAAATTTCGGCGTTTACAACTCTTTCTACGTGTGATGTTGCCCATTTTGATACGTCTGCGTTATCTGAATATTGGCTTAATTTATTATCATCGCTATCTGCTATTTTTACAATATCCATAGCATTTGCATACATTGCCATTACTTCTTCTCTTGTGATGGTAGCATCTGGTTTAAAATCTCCATTAGGATAACCGCTTATGATACCCCATTCCTTTGCTATTTCAATGCTCAATTGATATTTAGAGCCAATAGAAACGTCTTTAAATGAGCGTGCCTTTGCATTGCTTTCCCTGTACAGGCCTAATGACCTTACAATATAATCTGCAAATTCTGCCCTTGTTACAGCTTCATCGGCATTGAAATTAGTTGTGTCTGTAAGGATAAGTCTAGCAGCCATAGAGTTTACAATCTCCTCTGACCAGTGACCGTTTACGGAGTCTACCGTAATTGGGTTATAAATTACGGAGTAGGCTGAATTTGTTAAAGAGCTAAGTTTAGCATAATATTTGCCGTCTTTTTCAAACACAACTGTTGGAACATGAGAATATGTACCGTCTGCATTAAATACAACACCTGTGGTGATTTTCATTGGGTCAAAATTTGCAGGTATTTCTATAATTCTTTCAACGTAGTTAGAAAACTTACTTACCGTTGTTTCTCGCGTAACACCGTCTGTTCCTGTTGCTTTGGCAACAATTTCAAACTCCACCGGAGGTACAACTAATTCATGCTCTTGCTTGCCAGCAATTTCGTTATATTTAGCTAACACTTCTGCTGACACTTCTTTAATGGTTATTTTAATTTCAATATCTTTTAATTGGCTTGAGTCTACATCTAAAATATCCGCCAAACGTCTAATTGCAAGTTCCTCCGCTGGAATTATATACTCTGCTTGGTCTTTACTTATGGAAATATTAAATTCCGAATTTTCCAATTCCTTTACTATATCCCCTGTTAAGGCAACGGTTCCAGAATTGCAACTGCTTAGAGAAAATACTATTAAATTTTGGCTTTTGTCTGTTTTATTCTCTAAGACTTCTTTAAGCTTTTTAGATATAGCAGAAGAATCAACAGTTAATGTTATTTGGCTGACGCCGTTAACGGTGGATTTGGTTTCAGTTCCGGCTTTTTCCTCTTTGCCATTTATCAGCACAATTTTGTCGGCTGGTTTTGTTGTTGAGATTGGTGTTGAATTGCCACCGCCACCGCTGCTATCATCGTCACTGCTGCTCTTTTTAGGTACAAAAGGCGGTACAGTTACAGAGGCAGGTGTTCCAGCATTGAGAAAAAGGGTAGGTTTAGCCGAAAACCTTACGGAATAAGTTGCGGATGCATTTACCATTGTTTCGCCTTCGCTACAAGCAGAATAAGAGCTATCATCGGCGGAGTCTAATTTGAATTCCATTGCTGTAGTAGTGCCAGTAATTTTGCCCATTCCATTTAAAGAGGTAGGAGCAACGCCAACTAATCCTATTGGTGCGTCTTGGTTTTGGGTATCTGGGTTATGTACATAAACAGTTGTTGTATACCCTGCATGGTAGCCTGTTTTAGCCTTTAGTCTTACTAAATAAGTTGATGGAGTTACGGTTGTTTCGCCTTCAGAGCAAGGTAAGTATTCATTATTATCAGCAAGAATTGGCCTAAACTCCATTGCTGTTGTAGTGCCAGTAATTTTACCATTGCCACCAGCAAAGGTTGGTGCAACACCTTCTAAGCCAGTTGGGGCAGTTTGATTTAGATTCGGGCTTGGCATTAAATTATTAATAACACCTATACCAGAGAAATTATCTAATTTATAGTCACTTTGTGTAGTTAAATCATTAGTTCCTGTTTTTGCATAGCTTACTGTGACTGTTTCATCACTAGTAATTGGGTTATTTAAGGCTAGCGTAATAGTTGAACCTGATATTTTAGCTGATGTTACAAAAGGATTTGAGTCAACGCCACCTATTGTAAAAGCTGATGGGTCTGCCGCATTTCCTTCAAGAGTTGTATTCATTGTTAAAGAAATTTGGGTTGCGTTTTCAGTTTCAGCACTACCTGGAATCATACAAACAGAATCAGATAAAGATGCAAAGTAGATATATCCACCTTTATCAACATATGCACCCCAAGGTGTAATATTACCTGTAAGAAACTGGGATATTTGATTTCCATTTAAATCAAATTTTTCAATGGTTTTGTTTGATGTTGAAACATAAAGGAAACCGTCATCGCCCATAGAAGCCCAAGTTGTATTGCTTAAACCCGTTATAAAATTAGTTGTATTTCCATTGGTATCAATTTTTGCAATTTTATCTTTATAGAGGAAGGGAACATATAGGTTATTATCAGCATCAAAGCATATGCCTTGTATTTGTCCATGGTCAAAACTATCAGCAAAAAGTGATTGCCCAGAACCGTCTAAATTAATTTTATAAATATGACCAGTAGTAACACCATCACCGCTGTTATCTGAAATGTACAATACATTATCTTTGTCAATGGCAATTCCGTTTAAGGGTTGTGCAAAACTAGAATTTACAAAAGAAGAAACACCCTGCGGAGTTATTTTTAATAATTTTTGTGCAGAAGCAATATTTATGTATTGTGCTAAATAAAGATTTCCATCTTTATCAAATACCATTGCTTTTGCTCCAGTTATATTTTCACAAAAAGAAGTTATATTTTGTCCAGTTTTATCCATTTTATAAATTTTATCGTCTCCGTAGTCGGCTACATATAGATATCCATCTGGCCCCATGACAACATCATGGGCTAAAGAGAAATCTGTTGAAAGAGAAATACCTGAATAAGGTATTACTGGAATTAAGCTGCCAGCATACACGGAAATATTGATGGAAAAAGTTAAGATTATTGTCATTACGGCACAAATTAATTTGCAAGTTTGTTTTTTAAAATTCATTTTTAAACCTCCTTTAAAAGTTTGCTTAGTTAAATATCCCAAAATTAAGTAAACTGAAAGTTTCATACCTTAGTTTTAAAAAAATATCAACCTCCTTAGCTAAGTAACATTTTGCTACAATTTTCTTAATATTTTTTAAACTATACCATATTATAACAATTATTTCTACAGTGCATATTCAAATTAGTGTTATTCTTCAAAAGTTTATTGTATAATTAAAAAAGAAAAGATTACAGAGATGGAGGAGATACAATGAAAGTAATGTTAATTAACGGAAGTCCTCACAAAAGCGGATGTTGCTTTACCGCCTTGGAGGAAATTAGCAGTGTTTTAAAAAACAGCGGCATTGAAAGTGAGTGGGTTTGGGTTGGAAACAAGCCGGTTTCAGGCTGTATTGGCTGTGCTTCTTGCAGAACCACAGGAAAATGTATTTTTGGTGAGGACAGTGTGAATGAGGCTGTTGAAAAATTCAAGGAATGTGATGGATTGGTTATTGCTTCACCTGTGCATTATGCAAGTGCAAGTGGTGCAATTACATCTTTTATGGACAGATTTTTCTATTCCTGCAACAAAGCAGATATGAGGCTTAAACCAGGTGCAAGTGTTATTTCTTGCAGACGCGGCGGTGCGTCTGCGGCTTTTGACCAGTTAAATAAGTATTTTACTATTTGCCAAATGCCTATTGTGTCATCCAATTATTGGAATCAGGTACACGGGAACAATCCTGAGGAAGTGAAGCAGGATTTAGAGGGAATGCAAACAATGCGTATATTGGCAAACAACATGGCTTTCTTAATTAAAGCCATCAAAACAGCCAAGGAAAACGGTTTGGGCTTCCCTTCTGAAGAAGAAAAAGTAATGACCAATTTCATTAGGTAAAAAAGAGAGATAAAAGGCAATGACGACATAGGTTATACTTATGATTTCATTGCCTTTATTCATAAATTGGCGTAAAATACTTAATAAAAGAATATTTTTGAGAGGCGTGTTGAAATGAAAACCTTTAAAATTGAACCTAACATCGAAATTTATTCTAAGGCTGTGGACTTCCTTGGAGCTTACAGTTTTACAAGTAAAGATTTAGTTTTTATTAGTGGCAGTGTATATAAAAAACATTTTGAAAATGGCTTTAACGGAGCTAAAGTTATTTTTCATTCGGATTACGGCAAAGGCGAGCCTTCCAACCTCCTTGTGGATGCCATATTAGCGGATGTTTGCTTAGCAGATTACAACAGGATTATTGCCATTGGCGGCGGAACAATTATTGATGTTGCAAAGCTTTTAGCACTTAAAGAGATACAACCTATTGTGGATTTATTTGACAAGAATTTTTCTGCCCAGAAGGAACGTGAGCTTATTTTAGTTCCAACTACTTGCGGAACTGGCAGTGAAGTGACAAATGTATCAATTTTGGAAATAGTTGAGAGAAAAACAAAATTTGGTTTGGCGGTAGAACCTTTGTATGCAGACACTGCTGTACTTATTCCTGAATTAATTTCAAACCTTCCTTTTTCAGTATTTGCAACTAGTTCAATAGATGCATTTATACACGCAATTGAATCTTACATTTCGCCAAAGGCAACGCCTTTTTCTATGATGTATTCAAAGGCGGCAATGGAAATGATTATTGAAGGGTACAAGAAAATTGTAGAAAACGGCAAGGACTACTTTAGGGAAATTAGCGAAGATTTTCTTATTGCAAGCTGTTATGGTGGCATTGCCTTTGGAAATGCTGGAACAGGTGCTGTTCATGCCATGAGTTATCCCTTAAGTGGAGCATACCATGTGGCACATGGTGAAGCTAACTATGTATTTTTTACAATGCTATTTAAAAATTACCAAGCACTTGAGCCAATGGGAAAAATTAAGGAGCTGAATTTGTTTTTGTCTGAAATTCTTGGTTGTGCAAGTTCGGATGTTTACAGTGAGCTGGAATTACTGTTTAGTAAGATTATACAGAAAAAATCCCTTTCATTCTATGGTGTTAAAAAGCAGGAGTTGCAGGACTTTACAACAAATGTAATAGAAAAACAAACCAGATTAATGGCAAATTCTTACGTACCGTTATCATATGCGCAGGTTTTGAAAATGTTTGAAGAAGTTTATGAATAGACTATGGATATAGCCAATTACGTTAGTTAATAAGGAGGATGCATATATGTTAGAGCATATTGCAATTTGGACAAGAAATTTGGAAGAAATGAAGGATTTTTATTGTGAGTTTTTTAATGGAAAAGCTGGCGAAAAATATGAAAGCACTTCAGAATTTCACTCTGGGTTTGAGTCTTACTTTTTAAGTTTTGGTGATGGAAGCCGTCTTGAATTAATGAAAATGGCCACTATTCCTGATGGAATTAATTCAAATGGCCATGAAGCAATAGGTCTTACGCATATTGCATTTTCCGAAAAAACAACAGACAAGGTTGATGAGTTGGCGAAAAAAGCACATAATGAAGGGTACACGGTTGTTCTTGAACCACATAAAACAGGTGATGGATATTATGAAGCTTGCATTTTAGACCCCGACGGCAACAGGGTTGAGGTTACGGTGTTACCATAAATTCAAAGGAAAGCGGTTAAATTATTTATAACGAATAATTAACCGCTTTTTTAGTTAATTCAAATTACCGAAGTGCAATAATGGTATCGAATAAATCTTTATTTGCCTCAATATCACTTGGTGAGGCAAAAACTACGTAGTTTAGGTTATTATTAAGTGTTTCCAAATAATCCGCGTAAAGCTCTATATCTTCAGGGGAAGTTTCCTTTATTTCATTTAGAAAATTAATTTTATCTTGGGTAGTATAACCCACGCAATGGCGTGATAAATCGCTTAATGCGCTAGCTAATTCGCCCATGTTTTGTGTAGCATTGCCGTAAGCTGCCAATTTATAGGTGTCCAATTCGTCTTGTGTAAGTGTTGAGGATAGACTTTCTAAAAATTTATGGGTATTACCAATGGTTTGCAATGAAGAAGCAAATGTATTATCTCTATAGGTATAAACCAGATAATTATTTTTTTGAAAACTAGCACCAACACCATATGCACCACCCTTTATGCGGACTTCTGGTATAAGCATAAGGTTATCTAAAATGTTGGCAAAAACATTATTTTTACCGCTAATTGGTACATCATTTTTTAATAAAGGTGCATTTACAGCTAAGTACTGCACTGCTAAATCAGAGGTATAGGCTTCCCTTTTAGCAGGTGACGGCAAGGTATAAACTGCTTTTGGATAGGAAACAGAAGGCAGTCTATTTGTAATGGTTTTCATTGATGAAACAAAGTTATCCTTTGCAGTTGAATTCCCTGCCAGCATTATTGTTAGATTACTTTTGTTAAATGCTTTTGTACGGATAGCCTCAATTTCATTGGATACTTTAGTAGAATTTGTTTTAAGCTGTTTTTCTAAACCGATAACAAAATTATAATAATTCAAGCCATCCAAGTAATCTGCATATTTGTAAAACGGGTCGGAATAAGCCTTGGAACGGTTGAAAGCAAAATAAATTGGCTCTGCAAATGAAGTTTGATAACGATTTTTAATGTTTGCAATTGTTCTGGCTGAGTATGTGGAGATTTCTGAAACCTTAGAGTTTAACAAAATATCTGAAACCAAATCCAGTGACGGAGTAAATTCGTCCTGAAAACCATAATATTCCACATTAAAAACAGGGTGGGCTGAAGAACCTTCTTTATTATCACTAACAGCAATTAGTTGTGTTGAGATATTGTAGGTTCTATATAAAGTTTCGTTTATTATTTGGGTTTCTGTTTTGGTTTCTGTATCCATTCCGTTTCCAATCATTTCACCGTAAAATTGCAAATACAAAAGCTCATCTGGGGTTAAATGGCTTAAATCAAAATCCATGGAGACAGCACTCACACCGCCAACATCTGCATTAGCGTGAATAAGTTTAACACCGTCTACTGTGGTTTCGGTTATATTCCTATTTTTTATCTCAGTTTCAATTTCATTTAAGGTTACTGCTTGAAGGGAAGCTAAAGTCTCTTGGGAAAGTTCCGGTTGTTCCAAATTATTAAAATCATTTGTTTTCTTAACCAATGACTTAATTTCTTCTTCTGACAAAGAGGCTTTCATTTTAGCAAGGGTTTGAGCCATTTCTGCTTGCTGTTTTTCTAATAAGCCGGCTTTAGGTACAGTAACCGTTAATGCGGCAGATGTATTATTTACTATGTCCTCTTTAATTACTTTTTCAAGAATATTTTCATTCAATTTAGAGGCAATACTTTTAAAAGCATCACTGTAGCTAACCATTGGTGTGCCAAACATATTATCATAAACGCTTGAATAACATAAGGTGTTTATTGCAGTGTCGCCAGTAGTGCCGATTTCTTGTTCAAATTCCAATGAACGAAGTGAGGCTTTGACAAAATCTCTATTAAACCCATTAGTTACTGCATTTTTCATTTCTGCCATTAGCAAGTTGTAAAAATCGGTTTTTCTTTCTGGGTTAGCATTTACAGCAACAAAGTGAATCATTGGCTGATAAATGCCTTCATCCAAATAGATTTCATAAGAATCTGCAATATTGCTGTTTAGCAGTGCCTGTTTTAAATCTGAATTATCAAGATTTAATAGTTGTGTAACGAGGTTTAACGCAACGTAGTTTTCAAAGCCCTGTTCCTTTGAGTCTTTGGTGGCAAATACAAGTTCTATTACCGATGAATTTTGGGTATCAGTGCCTTGGGCAACAGGAAATTCATAGGTTTTTTCCTGCAATTGGGTAAAGACTGGTTTTGTGCCTCTATCCACAATATATTCTTTGTAACTGTAGTTACATAAAAAATTTTCATTTATCATCTTCAAAAACGGCTCGTAGTCTACATTGCCGTAAAGCACCATAGTGCTGTTGGAAGGGTGGTAGTTTTCATTATGGGTTTCAATTAATTCATCATAAGTTAAGGTGGTAATTGCCGAAGGAATGCCACCTGAATTATTGCCTTGTGTGCCGTTTGGAAAAAGCGCATTCTTTGAATTGTAGTACGAAGAACTTTGTATATCTGACAAAACACCTTGCATTTCGTTATAAACAACGCCGTTATAAGTAATGTCAGCATTTTCATTTTCTAATTCAAGACGAATTCCTTCTTGTTCAAATATTTTTTCATCCTTTAACAAATTAGAATTAAATACACCGTCTAAATATATGTCTGCCGATTTTAGCAATTGAGCCTCATTGGCAGAGCAAATAGGATACATGGTAAAGTTTTGATAGGTGTAAGCATTGCAATAAGAAATATACGTTGTGTTGCTAAGTGCAAAAAAAGTATTGTAGAGAGGGTATCTTTCGCTTCCGCTCATAACAGAATGCTCCAGAATGTGATTAATGCCTTTATTATTTTCTGCAATTGTATTGAACTTAATTGAAAAACCACGGTTGGTATCGCTGTTTTTAAGAGCAAGAAACTTAGCACCTGTTTTTTGGTGAACAAACAAATACTTATCTGCTTTAATGTTTGAATCATAGCCTATTTCTGAAAGCTTGAAGCCATGAATTTCGTCACCAATTTTTGGAGAAGAGGGTGTTTCGGTTGCTTGTACATTTGTTATTGGCGTTACTACTGATAAAAGTGTTATACATATTGCTGTGAAAAATAGTAAAGTCTTTTTTCTCATCCTACCCCTGCTTTCTATGGTTATATAATGATTTCTAATATATTTTAATAGTAACAGAAATAGCATTATTTTACAAATTGTTTAGAAAGATTTAAAAAACCCTGCTTTAGCTATGATTGATAGGAAAAGCAGGGTTTATATATTATGTATTTTTTCTGCAATTTTTTCTGTAGTTTCTTATAAATTTATCAAATTGTTCACGAACCTTACGTTCCATTGGATGAAGATTAAACAGGTTTCTTTTGTACAAAAGCTCCATTCGTGCTGCCCGTATTTCAGCCGATTTACGTGAAACATCGCAGACTTTCATAATTTCTTCTGGAGTGTGTATATTTAAAGCAGCAAGAATAGTGGAAGGCATAAGAATGTCTCTTGCAAATACATTTGCCTCCAGTTCCTGCATGTCTATATCACTATCCACTTCGGAGTTTCGATAATGAACAATGTCGATATTGTGGTTTAAAATACCGTGTCCTAGCTCATGTGCAAGGGTAAACCGCCGCCTATTTCGGTTATTTACCTTATCGTTAAGGAATATTTCTTTTTTACCTTTAGAAAAAACTATAAATCCATCTCCTTCCACAACTTCGTTTTTTAGCACCTGTGTAATGTTAGTATCGGAATAGGCAATTACCTTAAAATTATAATAGTCGGCAATTGTTCCTAGAGTTATGGGAAGCTCTTTTATACCACACCTTAACAGGACTTCCCACGACGTATCTCGTGCTTTTACATAGTTATCATACATTTTACAAATCCTCCTCAAAATTAAATTTCTTGGTTTCATTGTAAATTTATGTCGAAACAGTTTCATTATAAATGCACGAAAGATATGGTTAAAGAAAATTCTTTAAAATAGTTCTTTGTCGTGGGCACGGTTTGGTGCTTTGGCCGCACTCTGGGCAAGCTTTTGGGCAGCGCTCCTGTCAAGCTTATAGCGTCCACCTCTTGCGGCCACCACGATTGTTGGAAAATCCTCACTGCATTCTTCATAGGAATTTTTAATTGCCTCTTGCAAAGTAAAATTGATGTAGGATTGAACAGAATCAATTATGGTTACAATCTTTTCTGTTTTAAGCGGAGTTTCCTTGCCGGCATATTCAATAAATGAGGTATCACCGCTTTTAAGGCTGATTTTATAGCCTAAAATCTCTGCCAGTTCTTCAAATAGAGCATAAAAATTACTTTGGCTACTGGCTGCTTCGTTGGCTTTTGGGTTAAGGCTGAGGTTATAAATATCTCCTTGACCCACAAGGTAATCAATAGATACATTAAAATGGTTTGCGACCTTCTGTATTTTATCTATTGAAGGTGAACTTGTATCCCAACGGCTTAATGTTCCGTTCCCCATGCTTAGCGTTTTTTCTAATGCGGCTAGTGAGGTGGAATTTTTAATACATAATTCTTTTACTCTTTCTAATAAAGTCACAAAATGCACCTTCTTTGCTAAAAATTGCAAAAAAGCGAAACATTTGCTTGACACTCTGTATATTATCTAATATACTGTAAATAAGCTAATGAACTATAGATAATTAACAGATAACTTAGAACAATTAAAGGTGCGAACTTTAATTGTATTTAAAACTTTGATTTGAATTATAAGAAGAATTCGAGAAGTTTCTGTGCCAACGCAAATATTCTGCTTTGATATGCAAATTAATAATAGAATATTTTCTAATGGTTGTCAATAGAAAATTAGCGAAGGGAATGCGGATTTAATCGGTATTCCCTTATAAATTATTTTGAATTATGGAGGTGAATGCATGCTTTTAAGCAGAATTAAAAATCTTTGTTCGTTCCACAATATTACCATTGCACAGCTTGAAAAAAAATTAAACTTCGCCAACGGAACAGTGCACAAGTGGAGCAAATCTCAGCCGTCTGCCCAAAAGGTTTTAAAGGTTGCACAATATTTTGATGTGTCTTTAGAGTATCTTTTTGACAAAGAAGAAATTTTATCCAAGGAGAGCATGTGTATGGCAAAGCAGTTTGAAAAATTGCCGCAGAAGCAAAAGAGTTTGATTATGGAAACGATGTTTAATTCAAAAATTAGTTATTAAAGGAAAAAGGCGGTGAAAAAGGTGATGGATTTCAAAGTTAAATTAAGTGCAGAAGGTGCAGAAAAATGGTTGAAGTGTGCAGGTTCTGCCATGTTAGAGGCACAAATGAAAAGGGAAGACATTTTTCATAAGCAAGAGAGAGAAGCAAAGATTTTAGGAGAAGCAAAAATTCGCTTTGCCATGAAGGAATTTACTGCTGTAAAGTATCACAATGCGATTAAGGAATTGAATGTAACCGAGGAAATGGACCGATTTGGAAACGGTTACAAGGATTTTGTTATGGAAAGATTCAACATAGCCAAATTTAAAAGACCGAATACAGTTATGTTATTAGGGCAGGAGGTAGACTTTTGGGCATTGGGTTTTGAAAGTTCTGCAACAGCAGATGCTGTTGCCATGAGTGAAGATACAATGGAAATTATTGATTTTGATTATGGAGAAGAGGTGGTGGCGGAGGCGAAAAATAATCCGAAGTTAAAGCTGTACGCACTTGGGGTTTTAACAGGGCTGGACTGTGCTAAAGGAATAGAAAAAGTAACTCTTACAGTTTTTCAGCCATGCATGAATAATATAAGCAGTTACCAAATGAAAGCACAAAGTTTGGTGAAATGGGCTAATACCAAGGTTTTGCCAAAGGTACAAAAGGTAATAAGAGGTACGGAGGAATTTTGCGTGGGCAAGCATTGTGATAAAGGACTTTGTTATGCGAGACCAATTTGCAGAGCTTATGCTAATAAAAAATTAGAATTGGCAAAGTACGCTTTTAAACAGCCGTCTGCATTATCTGCAGAGGAAATAGCACACATATTGAGTCAGGTTGAAAGTTTTACAAAGTGGGAGATAATGGTTAAGGATTTTGCCCTAGAGCAGGCTGTAAATTATGGCGCTACATATAGTGGATTCAAGGTGGTTGAGGGACGAAGCAACCGTGTTTGGACAGTAGAGGAAACCTTGATTGCAAAAAGACTTGTAGGAAAAGGTTACAATGACGATGATATTTGGCCACGAAAGTTAAAAGGAATTACAGCATTAGAGCAGTTTTTAAGCAAGAAGACGTTTAGCGATATTTTAGGCGATTTAGTGGGGAAGCCCACTGGCAAACCTACCCTTGTGCCTATTGAAGACAAACGCCTTGCGTTGAATTTGCAGAAAAATAAATTTAGAGAAGGTTGAGAATAAATTATAGGGCAATTTTAAAGGAAAAGGATGGTGGGATTGGAGTTGCCAAATAAAAAAGACATAGTTTTGGAAGAATTTGATATTTCAAAATTTAGATACCGTGAATTGCTTAATTTCTGTATGCAGTATGAGGAAAAAAAGAAAAAGGTTAAAGAATTTTGCCAAATTTCAGCCGTTAAATATTCTGGTATGCCAAAGGGAAACAAAATTGCTGACCCTACAGCAGAGAAAGCGGATATGTTACTTCAGTTAAAGGAAGATATTGAGCTTATTGAGCAAACGGCTATTGAGGCTGATGGTGAAATTTATAAACAGCTGTTGGACAACATTACAAAAGGAATTAGCTATTTACATCTAGACATACCATACAGCAGGGCAAGTTTTTACAGAAAGAGAAAAAAATTTTTCTTTTTACTATCTTTAAAACGTTGAGATTATAGTTTTTAAGTTGAGACCCTAAGTACCTTCCTTTATGTTATTATGGCATTGTGGATGGATGGGAAAAGTGTTTTGGGGATAATAATTTTATTTTTGGAGAAAGTAGCCGTGAGGTGATTATATGTTAGAAGAAAGAGAACGGAAAGAGCAACAAAGACAAAAACAAAGTGAGCAAGACAAATTTAACAGCGATACCCAGTCAACAAAGGTGCGCAATCAAAACCACACGCACAATTCTAAAAAAGAAGGGTTAGGCCCTAACACAAATAGGTAATGCAGAGTAAAACTTTGTTTGTGCTCTGTAATTCAGTGACTTGATTTTTGAGTTATTTACATGCAGGAGAAAAGTCAGTATTTTCAAAGTATGCTTAAAAGCTTTGAAAGCACTGACTTTTTCTGTGCTATTACTTATTTGCTTTATTAGTGTTCTGGCGAGTCTTCGTGGGTTTTATGTACTGTTCCAAAAGGATGTGCAGGAGGAGCATAAATTGAGTACAGTTTAATCGGTTCTGAACCTGTATTAATTAAATTGTGCCATATCCCAGCTGGGATAATAATTGCACAATTTTCGTATATTGTGGCTTTAAATTCCAGATTCCCTTTGGTTTCACCCATTTCAACATAACCTTTGCCAGCTTCAATGCGTATAAACTGGTCTAGGTCTGAGTGCATTTCTAAACCGATATCTTCTCCGGGACCTATACTCATTAAAGTAAGCTGCATGTAAGTACCCGTCCACAAGGCGGTGCGGAAGTTAGTGTTATCCATTGTGGCGTTTTCAATATCAATAACAAGTTGATCTGGCCCATAATCCTTTAAATAGGACTTGGCAGTTGCGTAAGCGGTTATTTTTTGAACAGGATAATTTTGGTTTGAATCCATTTTTATTTCCCCTCAATAATTGATATATTAAAATTTTATGTTTATCTACAGATCAAAATACCACATTGGCAAAAAAGGAGGTGGTGATTATGGCAAAAAAGCGGAAAGCAGTTGCAGACGAGACAGAGGTGGTGAAGTTTCTGACATCTGTACTTCGTGGGGATGAAGCAGAGGAAGTTGTGGTAAAAGACAGAATTAAGGCGGCACAACTTCTGGGCAAAAGGTATGGAATGTTTACAGATAAGGTAAAAATTGATGAAGATTCAGTGGTTCAAATAATTGATAATGTTCCGAAAGGTGATGGGTATGAGTAATTTGACAGACCTTATTTCACCCTCTTTTTATGCCCTTCACCACGAAATTAAAGAACAAAACTTTACCCATTATTGGCTTAAAGGTGGCCGTGGCAGTACAAAATCGTCTTTTATAAGCATTGAAATTATTTTGGGAATTATGAATGATGAAAAGGCAAACTGTGTTGCAATGCGTAAAGTTGGTGTTAATCTCAAAGACAGCGTTTTTCAACAATTACGGTGGGCAATTAGTGCTTTAGGAACAGAGAAGCTCTGGAAAACGACAGTAAGTCCCCTTCAGCTTTCATATTTACCAACAGGGGCAAAAATTTTATTTAGAGGAGCAGACAATCCTAGAAAAATAAAATCAACAAAATTTTGCCAAGGTTATTGCAAATATATTTGGTATGAGGAAGTTGATGAATTTAAGGGTATAGAAGAAATAAGAACTATAAACCAAAGTTTAATGCGTGGAGGTGAAGGCTTCTGCGTTTTTTATTCCTACAATCCACCCAAAAGCCAAAGAAACTGGGTAAACGAAGAAATTTTAAAAACTAGAGATGACAGGCTTGTACACCACAGCACCTACTTAACTGTTCCAAAGCATTGGCTTGGAGAGCAGTTTTTTATTGAGGCAAATCACCTTAAAAAAGTGAATGAAGATGCTTACAAACACGAATATTTAGGTGAAGTGACTGGCACAGGTGGTGAGGTTTTTACCAACCTTACCATGCGGACAATTTCTGACGAAGAAATAAAAATCTTCGACAAAATTGCAAGAGGTTTAGACTGGGGTTACGCCACCGATCCATTTCACTACACTGTAAATCATTATGATAGAACGAGACGAAGACTTTATATATTTTTTGAGATACAGCAAGTGGGTCTTAGCAATCGAAAAGCAACTGAGTTAGTGAAAGAGGAAAACAAAAACAACGGAATAATTACTTGCGACAGTGCCGAGCCAAAAAGCATTGCCGAAGTTAGTGACTACGGGCTTAGGGTTATTGGCGCGAAAAAAGGGCCAGACAGTGTGGATTATGGCATAAAGTGGTTACAGGACTTAGAGGAAATTATTATTGACCCCATTCGTTGCCCAAATACTGCAAGAGAATTTAAAGGCTATGAATTGGAAAAGGATATTAACGGCAATTTTAGGGCCCAATTTCCTGACAAAAATAACCACTCTATAGACGCTGTTAGGTACAGCAGAGAAAGTGATATGAAGAATGTGAGGGTGAGATAATGCTTTTAACCGAAACGGATTTAATTAACATGAAAATTACCGCCGAGGCAGGGGTAAACAACAGCGACATTATTAGAGATTTAATAAATGAGGATATTTCTTCAAACTTAAAAAAGAACATGGCAGACGGAGAAAGGTATTACGTTGGGGAACACGACATTTACCAAAAGGATTTTCGCAAAACATATATTTCAGAAACCGCAAACGTGGAGGGAAGTGAGGTTGAAAGCAGGAAAATATTCAGAAATCCTAACCGAAGCAACCACCATAACGTGAACGCATTTCATTCCATTTTAGTGGACCAAAAGGCGGCATATTTAGTTGGCAGAGAGCCGACCATTAGTGTAAGAGGGGCAGAAGATGACCAACAACTTAAAATTTTTGAAGATATGGTTACTTGTGCCGCCGATGAAAAACTTAACGGAATTTTATCGGACTTAGTTATTGGGGCAAGCAACAAAGGCGTGGAATACATACATTTTTACTATGATGAGGAGTTCAAGCTTAGGTATTGCATTGTTCCTGCAACTGAAATTATACCTATTTATGACACTCAACATCAGTCTGAACTTATTGAGGTAATACGTTACTACGATATAACTGTAGTTAATGGCAAGGAAAAGGTTTTACGTAAAAAAGTTGAGTGGTGGACAAAAGATGACGTAACATTCTACGCAGAGGACGAAAACGGCAAATATTTACCTGACAATAGTTATAGCATGAATCCCATGCCACATTGGTTCGACCTTAGCAGTTTTGACGGGAAAGAAACTGTTACAAAGGCACATGGTTGGGGCAGAGTTCCCTTTGTGGTTTTGGAAAACAATGCAAGAAGAATTTCCGATTTGCAGAAGGTGAAGGGGCTGATTGATGCCTATGACCTGATTTCTAGCCAAGGTACTAACGACTTGCTTGACCTTGTAACCCTTTACTGGTCTATACAAGGTTATGGTGGCGAAACAGCAGATGCTATTGCCAGAAAGCTTCAAATTAACAGGGCTGTTAATATTTCTGACAGCTCTGGCAGCATAGATGCAAAACAGGTTAATTTGCCAGTTTCAGGTAGAATTGACTGGCTTAAAATGTTACGGAGAGACATTTTCGATTTTGGAATGGGTGTTTATACCGACAGTGAAAAGCTTGGCAATGCCTCTGGTGTAAGCCTTAAATTTCAGTATACTCAGCTGGATTTAAAGGCAAATACTATGACACCAAGGTTAAAAGCTGCCATTAAGGACTTTTTCTGGTTTATTACAGACGACTACAACCGGAATAATGGCACAGACTTTGACAGCAGTTTAATTAACATTAGTCTTAACCGGACTATGATTACAAATGATCTTGAAATTGTGCAGATGATTGACTTATCTGAGGGGATTGTTTCGGAAAAAACCCTGCTATCCAAGCACCCATTTGTGGATGATGTGAATGAGGAGATTAAGCAAATTGAGGCTAAGAAGGAAAATTCCCCAAAGGAGGTGGTGGAATAATTGGGGAAAGGGATTATAATTTTTTTTCAAACAAATAGAACAAGCCTTTTGAGAAAGTTACTTCACCTACTTTTGTGAAGCCGAATTTTTCATAAAGCCTTAAGGAGAAATGGTTTAAAGAAAATGCGTCCAAGCGAAGGCATTGGAAATTTTCCGATTTTAGGGTGTTTTCAATAAACGTCATTGTTTGTGTGCCAACACCTTTATTTTGATGCTGTGGATTAACACAAAAGCGATGGAGAACCAAAAAAGGAAGATTGCTGTATTGCCAATTTCCCTTGGAATATTCTTCATCATACTTTGGATTTATGGTAAAAGCGGTAACGATTTTGTCGTCTATTAACCCTACATACATCTCTTTATTTTGAATATCAGCTTCAATTATGGTTGCTGAAGGGTAGGATTCATCCCACTGATGGATACCTATAGAATCCAAATGCAGGATGCCAGATTGGTATATTTCAACAATAGTACTAAAATCTGAGTGAGTTGCTTTTCTAAATTCCATATGTACCTCCATTTATCAAAAGGATTAGTTTGTTTGTAAAAATTATCCATTTTATTATATTACAGGATTTATGAAACATCAATTAAATTATTTAAGGAGGAAAGAGCATGAAGCATGAGTGGCTGAAAGAAATTTTGGGCGAAAGCTACACCGATGAGGCAGACAAAAAGGTGGCGGAAAAGCTGGGTGAGCTTTTTGTTTCCAAAGCTGATTATAATGCAGCTAATGAAAAAAAGATGGAACTGGAAGAAAGGGCAAATGACCTTGTTGACAACGGCGAACTGCAAAAGAAATATGACGAGTTAAAGAGCAAATACAAAGCCGAAACCGAAAGTTTAAAGAAAAAAGTTGATGATGTTGTTAAGAACAGTGCCGTTGATATGGCTATTTACAAGGCAAAAGGAAAAAATGCAAAAGCAATTAAGGCACTTATTGACATGGAAAAGGTTACTGTTAAAGAGGACGGGACTATTATGGGGCTGGACCTTGAAAGCATAAAAAAAACTGACGGATACCTTTTTGATATGGAAACAAAGCAAAGCGTTGGGACAGGCTTTACAAAGGGAACAAGCAGCAAAGGAACAGATGTGAATGACCAAATTGCAAGAGCTATGGGGATAAAAAGCAAATAATGGACAAAGAGGAAAGGGAAACCTTGGGCTTTGCCCAAACCCACTTGCTTTTTGAAAAAAGCAAGACTAAAAACTTTTGGAAAACCGCATGTTATGCGGTTTTAGATGGGTCAAGAGTGATTACCCTTGTGGGTATTTGAGGGCAAAGACCTCAAGAAGGTGCACTTTTTAACACACAACAATCACTAATTAGTATTTTAATTTTAAGGAGGAAAAGATTATGGCAAATGCATTTGAGTATGCGAAATTATTTGAAAAGAACTTAGATTTATTGGCGATTCAGACACTTAAAACAGGGTTTATGGACGCAAACTCGGGACAGGTGAAATACACAGGCGGCAACGAGGTGAAAATACCTAAGCTTTGTGTACAAGGATTAGGTGATTATTCCCGAACAGGCGGATATGTTGACGGAAGCGTTACTTTGGCTTACGAAACACTGGCAATGACACAGGACAGAGGCAGAAAGTTTTTATTGGACGCAATGGACGTGGACGAGACCAATTTTGTTACTTCGGCTGGAAATGTTATGGGCGAATTTCAACGTACAATGTTAGTACCCGAAATTGATGCATACCGTATTTCAAAGCTTGCAACAATGGCCATGGGTGTTGACGGAGACGCGCAGGCGGAATATGGCTATAAGGTTTCAGCAACTACAGTTATTGGAAAAATTAAGGCAGCAATTAAGGCAATACGTGAGGCAGGTTACGACGATGAAATTGATGTTCTTGCAAGCTATGACACTATTGGGGCAGTGGAGGAGGCGGCTTTAGGTAAGCTTACTGCCGTAAGTTTTTCACAGGGCGGAATTGACACCCAAGTACCTCAAATTGACGGCTGCCCAATTATTGCGGTGCCAAGCAACCGCATGTACACAGCAATTACCCTTTATGATGGTTCAACAGCTGGGCAGGAAAATGGTGGCTTTATTAAAGGCTCAACTGCAAAGGACATTAACTTTCTTATTGTGGCTAGAACTTCACCAATTGCCGTAACAAAGCAAGACAAAATGCGTATTTTTACACCAGATACATACCAGAAAGCCAACGCATGGAGTATTGATTACAGACGTTACCACGATATTTGGGTAATGGACAACAAGAAAAATTCCATTTTTGTAAACATTAAGGACGCAAAATAACAACAAGGAGTGGTGGTTATGGCTAAAGAGGAACAGTTAACGACCCTTAGAACACTTTTGGGCATTACAGACGACAGCAAGGATACCATTTTAGCTTTTTTAATTGACAAGGGAACTGACATGATTTGCAATTATTGTTGCATTGAGGCGGTTCCTTTTGGAATAGAAAACATGCTTCTTAGCATGTGTGTGGATATGTATAGGGCTGAAAGTTTGGGGCAGGAAAAGGCAGAGGGAAGTGTTAATAAAATTTCCGAGGGCGATGTGTCTGTTTCATTTAACACAGCAACTTCTTTAAGCCAAGAATGGGGTACAGTTTTTTTGGGAAACTATAGGGCACAGCTTAATTGTTACAGAGAAGTGAGGTGGTAGGGGTGTCTATTTTTAGTATTCTTAAAGCACATGCAGAAAAATTCTACAACAGCACAGCCACAATAACCCAATTTCAGCCTAAAAGTGGTGTTGTGAACAACGTAAGCGGTATAGTTGTGGCTGAAAACGTGCCGTGCAGAGTTATTTATAAAAGCATTCCACATTCAGCCCCAAGCAGTACGGCGGCAACAATTACGCAGATTATTAAGCTTTATTTATCCCCAGAGGTTGCCGTTAAAGCTGGCAGCAAAGTTTTGGTTACTACAAATGGAGTGGAAACAGCTTACGCTTGTGCTGGAGAGCCTGCACTTTACACAAGCCATCAGGAAATTGAGTTGAAACTGAAAGACAGGTGGGCATAGTTGGTTAACGCAATAATTTTGGGCATTGCCCAGAAAATTCGAACGGTTTTTAATGAAGGTGAGTACGGTTTATACACAGAAAATGTTGAACAGGGTTTTAATGAGCCTTGTTTTTTTGTGCAATTAACAAGCCACACACAAAAGCAAAGGCTTGCCAACAGGTACAAAGAAACATACTGTTTTGAAGTAATTTACTATACTTCAGAAGATGGCAACAAAAACCAAGAATGTTTGACGGTGGCTGAAGGTTTGGACGAGCTTTTAGAATACATAAATGCAGATGGAGATTTATTAAGAGGAAAAAACTTTAGTTCAAAAATTACAGATGGTATATTGCATTTTTATGTGGAATACAACATGTTTGTATTACGTGAGCAAGAACCAGAAGTCAATATGGAGGAGGTAATAGTATATGAGAAAACAATTAAGTGGTGAAACGGAAATTGAAACCTTTGTTAAAGCGGAGGAAGAAACCAAGGATAAGGCTAGAGTTCAAGGGGAAGATGAGCCTGAATTCACAAAAGAACAGCTTTTAAATAGCAAAAAATACTGCGACAACAAGGACATTCTTTCAGCCTTACTTACAGAGGGCGAAAGCTACACTCACAGCGAGGTTAACAGAATTACAGAGAAGTTTTTGAAAGGAGACATTAAATAATGGGACTAGGTGGAGGAACATTTTTAACACAAAACAAGGTTATTCCAGGCAGTTACATCAACTTTACTTCAGCCGCTAAGGCTTCTGCAACGCTTTCTGAGAGAGGGTATTGTGCCATGGCGTTAGAGTTGGACTGGGGTGTTGACGAGGAAATATTCACAGTGGAGGCGGCTGACTTCCAGACAGATAGTTTGAAAATTTTTGGCTATGACTACACCAGCGACAAGCTAAGGGGTTTAAGAGACTTGTTTCTTAACGCAACTACACTTTATGCTTTTAGGCTGAACAGCGGCGTAAAGGCAAACAATACATTTGCCACAGCTTTACGTAGTGGAATTAGAGGCAACGACATTAAAATTGTTATTGAAGTTAATGCAGATGATGGTACAAAGTTTAATGTTACAACTATGATGGATGACACAATTGTAGACAGCCAGACAGTTACTACTTCCGCAGAGCTTATTTCCAACGATTTTGTTGTTTTTAAATCAGATTCTGAATTAGCTGCTACGGCTGGTGTACCGCTGACAGGAGGAACAAATGCTACAAGTGTGACAGGTACTGAGTATCAAACCTTTTTGGACAAAATTGAAGCCTACAGCTTTAATGTTTTAGGTTGCTTAAGCACAGAGGAAACTATTAAAAGCCTTTATTCGTCATTCACAAAAAGGTTGAGAGATGAAATGGGCATAAAATTTCAGACTGTGCTTTACAAAAAGGCCGCAGATTTTGAGGGTGTAATTAACCTTAAAAACGCTGTAACAAATTCTGGCGAAAGTGTATCTAGCCTAGTTTACTGGCTTACAGGTGCAGAAGCTGGCTGTGCAGTGAACAAAAGTATTACCAACAAGCTTTATAATGGCGAGTTCACGGTGAACACTTCCTTCAAGCAAAGTGAGTTGGAAGCAGCTTTAAAGAACGGAGAATTGGTTTTCCACAAGGTTGGCAACGAGGTAAGGGTTCTGGAGGACGTAAACAGCTTTGTTTCGGCAACCACAGGGAAAAGTGAGGATTTCCAGAGTAATCAGGTTATAAGGGTTTTGGACCAGATTGGCAATGATATTGCGGTGCTTTTTAACACCAAATATTTGGGGAAGGTTCAAAATAATGTATCAGGCAGAATGTCTTTTTGGAATGACATTGTAACCTACAACAAACAGCTTGAACAAATTCAGGCGATAGAAAACTTTAGTTCTGACGATCTTATTGTTGGACAGGGTTCAGACAAAAACAGCGTTACTGTTACAAACCCTGTAACCCCTGTTTGCGCAATGAGCAAGCTTTATATGACAGTTATTGTTGAATAAGAAGGAGGAAACAAACTATGGCAAATATTATGAACGCAAAGGACACGGTTTCGTCATCTTTAGCGGAATGCTATGTAACAATTGATGACAACCGATACAACTTTATGCAGGCAATTAACCTTGAAGCAAAAATTGAAAAGACAAAAACAGAAGTACCTATTTTAGGGAAAACAGGCAAGGGGAATAAATCCACAGGGTGGAAAGGCTCGGGTAATGCCACCTTCCATTACAACACCAGTATTTTTAGAAATTTACTTAAACAGTACAAAGAGTACGGTGAGGATGTTTATTTTGATATTCAAATTACAAACGCAGACCCTACCTCATCAGTTGGAAGGCAGACGGTAATTTTAAAAGACTGCAACATGGACGGTGGTATTTTAGCCAAGTTTGACGCCGACGGCGAATATTTGGACGAGGAAATTGAATTTACCTTTGAGGACTTTGAAATTCCTGAAACCTTTAGCAAATTAAGCGGAATGTAGGAGGAGAAAACATGGATTTAAGTGCTTTTTTAAACCCTATTAAAGAGGAAAACTGCAAATTTGTGCTATCTGGCCGATTTATTGGAGAGGACGGAAAGCCTGAACAATGGGAAATAAAGGCTATAACAGGCATTGAGGACGAGGCAATTAAAAAAAGCTGTATGGTTAAGGTTGCACAAAGTGGCAAAAGAGGTTCTTTTACACAGGAATTTGATTTTAACAAGTATTCGGCACTTTTAGCAACGGCTTGCACAGTTTATCCCAACTTAAACAGCACCCAGCTTCAAAATGCCTACGGTGTTATGGGTGCAGAGGATTTGCTCAAGAAAATGTTAAAACCTGGTGAGTACAACAACTATATTGCCAAAGTACAAGAGATAAACGGTTTTGATATATCCCAAAGCGACCTTATTGAAGAAGCAAAAAACTAATAAACGGCGGTGATATTGATGCTAATTATGCTTACTACTGTTTACATAGGCTTAAATTACTGCCTTCACAGTTTTTAAACCTTAGCAGGCAGGAAAAAGCGTTTATTATTGCCGCCATAGATATTAAGGTAGCAAATGAGAAAAAAGAAATATCCAGAAGTAAAAAGAAATGATTAAGCAACTATTCTTAGAGTAGTTGCTTTTTTATTGGAAGGAGGTGTAAAGATGGATGCTATTAAAAAATATATTTTGATTCCTGCGACACTACAAAGTTTGGAAAATTTTATGAATTGTGTTGTTCAACAGTTTGAAAGGTTTTCTTCGGTGATAGGAAATGATGTTAATTTAGGAGGATTGGAAACACCAAGCAAAGACCTTGTTTGCACAGAAATAACGTCAATGGGCGCATTACAAGAAGGGCAGAAAGGGTTTGAATATTGCAATGATTTTGGGAAGTCAGAGGGAAATGGTGTTAACAGCAATGTTACAGGTACTGGAACTGGCATGGGAATGAAATTGGTTTTACAGGCTTTAGGTTTGGCGGCTTTGGGTAACAAGGAATTTAATTCTATAGTTAACACTGCGCCCAATATTATTCAGAGCACGGATTATATGCAAAATTCACTTGAAAACTTAGTTTTGATAGGCAATGAAGTGAGAAAAAGAGCAGAGATTATAAAAAAAGCAACGGGTGAAGACTATGCTCAGGCTGGGCAAAGTCCTACTTACGGTAGGCAGATATGGGATGAAGAAACAAATAAAAATTTAACCGTACTACAGCCAGTACCTCATAACTTAACAAACCTTCAAAGTGAAAGTACTGTCAATTTACTTAATAGGGCTGCAGAGGTGAGCAAAACAAAAAATGAGGCTTTGAGGGCCATTGAACAAAGGCAATTCGGGATTAATGGCGGATTTATTTCGCCACAGGCTTATGTTTCGTTTTCGTTGCCACGAGTTGAAAATTATGGAGAAATAAGAGTTGGTGTTGATGCTGCTGATATGCCAATGAGTTTAGGTGCATCTGACGAGGATTTAAAATACATAAGAGGTGTTGCCCAAAGAGAGGCGATTAACAACTACACTACAGCCCAAATTGCCGTGGACTTTAAAAACAGCGCAACTATTAATAGCGACTTGGATATTGACGTAGTTATGAACAAATTTACGGAAAAACTGCGAGAAGCAGTGGATACATGTGCCGAAGGAGTGAATTGTTGTGTATAAGTTTTATATGGACAGTCTTTTACTGCCTATTGCCCCGTCGAAGGTTACCTTAAAGGTTAACAACACCAACAAAACTATGGAATTAATAAACGGTGGCGAGATTAACTTTTTACGAACACCTGGGCTTTCTCAATTAAGTCTTCAGTTCATTATTCCACAGGTAAAGTATCCCTTTGCACAGTATGCAGATGGATTTCAGACGGCAGATATTTTTTTAAACAAATTGAAAGAATTAAAGGCAAACAAAAAGACCTTTAAATTTAACATTTTTCGCTCTATGCCACAAGGAAAGATGCTTTTTAATGACGCATTGGTGGTGTCTATTGAGGATTACACATTGATAGAGGACGCATTAGAAGGTTTTGATATTATTGCTGATGTAACACTAAAGATTTACCCAAAGGAAAATGCAATTGCTTACCAAACAATAAAAAAAGCAGCAGGAGAGACGGCGATTAAAGTGGAGACCGCTAGGGCAAGCGACAGAGAAGCACCGGCAGAATACACAGTTAAAAAAGGAGATTGCCTTTGGACAATTTGCAAGATGCAACTGGGCGACGGTTCAAAATTTGGCGAAATAGCCAAGCTTAACGGCATTACAAATCCTAACCAAATTTATCCAGGGCAGGTGATTAAGTTTAGTTAAGTAGGCGTTCGTTTCCGAAATGGTTCAATGAGGAAAGGGTTGCCGGTTTTTCAGACCGAAGGGAAGAAAAAAGTTGCCTAAGTAGGCGTTCGTTTCCCAAGCAACTTAAGAGGAAAGGAGGGAAATGTGGTTAATATAAGAATTATAAACGCGGATACTGCCTACGAGCCTGTTATTGTAGGTGAAGTGAAATGGTCTACTGAACGCTTTGGCAGTCCTGGAAAGCTTACCTTCGAGGTGGTTAAAGATGAAAATTTGAACTTTCAAGAGGGCAATGCTGTAGAGCTTATGGTGGATGGAGTGGACATTTTTTTAGGCTATGTATTCGAGAAGAAGAGAAGCAAGGGCGATACAATAAGTGTTACAGCATATGACCAGATTAGATACCTTAAAAACAAGGATGTTAGGCAGTTTGAAAACAAGAAGGCAAGCGAAATTATTAAATCCATTGCCGCCAATTTTTCACTAGATTGCGGTGACATTGCTGATACAGGTTGGGTTATTGAAAGTCTTATAGAAGATGACAAAACACTTTTCGACACAATAGAGGAGGCTTTATTCCAAACACTAACAAATACAAAGGTGATGTATGTTTTATATGATGATTTTGGAAAGCTAACCTTAAAAAACGTTGAAAGCATGTGCCTTAATATTCTTGTGACGGATGAAACGGCGGAGGATTTTCAATACATCACAAGCATCGACAGCGAAACTTATAATCAAGTTAAGCTTGTATATGAAAACAAAAGAAGAGGCATTAGAGAGGTTTATGTGGCTAAAGACCCATTGAATATAAACAAATGGGGTTTATTGCAGTGCGTTGAAAAAGCAGAAAGTGAGGTTGGACTTGCTAGCAAAGCCAGTGCGCTTTTATCACTTTACAACAACAAAACACGAAGGCTATCTCTAAAAAATGCATTTGGAGATGTAAATGTGCGGGCAGGGAGCAGCATAAATGTTAGTCTTAATTTAGGAGACATAATTGTTAATCAATACTTTATTTGTGAAGCGGTAACGCATTCCTTTAAAGCAGACATGCACCTTATGGATGTTACATTGAGAGGAGCTGATTTTATTGTCTGAATTATTGCAGATTATTAAGCAAGCGGCGGCAGAGCAGAACGAAGCTTCTAAGCCTGTGGCTATTATGATGGGTAAGGTAGTTTCCATTTCACCATTAAAAATACAGTTAGACCAAAAGCTGACTCTTAGAGAGTCGGCTTTAATTTTGACCAAATCCGTTATTGATTATTCGGTAAATATGACGGTAAATCATACTACAGAATCCCATACCCACGCCCATGATTATCTGGACGATAGCACTGCCAGAACCACGGATTCTGAAACCCACAGCCATGCTTACACTGGCAAAAAAGCCTTTACGGTGCATAACAAGCTGAAAGTTGGGGACAGTGTGGTGCTTTTAAGGGTTCAAGGTGGACAGAAATTTATTGTACTGGACATTGTTGGAGGTGGTACGTTATGACCCCTGTTGTAAATGATGAGTTATTGAATGATTTTACCATAGCCGTTCAGCCGTCAAAAACCTATGCCT
>JAYFNB010000002.1:0-79581 GCA_034933685.1 Lachnospiraceae bacterium | reverse complement strand
CAATCGGCTGTTAACCGATGGGTCGTAGGTTCGAATCCTACTCGGGGAGCTTTTTAAATTATATAAGGCCCAATGGTCAAGCGGTTAAGACACGGCCCTTTCACGGCTGTAACCCGGGTTCGATTCCCGGTTGGGTCACTTACAATATTTTATATGGCGCCATCGCCAAGTGGTAAGGCACGGGTCTGCAACACCCTTACCCCCGGTTCAAATCCGGGTGGCGCCTGTTTTATGAACTACCTTTAAAGGTAGTTTTTTTTTATAATTTTATATTAAATGATTAAACAATGGCATTAGTTAAATGAACCTTGTAGGCTACTTAATATAGCTATAATATATAAAAAAGATGAGATAGTAATTATCTCATCTTTTTAAATATTATATTTTAACTTTAAGAACAACCTTAAACACAGGATGGCTGTTATTTCCAATCATGCAACCAACTTTATGTGCATCTTCAGGAAAAAGAAGAGCTATATTGCCTGGATGCATTCTTATAACAATTGTACCTGGTGCGTTGATATAGGGCTGTTTATCTTTTTCAATAATATATTCACCATCTTTTTCCATGTGGCAAGCTAGATCACAATATATTATCTCGTTCCCTTGCATCATATACTGGATGTCTATGTATTTTTTATGTGTTTCAAACTGAGCAACGTCAGGTGATTTTGTATTATATTTATTCACCATAAAATAAACTTCATCCCCGTCTACATCATGCCTTCCTTCATTTAAAGATAAAAAGGGAATTTCCTTTAAAGCTTTAATTGCTGTTTCGGCATTCTTGCCTAGTATTGGCGAATAAAAATCTACATTATCTAAATCAGTTATGATCATTAGCCAGCCTCCTTATTTTTTCAGCCATTTTGGGTGATTATACACATCTGGGTTTGCCACATTAGTCCACTTTTCACCTTGCATAACCGCAGAGCATCCTTGGGCACATTGTGTAGCCATATTTATTACAGCTTCACGTGTTTGGGCAGCACTATGTGGCGAACATATGATGTTTTGAGCGGTGAAAAGTATGTGGTCGGTATATGGTGGTTCTTCCACAAATACATCAATTCCAGCTCCTGCTATGATGCCACTATTAAGCGCATGCACTAAATCCCTCTCGTTTATTATACCACCACGTGCGCAGTTTACAAGTAGAGAAGTTTTTTTCATCTTTTTCATATGTTCAAGGTTAAACATATTACGGGTTTCATCTGTTAGAGGTGTATGTATGGTGATAACATCAGAGATTTCCAACATATTCTCCAACGTGGAACAATATTGAATATTTAGTGATTCCATCTGTTCTTTGTTATAAGCAGGATCGAAGGCGCAAATTTTTAAATTCATTCCCTGCGCCAGTTTTGCAACACGCTTACCAATATCCCCTATGCCAGCAATGCCTAAAAGCTTATGATTTAGTTCAAAAGCCTTACCGTTATTGCGAATGGCAAAGTTGCCAATAAGTGTTTCATTATGGGCTTCGACTAGATTTGACGAGAGTGCAAAAATCATTGCCATTGTGTGTTCTGCTACAGAATCAGCATTTGCACTGGGTGTTATAACTATTGGAATACCTCTTTTTGTTGCGGCATCAACGTCTATACTGTCGTAACCTACGCCAGGACGTCCGATTACTTCCAAGTGAGGTGAAGCTTCTATCTCTTCTTTTGTCATGTGGCCTATTCGCACAACTATGCAATTTGCAGTTGCCATTTTATCCATATATTCTGTAGGGTTTGGATTGTCTGCAACATATATAGTACCATTATTTTCTAATATATCGTAACCTTCTTTACACAAAGCTTGTGTCATTACTATATTTTTCATTGGTTTTCTCCCTTATTCCATACAAGCATGTTTCCATTATTATCAAAGGGCACTTCCATGCAATCGCTTAATATTTCTATACCATCAACGTACTTTATCTCATCTAGGAATGCGGAAGAAAGATATATTTCTTCAATGCTCAAGGTGTTCTCAATCATAACTATTTTTGCATTGGAAGTATCAATTTCATTGCAAGTTTTAATTGCTCCTTTAATTGCCATCTCATCGTTTTTAAGAACCATGGCAAGCTTAACTGGCAAAAAAACTGTGGAAGTTAGTGCATTAGGATATGTGGACAAAAAATCCATTTTATTAAAAAAACGCAAAGTTGTTGTGTCTGCTTGACCTATACCTAAGCCGTTGCCATGGGAAGCATCTGACAAATCCAAAACGCAGGTGCGCTGTTTTTTTATACCTCCACTTCCATATGGAGTGCTCCATGTGCCTGAAATATTGGGGTCCATTCCGCTGCCTGAAAAATTCTTGCCTATTTCCTTTACAATAAGTACATCAGTGCTGTCAATTAAAATTCGTGGCATTAGGCTGGCTGCATATTTAAGCAGTTCAGGTTCTTTTATTGGTATTTCACTATTTTTCATAACTTCAATTCGGTTTGTTTCATCAAATGCGTTTTCGATTGTGGCTACACCAAATAGCACATTTGTATGTGTGCGCACATAATTGCCAAAAAGCGGTATACGTGTTTTAAAATACTTGAATCCATCACGATGCATGCTGTCGGCGCCAATTTGCTTACCTAAGCCAATACACAGCATTTTAGTAATACCTGATTCATATGGCCCTCTAAAGGCACTGTGTGGCTTTATGCGGTTCACAGCAACTATTCCGTCTGCTTGTGCAGCAAACTTATCAATGAATACTGGTAAATTTTTACCATCATCAAAAACAGAGCCTATGCATACTGTTTCCATAGAGCTTTTTATTGGACAACTGCAAAATTCCTCGGTTATTCCGTAGGATGATAAAATCTCCATTTGACCAGTTGATGTTGCACCGCCGTGGCTACCCATGGCTGGAATAATAAACGGATTTGTTCCATTTTCTTTAAGGAAAGAAACTACCTCTTTAAGTATTACATTTTGATTTGCAATTCCACGACTACTAGCAGTTACTGCAATTGTCATTCCACTTTTAAGAAGCGGACGAAGGTTTGCCTTATCAAGCTGAATACGAGTTTCTTTTGCAACATCTTCTAATTTGTTGTGGGAAAAATGTTGCTTAACTTTGAACATTTTTGGAATTTTTGTTGTGCTTAGAAGTTCTTCAATTACGCTATAATCATTAAAATCAAACATTTTTTTGCCTCCTTCTGTTTCAATAAGTATAGTAGAAGACGACAAAAAATGATTTAGTTAGATTTTTGATTTATTTGTCTTTATTTTTGATTTTAGAAACATTCTTACAGCCTTTTTTTGGGTATTTCAAAATCAACATCTTTTACATAAGGGCTGTTTTTGGATATATTAATACCAATGTTGCTATTTGCTCGATTATAGTATTGAATAGGCGAAATGCCTACAATTTTTTTAAACATCTTGCTGAAGGAATGTAATTCTACACCTACAGAATCGGCTATTTGGGTTATATTAAGGTTTGTGGTAAGCATAAGCATTTTTGCTTTTTCAACCCTTTTCAAAGCGATATATTTTGACGGAGAATAGCTATATGTCTCTTTGAAACAGCTGGAAAAATAGGCTGTGCTGTATCCGCATAAATTAGCTAGGTGTGAAACTGAAATTGCTTTATTAATATTATCATCTATATATTGCTGTGCCAGAACAAGGGATGAGCACTTTGTTTTTTTACCATTAAGGTTTATAGCAAGCAAGGTATCCATACTTTCATTATTTTCGGAAGTAGATTTGCGCAATATTCGAAATACAAGTTCCAACATCTTTGCATTAATTATTTCTTCAGAATAAATGTCATTACGTATAGCTTCGTGAAAAATCTCTTTAATTAGTCCATCTTCATAAATGCCTAAGGTTACACAAGGCTTACTGGCAGTGATGAGGGCAAAAAGATCACTGGAGCATGACAACTTGATGTCAAAGCTTTGAAAACTATTTATGCCATAAATAGAGTGGATTACATTTGGATTACAGCGAAGAAACATGCCGCTGTGAAGTATAAATTTTTCATTATCTAAATTTACAAGCCCTTCTCCACTAAGCGCATAAATGCAGTGGAAGTATGGGTGAGTATGAGCGGTAATATATTCGTCTTTTTCTTTTATTTCTTTAACTATTCGGTGTAATTGCAGATTAAACATTTTCCAATCAATCCTCCCATTACAGTATAGCTAAATACTTCATCAAGGACAACTGTATATTGCACATAAAAGTAGAATATGTAAAAAATATATGAAGTTTATGTAAAAATCTTATAAACACAAGTGATTTTGCTTGTTTAATTTTGGCGTTTTTTAGGTCTGGTATAAATTGTTGCATTTGAAAATTAATGTTATACTATTAACATGGAAATTACAATGGAGTAAAACAAACTAATGGATATGAGGTAAAGCACATGAACGTAATTAGTATTCTGCCTTTATTTGCAGGGATTGGGCTGTTTCTTTTTGGAATGAGCATGCTTGGTGTGGCTCTTGAAAAGTTAGCAGGAGCTAGACTAGAAAAGATGCTTGAAAAAATAACCAGCAATCGTTTTAAAGGAGTTCTTCTTGGTACTGCTGTTACAGGCGTTATTCAAAGTTCATCAGCTACAACAATTATGGTTGTTGGATTATTAAATGCTGGTATTATGAAGCTTTCACACGCAGTGCCAGTTGTTATGGGCGCTAACATTGGAACTACAGTAACGGCACAAATTCTTCGTTTAGGTGACCTTGATGGGTCTAATCTTTTTCTGGCTTTATTAAAGCCATCTTCTTTTGGGCCAATACTTATTGGTATTGGTGCTGCAATGTATGTATTTTCCAAAAAGAAAAAAGCTAAAGATATTGGAACTATTTTACTTGGTTTGGGTATGATTTTTTTTGGCATGAATACTATGGAAAAAACTCTTTCACCCTTAAAAGAATCAGTTTGGTTTACAGATGCTATTATGCACTTTAAAAATCCTATTCTGGGTATTATTCTAGGGTGTGTAATGACAGCTGTGCTTCAAAGCTCATCTGCATCGGTAGGTATTTTGCAGGCACTGGCATCTACAGGTGCAATTACCTTTTCTACTGCTGTGCCAATCATACTGGGGCAAAATGTTGGTAAATGTGTTACGGTTGTTCTTGCTTCTTTTGGGTCTAAGAAAGCTGCAAAAAGGGCTGTATTTATCGATGTTCTTGCTAATGTTTGCGGTATGGTAATATTTTTTATTGTTATTTATGGGCTTAATTTGGTAATTAAATTCTCATTTTGGGATTCTACAATGACAAGAGGAAATATTGCAGATTTTCACACTTTGTTTAACATTTGTACTACAGTTATTCTTTTACCTTTTGTCGATTTGCTTATTAAGACATCAAAAAAATTTGTTAAAGAGAAGGATGTTTCTGTAGGAGAACAAGAGCTTGACCTTTTAGATGACCTTTTGCTAAATACGCCTAGCCTTGCTGTTGAACAAAGCAGAAAAATTATTTCGGCTATGGCTAAGCTTTCCTACGAAAATTTAGTTAGGGCAACAAGCTTGTTTAAAGTCTTTGACCAGCAGACAATGGATAAACTAAACGAGGATGAAGACCTTATGGACAGGTTTGAAACATCTCTGGGTAACTATCTTGTTAAGCTTACTTCCAGAGATATTGGTGAGGCAAATAACTCTGCCGTAACTGAGATGCTTCACAGCTTAAGCGATTTTGAACGAATATCTGACCATGCAGTAAACATTGCAGAGGTTGCGTTGTACAATTATGAAAACGGCATAAGCTTTTCGGAATACGCATTGCGAGAGTTTGACACTATGAGCAATGCTGTTAAGGAAATATTAAATATGGCGGTAGAGGCTTACGACTTAAGGGATCTAGGCAAGGCTCTCAATGTTGAGCCGTTGGAAGAAATTATTGACAGCATACATTTTGAACTTAAGGATAAGCATATTGCAAGGCTTGTGGATGGAAAGTGTTCAGTGCCAGCTGGAATATCTTTTCTTGAACTGCTTACTAATTTTGAAAGGATATCTGACCACTGCTCTAACATCGCCCTTTATGTTATACAAAGCTCTGAAATTGGAACAGGAGAAATTAATGCGCATAAGCTTACAGACAAATTCCACAACGACCCTACACCGGAGTATATATTTACATATAACTACTATAAAGACAAATATGCAGTAAGTAAATAAAATTTAGCCATCCGCAAAAAAGGATGGCTTTTTTGTACGAATACAAGAGATTTTATGCGAATTTCTTCCTTGTAGAAAAGCATATTATGTATTATTATTATACAAAAGGAGTGATAACATGAACAGTATTAAGCTTTACAGAAAACGCTTCATACCAGAGGAAATTGTGCTTTTGAAGGATGATGTTATGCTTGAGGCTGACGAGGATAAAATAATAACTAAATGGGATGTACTTAAGCCACGTAAGGACTTTGTAGGTGGATATTCTTACTATTATCTTAAAAAAGGTTACAAAATAAGTAAATTAATAGACAAAAATGGAAATTTAGTGTATTACTATTGTGACATAATTGATGTCGAATTTGATATAACAGAAAATAGCTACATATTTGCAGACCTTCTTGCAGATGTTATCGTATATGAAGACGGAAGAGTTAAGGTTGTGGACTTAGCAGAAATTGCTGAAGCACTTGACAGAAACCTTATAACACAGGAGCTTGCAAAAAAAGCTCTACGCATATTGGACGAGTTGCTGAATATTATATATAACAGTGGCATACAAAGCCTTCTTTGCAGTGAAATGAGGGTTAGCGTGTGAGTGGGTGCATTAAAGGAACTGGGATACATTCGGGGCATAGGCAGCGAATGCGCGACAGGCTGAAAAAAGCAGGTGCAAAAGGATTGGAAACCCACGAGTTGTTAGAGATGCTTTTGTACTATACAAACCCAAGAAAAAATACCAATGAGTCAGCACACACGCTTTTAAATGAATATGGTAGCCTTGAGATGCTGTTTGATGCAGATGTGGCTGACCTCGAGCGTAGATGCGGTGTTAACGAGGGTACAGCAGTATTTTTCGCCCTTGTAAGTGAGTTTATACGACGATACAATGGAGAGAAGTGGAAGACGCGAAAGGTTATTGATAGCTCAGATATTGCAGGAGAATATTGTAAGTTTTTGCTTAGTTATGAAAAAAGTGAATGTTTTTATGTAATTTGTCTGGACTCTCAAAGCAGACTTATTAGTTCTGCATTGGTTAGCATGGGCACTGTGAACGAAACACATGTATACACAAGAAGTGTAGTGGAATCGGCGCTTAAATTTAATGCTAGAAGTGTTATATTGGCACATAACCACCCTGGTGGCAGTCTTGTTCCTACAAGCAGTGATGTGGAAACAACAATTAACATAATTAAGGCACTTAATATGATAGATATTTTGGTTGCCGACCACATAATTGTTGCGGATGACGGGTACATTAGTATGTCGGATAAGGGTTTGGTTAGAAATTTAGATGATGTTTAAAAGACGAGGAAGGATTGATTTAGATGAGCAAAAAGCTTTATAGAGTTGAAGAGGGCAAGAAAGTTTCTGGCGTATGCGTTGGAATGGCAGAATACTTTGATATTGATGTAACGCTTATAAGGTTGTTATGGGTACTGCTTACATTTTTTTCGGGATTTTTGTTTGGCATTATTCTTTACGTTGCCTGTGTGTTCATAGTGCCAGAATTACCTAATTACATTGACGCTGAATTTAAAGAAAAAGAATAATATATCAATAAATAAAAGACGGCTGGAGAAATTTTCCCTAGCCGTCTTTTTAATTAAATTAAAAGTCTACTTCAGTTCCATAATAAATGCATGTGAAAAGTTTTTCCATTGTTTCCGGATCAATTGCCCTTGGGTTAGACCCTGTGCACGCATCACCAACTGCATTTTTAGAAATTTCAGCAATTTTTGCTTTAAATTCATCTTCAACAATGCCGAATTCCTTAAGTGTGTTAGGGATAGCCATGTAGTTATTAAGCTCTACAATCTTAGTACATAAACCTTTGATTGCTTCTTCAGTTGTTCCTGTAATGCCAATGGAAGCGGAAATTTCAGCATACCTTACAGCGGCTGCAGGTTCTTTAGCATTATATTTAATTACATATGGAAGGTACATTGCGTTTGCAAGACCATGCGTAATGTGTCCGGTTGAAAAAACGGCTCCAGTTTTATGAGCCATTGAGTGAACAATCCCTAACAAGGCATTTGAAAACGCCATACCAGCAAGGCACTGTCCATAGTGCATAAGCTCTTTAGATTCTACACTGCCCTCGAAAGACTTAATTAAGTCACTGTTTACAATCTGTATAGCTTTAATAGCCAATGGGTCTGTAAAAGGAGAGTGTAAAGTTGAAACGTAAGCTTCAACTGCATGAGTTAATGCATCCATACCTGTATGCGCTGTTAAACTTTTTGGCATTGTTTCTGCAAGTGCAGGGTCTACAATAGCAATATCTGGTGTTATGTTAAAGTCTGCAAGTGGATATTTAATACCTTTTTGGTAATCTGTAATAACAGAAAAGGCTGTAACTTCAGTAGCAGTGCCTGATGTAGATGGAATAGCAATGAACTTAGCTTTTGTTCTCAATGTAGGGAAGTTAAAAGGAATAATTAAATCTTCAAATTTGACTTCTGGATATTCATAAAAAGCCCACATTGCTTTTGCAGCATCAATTGGTGAACCGCCACCCATAGATACAATCCAGTCAGGCTGGAATTGAGTCATTGCTTGGGCACCTTTCATTACTGTTTCTACAGAAGGGTCGGGTTCAACATTTTCAAACAACTGAGTTTCTATTCCTGCTTCGTTTAAGTAACCAACTACTTTATCAACAAAACCAAACTTTTTCATAGAGCCACCACCAATAACGAGGATAGCTTTTTTGCCTTTTAATGTTTTTAAAACCGCAAGCGAATCTTTTCCGTAATAAATATCTCTTGGTAAAGTAAATCTGTTCATTTCTTATTCCCCCTTTTCAATTCCTAATATTAACTAAAGCTTTTACTTAAGTTACTAATATTATACCATATATTTGAAAATTGCCAATAGACATTGATAAAATAATATCAAAAAAAGGTAAAAAAATTGCAGGCATATGCCTGCAAAGTCAATTTTATACGTGTTCTGCCATATAGAGCAATAAATTTTCAGTATCATCCCATCCCAAACAAGCATCTGTAATAGATTTGCCGTAAATATTGCCGTTGGTGCTTTGGCAACCCTCTTCAATAAAGCTTTCGATCATTACTCCACGAACAAGATTATTAAGTGAACTGTTAAGGTTACGGCTGTGAAGGACTTCTTTAATAATTCTTGGTTGTTCTGAAAATACCTTTTGAGAATTTGAGTGGTTAACATCAACAATAACAAATGGGTTTTCAAGTCCTTTTTCAAGGTACATTTCCGCCAAAAGTACCATGTCCTCATAGTGGTAGTTTGGTATGCTTCTGCCATGTTTATTTACTGCACCACGTAAAATTGCATGGGCAAGGGGATTGCCGTGCGTTGCAACTTCTTCATCACGATAAAGGAAAGTATGGCTGGATTGCGCCGCATAAACTGCATTAAGCATAACAGAGAAATCACCGCTGGTTGGGTTTTTCATACCTACAGGAAAATCTATGCCACTGGAAACCAAGCGATGCTGCTGATTTTCAACAGAACGCGCGCCAATGGAAACATAGGTTAAAATATCATCTAAAAACGCATAGTTTTCAGGGTAAAGCATTTCATCAGCAGCAGTAAGATGTGTTTCGTTAATGGCACGAATGTGCATTTTTCTTAAAGCACGAATACCTTCAAGAATATTTGGACCTTTATTAGGGTCTGGCTGATGAAGCATACCTTTGTAGCCCTCACCTGTGGTGCGAGGTTTGTTGGTATATATACGTGGAATTATAAACAGCTTGTCCTTAACCTTATCGTTCAGTTTTGCTAAACGATATGTGTAGTCACAAACTGCATCTTCATCACTGGCCGAGCAAGGGCCAACAATAACAACAAATTTATCGCTTTTGCCTTCTATAATGTTTTTTAACTCAGCATCTCTTTCGGCTTTTATTTTTTTAAGCTCAGAAGGCATAGGAATTTCCTCCATAAACTGAGAAGGGGATAAAATAGGCTTAATACTTGTGAAACTCATTTTCAACAAATCCTTTCGTTATTTATTATATAAAATTATATAAATATTTTTTTTCCTGTTGATTATTTTTTGCGTACAAAGTATACTATAAACGATATTTTTAACAATTGCAATAAATTGAGGAGCGATATTTATGTCAGATGACAAAAAAGTAATTTTCAGTGGAATGCAGCCATCAGGTTTAATTACATTGGGCAACTACCTTGGTGCACTTAATAACTGGACTAAACTTCAGGATGAATATAACTGTTTGTATTGTATAGTAGACATGCACGCAATTACTGTAAGGCAGAATCCTGCACAACTTCGCAAAGCCTCCAGAGATGTGCTTATGCAGTATATTGCAGCAGGACTTGACCCTGAAAAAAATATAATTTATTATCAAAGCCATGTTCCTGCACACGCAGAACTTAGCTGGGTACTTAATTGCTATACCTACATGGGAGAGCTTAGCAGAATGACACAGTTTAAGGAAAAAAGCCAGAAACATGCAGATAATATAAACTCTGGATTATTTACCTATCCAGTTCTTATGGCAGCAGATATTTTGCTTTATCAAACAGACCTTGTGCCTGTTGGTGAGGACCAGCGTCAGCACCTTGAAATAACAAGGGATATTGCTATGCGTTTTAATGGTGTTTATGGTGATGTATTTAAGGTTCCAGAGGCATATATTGGCAAAGTTGGTGCCAGAGTAATGGCGCTTCAACAGCCTGAAAAGAAAATGAGTAAGTCTGACGAAAACAAAAATAATACAATTGCCCTTATGGATGAACCATCCGTTATTATAAATAAGTTTAAAAAAGCTGTAACGGATTCTGAAAATGAGGTTCGCTTTAGTGAAGACAAGCCAGGAGTTAGTAATCTTTTAAGTATATATTCTGCTGTAACAGGAATTGCTATACCAGAGGCAGAAAAAGAGTTTGCAAATGTTGGCTATGGTAATTTTAAGGCGGCAGTTGGCGAGGCTGTAGTTGCAAGGCTTGAGCCATTGCAAAAAAAAGTTGCTGAACTGGAAAAGAACAAGGATTATCTTGATACTATAATTAAAACTAATGCTGAAAAAGCGAACTATCTTGCAAACAAAACTTTAAGGAAGGTGCACAAAAAAATCGGCTTCCCACCAAGGGTATAAGCCTTTATATAAAATGTAAATTTAAAAAGAGATGTGCCTGAATACCATCTCTATAGGCAGCTTATTCACTGCCCTAAAACAAAACAGGAGGATAAAAAATGAATAATGAAGTTACAGGAACAATCAAGGAAGTAAAGGGAACAGAAAAAAGCCGTATTTCAACAAGAATGATTGCTATTACAGGCATTACGGCGGCAGTGTACATGGCGGCAACACTGGCAATTGCACCACTAAGTTATGGAGCAATTCAGCTTAGGTTTTCTGAAATAATGGTGCTGCTTGCGTTTATTGACCCTGCTTATGGTGCTGGCTTGATACTTGGATGCGCTATGTCTAATCTTTTTAGCACAGTGGGTATGATTGATGTTATTTTTGGTACGCTTGGTACAGTAGTTGCAGTTGTTGGTATAATTAAAAGCAAACGGCTTTTTATGGCTACACTTTGGCCAACATTCAGCATGCTGGTAGTTACTGCTGGTATTTGCATTGGTGCAGACTTACCTTATTTTCCTACACTTATTACGGTTATGCTTGGCGAATTTGCTGTTGTTACATGCCTTGGATATCCAATATTTAAAACCATTATAAAAAATGAAAAATTGGTTGAAGCATTAAAAATTAAGAAGTAACAGTAAAGGGCGCATCGACGTCCTTTTTTTTTGTGTTAATGCATATATTCCATAATAGAGGAGGGAATATAAATGAAAAAGAAGAGATGGATAATATTTGCAGTTTTCATGGTAATGCTTTTAGGCACAGCGGCAAGAGTTTACGCCACTGCAAAACAGATAACGGCCAAGGATTTAAAAAATTTGAATGATTCTTCAACTATGGCAAAAGTTTCTGAAATACTAGTTAAAGATATGGAAAAAAGCAAAGATGTTAATGCAAAAGAGATACGAAGCATAACGGCAACATATGGAGAGATAGATGGTAAGGATAACGACAATGTTGTTATTGTTGGTAATTACGGTTCTAACTGTGCACTTGTTGGTGTTTACCAAAAGGCTAACGGGGTTTATGTTTTTTTGGATGACATAGGAGTGTTTTTTGATGTAGAAGGAGTTAACACGGTTAATCTAAAAAATTTAGGCAGGGATGCAGTGTTTATAAAGGAATATGCACAACAAATTGGAGGTGCTTTTGAGAGGACTACTTTTTTACGTGGATATCTGTGGGCGGAAGATGGGTTTAAGCTTATTTACAGTATGGCGGAACAGGTTAATGCAGATTGGAACAAATATAGTGATAATGGTGAAGATGGCGTTGAAAGCCAATGGAACAGAGTTATACAAACTAGCAAAACCAAGTTAGAAAATGGAAACTATCCTGCAATTAAGGCACAAAGAAACCAATTTTACTTAAAAAGTAGTGATACTGAAGCAAAAAATATACCTGCGGATTCTACATTTCATGAGGTTGCAAAAAAGGAAGTTAGCGAAAGTTATTACTGGAGTGACAAGTGGGAAAAATTTATAATATGCGAAAAGGTAGATAAAACTACCGGCGAAAAAGTAGCCGTTATTGAAGATTGGGGAAACTTGCCCTATAGCATTGTACAGGATTATGAAATTTATAGCAGTAAGGTGAGGATAGTACGAAAGGATGGTACAACTGATATTGTTCAAGGAGAAACTTTAAGCGAAGTTAGAGATAGAAAAAATACTATAGAAGGCGTATAAAAAATAAGACCTTATTGCAAATACCATGTTAAAGAGGTATAAAGGAATAAGGTCTTAATTTTATTCTTGATATGGGTTTATATGCACCATGCAGTGTTTTACACCCAATATTTCTTTTTCAATTTGATGATGTACATTTTCGGCTATCTTATGTCCGTTGCTTACTGAAAGGTTGCCATCTACTGAAATTTCTGCATCAACATACATAACAGAACCGTGCATTCTGGTTTTAACGTCATCAATGCATATTACACCAGGTACGTTTGTAATGGTTGCCTGAATTTTTGCTATTGTTTCAAGAGGTGCCGCACGGTCTACCAACTGGTTAAAGCAGGAAATGTAAATCTCTACGCTTACTTTAATTACAAGCACCGAAACAACAAGAGATGCAATGGGGTCTAAAATTTGAAAGCCCATCATTGCTCCGCCAATTCCCAAAAGTGTGCCAATAGATGAAAGTGCATCGGAGCGATGGTGCCAAGCATCAGCTTTAAGGGCGGTGCTGTTTATTTGCTTTGCCGCACGCACGGTGTATCGATACATCCACTCTTTAGAAATTATTGATACTAATGCAGCGCCTAAAGCGACTGGTGTTGGTGTTAAAAATTTCCCGGAAAGTATGGTTTTAATACCATTTGCACCAATGCCTAATGCAGTTGCCAAAAGGGCAAGGGAAAGCATTTTTGCAACTACACATTCTATTTTTTCGTGACCGTAAGGGTGTTCATCATCAGCAGGCTTTGATGAAAAGTGCATTCCTACTATAACTGCAATTGTTGTAATTACATCGGATATTGTATGAATTCCATCAGCAATCATTGCACTGCTTCGCCCAACAATGCCAGCTGTAACTTTAAGAACAGAAAGTATTACATTTACAACAATTGTGGTAAAGCTGACTTTATTTGCTATTTCCCCTCGCTGTTCTTCGGTTATTTTTATGTCCATATTTATTACCTCCTTAACATGGATAAAATTTACTTAAATTCAATTTATGGATGATTAGTTTATAATATGCCTAATAATATGTATGAGTCAATGCTAACATTTTGTTACTTTTGCATAACATTTTAAGTATATTTGAAAATAAAAACTTACTTTAGTCTGAAAATAATTTTATTTTAAGAAACACTTTAGTTGAACTATTTTCCATTTAGGACTATACTTGACTTATGAGAAAAAATTAGATAAGGAGTCGATTGTTATGGCTAAGATAGCTGAGAATTTAATTGAGTTAATTGGAAATACTCCATTGGTTTGCCTTGGTGGATACTGCAAAAAGAATGGCCTTAAGGGCAACATTATTGCCAAGGTAGAATACTTTAATCCTCTTGGTTCTACAAAAGATAGAGCCGCACTATATATGTTAGAGGATGCCAAAGAGCGTGGATTATTAAAAAGTGACAGCATTATAATTGAACCTACAAGCGGCAACACTGGTGTTGGGCTTGCGTATATTTCCGCAATAATGGGCTATAGGTTGATACTTACTATGCCAGAAAGTATGAGCATTGAGCGCAGAAAGCTTTTAAAAATGCTGGGCGCAGAAATTGTTCTTACACCGGCAGAACAGGGAATGAGCGGTGCAATAAGCAAGGCAAATGAACTTGCAAAGGAATACCCTAATTCTTATATACCCAATCAGTTTGAAAACCCAGCCAATGCAATGGCTCATATAATTACAACTGCTGAAGAAATTATTACAGATACCGATGGAAAGATTGACTATTTTGTAGCAGGAGTTGGTACTGGCGGTACTATAACAGGTGTTGGCAGAAGGTTAAAGGAATTTGACAAAAACATAAAAATTGTGGCTGTAGAGCCGTTTAATAGTGCTGTTTTAAGTGGTGAAAGCGGCGGTGTGCATGGGTTGCAAGGAATAGGGGCAGGCTTCATTCCAAAGTTGTTGGATGTTAATATAATCGATGAGGTAATAAAAGTAAAAGATGAAGAGGCCTTTGAGGCGGGGCGTGAAATTGCAAAAACCGATGGTTTTTTAGTGGGTATTTCATCGGGTGCGGCAATTTATGCTGCTTCAGTTTTGGCAGGCAAACCAGAAAACCAAGGCAAAAATATTGTCGTTCTTCTTCCTGATACCGGAGAAAGATATCTTTCTACAGCATTATTTGACTAAAGTATGAGAAAATTCAAAAAAATATATGTAGAAATAACAAATATATGTAATCTTAACTGTAGTTTTTGCCCAAAAACAAAACGTCAACCGGCGGAAATGGCACCTGAATTTTTTGATGAGATATTGTGTAAAATTAAACCATATACAAATTACATATATATGCATGTTATGGGTGAACCCCTAAGGCATAGAAATATAGAAAAGCTTTTAGACTGCTGTGAAGATAGAGAAATTTTTGCCAACATAACTACAAATGGCACGCTTGTAAAAGATGTTGTAGAAAGAATAAAAGATAAGCCAGCTTTAAGGCAGATAAATGTTTCACTTCACAGTTTTGAAGGCGAAAAACTGGAATATTTTCAGCAATATATAGAGAATATTTTTTCTTTCATTAGGGAAATACAAAAGAGAGGGAAAGTTATTATTTGTCTTAGGCTATGGAACTTGAATGCAGAGGGAAGCACTTTAAAAAACAAAATAATTAAAGACATAATTGAAAAAGAATTTAATCTAAAGGAAGATATTTCCGAAGGCGTTACAGACCGAAATGGAATTAAGCTTGCCCATAACATTTATCTTCAGCAGGAGGAACGTTTTATTTGGCCTAAAAGTGGTGGGAAAGAAATATTCACGAAGGGAAAATGCTTTGGGCTTAAAACCCATATTGGAATATTGTGTGATGGAAGTGTTGTTCCATGCTGTATAGATAGTGAAGGCAGTATGATTTTGGGCAACTTAAAAGAAAATACCTTGGAAGAAATATTAAATTCTAACCGTGCCGAAAGAATTAGAGAAGGCTTTAGAGAAAACAGAGTAGTTGAAGATTTTTGCAAAACATGTGGCTTTAGGCATAATGCATAATATTTTTACTATAAGTATAGGCAAAACATTACTTTTTTTTAATAATAACTAAAAAGCAAAAAAAACGGAAAAAAAAGAGGAATTTTAACTTTGTGATAGAATATTAAAATTAAGAAGTGACTTAATTAATGTATGATTTTTGATATTAAATTCATTGAGTTAGTTCTGTTGCTGTAGTATAATTTAGTAACATCAAAAACAAATCATATCCAAATTAAAAGGGGGAGATTGTAATGATACAAATTATTGCAGGAGAAAAAGGCGAGGGTAAGACTAAAAGGCTTATTGAAATGGCTAATGAATCCGGTAAGGCAGCAAACGGTCATGTCGTTTTTATTGACGATGACAGCAGACACATGTATGATTTGCACTACAATATTCGCTTCGTGAGAACGAATTACAAAATTGATGACCATAAAACTTTCTTTGGTTTTATATGTGGTATTATGAGTCAGGACAGCGATATTGAGCATATCTATATTGATGGTATAAACAATATTGTTAAGGATATGCCAGCAAAAGACTTTGGCGAGTTTGTTAAAAAAGTTGAGGAATTTTCGGTAAATGAGAATGTTGATTTTTCTATGATTGTTAGTGCTAAGGCTGATGCGCTCCCGGCAAACGCACAAAAATATATTGTTTAATTTTAAATAAATGAATATTTGCGGAGATGTTTACAATCGGTACTCGCATTATCTTAAAAACAGATACGGCGAAAAGGTTTATAAACTACCGCTTAATATACCAGTTTCTTGCCCTAACAGATTGGGTGGAAAAGGTGGATGTACTTATTGCGATGATAAGGGTGCCGGATTTGAAAATTTATCCGGCACTCTTTTAGTTAAGGAGCAGCTTAAAGCAAATATGGAGTACATGGGCGGAAGATATAAGGCTAAGAAATTTATTGCATATTTTCAAAATTTTACTAATACATTTTTACCTTTGTATGAGTATGAAGGTTACATGAAACAGGCGGCAGAGGAAAATATTGTTGAGATTGCCGTTTCGACAAGGCCAGATTGTATAAGAAAAGAGTATCTGGATGTTCTTAAGGCAATTGAGGTTGAAAAAGGAATTGAAATAACTGTAGAGCTTGGTCTGCAAAGCACCAATTATCATACTTTAGAAAAAATTAACAGAGGGCATAGCCTTGCGGAGTATATTGAGGCAATGATTTTAATTAAACAATATGGGTTTAAAATCTGTACGCATCTTATAGTAAATCTTCCGTGGGATGATATGACAGATGTAATTGAGGCAGCAAAAGTAGTGTCTGTTCTTAAAACTGATTTTATAAAGCTTCATGCACTGTATATTGTGGAGGGTACAGAAATGGCCATGCAATATAAAAATAATGAATTCACTTTATGCACGGCAGAGGAATATAAAAACCGTGTAATTGTTTTTTTAAGGTATTTGTCACCACAGATTTATGTGCAAAGAATTATTGGACGAGCACCAAAAGATAACACCTTGTTTGCAAACTGGAACGAAAGTTGGTGGAAAATAAGGGATGAAATTGAGGCCGAAATGGTTGGTAAGGGATTAGTTCAAGGTGACTTATGCAGTTACATGGGCGGAAGTGCAGTTAAAAAATTTTTCTAGCTAATAAGACCGATTTTTGGGAACTTTTTCCTGATAAATCGGTCTATTTATATGTTGTCTTATATTATCTGCTTCTTAAGTTACAATTTTATTAAAAATTGGTGAAAATGCGGAAAAAAGTATAAATTTGTGCTATCATTGTTTAAGTATTTAGTTTTGTTTTTAAATAAATTCGGTTGAAGGTAAATTAGTATTCGGGAGGATTAATATATGGATATAAATAAAAAAATGGTTGTTTTTGGCACAGTTACGACATTAATAGTAGCTGGTACAATTTACTCCGTTGGTGCAGCATCAAACGTTGACCCTGGTTCTAGCGCAGACCCAATAGTTACTAAAAGCTATGTTGACGAGTCAATTGCAAATCTGCTTGGAATACTTAATACAAGTGTCTCTTCAACTGGAACTGCTATTAACGAGCAAAGAATTGTAGATAACGTCATGGCTCAGATTGAAGACCTAGGCAATGCTGATGGAAATGGAGCACTTACCTTTGAACCTGTTCAGGCAACTCAAGGGCAGATAGTTGTTGGCAAGGATGGCTCTGAAATTATTTTAAGAAGTGGAACTGCCATAAGTTATTGCACTGGTGTAGACGGAATTATTGATACATCTACAGGTGAAGAATATTTTAATGGCACAGAGTTGGCAAAAAATCACCTAATTGTTGTACCGAGAGCAGACGGGCGGGGAGCAGTTGTTACAAGCAAAGAAGCGTGGTTCATTGTTAAAGGTGGTTATGAAATAAAATAGCAGTTTGATAAAAATTGACAGACAGAATTAAAGGAGAAATGAAATGAAAATAAATGTATTTAAAAGAATTGTTGTGGTTACGGCATTAGCTGGAACTATTTTAACTTACAGTACCATTGCATTTGGTGCAACTACCCTTTACCAACAGGTAACAAGTGAAAAGGTTGCAAAAGGTGTTACATATGAAAAAATGCATAGACTTACAGAAGAAGGTTGGTTAGATATTTACAAACTTACTGTGGATTTAACCAATAGCAATATATCCGTTGAACCAATTCAGTCAAAAACTGAACCAGGGCTTAGAGAAAAGGTTGGCAAGCTTTTAACTGATGCAAATGCAATTGCAGGGGTTAATTCAGCATATTTTGGTATGACTGGTAGCTATTCTGCCGGCTTTGGCACAAATATTGCAAACGGTGATATTATTTCCATGGATACAGACAAAAATTTAAGCGGAATTCAGTTTGGTACATATTTTGAAGATATAAATGGACAAGGATACTTTGACTACCTTACAAATCACATGGAGTTCTATGCAGATGGCAATTCTTACTTTGAATTTGCAGGAATAAATACTATTACTCAAATGATTTATCCTGTTTATATAGACAGAAATCTTTGTTCGGACACTGAGGCAATTGATGCAAGATTTAGCAATCTCGCAAAGATAGTTGTTGAGGATGGGAAAATTGTAAAAATTTCAGAAAAAGGCGAAACTGTTACAATTCCTGAAAACGGATATATTGTTGTTTTAAGCAGTGAATTTGCAGATGCACATTTAAGTAAATTTGCAGTTGGACAAAGCGCAGAGTTCAAAATAACATCTACCTTTGATGTTGACAAAATAAACACAGCAATCAGCGGCGGTGGCGTTATACTTAAAAATGGTGAAAAGCCTGCAAACTATGGCGAAATGGCCACAGGAAGGCAGCCAAGAACTTTGCTTGGCTTATCACAAGACCAGAAAACCCTTAAAATATTTGTGGCAGATGGGCAAAGAAGCAATGGAAGCAACGTTAGCATTGGATTAACTGTTGATGAGGCTATTTGGCTTTTAAAAAGTGAAGGAATGTATAATGGGCTTAATCTTGATGGTGGCGGTTCATCTTTGATGGCGGTTAAAACAGTAGATGAAAACAACGTTTCAACTGTATCTAGCCCAGCGGAAGGCAGTGAAAGGCCTGTAATGACTGCAGTTGGTGTTTTTGACAATAGCAATGTTGGAGAAATTACAGAACTTCATATTAAACCATCATCGCAAAGCATTGTTGAGGGTGGTATGGCAACTTTTGAAGTTTATGGATATGATGAAAATTATCATCGTATTTCAGTTTCCGCAAATGATGTAATGTTTGCTTGTGACAGTAACATGGGCACAATTAGTGGCAATTCATTCAAAGCTGAAAGCACAGGAAGTGCATTTATCACAGCAACTTACAACAATCTTGTTGCAACAACAACGGTTGAGGTTTCTAAAATAGCTGCGATAGAGGCAAATAAAACACAAATCAACCTTAATGTTGGCGAGACTGCAAACCTTAGTTTTAAAGGAATTACAGTAGATGGAAACGCAACGGAACTTTCAAAAGGAGTTATCCTTTCATCGGATTTTGGCGAAATAGACGGAACTTCATTTAAAGCAACTAAAAAAGGTGCAGGCTATATTACATGCAGTTATGGTGATATAAAGTGCTATGTAAAGGTTATTGTTGGAACAGAAGAAAAGGCAATTTCAAGTTTTGAAAATGTAAAATATCTTGATTTTACTTCATATCCAACTGGCATTGAAGGTATTGCAGGAATATCTACAGCAAATAAAAGTGAAGGAAGTAAAGGGCTTGCTTTAAGTTACTATTTTAAAGAGTCTGCTTCTACACAGGCGGCGTATTTAAGTTTTCCAACAGAGGTTGCCATAAGTCGACAGCCAAGCAGACTTAAGTTGGACATTAAAGGCAATGGCACAGGGCATTGGGTGCGTGCAAAAATTATTGATGCCAATGGTGCAGAGAATGTTATTGATTTTTCTCGTGATGTAAATTGGACAAATTGGCAGACGATGACAGCTGATATACCTTCAAATGTTACATACCCAATATCTGTTAAAACTATCTATGTTGCGGCAATTTCAAACGCAAGTACCACACAGCAGGTAATGTATTTTGATAATCTGCGTGGAGAATTTCCTATTGATGCAAATGTTGAAGTTCCTGTGGCACAACGTATTAAAGATAGGTTTGAAGGAGACACCACAGGCAAGGAAAGCGGCTATACATATGTAAGCATGGCAGGTTCAGTAACAAGCGGTACTGCTAACGTAAATACATACACAACTGAAAGAGCTAAAGTTAACGCCGCTCTTGGCAACAGCGATATAGCTGTTTTCGCAGGTAAAAGTGATATTTCTGCGGAAAATGGAGCAGAGGTAATTAAATGGACTGAGGACTACAAGGTATATAATAAAAATAATGTTACACTTGTGAATATGTACGCAAGGTACGGTGGTTTTGTGCAAACTAAAAAATCACAATGGTCAACCTTTAAAAATGATGTAATTAATGCAAATAACAAAAACGTTATTTTCTTTATGGATTTAGCACCGACGGATTTTTACGATGAGGCTGAAGAAGCGTTGTTTCAAAGTGCATTGAAGGACATTGTAGATACAGGCAAAAATGTATTTGTCATTTCAAACAGTCAAAGCAGTTATTCCCTTGCAGTTAAAGAGGGCGTAAGATATATTTCATTGCCACAGCTTTGGAAAGCAAACGGAGAAATAAATAAGAATTTTGTTACCCTAAGGTTTAAGCTAAATGGTGAAACGGCAGTTTTTGAAAAAATAAATTTGTACTAACAAAATAAGGGTAGGGGTAAAACCTCTACCCTTATTGCTGTGGTGGCGTAAGTTTAAAATTTAATAGAAAAAAGCTACCTTTTTTGTAAAAAAAGGGGTATAATAATATGCTGTATAATAAGGCGTATTGTGAGGATATGAAATGACTAAAGAAAAGAATAATGCGGTAAAAGCTGTTAGTTTTATGATGATAATAACTCTTGTTGGTAAACTGTTGGGGTTGGTACGTGAGCAATTTTTGGCATGGAATTATTCTATAGGTTTGGAAGCTAATGCGTTTTCAACGGCTAGCCTAATACCGCGTATATTTTTTGATGTGGTTTTTGCGTCGGCTATTTCTGCAAGTTTTATACCAATATTTAATGAGTATATGCAAAAAAAAGGCAAAGATGAAGCCTTTAAACTTTCCAACAATTTTATTACTATGGTTGGTATGCTTACAACATTACTTACAGTGTTAGGTGTTGTATTTGCCCCACAACTTACGGCATGTTTTGCAAGTGGGTTTAATGCAGAAACAGCAGAACTTTGCACAAGCTTACTGCGAATACTTTTTCCAGCTACAATTTTTACAGGGTTGGCATTTTCTTTTGTTGGTATTTTACAGTCAATGGATGAATTTAACATACCTGCTGCTATGAGTATTGCATCAAATGCAATCGTAATTATTTACTACGTATTCTTCAACAAAAGGTTTGGTGTTTATGGTCTTGCAATAGCCTTCCTTATTGGGTGGGCAATGCAGGCGTTTATGCAAATTCCTGCACTTTTAAAAAAGGGTTATAGATATAAGCCGTTTTTGGATTTTAAGGATGAGGGACTTAAAAAAATAATTAAGCTGATGTTACCAGTTATGGTAAGTACGTGGATACAGCCTATTAACTTGGCTATTAACACAAATTTTGCATCACGGCTTTTAGATGGGTCAGGAGTTTCACCACTTGGGTATGCAAATACAGTGTATTCCATTGTTGTTGGTGTGTTTGTTCTTTCGGTAGCTAATGTGATTTTTCCACGTCTTTCACGCATGACAATTAATGATGACAAAAAACAGTTTGGCAAAACTATAAGCACTACAATTGAAGTTATGATGTTTTTACTTATACCTATGACGGTTGGGCTTATGTGTCTTAGCGAGCCTATAATAAAAGTTATTTTTCAGCAAGGAAAGTTTGATCAATATGCTACGGCTTTAACAGCAAATGCTTTGTTTTTCTTTTCTATAGGAATGGTTGGGTTTGGAATACAAACTATTTTAAGCCGAGCTTTTTATGCTGAACAAAACGGGCGTATGCCTCTATTAAGTGGCATTATTTCTATTGGTGTAAATGTTGTGCTTTGCATTGTGCTTGCACCAATAATGGAAATTGGAGGGCTTGCTCTTGCATCTGCCGTTTCATCAACGGTTTCGGCAATTATTTTGCTTTTAGCTATGCAAAAAAGCAATAAAATAATACGCAAAACCCTAGTTTTACAAGTATTTAAAATGATGGCAGCGTCGGCTATTATGGCTTTGGTAGTTATATTGGGTAAAAATTCAATTACAACCATGTTTAAGCCTTCGTTTATAACAAGTCTTTTAGAAGTTGGCGTACCTACTTTTTGCGGTATTACTGTGTACATGGTTTTAACAAGAATTTTACTTGTTCCACAAGCAAAGTTGGTTTTTGACTTTGCTGTAAATTTTGTGAAAGGGCGGATTAAAAAATGATAGAAAACAGTGTTGTTTATTCATTGCTTGCCCGTAGTGGCAATGCCTTCATGGGTGTTTTGCAAAACAGCTTTTTAATTAATATTTTTTTAACCCAGAATGACCATAATGAAACAGTTACTGGCAGTGCTATTTTTAGATTGTATGGTTTTGTTCGAAGTATCTTTTTAAAGCTTTTTCGGCTTTTACATCTTAACACACTGCTTGAGGGCAGTATATTTAAAAAGACATATATTTGGGCTGGCTTAACGGTGGTGTTAGCACCGTTTTTGCCTACCATGCTAGTACTTTTAATGAGTATTTCTGGGTTTTTATCCCTAATGCTAAGGCTGTTTTGTGAAAAAGATTTCGAACTTCAATACAATGGCATAAACAAATATATTTATATTTATGCAGGAGTTTATCTTTTTGCAACCTTTGCCTCGGTTACGGTTAAGGGCAGTCTTTTTGGCGGATTGCTTTCCATTTGCTTTGTTCTTTTTGCAATTGTTATTATTAATGCAATTCAAAGCAAAAGGCAGGTTAAAATATTGCTGTTTCTAATGGTTTGTGTTGGCATTTTGGTGGCACTTTATGGTTTTTATCAGTATATGTTTCAAGAGAAATTTGGCGGTGTATGGGTAGATACTGAGATGTTTGAAGGCATGTTTAGGGTATATTCCACTTTTGCAAACCCTAACGTATTAGGTGAGTACTTTCTATTAATAATTCCTTTAGCTGTTGCGTGCTTTTTTATAACAAAAACCTTAATTATGAAGCTTTTTTATCTAGGGGCAACTGGTGCAATGATGCTTTGTCTTATACTTACCTATTCAAGAGGTTGTTACATTGGTATACTTGTAGCAGCGGCAATATTTTTGGTGCTTTTGGATAAGCGTTTTATTTTTCTTGGCGTACTAGGATTATTGCTAATGCCTTTTGTTCTTCCGGAAACAATATTAAACAGATTTATGAGCATTGGTAATATGTCTGATTCATCTACAAGTTACAGGGTGTACATTTGGATGGGAACCATTGCAATGCTTAAAGATTATTGGTTCAGTGGGGTTGGACCGGGACAGGCGGCATACAACCTTGTGTACCCTGTTTATGGCTACAACGGAATAAGTGCGCCTCATGCACACAACACTTATTTACAAATTATGTGCGATTCGGGAATTGTTGGTATACTTGCATTTGCCGTTATAATTTATCAATATTTCAAGGCACTTTTCTGCTCATATTTAAAAGAAACAGATAAAACAGCCAGAATACTTACTATAGGGGCAATGTCTGCTATTGCTGGGTTCTTGGTACAAAGCCTTTTTGACTATACCTTTTACAATTACAGGGTGATGCTGTTATTTTGGGCAGTAATTGGCATGGGTATAGTGTTTAGCAAATACTCGGAACTAGAGGAGGTGTAGCAGGTGATTAGGGTTTTAAATATTATCAGCGACAGCAATATTGGCGGTGCTGGACGTTGCGTGCTTAACTTCCTTAAATACTATAATCGTGAAGAATTTGAGGTTAAAGTTGTTGTGCCCAGAGGCAGTCTTTTAATACCAGAAATAAAAAAATTAGACACAGGGGTTATTGAAGCGGATGGAATTGCCGAAAAATCTTTTAGTAAAGAAGCAGTCGGAAATTTAAAAAGAATTATAAAAACCGAAAATCCTGACGTTGTTCACACTCATGGTAATTTAAGCGGACGTGTGGCGGCAAAACTTTGTGGGAAAAAAATTATATATACAAGGCACTCTGTTTTTCCTGTAAGTCCTAAAATAAGCAAGGGGATAGGAAAGCTTGCTAACAAAATGATAAATGAATATTTATCAGATGATATTATGGCTGTTGCACAGGCGGCTAAAGACAATCTTACAGATGGTGGGATTTCTGCAAACAAAGTAAAGGTAATACTTAATGGGGTAGAAAAGGTTAAGGAGTGCACCGAAGAGGAAAATGCTGAAACAAGAATAAAATACGGAATTAATGAAAATGACTTTGTTGTGGGGATTATGGCACGTATGGAACCCTACAAGGGACATAAATATCTTGTGGAGGCGGCAGAAATACTTAAAAATAAAGGCAAAAACATAAAGGTACTTATAATCGGTACTGGCGTAAATGAAACTGAACTGAAAGCCATTGTTAAAGAAAAAGCTTTGGAAAACACAGTTGTGTTTACTGGTTTTATAAGCGACATTAGACGAATGCTTGGGGTTATGGATTTACAAGCTAATGCCTCATATGGCACAGAGGCAACAAGCCTTGCGCTGTTGGAGGGCATGAGCCTTGGAATACCTGCTGTTGTTAGCAATTATGGTGGAAACCCTGGGGTAATTACTAATGGTGAAAACGGGTACATATTCAACCTTAAAGATAGTGCTGATATGGCTAGATATATTGAAATTCTTATGGAGGACAAAGAAAAATATGAATATATGAAAAAGAGGTCTGTTGAAATTTTTGAAGAAAAATTTACAGCTGAAATATATGCTAGAAATATTGAAAAGATTTATGCAGGTGTTTTAGGCAAATGCTGATAATAAATAAGCATTTACGTTAGAGAGGAGATGCGGATAGTGGTAAAGAAATTTAAAATTAATTTATTTGATATTGTGATTATCGTGATACTACTTGCTCTTGCAATTTTTGTTTACAAATATACACATAAGGAGGTAGCGGTGGAAACAAAGCCAATACGTTACACCTTTGAACTAACAGATAATCAAATTGGGTTTACTGACCTTATTGAGGTTGGAGATGAAATAACTGATAACGTTAAAAACTATTACATGGGCAAGGTAGTGGCAGTTGAAAAAGTTCCGCATAAAGAACTTACGGAAAATGTTCAAACAGGGGAAATAATGGATGCCGAAATGCCAGGCAAGGAAACTGCCATCGTTACTGTTGAAGCAAATGCAACTGAAAGCGCAAGTGATTTTAAGGTGAATGGCTACTTTGTGGTTAAGGCGGGCATTGAAGTTGCAGCAAAAGGCCCAGGTTATGCTGGACGTGGATATATACTTAGCATTGAACGATAGGAGGAGATAAGTAATGAAGCTGATTGACGAAAAAGGAAAATTATTTGGCAAAATCAATGTCATAGACTGCTGTGTACTTTTACTTATTATTGCCTTGGGTATTGGTGCATATGTAAAATTTGGAATGGAAAAAACAAGCAATTCTGCGGCTATGCAGCCTATAAGCTATAGCGTTAAGATTGAAAAGGTAAGAAAAGTTGCCCTTAACAATGTACAGATTGGGGATACACTTTTTGATAAAACCTCGGGAAATGCCATTGGTACAATTGTGGCAGTGGATAGTGAGCAGGCTACTGAAAGAATAAAGATGCCAAATGGAACCATTGTGCGAGGCAATGTTGAAAACAGAATAAATTTAATACTTACTGTTGAGGCAGAAGGTGTTGTAAATGACAGTGGATGGTTTGTAAACAAAACATATGAGCTTCTTGTGGGGTCTAAAAAGAAATTCATTACAAAATACTTTGAATGCGAAGGCAGTGTTAATGAAATTTTTTAGCATTGAAATATAGGTGATATTATGCATAGAAAATATACTATACTTATGGCTTTGATGGGGCTGGAAATAGGCGGTGCTGAAACTCATGTTGTAGAATTAGCCAAACAGCTAAATAAGGAGGGACATCGCATTGTTGTAGCATCAAATGGCGGAGTATATGTTAAAGAGCTTGAGGATGTTGGAATAAAGCATTATAAAGTGCCTTTGAACAAACGCAGTATAAGAAATATGAGAAAATCCTATTTTCTACTTAAAGATATAATAAAAAAAGAAAATCCGGACATTGTTCATTCTCATGCAAGAATTCCTGGGTTCGTTTGCGGGCTGCTTAAAAAAAGAATGAATTTTACCTTTGTAACAACAGCACACTGGGTGTTTTACACTGGCATGGGGCTTAAATATATAACCAACTGGGGTCAGAAGGTAGTTGCTGTTAGTGATGATATTAAAGACTATCTTATTAAAAATTACGGTGTTGACAGAAATAATATTTATGTAACTATTAATGGCATTGATACCGACAAATTTTCGCCTAAAATTAAGGGCAAGGGCATTATGAAAGAGTTTAACATAACCGAATATGACAATACGCTGGTGTATGTTAGCCGAATGGACGAAGACAGAGCCCTTGTAGCAAAGCAACTTATTGACCTTGCTCCAGAGCTTAGCAAAAAGATTAAAAGACTGCGTATACTTATTGTTGGCGGCGGAAATGTGTTTGACAAGCTTAAAGCAAAGGCAGAAGAAGCCAACGCTGTCATAGGACGAGAGTGTATAACTATGACTGGGGCAAGAACAGACATAAACGAACTAATTGCAGTGGGAAGGGTTTTTGTTGGCGTAAGCCGAGCAGCACTTGAGGCTATGGCGGCGGCAAAACCTGTTATTATTGCTGGAAATGAAGGTTACATTGGTCTTTTTAAGAAAGAAAAGCTTGAGCTTGCACAGGAAAATAATTTTTGTTGCCGTGGATGTCCTCAATCTACTTTACTGCTTTTAGAGCATGATATTATTTATGCCATGAATGCTATTGGAAATGTTCAGCGAGGAGAACTTGGCGAATATGGCAGAAAAGTAATATTTCAAAATTATTCTGTGAATAAAATGGCTTCTGACTGTATAATGGCATACGATGACGCATGGGATGAAAACAAGGGTCGCTGTCACAAGGTACTTATGTCAGGTTACTATGGGTTTAATAATTCTGGAGATGATGCTATACTTTTGTCAATTCATGCAAATATGCGCAAGCTTAACCAGAAAACTAAAATAACTGTACTTGCAAATAATCCGCTTCAAACCAAGCAAAAGTATGGGGTTGATGTTGTTTACAGGTATAATATTTTTAGCGTTATAAAAGCTATAAAAAATTGCGATGTGCTAATAAGCGGCGGCGGAAGTCTTTTACAGGACAGAACCAGCACACGCTCCATTGTATATTATCTTTCAATAATTAAGTGCGCAAAGCTGTTTGGTAAAAAGGTGATGCTGTATGCAAACGGTATTGGTCCAGTTACCAAACCTAAAAATAGGCGGTTGGTTAAAAATGTTGTTAACAAGGTGGATATAGTTACATTGCGTGAAGAAAATTCCCTTGATGAACTTAGGAACATGGGTGTGGACAACCCGAATGCATATGTTACTGCAGACCCAGTTTTTACTCTTGATAGTATTACACATCAGAAAGCTGAAAAAATACTTCGTGAACAGGGGATACCAATGGATAAGCCTATAGTTGGCGTGTCCGTAAGAAACTGGAAAGATGTGGATAAGTTTATTTCGGATTTCGCTGTTCTTTGCGACAGGGTTCATAATGAACTTAACAGAAATATTGTATTTATTCCAATGCAGGTGCCAAATGATATTAATATAAGCCGTATGGTGCAAAGCAGAATGAAAAGTGAATCATTTATTTTACGAGATGATGCAACTCCATTTGAAACAATGGGCATAATAGGGCTAATGGATTTTGTAATGAGCATGAGGCTTCATACCCTTATTTTTGCTGCAAAGCAAAGAATTCCGCTTATTGGCTTTAGTTACGACCCTAAAATAGATTTCTATTTGAAGGAATTCAGTATGCCAAGCGGAGGAGATGTTGATAAGTACAATATAGACGATGCTTTTAGAAAAATTAAGGCAATGATTGAAAATAGAGAAGCGTACGTAGAAAAGCTTGACGAGGCTGTGCGTGGTCTTGAAAGACTGGCAGAAAAAAATGAGGATTATTTAGTTGAGCTGTTAGAGGGATAGGGGCTTAGTTATGAGAATTGTTACAGAAATACTTGGGGTTCCATTTGATGTACTTACGATGGAGAGTGCAATTGAAAAGGCAATACATTTTTTTGAGGACGGTGGTAGACATATAATTTGCACACCAAACCCAGAGATAGTTATGCAAGCACAAAGTGATGAGCAGCTTATGAACATACTTAAGGCGGCGGATCTAGTCGTTCCAGATGGCATTGGCATTGTATGGGCATCGAAGCACTCATCTGTAAAAATAAACGAAAGAGTGGCTGGATACGATTTATGCCAGAACATAATGAAAAGAATGGCTAAGGCAGGAAAAAGTGCATACTTTTTCGGAGGCGCACCAGGTGTTGCTGCAGCCGCTGCAAAAAAAATGGTTAAAGAGTATCCAGGGCTTAAGGTTTTGGGAACAAGGAATGGCTTTTTTAACTTAAGAGATGAAAAAGAGATTATTGCAGAAATCAAGGCTCTCAAACCAGATCTGCTTCTTGTTGGAATTGGGGCACCAAAGCAGGAAAAATGGATTTATGAAAATCTGCGTTTTACAGGTGCTAAGGTTGCTATCGGTGTTGGCGGAAGTTTTGACGTTATGGCAGGTAACCTTAAACGAGCTCCTAAAATATATCAAAAACTTGGGTTAGAATGGTTTCACAGGCTTATTTGTCAGCCTACAAGAATTAAAAGAATGATGAATTTACCATTATTTGTTTTAAAAGTAATAATGTCAAAAAAATAAAATATATATTGAGCAGAGGGTGAACATTTATGCAACAGCGTGATGTGGCTTCAAAGGTTATGGATGTTATGTTTATGATTATTGGAACTATGTTTATTGCGGTGGCTATAACTGTATTTTTTTCGCCTAATCAGGTGGTTGTTGGTGGGTTTTCGGGTATTGCCATTATAATTAAAAACTTAACCAATGGGCTCTATGAGGGTGGTATTCCATTATCTGTAACGAACCTTGTACTTAACGTGCCCCTTTTTGTTGTGGCATATTTTGTGCTTGGAAAGGAATATCTGGGAAAAACAGTTTTTGCAACTGTATTTTTATCTGTTGCGTTGGAAATGTCATCTTTTTTGCCAGTTTTTAAAGGGGATTTGGCGCTTATTGCCATTTATGGAGGAATAGTGGATGGAATAGGAGTGGGCTTTGTACTTAGGGCTATGGCCTCCACAGGCGGCGTTGATCTTTTGGCAACTATTATCCATAGGAAGATTAAATATATCTCAATATCTTCAATCATGTTTGCAATAAATGCACTTATTATTTCTTTTGGCTTATTTGTGTTCGGTGCGGAAAAGGCAATGTATGCAATTATATCTATATTTATATCTTCAAAGTGTATAACGGCGGTGCTGGAAGGACTTTCCTTTTCTAAGATGGCATTTATTATATCTGAAGAAAGCGAGAAAATTGCAAGGGAAATTATGAAACGGCACAATCGTGGCGTTACTGCTTTGAATGGAAAAGGAATGTATACTGGAAAAAGCAAAGATGTACTTCTTTGTGTATTTACACAAAAAGACATAGTAGGAATTAAGGAAATTGTGCGCAATGCTGACCCAAATGCATTTATTATACTTACTGACATTAAAGAAGTGATGGGCGAGGGATTTAAGAAGCTGAATAGTGTGGATTAGTATAAATAACACAATGCTTTGGATATATTTCATAATGGCATATTTAGTGTGCAGTAGTTATTGATTACTATTTAACATACAAAATATGCTGTTTTTTTATATAAAAAAAAGACTAATGATAAAAAAAATAAAAAAATGTCATTTTTTTATAGATTTTTATTTTGTTTTTTGGTATTATCTTATAAAGTGGCTTTTTTGTATAGTAAAAATTAATATATGCATTTTTTATGTTAATAAAAAATAATGATTGTGATTTTTATCAAAAGCCTATAACTGTTGAGCAAAAGTATTATTTAGGGGTGAGTTCATGATTTCTAATCAAATTTTACAAAGCACCATAGACGGACTTAAAAATATCACAAGAAAAGAACTTAGTGTAATTGAAAAGGAAGGTAAGGTTATTGCAACAACCGAGGAATCGATGATTGGCAAACAGGTTGACGACATTGAAAGCTTTATACTTTCACCAGCAGAAAGTCAGCTTGTGCTGGGATACCAGTATTTTAAGGTTTACGACAACAGTCTGCCTGAATATGTGGTTCAAGTTAAAGGGGAAGACGAGGAAGGGTACAGAATTGGCAAAATTACGGCTTTCCAAATTCAAAGTCTTTTGGTTGCTTACAAGGAAAGATATGATAAGGATAATTTTATAAAAAATCTTCTTCTTGATAATTTACTTTTGGTTGACATTTACAGTCGCGCTAAAAAGCTGCATATTGAAAACAATGTTAAAAGAATTGTTTATCTTGTTGAGACAAACATAGATAAAGACATGAACATTGTTGAAATGGTAAGAAACGTTTTCCCATCAAAAACTAAGGATTTTGTTACTGCTGTTGATGAGCACTGCATTATACTTGTTAAGGAATTGCGTGAAAAGGAAACAATGGAGGACGTTGAAAAGATTGCAAAGCAGATTGTAGACACCCTTAACAGCGAAACAAACACAAAGGCATTTATCTCTATAGGTACTGCTGTGGCTGATCTTAAAGACGTTTCACGTTCTTACAAAGAAGCAAAAATGGCTCTTGAGGTTGGAAGGATTTTTGACGGAGAAAAGTTTATTGTTAACTACGAACAGCTTGGCATAGGCCGTCTTATTTATCAGTTGCCGCTTCCTCTTTGCAGGATGTTTATTAAAGAGGTTCTTCACGGACTTACAATTGATGATTTTGACGAAGAAACCCTTGCTACTGTTGGCAAGTTCTTTGAAAATAATCTTAATGTATCCGAAACGTCAAGGCAGCTTTATATCCACAGAAATACTCTCGTTTACAGACTTGATAAGCTTCAGAAGATGACAGGGCTTGACCTTAGAAACTTCGACGATGCTATCATTTTCAAAATAACTCTTATGGTTAGCAAGTACATGCTTTACATGGAAAAAATGACCTACTAATTGGGAAACAAATTTGTTTGCATCACTTTGAGTGGTGCGTAGGTTTAAGCAATAAAGCAAAGCGAACTACCAAAGAAAGGAAGCTTTCTGATGATTAAAGTAGAAAACGTAACAAAGGTATATCCTAACGGCTCGGAGGGCGTTAAGGATGTATCCATTCACATTGAAAAAGGTGAATTTGTATTTTTCATCGGTGCAAGTGGTTCTGGAAAATCTACACTTATTAAGCTGTTGATGAAAGAACTTAACCCAACCGATGGGCAGATTGTTATTAATAACATGAATACAACAAGAATGAGGAGAAACAAGATACCATATCTTAGAAGAAATTTGGGAATAGTGTTTCAGGATTTTAGGCTTTTGCCTACAAAAACAGTTTATGAAAATGTGGCTTTTGCCATGCAGGTTATTGAAAGCCCAACAAGCCAAATTAGAAGGAATATACCTACAGTGTTGTCTCTTGTAGGGCTTCAAAATAAAGCTAAAGCTTATCCAAATCAGCTTTCTGGCGGAGAACAGCAAAGAACAGCCCTCGCCAGAGCTATTGTAAATAATCCACCAATACTCATTGCTGACGAGCCTACAGGGAATCTTGACCCTGATACAGCTTGGGACATTATGTGCTTGTTGGATGAAATAAATAGGCGTGGTACTACGGTGGTTGTAGCAACTCATGCAAAGGACATAGTTGACATGATGCAAAAAAGAGTGGTTACCCTTAAGGGAGGACATATTATAAGAGACGTAAGAAAAGGTGGTTACAGCGATGAGGCCTAGTTCAATCAGATACTATTTTAAAGAAGGCTTTACAGGGCTTTTAAAAAACAGACTGATGACGGTTGCATCTGTTGCAACTGTTGCGGCCTGCATATTTATAATTGCTTTATCTTGCTGCCTTATTGGAAATTTATCCTCGGTTTTGGATCAAATTGAGGATACAATTGGTATTGCTGTATTTTTGGATGATGATTTAGATTCTGAGCAGATTAACAAAATAAGCGAGGAATTAAAAGCAATACCTCACGTAACAATGGTTACATATATCTCACCAGAAGAGGCGCTTGATGGCCTTAAAGAAGAGTGGGAAGCAGATGATATTTTAGATGGCCTTGATGGAGACAATAACCCTCTTTCTCATTCTTTTGAAGTAGCACTCGATGGAATAGAGTACCAAACAGATGTGCTTAAGGGTATTGAGGGCGTTGAAGGAATTAGAAATGTGCGTCATGCCCAAACCGAAACCGAAATACTGCTTAAGCTTAATAAAGTTTTTAGTATTGTTGGTGTGGCCGTTGTTGCAATGCTTGCTGTTATTTCGGTTGTTATTATTATGAATACAATAAAAATTTCTGTTTACACAAGGCGTACAGAAATTAATATTATGAAATATGTTGGAGCAACTGACTGGTTTATAAGATGGCCGTTTATTATAGAAGGCGTGCTTATTGGCTTGCTTGGTGCATCTATACCAATGGCTGTTTCGTGGCCATTGTATACAAAGATAGTTCAGCTTATATATCAATACTTCCCTGTTGTGCAGAATATTGCAACATTACTAGATGGCTACGTTATATTCTCTAAACTTATACCAATTTCACTGATTGTTGGTGCTTTGCTTGGTATGTTTGGAAGTGTATCTTCTATACGTAAACATCTGAGAGTGTAGGAGGGAAGAAAATGAAAAGATTAACAGCAACTATTCTGACATTTTTAATTATTTTTTCTGCTTACACAGTCGCTATGCCCGAAAATATTGTATATGGAAAAACCCTTTCACAATTACAGGCGGAGCAAAAAGAACTTAAAAAAAAGCAGGAATCAGCGAAGTCTGCATTGGCAGCAGCCAAAGACAACAAAGAGAAGATGTCAGCGGAAATAGAGGAACTTGACTCTCAGCTAGAAATTGCGCAAAACGAACTTGAACTTGTTGAGACACAGCTTAGCGATACTGAAACTAAGCTTAACGAGGCAGAAGTTGAATTTGCATCAGCAAGCGAAGCGAGTGACCAACAACTTGAAATTTTTAGCAAGCGAGTTAAATATATTTATGAAAATGGCTCTGTAGGATACCTTAAGGTATTGTTTAAGAGCAAAAACATGAGTGATTTTCTTACAAGGCTTCAATATGTTAACGATATAATGACATATGATAATGAAACTTTGGACAGGCTCAAAAAATATGAGTCTATAATGAAAACAAAGACAGAAGAAATTGCAGAAGAGAAAGCGGCAATAGAAATTTTGGTGGCAGACCAGCAGGTGAAAAATGCCGCACTTTCAAGTAAGATAAGTGAAAAAGAGGCTTTGTATAAAAAGTATCAGCAAGATGAAGCAACGTATACAGACGTTATTGCTAGTACGGAAGAAGCCAGCAACGAGGTACAAAAACTTATCAATTCTGCAGTTGCGGCTCAAAATAGAAATGGTTCATCATCTTACACAGCAAACTATACAGGTGGTCAGCTGCAATGGCCTGTACCGGGCAGGAGTTACATATCTAGCGGCTACGGCAACCGTCCAAAGCCTATTGGAAGCGGTTACGAATTCCACACAGGTTATGATATTCCCGCACCATATGGCTCAAACATTGTTGCGGCAGAGGCAGGCACTGTTATTACAGCAAGCTATGTTCGCGGATATGGTTACACGGTAATTATTAATCATGGAAATGGACTTACAACTCTTTATGGGCACAATTCAAGCCTTTTAGTAAGCGTGGGTCAGACAGTAACGCGTGGTCAAGTAATTGCAAAGGCAGGCAGCACAGGAAACTCAACAGGAAATCACTGCCATTTCGAAGTAAGAGTAAATGGTTCTCATGTTAGCCCTAAAGGATATTTGGGCGTTTAAAAATTTGAATAGAGACCTTGGGAACGATATGCAACCTGACAAGCAATAAAGGTGCAGTCATCTCAAGGTCTTTTATTGTTAACAAAAACTTAAACAAATTTGTAGATAATGGTGTATACTAATTTTAATAAAAGATTAATACAATAATAGTATCATCATTTAAGGAGCGTTAATAATGAACAGAAAGACTTTTCTTAGCGGTGTTGCAACAGGAGTTGCGGCTTCTGTTATGTCATTTGCAATACTTAATACTGCAGCAGTAGGAATAAGTGCAAAAACCAAGCAGGATTTTTCTGTGGAGGACAAAATTAATTACATATCTCAGTTGCTTAACAGCCACTATGTTGAGAATGTAGACAATGATGCACTTATGGATGGAATATTCTATGGCATGGTGGATAGCATAGGTGACCCGTATACCACTTATCTTTCGGCAGAGCAAGTTAAAAATTTTATGGAAAGCACTGAGGGTTCGTTTTATGGCATTGGTGTAAATGTAATTACTAATAAAGAAAATGGGTCGTTGATGGTTATTTCGCCCATAGCAGGAACGCCAGCAGAAACAGCAGGAATACTTCCGGGAGATATTATAAGAAAGGTTAACGAAACACCTATAACTGGTATGGATAGCACTGAAGCTATTGCAATGATAAAAGGTGCTAATGGTACTGAGGTTAAAATAACAGTGTACCGTAAAAGTGAGGACAAGGAAATTGAATTTAATATCGTTAGAAATGTTATAGATGTTCCATCTGTTGCCGGAGAGATGCTTGAGGATAATATAGCGTATATAAGGCTAAGCGGTTTTAAAAACAATACTTACGAGCAGTTTACTAAAGCATATGATGAGTTAATGAGTAAAGGTGCTAAAGGACTTATTATAGATGTTCGTGATAACCCAGGCGGGGTACTTAGCGTTGTAGAAAAAATAGCTGACAAGCTTGTTCCAGAAGGTACTTTGGTGTATACAATAGATAAAGAAGGAAAGAGAGTAGACTATACTTCTGACGAAGAATGTGTAAAGGTTCCTCTTAGTATTTTGGTTAATGGAAATAGTGCAAGTGCATCAGAAATTTTGGCAGGTGCGGTGCAGGACACAGGAACAGGGACTCTTGTTGGCACCCAAACCTTTGGTAAGGGACTTGTACAAAATCTTTATTCGGTACCGGATGGTTCAGCTGTTAAGGTAACAATACAAAAATATTATACACCACGAGGAGTTTGTATTCAAGGCGAGGGGATTGCCCCGGACTATGTTATTGAGCTTCCGGAAGAGCTTAAGAATGCATTGGTAATTACCCATGACAAGGATACACAGCTTCAAAAGGCAATTGAAGTGATACAGAGTGAAAAATAATATATAACATAAAAGCAGAGATTTTACAAACCTCTGCTTTTTAATTGCGTATTATTTAGAAGGAAGCTAGGAAAACTATTTTTAATAGACGTTAAATATAGACTTGCATTTAAAAATTTGGTATTATAATGTAGTTATGTTTATTTATACAAAATTTAAATTGAAAGGAAAAACCTGATGAATACAATAATTGATTTACTTCTTCGTGTGCCTTGTATACTTTTTGCAACAACACTGCATGAATTTGTACGTGCGGCTGTATCCACTGCATTGGGTGATAAAAAGCCTAAAAATGAAGGAAGGTTGACAATTAATCCAGTTAAGCACTTTGAGCCTATAGGTTTTATACTTTTTCTGGCAACAGGATTTGGTTGGGGTCAACCTGTGCAGACCAATGCGCTTTTTTATAAAAATAGAAAAAGAGACACATTAATTACAGCCATTTCACCTTCAGTTGCCAACCTTTTGGCAGCAATGTTATTTGCGATCTTGCTAAGAACTACAAATGTTCAGTCTACAGTAATAAAAATTATTCTAATAAGCCTTATTCAGTTTAATGTATCACTGGCGGTGTATAATATTGTTCCAATTACACCAATGGATGGGCTTAAGGTACTTAGTACAGTTATGCCAGCCAACACTTACTTTAGTTACATTCAGTACGAAAAAATAGTGCAAATGCTATTTCTTTTTCTTTTGTTTCTTGGACGTACGGATGTTGTTTTTTCACCTATAATTAGAGGAATAATGAGTATTCTGGGATTATAAATACGAAAGGAACAATTTTAATGGAAATCACCTTACAGTTGGAAAATTTTCAAGGACCTATGAGTCTTTTGTATCATTTAATTGAGAAAAATAAAATTGACATTTATGATATACCTATATTCGAGATTACAAATCAATATCTTGCAATAGTGGAAGATGCCCAAAAGAGAAGCATGGATGTAATGAGTGAATTTTTGCTTATGGCGGCTACGTTGTTAGAGATAAAGTCTCGCATGTTGCTGCCAAAGGCTAAAAATGAAGATATTGAAAATGAAATTGACCCACGAGCAGAGCTGGTTGCAAAGCTTATTGAATACAAGCGGTTTAAAAATGTTACAGAGGAATTTAAGGAAAGAGAAGAAGCAGCGTCACAGGTTTTATTCAAGGAGGCTGACCCATCACTAAATATATTTAAGCAGGAAGAAATAGTGGAACTTGAAGACTTTCTGGATGGGGTTACCTTTGATGACATATATAAAGCTTTTCAAGAAGTTTTAAAACGTAGAGAAAAAAAGGTAGATAAAGTACGAAGCAGCTTTAAATCTGTGGAGAGAGACTTATACACTGTGGATGAAAAAATATCTTACATAAAGGATTTGATTATAATTTCCACCAAAGTTAGCTTTTGGGAAATATTTAGAGAGAATGTTCGTAAAACTGAGGTGGTGGTTACATTTATGGCTTTGCTTGAGTGCATAAAAATGAAGCTTGTAAGTATTAGTCAGGATGGGGCATTTAATGAAATAGTTATTACTAAATACATTGGAAGTGAATTAAATGAAGCTTAATGAACTAGAAGCTGTAATTGAAGCAGTTTTATTTGTATCTGGTGAAGCAGTGAGTTTGGCAGTTATTGCTGATGCCATAAGCATGGATAAGGCAACAACTAAGGCAATTATTAAGGCTCTTGCGGACAAGTACAGCGATGAAAAACGGGGAATACATATAGTTGAACTGGATGGAGCATATCAGATGTGTACGGCGGCACACTGTTTTGACTATATAAGAAGTATTTATAAATCTACAAAACGTCAGGGGCTTACACAAAGTTTGCTCGAAACTCTTGCAATTATTGCTTACAAACAGCCTGCAACAAAAGGGCAAATTGAAGAGGTAAGAGGAGTAAACGCTGACCACGCTGTAAACAAGCTTGTTGAAAGAGGCCTTGTTTGCGAGGTAGGACGGCAGGATGCACCAGGTCGACCTATATTGTTTGGCACAACAAAGGAATTTTTAAGATATTTTGGATTTACATCCACAAAGGAACTTCCTCTGCTTGATGAAAACATTGTTCTTAGTGGCCTTGAAGTCGGGAAAATTGAAGAATAGACAAGGAATAAAGGCTGTATTTTCAGAAAAAATGCCGCCTTTATTTTTATGAAGATTATTTAATAATACAGTATGCTTTTTTGTATATAATTACTAAAAGCAAACAAGTACTATAATTTTGAATGCAGATATACATAAGTGAAACATACTAAATAAATTGTTTTCATATAAAAACATGTCTAACAATAGTATGCTAACTGAGAATGAATAGAATTGTAAACAGTTTTTTTGTATAATATTTTCAAACTATCAATTGTAAAATTTGCACAAAATTAACCTGTAAAAACCCTTGTAATTTTTGTTTTGTATGTATATAATGAATAATACAAACAAGAAATATTAAAACAACAAGGGGATGCTACTATGGAATCATATGAATTTTTACTTGTAATTGCAATTATACTTTTATCTACAAAAACATTTGGCTTGTTATCTAGTCATGTGCACATGCCTCAGGTTGTTGGAGCACTCATGGCAGGAATTATACTTGGACCAAGCTGTTTGGGAATTGTACAGGAAACGGATTTCCTTTTAAAAACATCAGAGTTGGGTGTAATTATACTTATGTTTATTGCCGGCCTTGACACGGACATTGAGGAGCTGAAAAATACTGGGCTAACATCTTTTGTTGTTGCACTGCTAGGTGTTATATTTCCACTTTTAGGTGGATTTGGGGCATATATGGCATTTTTTGCACAGTCAGTTGATTCAATGACAGTGCTTAAGGGTATATTTATTGGTGTTGTACTTACAGCAACATCGGTAAGCATTACAGTTGAAACACTAAGAGAAATGGGAAAACTTAAGGGTAAGGTGGGCACCACAATTTTAGGTGCCGCAGTTATTGATGACATTTTAGGAATCATTATTCTTTCTTTTCTTTCGGGTTTTACAGGGGGAAATGAAAGTCCTTTCATGGTACTGACAAAAATCGGTGGATTTTTTATTTTTCTTGTAGTTGTTGGAATTGGAATTTACTATGTTTTCAGAAAAATGGAAGATGTAGTTGGCACAAAAAGGAGAGTTGCAGTATATGGTTTTGGCTTTTGTCTAATACTTTCATATATTGCAGAAAAGTTCTTCGGTGTGGCAGATATTACGGGTGCTTATTTTGCAGGAATAATACTTTGCAATATTGCAAAAACAAGGCAATATATAGTGAAAAAAATAACGGTATCATCGTATCTGTTTTTTTCGCCTGTGTTTTTTGCAAGTGTAGGTATAAAGACAGATTTACGTGCGCTTAATTCTAGATTTATTATTTTTGCATTGGTTCTACTTGCTATTGCAGTAATAACAAAGATTATTGGCTGTGGCATAGGTGCAAAGATATGTGGTATATCCAATTTAGATTCTTTCAGAATTGGTGTTGGGATGGTTTCTCGTGGTGAGGTGGCACTGATTGTTGCACAAAAAGGGATGCAGGCAGGGCTTATTGACACTGTATTGTCACCTGCAATTGTGCTTGTTGTTATAATGACAACATTGCTTACACCAATCATGCTTAGCTTTGTAATGAAAGAAAAGGTAAGTGAAAAGCTACATTTTAAAAAAGCAACTATAAATAGCTAGTTTCTTATCTTTCTGAATGCACTGGTTTGCAAAAATCAAAGTTAAGATAGAAGAAAATCTAATTTGGAAATTAAAAGCTATTATTAAACTTATGGGGCAGCAAAATTGCTACCCCTTTTTGCTACATTCAATCATTCTTTTCTATTGCTTTGGCATACACTTTGTTGGGTCAACATTGTTGTAAGGGTATCCCCAAGTTGAACAAGCTGAGCGGCAAATACTTCTACTTCCTCAGATGAAAATGAATTGAATATTTCACACGCCAAGGCTGTTATAAGGGATGCACTTTTACATGGATTCACGCTATCACCTCAAAACAATAATATGCTGTTTATTTTAAAAACTGAATGATTTAATTTAATATAATTGATGAAATTTAATTTTGGATGTATACTAAATTAACAAATTATTTTGGAGGAATTAACGTGGCAGATTTAGATAAATTAAATGAATTGGAAATACAATTTAACAAGGACTTGATTGCCAGATACCAAGTGGCACAAACGAAGTGCGGATTTAACCCTACTAGGCTTATTCAAGCAATTGAAAGATGGGGAGGATTAGCAACAGCAAAGGAATTAATAAAAAAACGGAAACTTTCCGACGGTTTTTCAGCACTTGAAGCAAAAGCCAGATTGGATTTAACAATGGAGTCGACTGTTATAGACAAAAAATTTACGCAACTTTTTACAGATGACGAGGTTAACTATTGTTTTGAAGTTTTGTGTGAAAGTGGATATTATCAGAATTAGATTCAAGCTGTTTTGGAGGTAAACATGGATAGAGTGAAAAAAATAATTAAACAGACAAGTAACAAGTTCTTGAATTTATATGAGCTTGAGGCGGAAAGAAGAAATGGGAAAATCTCTCCATATTATATGGCGTCCAGGGCTTACGAGGTTGAAAAACTTAAAATAAGTACTGGTAAGAATAATGCGGATTGTGTAGCAATATATGGAATTTATGATAACAAAGTGGTTCTTGTGCGCCAATATAGATATCCTATTGATGGTTATATATATGAATTTCCAGCAGGGATAATTGAAAAGGGCGAGGACATGGTGTCTGCAGCAGTTCGAGAAATGCAAGAGGAAACAGGGCTTACCCTCACGCCAATTAATAGTGGAAGTTACAGCCGTCCTTTCTTTACAAGTGTAGGCATGAGTGATGAAACCTGTGGAACAGTTTACGGATATCTAGCTGGCAATCCAACAAATATTAATCAAGAGGATTCGGAAGATATCGAAGTGGTTCTTGCAGACCGTGAGGAGTGCAAACGAATACTAAAAGATGAAAGAGTTGCAATTATGTGCGCATATATGCTTATGCATTTTATAGACAGCGATGATAAGCCTTTTGCGTTTCTAAATAAAAAATAAGTAGCAAAAAAAAATAGAGCAATCACTTAAATTTTAGTGAATGCTCTGTTTTTTTATATGTCACTTGCAATAAATCCGCCTTTAACACCCCAGTTTTCTGCAGGTTGCTCGTTAAGGAAAATAAATATATTTTCTCTTTTGAAAAGGGTTTTTTCCTCTATGGCGGTAACTATAGAATTATAAAGGTCACGCTTAAAGTTTGTTTCCCGGCCTTTAATTAGTTGGATTTCTATAAAAATTTCGTATGGGTCGTTAAGCTCAAATAAGTCTTGGTCGTAGCGGGTAACCTTTATGTTACGGTCGGTAGATTTAAGGTTGAAAGCATTTTTAATCTCTTCCATAACGATGTTTTTTACGGAAACCGCAGTTTCAATTTTCCATTTGTTCCCCATTTCTATTGTAATTACAGGCATACCAAGCACCTCCTCTTTAAATTATATTCTATAACAATTTTTATAATTCGTCCAGAGTTTGACAAAATTGTCATCTACTTTTAACATTTAACCTGTTTGTAAAAAAGGATTTAACAATAAAATGTAGTATTATACATATATAGGTTATTTGTTTATGGAAGGGAGGTTTTGCTATGGATTTAAGAATTGAACAAGAGAAACAAGAGTTTAAGCTTCTTAGTCAGTTTGCGGCAAAAAGCAGGCTTTCAAAGGGAAGAGAACGATTTGAGGATAAATGTGACATTCGAACAGAGTTTCAACGAGACCGTGATAGAATTCTCCATTGTAAGGCCTTTAGACGACTTAAGCACAAAACACAGGTATTTATTTCACCAGAAGGCGACCACTATAGAACACGTCTTACCCATACACTTGAGGTATCTCAGATTGCACGAACGATTGCACGTGCGCTTCACCTGAACGAAGATTTAACAGAGGCAATAGCGCTAGGACACGATTTGGGGCATACACCTTTTGGACATGCAGGGGAAAGTGCTTTGGACAGCTTATGCTCTACAGGGTTTGAACATTGCAGCCAAAGCCTTAGGGTTGTGGAACGGTTGGAAAAGGACGGGAAGGGGCTTAATTTAACATGGGAAGTTCGTGACGGCATACTTAACCACAGAACAAAAGGTAAGCCGTCAACCTTAGAGGGAAAAGTTGTTCAGCTTTCGGACAAAATTGCATACATAAACCATGATATTGACGATGCCATAAGAGCAGGAGTTTTGGCAAAAGATGCAATACCTATGGACATTGTGGAGGTAATTGGTGCTACTAGCAGTGAGCGAATTAATACAATGATTAGGGACACAATTAAGCATAGTGTTGGCATAAACGATATTAGAATGAGTGACCAAATGAAAAAAAGTATGGGAGATTTGAGGAGTTTTATGTTTACCCATGTATATACTGATGAGCGTGCTACACATGAAGGCAAAAAAGTAGATGGCATGCTTAACGACCTTTTTAAATATTATATGGAAAACCCCTATGAAACTGAAAAGGAATTTGTTGAACTGATAAAAGAAGGAGAAAATGTGGAAACAGTTGTATGTGATTACATTGCCTGCATGACTGACAGATATGCCATTTCGGTTTATACAAGGCTTTTTATTCCAACTTCATGGAATATTTACTAAAAATGCCACTGCATTTTTATAAAAATTGCGAAAAAAATAAAGGATTACAAGCTTTTTTGTAGAATAATAATCAGAAAGGAGAGGCCGATATGTTTTATTCCCAGGAACTTGTAGAAGAAATACGCACACAAAATGATATAGTTGAAGTTATTTCCTCTTACATTCCTCTAAAGCAAAAGGGAGGTTCATACTTCGGCTTATGTCCGTTCCACAATGAAGGAACACCATCATTTTCTGTTAGTGCTGAAAAACAGCTTTACTACTGCTTTGGTTGTGGTGCAGCAGGAAATGTTTTCAGTTTTGTTATGCAGATGGAAAATTGCGACTTTGTTGAGGCACTTAAACGCCTTGCAGACAGAGCAAATATTACCATTGCCGAAACTGAATATTCAAAAGAAGCGGCACAGGAAGAAAAACTTAGAGTCGACTTATTTGAAATACATAAAGTTGCGGGAAGATTTTACCACGATGTTTTGCAGGCAGAAGATGGGAAAACTGCCCTTGACTACCTTGAAAAACGACAGGTAACACCAGCAATGCAAAGAAAGTTTGGGCTGGGCTTTTCACCAGAGGGCAAGGACAGGCTGTATAATGTGCTGAAAGAAAAAGGTTTCAGCGATAAGGCTATGTTAAAAAGCGGTCTTGTAATGGAGAACAAATACGGAAAGGGTTATCATGATAGGTTCTACGGACGATTGATGTTTCCAATTTTTGACGTGCAAGGCAGAGTTATTGGTTTTGGCGGAAGAATTATGGAAAAAGGTGAACCTAAATACCTTAATTCCCCTGAAACACCTCTTTTTAACAAAAAGCGAACCTTATATGGGCTTAACTTTGCCAGAAGCAGCAAGAAAAAAGAAATTATACTTGTTGAAGGTTATATGGATATGATTAGCATTTATCAAGCCGGCTTTCACAATGTAGCGGCATCACTGGGCACGGCATTTAATGCAGAGCATGCTACGGTGCTGAAAAAATTTGTAAACGATATTATACTTATTTTTGATAGCGATTCAGCAGGTGAAACTGCGGCCTTACGGGCTATACCAATTTTGGTTGGTGCTGGTTTTAGGGTTAGGGTATTGCAAGTGCCAAATGGCAAGGACCCTGATGAATTTATTAAACAAAATGGTTCTGTAGAGTTTAGCAAGCTATTAGTTAATGCAAAAAGCTATATGGCTTTTCAAATAGATTGCAGCAAAAAGAAATATAATATGGGGAATACTGAACAAAAAATGCTTTTTACAAAAGAAGCGGCACAAATGCTTTCAAAGTTGGATTCTCCAATAGAGCGAGATGTTTATGCAAAGGAAATATCTGCCCAAACAGGTATTGCAGAAAACGCAATAGTTGGGGAAATACTAAAAATAAAAGGAAATGATGACGCTCAGTTTGCAAAAGAAGCAGAAAAGAAGCGAGTACGAATGTATACAGATAAAACGGCTGGGGAAGAAATAATAAAATCTAAAGGCGTATATGAAGCACAGCGGAATATAATATTTATCTGTGCAACAAAGAAAGAAATTTACGACAAAATTAAGCTTCACCTTAACCCACAGGATTTTATTGATGAAGTGTACATAAAACTTGCGGAAATAGTGTTTAATTCTGCCGAAAAGGGTGCAACTATTTTTCCTGCAGAAGCAGTTAATTATTTCGATACTCCTGATGCACAAAAAAAAGTGGCAGAGGTTTTTGCCATTAAATTTAAATACGATGGAATGAATGAATTGGAAAAGGCAGTTAACGAGGAAATTCGATTGATTAAAAGAACAAAGGCAGATGCTCTGGCGGCTACAGCAACATCAATTGAAGAAATAAAATCACTTATAGAACTGAAAAAAGACTTGGATACACTTTATATAACTCTTTAAGTGACGCATTTGTATAAATAACCGTCAGTTCGGATAGAATTTAGGATAATTGGAAAGGAAGGATTGTATTGAAATCCCCAGAGGAAAATACTTTATTAATCCGCCTTAAAGAACTTGTTGCCATTGGCAAAAAGAAAAAGGGCGTACTTGAATACAAAGAAATAATGGACTATTTGGGTGAAATTGAACTTGAAGCAGACCAGATAGACAAAATATATGAATATTTTGAGGGACAAGGCATTGATATACTTGGCGCAATTGAGCTTGAAGAAGAGGTTGAAAAGGAAATCGACCTATCGTTACCAGAGGGCATAAACATTGATGACCCTGTACGTATGTACCTTAAAGAAATTGGCAAGGTGCCATTGCTTAGTGCCGAAGAAGAAATTAACCTTGCAAAAAGAATGGAAGATGGAGACGAAATTGCAAAGAAAAAACTTGCTGAAGCTAATCTTCGTTTGGTTGTAAGTATTGCGAAAAGATATGTGGGCAGAGGCATGCTTTTTCTTGACCTTATTCAAGAGGGTAACCTTGGTCTTATTAAAGCTGTAGAGAAATTCGATTACAGCAAGGGGTATAAATTCAGTACCTATGCCACTTGGTGGATTAGACAGGCAATTACCAGAGCTATTGCCGACCAAGCAAGAACAATACGAATACCTGTGCATATGGTTGAAACTATAAATAAGCTTATACGTATTTCACGTCAGCTTATACAAGAACTTGGCCGTGAACCAAGTGCAGATGAGCTTGCTGTTGAAATGGCAATGCCTGTTGACAAGGTAAGAGAGATAATGAAGATTGCACAAGAACCTGTTTCACTTGAAACACCTATTGGTGAGGAAGAAGACAGCCACTTGGGCGACTTTATACCAGATGATGATATACCAGCACCAGCCGAAGCAGCAGCATTTACATTGCTTAAAGAACAGCTTATTGAAGTGTTAGATACCTTGACAGACAGAGAAGAAAAAGTTCTTAGGCTACGTTTCGGCCTTGATGACGGCAGAGCAAGAACCCTTGAGGAAGTGGGCAAGGAATTTAATGTAACAAGGGAAAGAATAAGGCAGATTGAAGCAAAGGCACTTAGGAAGTTAAGGCATCCAAGCCGAAGCAAAAAGCTTAAGGACTATTTAGAGTAAAAAGAGAGCCGTATGCAGTTAGATTTGTATACGGCTTTTGTGTTGAGTTTATGACGTTTTAAGGGTAAAATATAACTAAACTAATATCAATAAGAGGTATGTCATGGAAATTTCTAAAAGACTTAAAACAGTTGCAGGAGAGGTTAAGTATACTACCGTTGCAGATATTGGCACAGACCATGGATATGTGCCGATTTATCTTGTTAAAAATAAACTAGCAGATATGACAATTGCTTGCGATATAAATAAGGGCCCGCTTTTAAAGGCAAGGGAAAACATTGCGGCAAATTGCCTTTCTAGTAAAATTGAAACACGCCTTGGAAGCGGACTGACACCAATAGTAATTGGTGAGGTGGAAACGGCTGTTATTGCAGGCATGGGTGGAATGTTGATAATAGAGATACTTAAAGAAAGCTGTGAAGTTGTACAAAGTCTTAAACAGCTTGTTTTGCAGCCGCAGCTGGATATTGACAGTGTGCGAAGGTACATCCATAGCATAGGATTTAAAATAGGAAATGAAGAAATGCTTATTGACGAGGGAAAGTATTACACTGTGATTAATGCAGTACATGGTGAAGAGGAGACTTATAATCCTTGCCAATATATGTTTGGTAAAATTAACCTTGACAAAAAGAGCATTATTTTAGAAAGGTATTTAATTCACAAGCTTGGTAAGCTAACCGAAATTAAGGAAGAACTTAAAAATTCCGGTACAGAAAATTCCATCAAAAAAATAGATGAATTAGAAAATGAAATATTAATTTTTAAGGAGGCATTAACGGCATATGAAGTGCAGTGATTTGATAAATGAACTGGAAGATTTTGCACCAATGTATCTTGCAGAAAGCTGGGATAACCCTGGACTTATTCTTGGTGATACTGAGAGTGACATTAAAAAAGTACTAGTGGCACTGGATGTAACCGATGAGGTTGTTGATGAAGCAATAACTATTGGTGCTGATATAATAATAACACATCACCCAATGCTTTTCAGTGCTGTAAAAAAAATTACTAATGAAACACCTATCGGTTTAAGGCTTAGAAAGCTTATTAAAAATGATATCGCACATTTTGCGATGCACACAAATTTGGATATCGCCTTTGGTGGAACGAATGATGAACTGGCGAGGATTTCAGGGTTAAAAGACATTGAGGTTTTAAGAGAAAGCTGCCAACAAAACGGACAGATAAATGGACTTGGACGCATAGGAAATTTAGAAAAAGAAACAACCTTTGGTGACTTCGCGCGTATAATTAAAAAGGAACTGAGGCTTAACAGCTTGCGCGTAGTTGGTGATACAGAAAAAAGAATAAGGCGTGTTGGCTTATGCACTGGCAGTGGTTTTGAATTTATGGATGATGCGGTGAAAAAAGGTGCAGATGTATTTATTACAGCTGACCTTAGATATCACGAAAGCCAAAAAGCACAAGAGGCAGGAATTTGCGTTATAGATGCAACGCACTATGCCAGCGAAAATATAATTGTGCCTGTAATTTGCAAATATTTGAATGAGCTAGATAGCAAAATGGAAGTTATCCAATCATCAGTAGACGGACAGGTATTTAAGAACCTTTAATTGTAAGGAGGAGAAGAATGGTAGCAGATATTAAAGTGACAGTTATGGGTGAAACCATTACAGTTGCAGAAGGAACAACATTTGAAGAATTGAGCAAACGATACTTGGATGAATTTAAAGCCCCAATTATGCTTGCCCAAAGCGGAAATATACTTTATGAGCTTATGGATTGCATTAAAGAAGGCATGGAAATCGAATTTTTGGATATTACCAATGCTGATGGAATGAGAGTGTACGGTAGAAGCCTTTCATTTCTTATGATTAAAGCTGTAAAAGATTTGTTTGGCATGGACACTCCAGTGGTGGTTGAGCATTCAATTAACAGCAACTATTATTGCGAAATACGCAAGGCTGAAATTAAAATTACAGATGAATGTTTGGAAAAAATTAAAAACCGCATGAAAGAAATTGTATCGGATGATATTCCTATTGAAAAAGTGACTATGACGCGAGATGAGGCAATAGAAACTTCACTTAGATTTGGAATGGACGACAAGGCAAGGCTTTTTAGGTATAGACGCGCATCTTATGTAAATATGTATAATATGGATGGTTTTTATGACTATTTCTATGGGTATATGGTTCCAAGCACAGGATATCTGGATAAGTTTGACATTGTAGCCTATGAAAAAGGTTTTCTAATTCAGTTTCCTAATATTAAAAACCTTGATGAATTAGAGGATTACCAAAGGTTTGAAAAGATATCCAGTGTATTTATGGAACAGTTGGATTGGTGCAATCTAATGCAAGTTAAAAATGTGGCAGATTTAAATGACCTTATTGCCAATGGTGGCTTTGGAGAGCTTGTGCTTATTAATGAGGCATTGCATGAAAAGAAAATTGCTCAAATTGCTGATGCTATTACAGAAAAAAAAGATAAAGTCAAATTGGTTCTTATTGCAGGGCCTTCATCATCTGGAAAGACAACTTTTGCACAAAGGTTATGTGTGCAACTTAGAGTAAATGGGATTATTCCACATGCCATTGGCCTTGATGATTATTTTATTGAAAGAGAAAGAACGCCATTGGACGAAGATGGTAAGCCAGATTTTGAAAATATAAATGCACTTGACCTTGAGTTGTTTAACAAAGATTTAAATGCTCTTGTAAACGGCGAAAGAGTTGAAATGCCAAGCTATAACTTCGTGCTGGGTAAGCGTGAATACAAAGGAAGATTTTTGCAACTTCAAAAAGATGAAATAATTGTAGTTGAGGGGATTCATGGCCTTAATGATGAGCTTACAGAGACAATTCATGATGAAAATAAGTTTCGCATTTTTATTAGCGCAATGACACAGCTTAATTTGGATGACCATAATCGAATTTCAACATCTGACAGCAGGCTTATAAGGAGAATAGTGCGTGACCACCAGTTTAGAGGCAATGATGCCGCAAAAACCATTGAAAGTTGGGCAAGCGTTAAACGTGGTGAAGAGAACAACATTTTTCCATATCAGGAAAATGCCGATGTTATGTTTAATTCCGCAACAATTTATGAGCTTAGCGTGCTTAAGGCATACATTGAGCCACTGCTTTTCAAAATTGACAAAAGCATGCCAGAGTATGTTACCGCAAAGAGAATTATAAAGTTTTTGGACTACTTTTTACCTGTAAATAGCGGAGGAATACCGAATAATTCTATAATTAAAGAGTTTGTGGGTGGAAGTGTTTTCAAGGTTTAACAGTAGTTTACGTAGTTAAATCGCATTGACATAAAAAATTATATATGATATATTCATTTAGTGAGTAAGCCAGACGGTCGCCCGTAACAGGGAGGAAAGTCCGGGCTTCGTAGAGCAATGGTGCCGGCTAACGACCGGTGGAGGCGACTCTAAGGACAGTGCAACAGAAATAAACCGCCATATCTTTTGGTATGGTAAGGATGGAAAGGTGAGGTAAGAGCTCACCGCTTTGCTGGTAACAGCATTGGCTCTGTAAACCCCACCAGAAGCAAGACCTATTAAAGCGTTTTGGAGCTGCTCGTTCCGCTTTGGCATGGTCGCATGATGACATCGGTGACGATGTACCAAGATAGATGACCGTTTAACACAGAACCCGGCTTATAGACTTGCTCACAACTATAAAAAACCCAGTAAATACAAGGCTTTGAGGAAACTCATTACCTTGTATTTTTTTATTTACACCAAAATTATTATCGTATTCGACAAATAAGTAAAAATAAAAGGCCTTATGATAAGTTAAGAGATTTTTATTTTCCAATATTCTTTATTAGTTTTTTCTGTTATTAACTTCATAAACAAAAATTTTAGCATTATGGTTCAAAATTAATTTTATACTCCAAAATCTCCATATAAATTATGACTGAATAAAGTAAAACTGCTATTTTCTAAAACAATCGTTCAAAGCCAAAGATGATTATTAAATAATGAGGAATAAATAAGCACTCTACACGTTGTATAGAGCGCTTAAGTAAATTATATTAAATCTTGCATAGTGTGAATATTTGAATTATATATTATTTCTTATATCCGCACTTAGGACATACGCCAATTTCGTTTAATTCAACTCCGCATAATGGGCAACGATCCTTCGTACCATGAGGTTTATACTCCTGTGTAGCAGCGTTCACACCACTGGTGAATGTGATCTTAGCAATGTTAAGCTTGTCCTTCAGAAGATCATAAACAATCTTGATCATGCCTTCCACAGTCATTGTTTCTTTTGTAACAACCAGTCGACAGTCTGGGTATGCAGTTGCAAGTTCTGTCTTAAAGGCTTCACCTTTCATTTTATTCTGAGGTGATCCGTTCTTAATGCCCTGCTTCTCATACACGTCTAAGATTGCTGGAAGTAAAGGATCATCTTCTCTTAAAATCAAAGCATGGTCAAAGTTCTTCAGAACATCCCAGGCTACTTTCTGGATTTCATTGCAAGGAAAAACCATATTAACCCCGGGATTAATTGTATCCTCAACCTCAATTGTTAATATACCTGTATGGCCATGCAAATACTGTGCCTCTCCCTGAAATCCAAAGAATCTGTGTGCATATTGTAGATCAAATGTAGTAAGACTTCTCATATGATTTCCTCCTTTACATTATATCGTTACAATATCATCTCAATATTGTTGCTGCACCACTAATTTAACACAAAATCCCATAATTTTCAATCACAACATACTTAAAATGCACAATAATCTGTGGCATTCTTATACAAGCGCTTATGTTTATTGGTTTATATTATAGACAATTATAATGTTAAAATATGGACATAAGATGAAAATTAATTGTAATGTAAAAATTAGTTTGATACAATAATAATCAGCGTAATTTGAAATGGCTTTTTAGAAAAGTTGATTGGAAAAATAAATATAAATTAGTTTAATCCATAATGGGAACTACTGAAAGATTTTTAACAAGGAGAAATCTATGGAGCACATTAATGATTTATTAAAGGAAATTTCAGAAAAAATTAAAATATACAACGAATCATCAACGGAAAAGTATAATATTTTTAAAGTTTTAGGTGTATATGACAAGGAAGTGATGATGTGTAGAGTTCTTTTCGATATTTTAAACCCTAGAGGGCATCACAATAATGGAAGTATCTATTTGAAAAGCTTTCTCCAAGATATTCTTAAAATGGAAGATATTGAAGATACTTTGCTTAGAGAAACCAGAGTTTATAAAGAATTTCTGATTGAGGAAGACCGTAGAATTGATATTGTTATAAAAAATGACAAGTTCTTTATTCCTATTGAAGTGAAAATTCATGCAGGAGAGCAGGAAAACCAGTGTTATGACTATTACATACATGCATTAAAACATGATTCCAATGCAAAAGTTGTTTATCTAACAAAGTTCGGAACGGCACCCTCTGAATATAGCACCCATATGATTAATAAATCAGTAAGAAGCTTTGTTCCAGCAAATAGAATTGTCTTTATATCTTTTGCTGAACACATACGCATTTGGTTAGAGAAGCTTATTAAAGGTGAAATCGGCATAATAAAAGATATTTTAAGTCAGTATGTGGAAGCAATAGAAGAATTTACGGAAAGACCTAATAAGGAGTTGCTTATGAAAATATCTGATACATTGAGTTTGACAGAGAACAATTTACGGACAGGTCTACAAATTGCAATTTCTATTAATCAAGCCAAGGCAAATATTATTTATAAAGTAATGGAAGAGATTGAAAAACAGATGGAGCCATTATTGGATAAGTATGGATTACAAAAGGAAGAAAGATTTAAATGGTATACTTATGAAAATAATGCAACAGAGACCTTTTACACATCAAATACTACATACCCCGGCATTAATTATGTAGTTAAGGGAATTGATAATGATTTTTCAATTTGGTTGCGAATAGAAGTTGAACATTGCTTGTTTGCAGGTTTTTGTTTGTTTAATAACAAATTGAGGTGTGAGTTTAAAATAGACGAGCAACCAGTAGATGTTAAAAACAAAGTAAAGGAAAAGGTTAAAAGTTATCTTTCTGGAAATATTGAGGATACAGGTTCATGGTGGCTTTTGTGGAGGTACATGCCAACAGGAGCAGAAAATAGAAAGATTGATTTTGATTTAGTGCCTAATTTTAAAGCAATGAATGACAGTGCAATTTGTTTGGCAGATGCTGAAAAACGCGTGGAATTTGCAAAGAAAACTGTAGGGATGATTGAAACGTCGTTGCTTGCGTTAATTAAGAATGATACGGTTGTTAGAGGCTAATTATATTATTATCCAATAACATGTTATTAACTGAAAAATTATTTTTCAATCATTTAAAGCAAGACGTGCCAAATATGAATTTTGATGGAACAGAAAGGGATAGTCTGAATCTATACCAATAAAGATGATACCAAAAGTGCGACCTTATGCAGCACATATGCGGATTAATATTTCCGGTGAACGGAAGCCAACATTTGAGACACATATATTTAAAAAGCATATAAAGTTAGTATTTATACCAGAGTGCTGGTGGGTATTTAGTAAAGCATAATAAAAATATGTATTTAATCAATAAACGTGTGCTTATACAAGAAAGGGTGAAAATGTGAGGTATTTTATACTTATTATTATTATGTCAGTAATGCTTGCAGGTTGTGGAGAAAGAACACCTGAGAAAGAGGTTTATAGAAAAATTTCTGCCGAGGATGCAAAAAAAATGATGGATGAAAATGAGGATTTTATTATACTTGATGTGCGTACAGAAGAAGAATATGAACAGGGGCACATTGAAAATAGTTTGCTAATTCCAGACAATAAAATTGGTGATAAGGCAGAGGAGGTACTAACAGACAAGGACGCAGTTATTCTTGTATACTGTAGAAGTGGGAGAAGGAGTGAAAATGCAACAAAAGAATTAATTGATTTGGGATATACGAAAACATTTGATTTTGGCGGTATAAATGACTGGCCTTATGAAATAGTACAGTAGGTATTAATTGACACTAGCTAATTAAAGATGTAAAATGTAAGAGAGTTTAAAAATCGTAAGGTGCTCATTGCTATGCTTTGGGATAATAGGGAAGTGGGGTGGAATTCCCCCACGGTGCCGCCGCTGTATGGGTGTTGCCTGTTTATAAACCACTGTGGTTACACACGGGAAGGAAAAACAGACGAAATAGCCCGAAGTCAGAAGACCTGCCTTATTGATTATAGATTACTCACTTAACGAAGCATTAAGTGGTGTAACATTATGTGCCTGCACAGGATTGTTATGCCTTTTTTCGTTATGGAAAAGGGCATTTTTGTGTTAGCACAAAACTAAGGAGGAAAAGAAAATGACAAAGAATGAAAAAAAATTCATCAAGCTTTCATTTGTGATGGCAGCGGTTTTTGGTGTAACACAAAATACCTATGCTATGCACATTATGGAGGGCTATCTGCCGTTAAAATACTGTTTATTTTACGGAGCGATATGTTTACCGTTTTTAGCAATTGGAGTGGTAAACATAAAAAAAATAGTGAACGAGCACAGAAAAACTTTATTACTTTTGGCAATGATGGGAGCATATGCGTTTGTCCTATCGGCACTGAAAATACCAAGTGTAACAGGCTCATCAAGCCACCCTACGGGAACAGGCCTTGGTGCAATTATATTTGGGCCGTGTGTTATGAGTGTTCTGGGAATCATTGTGCTTTTATTTCAGGCAATACTACTTGCCCATGGAGGGCTTACAACACTAGGTGCAAATACTTTTAGTATGGCAATTGCAGGGCCGTTTGTAAGCTATGGAATTTTCGTGGCTGCTAAAAAGTTAAAATTGAACAGATATGTTGGTGTTTTTCTGGCTACTAGCATTGGAGATTTATTTACATATTGTGTTACAAGTGTTCAGCTTGGTGTTGCACATCCTAACCCAATTGGCGGCGCAATGGCGTCCATCAAACAGTTTATGACGGTATTTGCTGTAACCCAAATACCTCTCGCAATAATAGAGGGACTTTTAGCAGTTGTTGTGATAATTGGGCTTGAGGCCTATGCATCAAGAGAACTTAAAGATACTATTTATGTGAAAAGGGGTGCTATAATTGAAGAGTAAAAAAAAGCTTGTTATAGTACTTATAATATTATGTGTACTTATCGGTGTATTTCCACTTGTGTACATAAAAAATTCTGAATTTGGCGGTGCAGACGGCGCTGCCGAAGAGGTTATAACTGAAATTAATCCAGAATACATTCCATGGGCAGAAAGCATTATTTCACCACCTGGAGGAGAAACAGAAAGTTTGCTGTTTGCTTTACAAGCGGCATTTGGTGCAGGGATTGTATGTTTTGGATTTGGTTATTATGTTGCAAGAAAAAAATTCAAACCGGAAGAAAGCAATGCAGAGAAATTATTTAGGTGATTATAGTGAAAAAAAGAAAAGCGCATAGTCACGGACAATTTTTAGATATAGATTTAATTGCACAAAGTTCATTATTGAAAGATGTAAATGCAGTGCTGAAGTGTATAGTGGCAGTTGGCGTGCTGATTATGGTTATGGTGGGGAACAATATTTTGTTCTCTACCATAACTGTAGTTTCTATGGCATTTATTACAATCAAAATCGGTGGTGTCAGCACCTCCACATATTTAAAGCTTATGATGATGCCACTTGCATTTATTGTATTAGGAACGGTGGCAATAGCAATAAGCATTTCAAAAAACAAAGTTGGAATTGTCAATTTACCTTTATTCGGGTACTATTTATGTTTTACTAAATATGGCTTTATTAATGCTACAAAGGTTTCTCTGAATGCTTTTGCTGGTGTTAGTTCTCTTTATATGCTTAGCTTATCAACACCTATGTATGAAGTTATTGATGTTTTGAAAAAATGCAAACTGCCACAAGTTGTTATTGAGTTGATGTTTCTTATTTACAGGTATATTTTTATACTTTTTAAAATGCAATCTCTTATGCATATTTCAGCGGAAAGTCGTTTGGGCTACAGTGGCGTAAGGCAGTCGATTTTTAGCTTCACGCATATTGGTGCGAATTTACTTGCAGTGTCTTTTAAAAAAGCAGGAGACTATTATGACTCAATGGTAAGCCGTGGGTATGATGGGAATTTAAATTTTTTAATTGAAGAAAACAAAATTACAGGTTGGCAAAGCATATATGCTATTGCTTTTTTCTTATTTATGGCAACAATTTTGGTTACAATTAAACAAAAGGGGTGGGGCATGTGACCTTACTTAAAACTGAAAATTTATGCTACAGCTTTGATGGGCATAAAGATACATTAAAAAATATTTCCGTGGAAATAAATAAGGGAGAAAAGATAGCGGTTATTGGCAACAATGGGGCAGGCAAGTCAACCTTTTTTTTGTGCCTAAACGGTGTATTGGAAACCGATGGAAGCATTTGGTTAAATGGCAAAAAGATACTAGGTAAAAAAGGATTTGAAGGATTGAGAAGAGCCACAGGTATTGTTTTTCAGGACGCTGATAGCCAGATTATAGCTTCTACAGTCAAAGCGGAAGTAGCCTTCGGCGTAATGAATTTGCAACTTGAAAAAAATGAAGTGTTAAGGCGAACTGAAGAAGCAATGGAGAAAATGAGTATAACAAACCTTTGCTCCAGACCACCACATTATTTAAGCGGTGGTGAAAAAAGAAGAGTGGTTATAGCAGATATAATTGCAATGGAGCCAGAGATTTTCATTTTTGATGAGCCAGAAGCTTCACTTGACCCTGAAAACATGGAAGTTTTAGAAAATGTGTTGGAAAGCATAGGTAACGAAGAGAAAACTATTCTTATGTCTACACATGATATGGATTTTGCGTTAAAATGGGCAGATAGGGCAATTGTTTTTTCTGAAGGTGAAATAATTGCGGATGATACAACTGAAAAAATTTTTACTAATGATGAACTGTTGAAAAGAGCAGGCTTGAAAAAACCTATGATATACCAGATTATGGATGTTGTTGGATACGCTGAAAGGTTACCTAAAAATATTGATGATTTGAAAACGCTTTTGAAGGAGAAATTGAATGAAAAACAAAGGAATATTAGTGGTTAGTTTTGGTACAACCTACAAAGAAAGCATGGAAAAAACCATAGCGGCTGTTGAAAGAAAAGTAGAAGAGCATTACAATGGTTATGCAGTTAAAAGAGCTTTTACAAGCAGTATGATTATAAAAACTATAATGGCTAGAGGCAAGGCAATAAGCTCTGTTACACAGGCATTAGGAATATTTTTAGCACAGGGAATAACAGAGGTTTACATTCAGCCTACGCACATTATTGCAGGCGAAGAGTACGAAAAGTTAATTAAATTCGCCATGAATTTTAGAGATAGATTTGAGGTCTTGAAAATAGGTAAACCACTTCTTTGTACAATGGAAGATATGTTTTTGGTTTCGGACATTATTTCAAAAGAGATTAAAATTAATGAAGATGAAGCCTTGGTGTTGATGGGACATGGCACTGAACATCCTGTAAATACAGTATATGCCGCTATGGACTATATTTTTAAAGAACGTGGGTACAAGAATATATTTATGGGAACTGTGGAGGCGTATCCGTCTCTTGAAAATGTTGCAAAGATGGTGAAAAATAGCGGTTACAAAAAAGTTGTGCTTTCGCCATTTATGCTTGTTGCAGGCGACCATGCCACAAACGACATGGCAGGTGACGATGAGGAAAGCTGGAAAAATTTTTTTGAATCTATTGGTATGGAAATAAGAATTGTTATGAAAGGTCTTGGCGAATATCAGGCAATACAGGAAATGTATCTTGAACATATAAGCAGATATTTGCAGATTTAGGAGAAACGAAAATGTCCTTTGAATACTACATTACCCAAAATAACAAACGTCTAAAATGTGGATATACAACGGGAAGTTGTGCTGCAATGGCGGCAAAAGCGGCGTGCTTTATGCTGTTAACTGGTAAACAAGTGGAGCAGGTGGATATACCTACGCCAAAAGGCATAGATGTTTGGGCAGATGTTATTAAAATTGAAATTTTGCCAGACAGCGTTAGCTGTGCTATAGTTAAAGATGGTGGTGACGATATAGATGTAACCCATGGACTTAAAATATTTGCCACCGTTAGAAAATCAGAAAAGGGCATTACAATAGACGGTGGAACTGGTGTTGGTCGTGTTACAAAAAAAGGCCTTAATCAGCCGGTGGGTAATGCGGCAATAAACTCTGTGCCAAGAAAAATGATTGAAGAGGAAGTTTTTAAGGTTTGCCAAAGCGTAGGTTACACAAAGGGTATAGAGGTCATTATTTCAGTCCCTTTTGGAGAAAAGGTGGCAGAAAAAACTTTCAACCCAAGGCTTGGAATAGTAGGCGGAATTTCTATAATAGGCAGCAGTGGAATTGTTGAACCCCAAAGCCTTAAAGCCATAAGCGATACTATTTATGTTGAAATGAAAGTGCTTAGTGAAAATGGCATTAAACAAATGATTGCAACGCCAGGAAATTATGGAGAAGCATTTGTTAAGGGAATGGAAAGCATAAAAGGTATAAACGAGGTTAAGTGTTCTAATTTTATAGGAGATACATTGGACTATGCTTTAGAGTTGGGGTTCAAAAAACTGCTTTTCATTGGGCACATTGGAAAATTTGTGAAGCTAGCAGGAGGAATTATGAACACTCATTCTTCCTTTGCAGATTGCAGAATGGAAATACTTGCGGCACATGAAGCATTGTTTGGTGCAAATGCAAAAGAAATTATTAAGTGCGTAACAACAGATGAAGCTATTGAGGTTTTGGAAAAAGAAAATATAAGAGAACAGGTAATGCAGTCTGTTATTAAAAAAGCCGAATACCATGTAGCACAACGGGTGCATAATGAGGTTGAAACAGGTGTGATTATGTTTAGCAATCAGTATGGACTTTTGGCTGTGGGCGAAAATGCTCAAAAGCTTTTAAATGATTTTGGAGGAAACAATGTGTAGAGGAAAATTTTTTGGAATAGGGGTAGGGCCTGGTGACCCAGAGCTTCTAACACTTAAAGCTGTTAGAGTAATTAAAAATACAGGGGTTCTAGCTGTGCCGAAAACAAATGGCAATAAAAATGTAGCCTTAGATATTGTTTCAAAGGCTATTGATATAAGCAAAAAAGAGATTTTGTATCTTAATTTTCCTATGGTAAAAGACAAATCCATTTTGAAAGAGGCACATGAGGAGAATGCAACAAAAATTGCGGATATACTTAATAAGGGTATGGACGTTGCTTTTCTTACATTAGGTGATGTTTCAATATACTCTACTTTCTCATATGTACATAGAGCAATAGAGAAGATGGGATACGATACAGAAATTTGCGCTGGTGTTCCAAGTTTTTGTGCTGTTGCGGCAAAGCTTAAAGTAAGCCTTACTTCTATGAAAAAGCCTTTGCACATAATTCCTGCGGTGCATGGTGATATTAAAAAAAGTTTCGCTCTTGAGGGAACGAAGGTGTTTATGAAAGCGGGCGGAAATGTTAAAAATATTGCAAAAGCGGCTGAACACAAAGGCTTTTGTGTGCTTGGAATTTCTGACTGCGGCATGGAAAGTGAAAGACAAATAGTAGATTTTGAAAATGATGAATTTGGATATTTTACAACTATTGTAGTGAAAGAGGGTGAAAAATAGGAATGGTATATTTTGTTGGTGCGGGCAGTGGTGCGGCAGATTTAATTACAGTAAGAGGGCAAAAGTTGCTTCAAAGTGCAGATGTTATTATTTATGCCGGAAGCCTTGTTAATCCCGGATTGCTAGAATACAAAAAGGCAGAATGCGTGGTACACAATAGCGCCTTTATGACCCTCGAAGAAGTTATAGATGTTATGAAAAATGCGGAAGAACAGGGAAGGACAACGGTGCGTTTACACACAGGAGACCCTAGCATTTATGGTGCAATTAAAGAGCAGTTTAATGAACTGGATAAGCTGAATATATCCTATGAGGTTTGCCCTGGCGTAAGCTCTCTTTTTGGGGCGGCATCTTCACTTAAATTGGAATATACATTACCTAACGTAAGCCAAACGGTTATTGTAACTCGCATGGAGGGAAGAACTCCTGTGCCAGAAAGTGAACGTATTGAAGTTTTGGCTTCGCACGGGGCAACAATGGTTATATTTTTAAGTACAGGTATGTTAGATGAATTGTCACAAAAACTTATTCAAGGTGGATATAGTGCAGGCACTCCTGCGGCAATTGTATACAAGGCAACATGGACAGATGAAAAAAAGGTCTATTGCACAGTAGCAACATTAGCCCAAAGCGCAAAGAATGAAAATATAACAAAAACGGCACTAATAATTGTTGGAGATGTACTTAAAGGAGAAGGAAAAAGGTCTTTGCTTTATCATCCTAACTTTACAACAGAATTTAGGCAGGGAAAATAAATGACAAGAGTAATCAGCTTTACGAAGAATGGTAATAACCTTAACAATATGTTGTGTGAAAAAATGCAGTTTAGTGGATTTTCAGTTTTGGACGATGAAAGGTTAACAAAGTGCTACCTTAAAGAGTGGGTGTTAGAGGGCTTTGAGAAAAAAGAATGCATGGTGTTTATTGGAGCAGCAGGCATAGCTGTTAGAAGTATTGCTCGGTATGTAAAGGACAAACTAACCGATCCGTCAGTTATTATAATAGACGAAAAAGGCGAGTTTGTTATTCCTATTTTAAGCGGACACGTTGGTGGAGGAAATGCCATTGCCAAGGAAATAAGTAACGCAATAGGGGCAACGGCAGTTATTACCACAGCAACAGACGTGAATAACTTATTTGCGGTGGATACATTTGCAACAAGAAACAACTTAATAATAAAAGAACGTGAATTGGCAAAAAAAATATCTGTGGAAATTTTAAATGGAAAAGAAATAGGTTTTTACAGTGATATAGAATTAAAAGGGAAAGTGGCAGAAAATTTAACGCAAAGCAAAAATGGTGATTTGGGATTTAATGTATCGATTTACAAAAGAAATTACTTTAAAGAAACGCTTCATTTAGTACCCAAAACAGTGATATTGGGTATTGGGTGCAAAAAAGATACTTCTGAGGAAGAGATTGAACAAATTGTTTTTAAAACTTTGGAAGAATACAACATTGATATTATATCGGTGGCAGAGGTTGCTACCATTGACATAAAAAAGAACGAAATAGGTCTCGTTAACTTCTGTAAAAAAATGAATATAAACCTTAGATGTTTTTCGGCTGAGGAGCTCGAAAATGCAAAGGGTAGTTTTACGTCATCCGAGTTTGTTAAGCAAACAACGGGTGTGGACAATGTGTGTGAAAGAGCTGCGATTTTAGCCAGTGGCGGAGAATTGATAATTAAAAAAACAACAGGTAACGGTGTGACAGTTGCTGCTGCCATAAAAAGCTGGAGTGTTGAGTTTGAATAAGATATATGTAGTGGGCATTGGTCCAGGTGAATATGAACAGATGACAATTAAGGCGGCAAAATGCCTTGAAAATTGTGATGTTATAGTTGGATATACAGTATATGTAGATTTAATTAAGGAGTATTTTGGCAGTGCTAAATTTTTATCTACACCTATGAAGCAAGAAAAGGAACGGTGTGTTCTAGCGTTTTCCGAGGCACAAAAGGGGCAAAGTGTTGCAGTTGTGTGTAGCGGAGATTCAGGCGTATATGGTATGGCTTCCCTTATATTTGAAATAGGTGAAGAGTATCCACAAACAAAAATTGAAGTTATAAGTGGAACTACTGCGGCACTAAGTGGAGGAGCTTTGCTGGGTGCACCGTTAACACATGATTTTGCTGTGATTAGCCTTAGTGATTTACTTACACCATGGGAAAAAATTGAGAAACGTATTAGAACTGCGGCAGAGGGTGACTTTGTAATTTGCATTTATAATCCATCTAGCAAAAAACGAAGTGATTATTTGAAAAGGGCTTGTGAATTAGTGATGGAAAGCAAAAGTAAAAAAACCATTTGTGGAGTAGTTAGAAATATTGGAAGAAACGGTGAAGAAACGGAAACGATGACCCTTGAAGAATTGAGCCAATACCAAGCAGATATGTTTACAACTGCGTTTATTGGAAACAGCGAAACACGCATTATAAATGACAAAATGGTTACACCAAGAGGTTACAGAGTATAGGGAGGTGTACAATGAAAAAGCTTATGCTGTTTGCAGGAACAACAGAAGGCCGTGAATTGGCACAATATCTTGAGGAAAGAAAAGTTAACACGAAGGTTTTTGTTGCAACGCAATACGGAGAGGAACTGCTGCAAAGCGGTAAGTTTATTCAGGTTGAAAGCGGAAAACTTGAAAGTTCTGATATGGAGAAAAAAATTGAAGTGGAAAAGCCGGAAATGGTTATAGACGCAACTCATCCATTTGCACAGATTGTTTCTGAAAACATAAAAAGAGCATGTGATACAGTTGGAATTAAATATATAAGACTGCTTAGAAATTTTGAAGAACGGTCTTATTCAAACTGTATTTACGTTGAAAATACAAAAGAGGCGATTAGATATTTAAATAAGGTTAGCGGGCGAGTTCTTATTACAACAGGAAGTAAGGATTTAAAGGAACTTACAGCAGTGAATGAATTTGAAAAAAGACTTGTTGTAAGAATTTTGCCTGATTCAGACAATCTCATGGCTTGTAGAAAGCTTGGGTTTCAACCTCAGAACATAATTTGTATGCAAGGGCCTTTTTCAGTAAAAATGAATGAAGCAATTATTTTGGAAACTGGTGCAGAGTATCTTTTAACAAAGGAAACTGGCAAAGCAGGTGGCTTTTATGAAAAGCTTGACGCCTGTAAAAACACAGGAGCTAAGGTGATTATTGTTGGCAGGCCAAAAGAAGATGGATTTTCTTTTGAAGAAGTTAAATGCTTTATTGATGAGAAGTTTGAATTTAGCAAGGATAAAAAAATATATATTATAGGCGCAGGCATGGGAAATGCAGATATGCTGACAGTGAGGGCGAATGAAGCAATAAAAGAAAGTGATTTAATTATAAGCACAAGTAGAATTTTAGAGCAGTTAAAAAATTTTAAAAAAGAAATGGTGACTGCTTACAAAGCAGATGAAATATTAAAATTAATTAATGAAAGTAGAGCAAATAAAATTGCGGTGGTTTTTTCAGGTGACATTGGCTTTTTCAGCGGAGCAAAGTCACTAATAAACAAGCTTCAAAAATTTGAGGTTGAGTGGATAAGTGGCATTTCTTCTGAAGTTTATTTTATGAATAAAATAGGCAAAAGTTATGAAAAAACCAAAACAATCAGTATTCACGGACGTGATGAGAATTTTATTGGTGCCGTTAGAGAAAACGAAAGTGTACTGCTTTTACTTGGTGGCGGAAATACCGCAAAAAATGCTTGCAGAAGTCTTGAAAATTATGGATTTAGGAACGTAATCGTTACCATTGGTGAGAATCTTTATTACCCTAACGAAAAAATATTTGTAGGTATTGCCAAAGACTTTATGGATGTAGATTTTGAAGACCTTTCTGTTATGCTTATTGAAAACCCTTGTGCTAGGCAACACTATTTAGGCATTGCTGACAATAATTTTATACGTGGCGATGTACCTATGACAAAAAACGAAGTGCGTATTGTTTCCATAGCAAAGCTTAGGCTTACAAAAAATGCAGTTGTTTATGACGTTGGTGCAGGAACGGGGTCTGTAAGTGTTGAATGTGCACTTATGGCTACCTATGGAAAGGTTTTTGCCATAGAAAAAAATTCTACCGCAATTGGTTTAATAAAGGAGAATATGAAATTGCATTGTGCTTCAAATATTGAGATTATTGAAGGGAATGCACCCCTTGTAATGGAGAGTCTACCTACACCTACCCACGTTTTTATTGGTGGAAGCAGTGGGAATTTGAAGGAAATAATTTCATTAGTAATGAAAAAAAATCCTAATACTCGAGTTGTAATTAACGCCATTGCATTGGAAACTATTAGCAAGGTAATTGAGATATTAAAAGATTTTGATATTGTTGGAAGTGAGATTATTCAACTTGGGGTCTCAAGAGGAAAGCTATTTGGAAACCATCATTTAATGACAGCTCAAAATCCTGTATTTATTATTTCATTTGGCATGGGTGAAAAATATGAATAGAGTTTTATTTGCCGCACCGAAAAGCGGAAGCGGAAAGACCCTTATTTCCTGTGGAATTATGAGGGCATTTATAAATAACGGTAAAAAAGTTAGTGCTTTTAAATGTGGGCCAGATTATATTGACCCTATGTTTCATCGAGTTATTGGTGCAAAAAGTGGAAATTTAGATACATATTTCTGCGATAAAAATACAGTTAAGTACTTGCTTAGTGAAGGTGCAGATGGTAGTGACATTACCTTAATTGAGGGTGTTATGGGGTATTATGATGGTCTTGGCGGTATCAGCGTTGAGGCATCGGCTTACGACATTGCAAGGGTGACCAAAACTCCTGTAATACTAATTGTGGACTGCAAAGGTGCAAGTGTTTCGGCTGTAGCACAAATAAAGGGCTTTGTGGAATATAAGGAAGAAAGCTATATAAAAGGAGTTATTTTAAACAGAATTTCGCCTATGCTTTATTCAGGAATTAAGCAGTTGATTGAAAATGAAATGGATATTCGTGTTCTTGGATATGTACCGGAGATAAAAGAAATTTGTCTTGAAAGCCGTCATTTAGGCTTAATTATGCCCCAGGAAATTGACAGCATTAAAGAAAAAATGAATACACTTGCAGATGTTATTAGCCAAACTGTGGATTTAAATGGAATTAAGGAACTTGGTGAAAAAGCGGAAAATATTGAAATTAGTAGCATAGACATTCCTACTGCAACAAAAAAGGTACGTATTGGGGTTGCTTTTGATGAAGCATTCTGTTTTTATTATCAAGAAAATTTAAGGCTTATTGAAAAAATGGGTGGGGAAATAATTTATTTCTCACCATTAAAGGATGGAAAACTACCTAAAGAACTAAATGGAATAATTTTTGGCGGAGGGTATCCAGAGCTTTTTGCAAAAGAGCTTAGTGCAAATAAATCCATGTTAGAAAGCATAAAAAATGCCCTTGAAAATAAAATTCCATGCATAGCAGAATGCGGTGGTTTTATGTACCTTCAAAATAGCATTGAGGATAAAGATGGAACAGTTTACCCTATGGTTGGATATTTAAATGGTAGTGGATTTAAAACTAGTAAGCTTACTAGGTTTGGATATATAACCCTTGAAACCAATGAAGATACTATTTTTGGTGAAACTGGAACTGAAATGAAAGGGCATGAGTTTCATTATTGGGATAGTACAGAAAATGGGATTGCTTGCACGGCTGTAAAGCCTAACAGAAACCGCAGTTGGAAATGTGTTTATGCCGATGAAAATATTTTTGCAGGATTTCCGCATCTTTATTTTTACAGCAATGTAAAGGCGGTTTTTAAATTTATCGAAAAATGTGGTGAATACAGTGAAGATTGAAGAATATGTAAAGAAAATTGAGGCTTTATCATTTTCAGATATGAAGAAGGCTCAACATAGGTGGGACACAATTGCAAAACCTTTGAAAAGCCTTGGTTTATTGGAGGAGGCGGTTATTAAGCTTGCTGGAATAGTTGGTGCGGACAATGTCAGTTTAAATAAGCCTGCGTTGGTTATTATGTGCGGTGACCATGGAGTTGTGACTGAGGGCGTTACCCAAACTGGAAGTGAGATTACTGCATTAGTAGCGGAAAATTTTGAAAAGTCTAAAACAAGCGTTACGGTTATGGCTAAAGTTTCAGGGGTGGATGTTTTTCCTATTGACATTGGCATAAAAAATGATGAATACAAAAATAAAAAGCTTTTACCTTTTGTACTTTGTGACAGAAAAATTGACAAAGGAACAAAAAATATTGTAACGGAAAATGCAATGACTTACCAGCAGTGCATGAAAGCAATTCAATGTGGCATAGATATTATTGGCGAGCTGAAAGCACAAAGTTATGACATTGTTGCTACAGGAGAAATGGGTATAGGCAACACAACACCATCAAGTGCAATGGCAACGGTGCTTCTAAGTATGAATGTGGAGGAAACTACGGGACGTGGGGCAGGTTTATGTGACGAAGGATTAAGAAAAAAGCGTTTAGCAGTGGAGAAAGCTGTTAAACGATTTTTTGAAAACGGAGGAGAAAAAAAGGATTCTTTTAAGGTACTTTTTAGCCTTGGAGGATATGACATAGCTGGAATGACTGGTTTGTTCATAGGTGGAGCTATACATAAAATGCCTGTGGTGATTGATGGTTTTATTTCATCGGTGTCGGCTTTGGTGGCGGTTGGTATTTGCCCCACGGTTAAGGACTACATATTTGCATCCCATAAATCCAAAGAGGGGTGCGGCGAAGCTGTTTTAAACAAAATTGGTTTACGTCCGTTTATAAATTGTGACATGTGCCTTGGAGAGGGAACAGGTGCAGTTGCGTTTTTACCAATACTTAAAATGGCAGTGGAAGTGTACAAACAAATGTGCACTTTTGCAGAAATAAATATGGAAAATTACAAAGACTTTGAAAAGGAAGAAAACTAGATGATTACTCTAATTATTGGCGGCAGTGGCAGTGGAAAATCTGAATTTGCAGAGAAACTAGCTATGGAATGCAGTGGGAAAAAATATTACATTGCAACAATGTCAGCAAAAGATGAGGAAAGTTTAAAAAAAGTTCAACGTCACAGAGATATGCGTGCTGGAAAGAACTTTGAAACTATTGAGGCGGAAAGAAATCTTACCCTGATTGACATTGATTGCGGAACGGTGCTTTTGGAATGCGTGAGTAATTTGGTGGCAAATGAGGTTTTTGGTGAGTGTGGCGGTACGGAAAATGCCTATAAAGCCATCATAAATGGCATTAATGAACTTGTACAAAAATCAGAAAATCTAATTCTAGTTTCTAACGAAATATTTGGTGACGGAATTATATATGATGAAGAAACTGTAAAATATATAGCTTTGCTTTCAAAAGTAAATTATTATTTATCAAAGTTTGCAGATGAAGTTATTGAGGTGGTGTATGGAATACCCATTTATCACAAAAGAAATGAGGGAAAGTAATGCTGTCACCTTTATTTATAGCACTTGCAATGTATTCAAAAATACCAGTTCCTCAGGTTAAGTGGGATGAAAAAAATATGAAGTATGCCATGTGTTTTTTTCCTTTGGTTGGGGCGATTATTGGTTTGGCGTTTGTGGGTATTTTTAGGGTTTGCACAATATTGGCTTTTGGAGATATTGCTAAAGGTGTTATGCTTACAGTTGTACCTGTGCTTATAACGGGAGGAATTCATGTTGATGGATTTATTGATACTGCAGACGCTGTATCATCATACGCACCTCGTGAAAAGCGACTTGAGATACTGAAAGACCCTCATGTTGGTGCATTTGGTATTATTTGGACCATTGTATATTTTATTATTTATTTTGGCTTTTGCAGTGAAATAAATGAGAAAACAGTTATTATAATTGCCATGGGGTTTATTTTTTCTCGTATTTTAAGCGGATATGGTGCTATATCTATACCCAAGGCAAGAAATGATGGATTATTGGTTACCTTTGCAGATGGGGCAAAACAAAATGTTGTTCAAACTATTTTAATTGCTTTAGGTTTTGTAGTTGCAGGGATTATGGCAAAAATAAATTTTCTATTAGGCTGTTTAACTGTAGCGAGTGCATTAATGGTATATTATTTATATAAAAAGTTTGCTATTAAAACATTTGGAGGAGTTACTGGAGATTTAGCAGGATTTTTTTTACAGCTTTGCGAAATTACTATATTAATTACAACAGCGGTTATTGAAAAAATGGTGGTGTGAAGTGGAACTGATTATTGGTGGTGCATTTCAAGGTAAGCTTCGGTATGCACGTGAAAAATTCAACTTAAAAGATGAAGATATTTTATTTTATTCAGAGCAAAATGCAGAGGGGAAAAGGGCAATTAGCGGATTTCATTTATTGGTAAGGCAATGGTTAAAAAATGGACTTGAGCCTTTGGAAGAAACTAAAAAAATTTCTGTTGAAATTATAATAAGTGATGAGGTTGGCAATGGCATTGTTCCTATGGATAAATTTGAAAGGCAGTGGCGGGAGGAATGCGGACGGTGTTGTACTTTGTTGGCAGAAAAAGCTAATACGGTAACCAGAGTTTTTTGTTCCATTCCAACAAAAATTAAAGGATAAAGCTATGGAAATTACTTTTATACGTCATTTTAAGACAAAGGGAAACCTTGAAAAAAGGTATGTAGGAACAACGGATGAAGATATTATTGAACAAGAAGTAAGAATTGGGTACCCAAATGCAGATATGGTTTTTTCAAGCCCACTTAAAAGGTGCATACAAACGGCAAAAGTTATTTATAGCGATATGTCATTATGTATTGAAAAAGAATTAAGAGAGACTGACTTTGGAGAATTTGAATATAAAAATTATGGAGAACTTAAAGATAATAAAGACTATTTACTTTGGCTTGAGAGTAATGGAATAATTTCTTTTCCTAATGGTGAGAGGCGAGAGGATTTTATTAAAAGAAGTGTGTCTGGGTTTTATAAGTGCGTTGAAAAGGCAAAGGAATGTGAAAAATTAGCCTTCATTGTTCATGGTGGAAATATTATGGCTATTTTAAGCCAGTTAACAGATAACAAGAACTTTTATGATTTTCAATGTGGAAATGGGTGCGGATTTATTACTAAATATGAAAATGGCAGCCTTCGTGTGACAGGAGAATTTAATGAATAGGTTTATAATGCCTCTTATAATTGGATATTTAATGGATATGGTTTTAGGAGACCCATATTGTGTGCCGCACCCAGTGTGTGCTATGGGGTGGTTTATAAATTGTAGTGAAAAATTTATTAGAAGAATTTTGCCACAATCGCCAAAGTGGGAAAGAGCAGGAGGATTTTTTTTAGTGCTTCTTGTTGTTTCGACTACGGCAATGGTGTCTATGGGGATTATATATATAGCACAAAAAATTAGCTATGAAGTTCAATTTGTGGTGCAGTGCATTATGTGTTGGCAATGTATTGCCCAAAAATCACTTAAAAAAGAGAGTATGAAGGTATATACTAAGCTTAAAGAGAAAAATATTGAGGGTGCCAGAACGGCAGTTAGTATGATTGTTGGACGAGATACACAAAGCCTTACCCGTGAAGGAATAACTAAAGCTACTGTGGAAACGGTGGCAGAAAATACAAGCGATGGAGTGATTGCGCCTATTATATATATGGCAATTGGCGGCGGCGTTTTAGGTTGCATATACAAAGCTATTAATACTATGGACAGTATGATTGGATACAAAAATGAGAAATATTTAGAGTTTGGATTTGCAGCAGCTAAGCTGGACGACATAGTAAATTTTATTCCATCAAGAATTTCTGGTTTAATAATGATGCTTGCGGCGTTTGTTGCTGGACTTGACGGAAAAAATGCATGGTTCATTTTTAAGCGGGACAGGCTGAACCATGCAAGCCCAAATTCGGCCCATACAGAAGCAGCATGTGCCGGAGCATTAGGGGTACAGCTTGCAGGTGATGCGTGGTACTTCGGAAAATTATACAAGAAAAAAACCATTGGCGATAGCCTTAGAAAAATTGATGATGAGGACATCATAAAGGCGGACAAGCTTATGGAATGGACATCATTTTTAACAATGCTTGTTATTATTGCTTTAAATTTAGTGTTTTAGAAAATTTAGAAATTTATATAAAAGAGGTGAGCTATGCATAAGCATGGTGGAGATATATATACAAATTCAGGGAAAATTGATTTTTCTGCAAACATTAATCCTTTGGGTATGCCAGAAAGCGTAGCTTTAGCGGCAAAAAACGCTGTGGATTATGCAAATGTTTATCCAGATGTAAATTGTTCAAAGCTTAAGAAAGCGATTAGTTTAAGGGAAAATGTGGTTGAAGAAAACATAATTTGCGGAAACGGTGCGGCAGAATTGATTTTCGCTGTTTGTATGGCAAAAAAACCAAAGCATGCAGTGTTAATATGTCCGTCATTTGAGGAATACAGACAGGCACTGGAGGCTGTTGACTGTGAAATAACCAACTATTATCTTAAAGAAGAAAATGACTTTAAATTGAATAAAGCTTTTTTAGATATTCTTACACCAAGTTGTGATATTATTTTTGTTTGTAATCCAAACAATCCAACAGGTCAGATGGTTGACAAAGAGCTGTTTATTAAAATAATAGAGAAATGCCTTACCAATGATATTTTGTTGGTAGCAGATGAATGCTTTAATGACTTTATAAGCCAAAATGAAAGATATACAGTAAAAGGCATTGAAAATATTTTTATACTAAAAGCATTCACAAAAATGTATGCTATGGCAGGCATTCGTCTTGGATATGGGATATGCAGTAATATTGAGCTTTTGAAAAAAATGCAAATGTGTATGCAGTCTTGGAACGTATCGGTGGTGGCACAGGCGGCTGGAGTTGTGGCCGCACAGGAATTGGAGTTTCCAGAAAAAACACTGTGCATTATTGAAGCAGAAAAGGAATACTTATTGAAAGAAATGGTGCTTTTAGCGCAAAAGGTATACGGTTTTAGTGCTAATTACATTTTCTTTAAAGAGAAAAAAGATTTTGCAGATAAAATGCTTTTAAGTGGCATAATTATAAGAAATTGCAGTAATTACAAAGGTCTTGATGAGGGATTTTTCAGAATTGCAATAAAAGACCATGAGGATAATATGAAACTTATTGAGGCATGGAAAAAATTGAAACGAGGAGTATAATGGCAAAATCAATTATGATACAGGGAACTATGAGCAATGCAGGAAAAAGCTTTCTTGTGGCTGGGCTTTTACGGGTGTTTAAACAGGACGGTTACAAGGTTGCACCATTTAAAAGCCAAAACATGGCTTTAAACTCCTTTATAACAAGAGAAGGTTTAGAAATGGGGCGTGCACAAGTTATGCAGGCTGAGGCGGCAGGCATAGAGCCTAATGTTAATATGAACCCTATTTTACTAAAACCTACCACAGACATGGGTTCACAAGTTATTGTGAACGGTGAGGTTAGGGGAACAATGGCTGCGGTGGATTATTTTAAACAGAAAAAGAGTCTTATTCCAGATATAATGAAAGCATACGAAAGCCTTGAAAAGCAGTATGACATAATTGTGATTGAGGGTGCTGGAAGTCCTGCTGAAATAAATCTTAAAAACGATGATATTGTTAACATGGGCATGGCAAAATTGGCAAATGCACCTGTTTTACTTGCAGGTGACATAGACAGAGGAGGTGTGTTTGCACAACTTTTCGGAACGGTGGAATTACTTGAGGAGGAAGAAAAAGAGAGAATTAAAGGTGTTATAATAAACAAATTTCGTGGAGACAAAGAAATTTTACGTCCAGGGCTTAGCATGCTTGAAAGAAAGATTAATAAGCCTGTTGTTGGAGTTATTCCTTACATTAATATTGACATCGATGATGAGGACAGTTTAAGCCAGAGCCTTGAAAAAAAACAAGCAACAGACGTTATTGATATTGCCGTTATAAGGTTGCCAAAACTCAGTAATTTTACAGATTTTAATACCCTTGAGTATAGAAATGGTGTTTCGGTTCGGTATGTTAAAAACAGAAAAGAATTAAAAAATCCTGACCTAATTATTCTTCCAGGAACAAAAAACACTATGGAAGATTTAAAGTGGCTTAGAGAAAGTGGGTTAGAGGCAGAAATAATAAAGCTTAAAGAAAGAGATACCCTTATTTTTGGAATCTGTGGAGGATTTCAAATGCTTGGTGAAGAGTTGAGTGATCCATTTTGTGTGGAAAGTGGTGGAAACATGCGAGGCATATGTTTGTTGCCTACCAGAACTGTGTTTTTAAAGGAAAAGATAAGAACTAGAGTTACAGGGGTAGTTGGCAAAATTCATGGAGAATTTTCGGAACTAAGCGGATTGAATTTTGAAGGATATGAAATACACATGGGTGAAACTGAGGTTTTTGATACTCCTACATTTTCTTCAATTAAAGATGGTAAAAATGAAAAAAACGATGGAGCATGTTGTGGTAATGTTTTTGGTACGTATGTGCATGGTATATTCGATACAGGTAGTTTTGCGGAAGGATTAATAGGGATAATTTGCAAAAAGAAGGGAATTGATATTGGAGAACTTGAAAAATTTGATATAGAAGAATACAAGGAAAGTCAATACAATCTTTTGGCAGATACTATTCGAAACAATATTGATATGAAAAAAATATATGAAATTTTGGGGATGTTAAAATGACAGGCTTAACACATCTATATTTTGGAGACGGCAAAGGGAAAACTACAACTGCCATAGGCCTTGCCGTAAGGGCGGCAGGAAGCGGTATGAAGGTAGCCTTTGTTCAGTTTATGAAAGGGTGCGAAACAAGCGAAATAGATATGCTAAAACGTTTGCCTAACATTTGTGTGTTTAGAAGCAATGTGGATTTTGGCTTTTTTTCTACTATGTCAGATGATGAAAAACAGCATATTACCAACATACATAATTCGCTTATGGAAGATGCACTGGAATATTTAGGCACAGAAGGTATGCTTGTGCTAGATGAAGTTACTCATGCAATTAATTTTAACCTAATTAACTGTGAGAAGTTTAGGACTTTTATTGATGGTAAACCACAAAGCATAGAACTTGTTATGACGGGTCGAAATCCAAAGGAGTATCTTATTGAAACGGCAGACTATGTATCTGAAATTAAAAAAGTAAAGCATCCTTTTGACAGGGGAATTACTGCAAGAAAGGGAATTGAATTATGAAAAAGCCTGAAATAGTTTTACCGCAGGATATTGAAAAACGAAGCTTTGAGATAATTGAGAGCGAACTTACAGTGACTATTGACGAAGAGAAAAAGCCAATAATTAAAAGGGTTATACACACTACAGCCGATTTTAGTTATGCCGAAACAATGGCGTTTTCTGACGGTGTGGTTGAAAAAGCTTTGGCTGCAATACGAGGCGGAGCAAATATAATAACCGATACAAACATGGGTCGTGCTGGCATAAACAAGATGGCTCTAAGTAAATTTGGAGGCGAGGTTTTTTGCTACATGTCAGATGAAGATGTTGCAAAGATGGCAAAGGGAAATGGAACAACAAGGGCCGTTGCAAGTATGAACAAGGCGGCAGGAAATGAACAGAACTGCATTTTTGCTGTTGGCAATGCTCCAACGGCACTTATTCGTCTCTATGAGCTTATTAATGAAGGAAAGCTTATGCCACAGTTGATAATAGGTGTACCTGTGGGTTTTGTTAATGTTGTGGAAAGCAAGGAACTTATTATGAGCCTGGAAGTGCCTTACATAGTTTCCAGAGGGCGAAAAGGTGGTAGTAATGTTGCGGCAGCTATTGTGAATGCTTTAATATATTTAGCAGACTACCAAAATTGAATAAATATTCAAAATTATAAATAAATATTAATTTTATCCCCATGTTTATTATAAAAAACATATAAAAATGAAAAAAAACACATTCTTTAGAATTTGTAAGATATGCAAAAAAATAAAAAAATGTGACGGTAAAATTAAAATGTTTCACTAGTGAAACAAATTTTACTTGAAAAAACAATGAAAATATAGTATAATTTAGCAGTTGTTTAATGTAATTATCAATGTGTGGTAAATTTTACATTGAAAAAAGAGAAGGACACGGGAGGAATAATTATGAAAAAAAGAATGTTTGCAGTAATGGCAGGTCTACTTGCACTTACAATGGCACTTTCAGCTTGCTCATCAAATTCATCAGCAGGTGGATCGTCAACAGCAGGTGCACCAGCGACTGAAACAAATATCAAACTTGCTACAGGTGGTACATCAGGAACATACTACGCTTTCGGTGGTGTAGTTGCTCAGGCGGTTACAGATGCAACTGGAATTAAATTTGACGTTCAGTCTACAGGTGCTTCTAAAGCTAACATTGGCTTGATTGCTGATGGGGAAGTAGACATGGCTATTGTTCAGAATGACGTTATGGACTATGCTTACAACGGAACAGACCTTTTTGAAGGCGAAAAAACAGATAATTTTAATGCTATGGCAGCTATGTATGCTGAAGTTTGCCAGGTAGTTGCAAACCCAGCGGCAGGAATTGAAACCATTGCTGATCTTAAAGGTAAAAGGGTTTCTGTTGGTGATGCAGGCAGCGGCGTAGAATTTAATGCAAAGCAAATACTTGAAGCCTATGGAGTTACTTTTGATGATATTCAGAAACAGAATCTTTCCTTTGGTGATTCTGCAAATGCAATGAAAGACAATAAAATTGATGCTTTCTTCTGTACAGCAGGTGCACCAACAACTGCCGTTATGGAACTTTCAAGCACAAATGATGTTAAAATTCTTAATGTAGATGGTGCAGAGGCTGAGACTCTTATTGCAAAATATCCATTCTATACATCATACACAATACCTAAAGATACTTACAGCGGTATGACAGAAGATGCTACAACAGTTTCAGTAAAAGCTACATTTATTGTAAGCCCAGAGCTTTCTGAAGACGTTGTATATAATATGACAAAAGCTATTTTTGAAGGGAAAGAAGATATTACAGCTGGACACGCAAAGGGTGCAGAAATTGACCCTGCATATGCAGTTGAAGGTGTGTCTGTTCCTTTCCATCCGGGTGCAGAAAAATACTTTAAGGAAATTGGTGCACTTAAATAATACACCTTTTCAAACCAAAACTTAAAGCGGCAGGCGTAGCCGCAATGGTGATTTTCGCCGTTGCGGCTCTATTTGTTTTTATATTGTTTCCTACCGGAGAAGCAGTACTGCAGCTGAGGGATGGTGAAAATGGAAAAATATATGCAAAATATGAGGCGTATGAGGGCATGACCTTTTCGGTCTCTTTTATTCATTCTGTAAATAAAAGCCGTGTTAAAGAAACATATGAAATTAAGGACGGTGCAATATACCTTGAAAGTTGTTTATATAGTGCTTTTGGTGCTGGAGTGGCAACTGAGGTGGAAGAAGGTCAAACTTTAACCTATACCGAAGATGGTGAAATGCTTTTATCTGGTTTCAACCGTAGAATTGATGGATTATCTTATATTGTTGGTACTGTTTCTGATCATATACTTGAAGTTGAAGATGAAGAAATAAGCTTAAGAGATTTATGTGGACGCAACAGCACAGTACGGTTTGAGGTTTTAAAATAAGGCAAAGTAGGAGGTAAAACATGTCGGAATTTTTAGACAATGAAAGAAAAAAAGTAGTGAAAGAAAGACAGAATGTTCTGGAAAAAAAGACGGATATTACAGAGCATATTGTTCACGAGGACGAAGAAAGAATGAAACAAGTTCTTAAAGAGTTTGATCGTGAAAGCAATACAAGACATTTTGAAGGTATTCCCAACACCATTGTTAAATATATGCTGGTTGCGTTTTCTGTTTATGTTTTATGGATGAATATTTTCAGTTCTCTGCCAGAGCAAATACGTCGTGCATCTTTTATTGGTGTTATTGTATTTATGGCATACCTTCTTTACCCTGCCAGAAAAAATGGTTCTAAGAAAATTAATTATGTGCCATGGTACGATTTTTTGTTAGGTGTTGTTGGCGGAGGGTGTTTCTTCTATTATATAGTGAATTTTCAGGAAATTGTTGCAAGAGCAGGAAGAAGCACACAGCTTGATATAATAATTGGTATTATTGGTATACTTATACTTATGGAAATTTGCCGCAGGGTTGTTGGTATGCCTATACTTGTGGTTGTTACGTGCTTTGTTATTTATGCATTTTTTGCAGGATTTTCGCTCAAACGTATTGTATCTCACCTTTTCTACACAACAGAGGGTGTTATTGGTACACCTCTTGGCGTTTGTTCTACATTTATTGTTTTGTTCATTTTATTTGGTTCTTTCTTAGATAAAACTGGTGTTGGGCGTTTCTTTATTGAAATTGCAAACTCTATTGCTGGTGCTGCCACTGGTGGTCCTGCAAAGGTTGCTGTTATTGCAAGCGCACTGCAGGGCATGATAAGCGGAAGCTCTGTTGCAAACACAGTTGGAAGCGGTAGTTTTACAATACCTATGATGAAAAAAACTGGTTATCCAGCTGAGTTTGCTGCTGCGGTTGAAGCTGCTGCATCAACAGGCGGGCAAATTATGCCTCCTATTATGGGTGCTGCAGCTTTCCTTATGGCGGAAATGACGGGTGTTCCTTATTCAAACATAGTTATTGCGGCTATTCTTCCAGCGGCGTTGTACTTTACAGGCATTTTCCTTATGGTACATTTCGAAGCTAAGAAACTTGGCTTAGTTGGTCTTAACAAGGATGAAATACCAGGGTTCTTTTCGCTTATGATTACACGTGGTTATTTGCTTTTACCATTAGTTGTACTTGTTTATTGTATGATGAACGGTTTTACATCATCAATGAGTGCTGTATATGCTATTATTACGGCTATTATTGTAAGTATGTTCAGGAAAGACACAAGAATGAGTTTTTCAACATTTCTTGAAGCACTTGAAAATGGTGCAAGAAATACACTTGGTGTTGCGGTAGCATGCTCAATTGCAGGTATAATTGTTGGTGTTGTTACTCTTACAGGCTTAGGGCTTAAGTTGGCTACAGGACTTTTAGCATTGTCTGGTGGCATTCCTATAATTGCACTTTTTTTTACAATGATTGCGTGTATTATACTAGGTATGGGAGTACCTACAACAGCTAATTATGTTATTATGGCTACAATTACTGCACCAATTGTTATTAAACTTGGTGTACCTATGCTTGCTGCACATATGTTTGTTTTTTATTTTGGAATTGTTGCAGACATTACACCGCCTGTTGCTTTGGCGGCATATGCAGGTTCTGCAATCGCCCACAGCGATCCATTTAAGACTGGACTTACGGCAACGAGAATTGCAATTACGGCATTTATAATTCCATATATCTTTGCATTTAACCCAGATTTATTATTGATTGGTGGTTCTATTTCACAGGCTATACTTATATTAATAACTGCTTTTATTGGTATGGTTGGTATATCGGCTGGCATGGAGGGCTATATGCATACTCATCTTAAGGTTTATGAGAGAATTGTATGTGTTTTAGGTGGTATAATGCTTATTGTACCAGGCGTTTATTCTGACTTTATTGGTATTTTGTTAGTGGCTATTATGGTTGCTACACAGATAATTAAAAAGAGAAAAACTGCAAACTAAAAAGTTTTCCATTAAAATATTTGGGTGGGATTGATTTTTCAATCTCACCCTTTTTGTATGCAGTTAATGCCATGAAAGTTATTTTTCGGCTTAATTCAAATATCAGCAATCTTAGCGCGATATGGGGTGGAACATTCCATGGATTTTAGCCTTGAAATTACAGAGTTGTCATTCCAGAAATGCATAGGGTAAACTAAGTCGGTATTTGTGTTACGCATAAAATAATCGAAACCTAGATAAAAATCATTGCCCTGACGAGGGTCTAATACCAGAAATGCAACGTCAAAATGTCGGGACTTAATTTTTGCCATTTCTAGTTTAAACAAATAATCTATATTTTTATTAAAATCATCGCCTTCGCCAGACCAAAGCCAAAGATGTAAATCTCCAGCATGATAAATAGTTTTATTATCAATGGATACAATAAAAGCAACACCCTCATCAGTTGATGTAAGGGTTTCTACTTGCATTTCATTTGTTGAAAAAATGCTATTTGCAGGAATAAATGTTATTTGGTTATAGGTAGATTTATCAATGCCATGAGAAAGGAAAAACTTCTCATTATATCTTTTTTTGATATCCTTGGAAAAAATATAATGGACATTTGGGTACATTTCCATAATAGCAAATATGGAAAAGCTGAAATGGTCGTTGTGATTATGGCTTGAAAAAACATAAATGGCTTTTTCGGGATTAAAATTGGGTAAAGTGCCTTGGTAGTAATCAAAAAGAAGTATAGATTTTTCTAGTTCTATTGAAAAACAGCTGTGGTGAATATACGAAATTTTCATTTTTTTCCCCCTTTTATTTATTTATTAGTGTTATTATAGCATTAGTGTGAATAATTGCTTATAAAAATTGAAATTTTGTAGAAATTTACTAAAATATTGTTATTTTGAAATTAAAATGGTATAATATACACAAAACAGGAGGTGCTTCAAATGAAAATAATGTTCTTGGGTGCAAATCACGAGGTTACAGGAAGCTGCCATCATATTGAGGTTGGCGGTAAAAACATTCTTCTGGATTATGGTATGGAGCAAGGAAGAGATACATATGAAAACCAGAAGCTTTCTATAAGCGAGGTAGACATTGACTATGTCTTCCTTTCACATGCCCATATCGACCACTCTGGGCTAATTCCTCTTTTATACAAAAATGGTTTTAAAGGTAAAATTTATACAACAGAGGCGACATACGACCTTTGTAAGATAATGTTGCGAGATAGTGCGCATATTCAAGAGTTTGAGGCTCAATGGCGCAACCGTAAGGCCAAGAGGGCAGGACGTGACTTATACGAACCGCTTTATTCTATGGATGAAGCTGAAGGTGTGTTGGAACATTTTTATGAATGTGCATATGATGAAATTATTGATGTTTGTGATGAAATAAAGGTGCGTTTTGTGGATGTAGGTCATCTCCTTGGATCTGCAAGTGTTGAGCTATGGCTTACAGAAAATGGTACAACAAAAAAGGTAGTATATTCTGGGGACATAGGAAATATAAATCAGCCTATTATTGATGACCCTCAGTATGTTGATGACGGAGATTTTGTTATTATGGAATCCACCTATGGAAATCGTTTCCATGGTGATGTGCCAGACTATGTTGGTGAACTGTCTAGAATTATTCAAACTACTTTTGACAAAGGCGGAAATGTTGTTATACCAGCATTTGCAGTGGGAAGAACTCAAGAAATGCTTTATTTTATAAGAAGAATCAAAGAAGACGGACTGATTAAAGGGCATAATAATTTTAAAGTATACGTGGACAGCCCACTTGCAATTGAGGCCATAAGAGTGTTTAATGAAAATATTGAGAATTGTTTTGATGATGAGGCAATGGAATTGGTGCGAAAGGGCATTGACCCAATTAGTTTCAAAGGTCTTAAAGTTGCCGTTGCAGCAGAGGAATCACAGGCAATAAATTTTGACACAGACCCAAAGGTAATTCTTTCTGCATCAGGAATGTGTGAAGCAGGGCGAATACGTCATCATTTAAAGCACAATTTATGGCGCCCTGAAAGTACTATTCTTTTTGTTGGGTATCAGGCTGTTGGCAGTCTTGGAAGAATATTGGTTGATGGAGAAAAACATGTTAAACTATTCAATGAAACTATTGATGTTAGAGCAAAAATTGAAAAGTTAGACGGTATTAGCGGGCATGCTGACAAAAAAGGGCTTTTAAAGTGGATTAATAATTTTAAAAACAAGCCTGAAAAGGTATTTATTGTGCATGGAGATGATTTGGTTAGTGAGGAATTTGCTGAGTGCCTAAGAAACGAACATGAGTATGACGTGTATTGCCCATATAGCGGAGCAATATACGATTTATTAACAAACACCGTGATTAAAGATGGTGGAAAGATACCGGTTGAGCATAAGGAAAATAGCCAGAAAAGTAGAAGAAGTTCAGATGTATATATAAATCTTGAAAATGCAGCTAAAAGGTTTAACAATCTTGTTGATGATAATAAGGGAAAATCAAATGCCGAAGTAGAAAAGTTGGTAATAGCCATCAATAGATTATGTGACAAGTTTAGTTAAAATGAATAGAAAAACTGCGTCTTATAATGAATAGTATTTTATTCAGCATAAAGACGCAGCTTTTAATTTAAGGTATGCAAATTATGAAGTGTTCAGAAATATTTTGATAATTTAGCTTTTTTTCATAAGGATTTCCGCTGCATTTTTCAAATCGTCATAAGAAGAAATAGATTTTGCTTTATTTTCTATTCCTGCACGAATTTGTGGTGAAAGAGAATTATAGTATTTTCTGGCAGCAGCATCTTCATCTACTAAGTTATACACACTAGGAAATTTTTTTTCCATATTATCACCTCAATATAATTGTTTGTTATAAAAGTGAAAATTATACTTACAATTTTTATATTTGTATCTTCAAATTCAAATTTTTATGGTAAAATACATTAAAGGGGTGATTTCATGAGTATAGAAAAATTGAAAGAGTGGATTGAAAGAAGTGATAATATAGTGTTTTTCGGTGGTGCTGGCGTATCTACAGAAAGTGGAATACCCGATTTTAGAGGCGAAGAAGGCATATTTAAAACTGTAAGTGAATATGGAGTTAGACCTGAAACCATACTTAGCCATAGTTTTTTTGTTAGGAATAAAGAGATATTTTTTGAATATTATAAGACACAATTACTATTTCCGGATGCAAAACCAAATGCTACACACTATGCCTTAGCTGAATTGGAAAAGCAGGAAAAATTGAAGGCAGTTATAACGCAAAACATCGATGATCTGCATCAAAAGGCTGGAAGTAAAAACGTTCTGGAGCTTCATGGCACACTATATAGGAATTATTGCATAAAATGCGGAGCAGTATACGGTCTTGAATATGTACAAAATAGCAAAGGTATAACAAAATGCGAAAAATGTTCTGGTATTGTTAGGCCTGATGTGGTATTATATGAGGAAAGTCTTAACGAGGAAGTAATGAGTAAGGCTGTAGAATATATTTCAAAAGCTGATGTACTAATCGTTGGTGGGACAAGCTTAAATGTTTACCCAGCAGCAGGACTTATTAATTATTATAGAGGTAAAAAACTTGTTTTGGTTAATAAATCTACCACAAGTTTTGATGGCAGAGCCGACCTTTGTTTACACATGAATATAGGAGATGTTTTTAAAGAAATAATTTGATGAAAACTTTTTGGAATATTTTTATAAAAAGTGTTGACAAATGACTTTCTGGTTGCTATAATAAATCTCGCACTGTTGAACTTTGAAAAATGAATAACGTTTTAAACTAAACCCATAGTTAATTTCTGCGACCAAGCGTCGCAAAAGTAATTCAATGGAAACAAAAAAACAAATGTCGGTGCAGACCGACAAGCTAGTGCAAACTGGCAAGGAAAAAAACTTTAATTTAAGAGTTTGATCCT
>JAYFNB010000001.1:0-116157 GCA_034933685.1 Lachnospiraceae bacterium | reverse complement strand
GAAGTGAAATCCAATTCTTGTTATGTAGGAAAATTTAAACTTAATTGAAAGATAAAGCCCCGTTCCAACCAATGCTATTGTCATTGGCGGCCCCCACATAAAGTTTGAAATTGCTGAAAGAAAATTAAGTATTGCGTCCATAAATACATCCCCTTTTTTTATTTTTCCCCAAAACCCTTTATATTGTGCATAATCCCTGATGTGCTGTGTTTATTCAGCAACCAACAGCAGAAATGTTGGTTCTATTTCATAATAAAATCTGTATTTCATACCAAGCCTTTGAATACTCTACCAAATTATCTTCAAATTCCATTGCAAGCGCAAGCTTAGGCATTTTTTTATTCTCAAAATATTCTGTAAGCACGTCTGGATTCCAATTTTCCTCAAGAATTCTTGTTCTAAAACACAAATACTCACCCGAAGGCAAAATTTCATATAGTTTCGGGTCAATTTTAGGCTTCTCCCTTAAATAAACAAAGTATTCCTTTGGATAAAATTCCTTTTTCATAAGAGAAGAAACGTCAATTTTATACCCATACTGCCTTCTAAAGCTTAACTCTGAATAGCTTTTTTGGCTTTTTGCCTTAGCAAGGCGAATTTCCATGTTTGCTAATGCTTCCCCATAGAAGCAGGGCACTTTTATTATATACCGTTCTTCTATTTGCACTTTGTACAAAAAGTCCGCATTTTCGTCCTTATCCAAATAGGTAAAATAGTCTATATACCAGTCTATGTCATCAATTCTGGCTTGAATTTTATCCAACTCATCAATGGATTCCTGTTTTTTCTTCCTAAGGTAAGGCAAAAGGCTGTCTACACGTCCGCTGTGAATTATTTTTTTAATGTTATCCAAGGGCATACCAAAGCCCTGAAGATACTTAATTCTATCTATATAATGAAATTGGTTGTAAAAATAATACCTGTAACCTGTATTAGGGTCAGTATGCCCTGGCGAAAGCAGCCCTATTTTATCATAATACCTTAAAGTTTGGGTAGAAATACCTAAAAGGCTTGCTGTTTCACCTATTGTATACAATTCCTTCATTTTTTCACCTCATGTTTAAGTGTCTCATCAACATAAACCTTATTGTTAAACCACTTTGCTATAAACAAAACTATAAACCTTATACTAAGTATAATGTCAATAAAAGTTTAAAATTATATATAAAAATATCCTGTGAAAATTTTGTTTCACAGGATATTTTTATTATTTTTCTTTAATTATAATCGTATATTCATAATCGTCGGTTGCCATTTCAATAATATTTCTTACAGTATTCTCAGCATTACTATAAGCTTCTGACAGTATACCACTGCTAAGTGCTTTATCCTCCATGGTCTTTTTCTGTTCAAGCTGAAAATTATTATAATCCTCAAGTTTTATTCTGTTAAAAATTCCGCTTTTTTCGTCGTAAATTTGAAAACTACTCTCATCCACCTTGTGGGATAAAATCTCTGCTTTAGGCAATGTTACTGTAATTACAGTTTCACTTACAGCAATTTCAATTCCGCCCAAGTCAACTCCTGCCTTTATAACACCGTCGTAGCTTACAATAAACCTCTTTGTGGTAAACGGAACCTTCATTCCATAAAAGTCCGTGCTATTTTCAAACTGACCCATAGTTGTATAGTGGTATTCTACAGTTGTAAGCTCGTTGATATTCACAATTTGCTGCTTTAGAACTGTCCCTGTTATCTTAGGTTTTGATGCTTCATAGGCCATTTTTGCATTTTTCATACCAATTATGTAAGAAAAAATCCCTATCGCAAAAAACAAACCAATTATAACAATAGCTATTGCACGCGATAGTGTTCTGCCTTTATACTCCTTAAAAATTCCCACCAGTCACCTCTATTCACTACTTCTGCTCTTCAATTTTTTCAGCCAGTTCTTCTAAGTAAACCCAGCGTTCCATTTTTTCACCAAGCTTTAATTCCAACTCTTCTTTTTGTGCCATAAGTTCGTTCAGCTTGGTGTAGTCGCTGGCGAACTTTGCCATATCAGCAGCATTTTTCTCAATTGCCAACTCCAGCTTTGCCACATCATTTGCAATTGTTTCGTATTCACGCTGTTCATTATAAGAAAATTTAAGCTTTTTAGGTTTAACTGCTGTTTCTTTTTTCTCTTCAACAGTTTTGCAAACCGCTGGCTTTTCCTCTATAATTCTATTCTCCTCGTAGTCCGAATAATTGCCAATATAACGAATTATACTTCCATCAGTTTTAACCTCGAATATAAATTCCGCAAGTTTATCTAAGAAATAACGGTCATGAGATACAGTAATAACTGCACCGCCAAAACTTTCAAGATAATCTTCCAAAATAGTAAGCGTTTCAATATCCAAATCGTTTGTAGGTTCATCCAAAAGCAAAATATTTGGAGCATCCATAAGAATACTAAGCAAATAAAGCCTACGTTTTTCGCCGCCGCTTAAAGCACCAATTTTTGCATACTGTAAATCTGAATAAAACAGGAATTTTTCCAACATCTGGCTGGCTGAAAAAGTCCCTTCCCCAGTTTTAATTTCATTGCTTATATTTTTTACAAAATCTATTACTCTCTCATTAGGGTCAAGTTCTTTACTCTCTTGTGAGAAATAACCTATCTTTACCGTTCCGCCAACCTCAACTGTTCCACTATCTGGCCTAATTCGTCCGCAAATCATGTTAAGAAATGTACTTTTGCCTGCACCATTTTGCCCTACGATTCCAATGCGGTCATTGCGTATTATAGTGTAGCTAAAATCGCTTATAACCGTTCTTCCGTCAAATGCCTTTGTGATATTTTTAAGCTCAATGGTTTTTCGCCCCAAACGGCTTGTAAGGGATGAAAGCTGTATTTTTTCGTCTACCTCTGGTGCGGAAAGTGCTTTTAAGTCCTCATATCTTTCAATACGCCCCTTAGCTTTGGTGCTTCTTGCCCTTGCGCCACGCATAATCCACGCATATTCCTTTTTTAGTATTGCCTGTCGCTTTCTTTCCGTTGCCTGTGCCATATCCTCTCGCTGTGCTTTAAGCTCAAGATATTTTGAATAATTTGCGTCATAGCTATAAAGATTTCCCTTGTCCAACTCAGTTATTTTATTTACCACACGGTCAAGAAAATATCTATCGTGGGTAATCATAATTATTCCGCCCTTAAACTTAATTAAGTAGCCTTCAAGCCATGTTACCATGTCACTGTCCAAATGATTTGTAGGCTCATCCAGTATAAGCACATCTGCCGGATGAATAAGTGCCGCTGCAAGTGCAACTCTTTTTTTCTGTCCGCCAGAAAGCGTGCCTATTTTTTGTTCAAAGTTATGTATTCCCAACTTTGAAAGCATTGCCTTTGCTTCATACTCGTTAAGCTGCCTAAACTGACAAGAAAGATTTTCGAACACTTGCTCTAAAACAGTCAACCCGTCTTGCATTGGTGGGTTTTGCCTCAAAAAGCTAATTTGCAAATTTGGGTTAAACCAAGCCTTGCCAACATCAGGCTCCTCCACTCCTGCCAATATTCTTAGCAGTGTGCTTTTTCCTGTTCCATTAATTCCAATAATTCCAATTTTGTCACCTTCATTAAGGTAAATAGAAACCCCTTTTAGCAACTGTTTTATTCCGTAATTTTTTGATATATTTTCAGCAGATAAAAGCATACACTTCTCCTAATTAATTTTATTTTTCTCTATTATACACCCAAAACCCATTTTTTCCATTGTTTTTAGCAACATACAATGCCTCATCAGCCTTTTTGTAAAGAATGTCAAAGGTTTTAATATCTTCTGTTGTAATTGCAACACCAACTGATGATGTTATTTTAAGGTTGTGATATTTTTTGCTTTCAATATGCCTTATAATTTCGCACACGGATTCTGCCTTTCTTTCAACATCCTCTTTAGTTGCAACACGATTCATAAACACCACAAACTCATCACCGCCAAGACGTCCTAAAATATCATTTGCCCTAAACGCCAACCTAAGTGCATTTGCCACAAGCTTAATAGCCTCATCACCACAATCATGCCCCATAGTATCATTTATAGATTTAAAATTATCAACATCAATAACCATAAATGCACTAACAAAGGCTGTATTTCGTCTGTCAGCAAGTGCTTTTTTAGTCATCTCTTCAAATGTATCACGGTTATACATTCCAGTAAGCATATCTTGTTCAGCCTTATTTTTAAGTGAAAGCTCATATTTCTTACGCTCGTCAACATTTTTAGCTGTAAAATAACCAATTATATGCCCTGAATCCTCATCCTTTACAAGATTAATAACGAAGTTGCACCAAATATTTCCATGCGTTTTGCTTTTAACTCTAATTTCTCTATAAGTTTCTGTAATTCCTTTTTCATACTTTTTGCGAAGCATTGAAACATCAAAAAATTTTACCATTTTAGAAAAATCCGCAGTATGCACATATTTTCTTCCTATTTTTTCAACCGCCTCACTAATTTTTAGCTTTCCTAATGAGTTTTTATAAGGTTCAAACGTTTTATCGCAGAACAAAACCTCTTCTTCATCTAAATCTATTTCAAAAAAAGCAATTGAACCCTCAACCGTAGCTGCTCTAAACTGCTCCGCCTTTTTCTTTTTCTCCAAATCCATCATTCTTTCGGTAACATTTTCAGCAACCCCAACTGCACGCGTCGGCTTCCCTTCCGCATCATAAATTGTGGTATAGATACTTTTTTCCCATCTATATTCACCTAAAAACTGACTTTCAGGAATAACGTTTTTTATTCTGTAAGTATACTTAACATCGGTTTCACCTGCATAAACTCTTCTATAAGCATCACGAATAATTTCAACATCATCAGGATGGTAAACTCCAGAATTTATTAAACTTTCAGGAATGTTAACAATAACTTTTGGAGTGCCATAAATTTTCATTGAGCTTTCTGTATTAATAACTTGTTTATTCTCTATATCCAAATCCCAAACACATATATTGGTTTTGGATATGGCAATTCTGAACCGTTCCTCATCCCGAAGCCGCAACTTTCTATTCTCCAATTCGGCTTGGTTTAAACGAAATCTGTTAAATAACATAATTAGCACCACAAACATGCAAATTAAACTTACTTCAAATGGATAGTGATAAAATAAATATGCCCAGTTTTCATCCTCTGTAGCACTAAGCACATTTTTCATAACAATCTCGTTAATTTCTTGCTTTGACATTTGGGCAACGGTTTTATTTATTATATGGTAAAGTTCTTTGCTTTCTTTATTATTCAATCCAAATCCCATTTGAATTCCAAATTCAGTCATCCAAAAAGACCTTAGTGAATTATATTTAGGCATATGCATAAGATACTCTGCGCAATAGGTTGCAACAAATGCTACATCTGCTTTTCCATTTTTTACTGCATCAAGACATTCCTTGGTAGAATTATAGTAAACAAAGGTATTATTGGGCATACTTTTTTTAAATATTTCATTTGTTGAATAACCGTTTACTAATGCTATCAAATTATTCTGATCATAAAAATTTGTAATGTTTTTTTTGGTTACAACACTCATGTTAATCTCAACGTAAGGTACTGTAACATCTAAATCAAGTTTATCTGCAATGTTATAGTCATTCACTATACCAGAAAGTACCTGCGCTTTGCCGCTTCTCACTAACTCTATGGCTTCGGCATAATTGTTTGCAACAACATAATTAAATTTAATCCCTGTTCTTTCTTCCACCTTAGCAAGAATGTCGGCTATAATTCCCTTGTATTCGTTTGTTTCAAAATCATAGTATTCAATGGGCATCCACGATGAATCGACTGCAACTGTAACCACTGGATGTTCTTTAATATATTGGCTTTCCTCTTTTGAAAACATCAAAACATCACCAGCGGAAACTGTATAATATTTGGGGCTTAGCCGTTCCTTAAATAACGGTGTGTTAATCTCCATCTGTTCTTGTGCATAATCAATTTTTTCTATTATTTCCTTGTTTCCTTTTCCCGTAACAAAGTAGTATGGCTTTGGCTTCCACCTCAAAATTACTTTTTCATTCTGGATATTTCTGAGGCTTGTGGTATACATTGCATCAATTAGAGCTGCACCACTATGAATGGCATCACTTAATTCTTTCTGGTTCTCAAAAGTGATAATGGAATATTTCTTAATATCATGTTCCTTAAAATATTCCAACATATCCATATTTTTTGCAACACCCCTAATAACACCAATTTTTATTCCGTCCATTGTTTTTAGGTCATTTATATTGATTTTTGTATCATTTTCTAAAACCGATAATACTCCATATTGGTTGCACACATCTAGCTGTGGAAATTCAAAAATTCTTTCAGTTTCGTTATTTTTCTCTACCATGCCTACTATGTCAAGTTCTCCGTTTTTAACCATTTCCATCGCCGCAGAATAAGTAAGTGGTTTTATTTCCCCTGTAGGATTTCCTCTTAAATCCTTTACTTGTATTGCTGAAACAAATTCATATTTCCACCCTGTGTATTTTGCTACTTCTCTAAGATATTCGTAACCAAATCCACTATGCTTTCCATTTTCATCTATTTCGTTGAATCCATCCAGTTGAAAAAAAGCAACACGAATAATACCTTTATCGTCCTGCCCCATTACTGGTATAAAGACAAATACATTCACGCAAAGTAAAATTAATATAACTACAAGCCTTTTGCTTTTTTTGCTTAAAATATTCATGCAAGCCCTCATTTTATAAAAATAAATCATTATTTAAAATTACAATATATTATAAATATTTTTCAAGAATCGATACTAAAAAAAGCAGAGCGATAATCTCTGCCTTTTTATACCTATACTTTAACCACTGCTAAGCCAAAAGAAATTCTTTTATTTCCTCAGGTGAAAAAAAGGTACAATCTGTTCTAAGCACATATCTAATGGCGTCATTCCACTCGTCCAGACAGAAATTTTCTTCCTCACCTATAGTAAGTACATCCAGTAGGTCTTTTTTTGAACAAACCCTTGGAAGATCTGAGATAAACAAGCAATTAAGCTTCTTTTCCAATTTATTAAGTACCATGCTCATAACAAAGCCTCCCCGCTAACAGTCCAGTAAGTATAAAATTATTATGTATTTTATTTTAGTGCACAAGTTTAACTGATACATTCTTTGCCATAGAAAACCTAAATTTTATTATATATGTATAATAACATGCCTTTGCATTTTTTTCAATATTTTGCAGTGACATTTGTACAAAACTTTATATTGTTTAACACAATTCACCGTCAAAGCAACTATAAAATTACTGTAAACAAAAGCATATAGTGTAAATATTACCAAATACTTCCATTAAATACAAAAAATAGTCCTCATGCTATCATTGGACTATTTTGGGGTGACTTAAATTACATTTACTTAAATTAATAGAAGTTTATTCCGCTTTAATTTCATCATATTTCAAAAGATTTTTTTCCATACTATTAGAATTTTTTTCATTATATAAATTAAGCTTAAGCTGGGCTTCATCTAACTTCCTTGCCAAAATTTGCTTTTCTATGTAAATATCAGTTTTCTCTGCAATTTCATCAACAATACCTTTCTGCACTTCTTCAAGCTTTTGGGTAATTGTTTTGTTAAAAGCACTAAGCTTTTCATTTTGTACCATTAATCCGTCAATATTTTGTGTAAGTGTATTTACTGTTTTATTAAGCACATCATTTTGAGTTGTTAAAGTTTCCAGAGCAATGCCCTTTGTTTGTATTTCTTGACTTCTTTTCTCAACAATAGCGTTTTGTGCCTCAACCATTGCTGCCAATTCATCTATTCTTATGTTAAGTTCAGAAACCTTTCCCGTAGAAACTATTTCCTTGTAGTACAAGAGCTCTTCATTTAACTTACAAATAGTTGCGGATAAATCTGAAGACTTTTCCTCTTTGGATTCCGTTTCTTTCTTTTCTTCCGCAATAATTTCTTGCAAAAGCTGTAACTCATGCTCTTTTTGCAAAAGTTCTTTTTCCTTTTCTTTTAACCCTTCCATAAGACTATTGTTTTCTATTGTGCTTTTAAAAAGCTTGTTTTCCAATTCCTTAACATCCTGCTGCAAAGCTTTAATCATAGCTTTATAGGAGGCAATATCCCCTGTTTTACTGTCATAGCTTTCAACTGCACCCAGCACAACTTTATCCGTAAGAAGCTTGTTGTCATTTTCAAGTTTAGCAAGGTTTTCTTTAAGCTTTTCATTTTCATCAACCAAGGTTTGTAGATTTTCATTAAGGCTATTTCCTGAATTGAAATATTGTTTTTTTAACGCTTCAATATACTCCATAACTGATTTTTTTGTATATCCGCCAACGGAAGATTTAAGCAATTTGTCTATATTATCTTCCTCCGTTGTTTCTTCAATGTTCACCACGTTTTCATCTATTTCTAAATCATCCACAAAAAATACCTCCATTTCTCTTGTTCCTTTATTCTTCTGAATCTTTATCCATAACTTTTATTCTTAGTTTGTCTATCCTGTTTTTCTCAATTTCTTCAACAGTAACAGTAAGTCCATCAGTTTCAATAACTTCTCCTTTTTGCGCAAAACGCCCTAGAATTCCAATTATATAACCGCTTATCGTTTCAACATCGTCGCTGTAAATATCGGTACCAATCAATTCGTTTATATCATCAATACGTGTTGTACCGTCTACTAAATACTCATTTTCTCTAACAAAAGATATTCCGTCTTCTTCGTCATAGTCAAACTCGTCAGTAATTTCACCTACTATTTCCTCAACCATGTCTTCAACAGTTACAAGACCACTTGTTCCGCCATATTCGTCCAGCACAATTGCAAGGGCAATGCCATTTGTACGCATTTCCTTAAGCAACTTTGATATTTCCTTTGTTTCATATGTGAAAAATGGTTCTCTCATATATTTTTCAGCTTTAAAATCGCTGTCTTCAATAAACACTATATCTTTAAGGTACAATATTCCAACAATGTCGTCTATATCGTCTTCGTATACAGGTATTCTGGAAAAAGACTCTTCTTTGAATATCTGAACAATTTCGGCATAGGTTGCATTTTTTGACACAGAAACAATTTCTGTCCTTGGTCTCATAACATCCTTTGCCTTAGAGTCTCCAAATTCGAAAACATTATTTATCATTTCCCTTTCGTCAATCTCTAAAATTCCTTCCTGATGGCTTACATTAACCATAGTTTTAAGTTCGGCTTCAGTAATTGTAGGGGTTTTATCATCGTTTTTTCCGCCTAACAATTTTATAAGAGAACATGTAGCTACATCAAACACTTTAACTACAGGTGTAAGGGCAACAACAATAATCCAAACTACATTTACTACCCCAAGGGAAAATTTTTCAGCATTTTGAGCCGCCATTGTCTTCGGGGTTATTTCACCGAAAATAAGTAAAAGTACAGTCATCACAAAAGTTGCCAAACCCACACCTGTTTTTGGATAATAAAAAATTGCAATTGATGCTGCAATTGATGATGCACAGATGTTAACTATATTGTTGCCAACAAGAATTGCGCTTAAAAGCTTTTGAGGGTCTTCAAGCAGCATAAGCACTTTGTCTGCATTTTTAACATTTTCCTCAACCATATTTAATAAACGTATTCTACTTACTGTTGACAGTGCTGTTTCAGATGCAGAAAAAAAAGCCGATAAGCCAATTAACACAATAAGCAATAAAAAGTACCAACTGCCGGGTTCCACTAAAAATCACTCTCCAAATATTCTCTAATCAATTTTTCGGGGTTTTCTGTTTCGTCTAACGCCATATTCCTTTTTATTATAAGGGGATTCCCACCCAATATAAAAACTTCATCACCAACAGACACCGCCTCTGTTATCTCATGAGTAATTATAACACAAGTTTTGCCATTTATGGCTTTTTTTATCTCTTTAATTACTTTTTGTTTTAGAGAAATATCAATACCTTTGAATGGTTCGTCTAAAATAAATATATCTCCATTAAAAGCAATAGCTCTTGCCAATGCTACTCTTCGCTTCATTCCGCCGCTTAGTTGATTTGGATATTTATTGTCAACTTCACCAATACCAAAAGCATTTAATATTTCTTTACATGTTTTTACATTTTTATTAATAGCCAGTAAATTTTCAAGAACAGTAATATTTTCCATCAACCTGTCCTCTTGAAAAACTACAGACATTTTTGCTGTTCTATCTGCAATAATTTCTCCTTTATCTGCCTTCATAAGGCCAAGTAACAGGTTAACAATGGTTGTTTTTCCACATCCTGAAGGTCCTAAAAGCGCCGTTGTTTTACCTTCTTTAAAATTTATTGTAAAGTCATTTAAAATTTCCTTATCAAAAGCTTTTGTTACTGAAGACAGACCCAGTTTCATTTTTCACCGCCTGTTCTATTCTTATAAAAAACTGTTTTCATAGCTTTTTCGAATATATTTTCAAAAACCATACTCATTAAAATAACCACAATTGTCCATGCAAAAAGCTGTGGCGTTTCCAGATAAATTTTTGCATTATATAAATTTGCCCCAACTGATAGCTTTGGTGTACAAATAACCTCTGCAGCAATTCCTGCCTTCCATGCAAATCCAATTCCCATAATACATGCAGTATAAAAATAATCCATACACTGGGGTACATAAATAAAACGTATGGTTTTAATATGCCCAAAATTATAAACCTTTGCCATTTCCAGTAATTTTGTGTCAGTGGTTTTTATCCCTGTAGATACATTACTCCATATAATGGGCACTACCATTAAAAATGCAATAAACACTGGTACACTTGTACTTTTAATCCAAAGCAAAGCAAGTATTATAAACGACGCCACAGGCGTAGCTTTAATAACGCTTATTAGCGGATAAAAAAGATGGTATACCCAAGGGATAGCACAGGTAACTACAGCCAGCATTGTACCAACTAAAACTGCTCCAGCAAACCCAAGTGCTATTCTTAAAAGGGAACTTAAAATACTAAGCCAAAAGTTTTTCTCCGTAACAAGTTCACAAAAAACCTTAATAACCGCCATTGGTGATGCCACCAATACATCTTTACCCACCCACATACTAGCTATTTGCCATACTCCTATCCAAAAAACTACAGCAAGGATTTTTGTTATATAATTTTTATTCTTCACTGCAGTTCCCCTTTCATAGTACAGCAGAAGGCTCACAATCTCTCGTGAGCCTTCCTAAATATTTTTAGTATTTTCTTACATAGTAAAAATTTTCATCTGGAACAGCTCCGCCAATTGCCTTAGGGTTGGCTTCATACATCGTATTAAGGAAGTTTTCCACAAGTCTCAGCATTTTGCTGCCTTCAATAAATGTGATATTGCAGTTAGGGATAGCTGATGCTGCAACTGCCTCGTCATCAAGTATATCGTATGATACAACGTATTTCGCTGCATTTTCTGGGTCATCATTCACTACTTCAATAAAGTAATCATATTCATCTAAAAATTTGCCAAACTCTTTTTCATGCTTATCAACAAAATCTTTTCTTACAACAATACAACCCATAGGCAGTGTATTTGCAACTTTTTCTTCCTGATATGAGTATTCATCCCAACACTTTGCAACATCAAGGGCTACATGCACATCACTGTTTTTGCTTATTGCAACAGATGCAAAAGGTTCAGGAAGCATTGCAATTTCAACTTTTCCTGACGCAACTGCCGCCGCCAATTCTGCATGTGTCTGCATAAATTCTACTTTGCAGTCTGTAATTCCCATTTTAGTAAGGATATATTGCAATACATATTCAGGTACGGCACCCTGACCTGTAGAATAAATAGTTTTTCCACTTAAATCACTTAGCGATTGAATTGTATTTCCGTTTTCAAGAATATATAGCGTACCAAGGGTATTGATTGCTGCAATTTGAATTGACCCTTTATCTTTGTTATAAATAGCACTTGCAAGATTAACAGGCACAGCAGCTACATCCACCTCACCGCTTATAATCTTTGCAGTAACTTCATCTGGTGTTGTAAGCACTTCGAAGTTGTAGTTGCCAAACACCTTTCCATTTTCCGTTTCGTTCATAAGCATAACTGCACCCATGGCTGTAGGTCCTTTAAGTAATGCGATTTTCATTTCAGACTTAACGGATTCTTGCGCTTGATTTTCTGTATCCTTTTGTTCTTGTGTTTGAGTCTCTGTTTTTGTTTCATTTGCAGATGGTGTGGTTTCTTTCTTTGTACAGCCTGCAAATGCTGAAATCACAAGCATCACAGCAATAATAATACTAAGAAGTTTTTTCATTTGTTAATCCTCCATAACTATTCTTCAGATTTAATGCTATCAATATCATAAGGTGTTTCCTGATATACGTAGTAGTTAATCCAGTTGCTAAACAACAGGTTGGAGTGTGACCTCCACCTTACAATAGGATCCTTGTCAGGGTCGTCATCCTTAAAATAGTGTTTTGGTACGTCAATATCAACGCCCTTATTTTTGTCTCTTTCATACTCCGCTTTAAGTGTAAGTGGGTCGTATTCCGAATGGCCCATAACAAAAATACGTCTGCCATGCTTTGCAATTGCAATATATACTCCAGATTCTTCACTTTCCGAAAGAATAACAACCTTAGGGTTTTTTGCAATGTCTTCACGCCTAACCTCTGTTCGTCTGGAATGCGGTACAAAGAATTCATCATCAAAGCCTTTTAAAAGTTTATCGTTTTCTCCTTTAAAGTCGTTTGTATAGTGGGGAAAAACGCCAAAAACCTTTTTATCCAATGTATGTTTAGGAATGCCATAGTGGTAATAAAGCCCCGCCTGTGCACCCCAACAAATGTGCATTGTGCTTGTTACGTTACTCTTTGTCCACTCCATAATTTCTACAAGCTCGTCCCAATAATTTATCTCTTCAAAGTCGTAAAGCTCGATTGGCGCACCTGTAATAATCATTCCGTCAAATTTTTGACATCTAATTTCATCAAATGTATGGTAAAAACTTGCCATATGCTCCGCAGGTGTATTTTTTGTGTCATGATTTTTAGGGTGCAAAAGGGTTACCTCTATCTGCAGAGGTGTGTTGCCAATGAGCCTTAAAAGCTGAACCTCTGTAACTTCCTTTAAAGGCATAAGGTTTAAAATTGCTATTTTAAGAGGACGAATATCTTGATGAAAGGCTCTGTCCTCATCCATAACGAAAATACCCTCCTTGGCCAAAACTTCTTGTGCTGGCAAATGGGCCGGTAATTTAATTGGCATTTCTATCCCTCCTCAAATTATTATTATTCCTTTTCCAATTTCTTACAATAATACATTAACCATAATATTATAACAAAACATTTGTATTATAGCTATTAAAATTTTATTAATTTCTTTGACGTTAACAAAAAATTCATATACTATTATCATAGAAAGGAGTTTTTATTATGAATATACTTGTTGACGCAGATGCCTGTCCTGTTAAGGATATTATTGTATCATCTGCTAGAAAATATAACATCCCTGTTTTTATGTTCGTGGATACAAGTCACCGCTTCAGCGATAATTATTCAACAGTTATTACTGTTGATAAAGGTGCTGACTCAGTAGATTTTGCCATAGTAAACCGCATAGCGGATGGAGATATTTGCATAACTCAGGACTATGGTCTTGCCTCAATGGTACTTGCTAAAAATGCATATGCAGTACATCAAAATGGCTTTATGTATGATTTGGGCAACATAGACCGCATGCTTTTTGAAAGGCATATTGGCAAAGAAATGCGCCGCGCTGGTATGCGTGGCGGAAAAATCAAGCCGCGTACAAAAGAGGATAACCAAAAATTTCAATCATTTTTCACTGCACTTCTTCACCGTCTTTTGTCTCAGCAGCCTCACGCTTGAAATTCATTAATTCCAACTCACCTGTTAATTTAGGATTAAGTATAAGGGTGGCAACACCCTTTTCACCTGTTTGGGGTAATGTACAAGTTATGCCCTCCACCTTTTTGTTTTTAAGCAATTCTTTAACCTTTAGGGCATCAACTGTGTTTCCATAAGTGTCTAAACAGTTTTTCCAAATAGTAAATTTGCACCCTTTTTTCCAGTTTCCACAGAAAAAGGCTTTTTTGTTTTCAAAAATTTCAGCCTCGTTGCAAAGAGGACATTTTCCAAGACTTCCCTTGGATTTTCCTTTTACCCTTTTTTCATCTTCAAAAACAATAGTGGTATCTGCTTTTTTTGCATTATCTATAAGGAAATATACAAAACGCTTTATACTTCCCATAAAACGCTGGTCCTGCATTGTCCCTTTTGCAATTGAGGATAAACCTTTTTCCCATTTACCAGTAGTTTGAGGGCTTTTCAGTTCTTCTGGAACAATTGCAATAATGTTCATACCTTTTATTGTAGGCACTAAAGCTTTTCCTTTTCTAACTATATATCCAACTGTAATCAGTCTTTCTATTATTGCCGCACGGGTTGCTGGCGTACCCAAACCGCTGTCTTTAAGCTGTTCTCTTAAATTTTCATCTTCAATAAATCTACCTGCATTTTCCATTGCAGAAAGAAGGCTTGCCTCGGTGTATGGTTTTGGTGGCTGAGTTTTCTTCTTAACTGCCTTTGCATCTGCAATAGTAAGGCAATCACCCTCTGTTAGCGGAGGTAGAACAGCTTCCTCTGTTTTCTCTTTCCTTTTCTTCTTTTCTTCCTCATTTATGCCCTTGTAAAGTGCCATCCACCCGTCCTCAATTATTGTAGTTCCACGGGATATAAACGTTTCACCTTCACTAAGCACCACCGCCCTTGTGGTATTATAAACATAAGCTGTATAAAAAACAGAAAGAAACCTAAGTGCAATTAAATTGTAAACCTTCCGTTCCTCGTCCGTAAGACTGTTTATATTTATATTCCCGTCCGTTGGAATAATTGCATGGTGGTCGCTTACCTTTGTATTATCAATTATTCTTTTGGAAACAGGCAATTTCTCCAAACTAAGCACATATAGGGCATATTCCTTATAATTATCTACATTGCTAAGCTTTTTTAGAGTAGCCTTAATTTTAGGAATCATATCGTCGCTTAGATATCTGCTGTCGGTACGTGGATAAGTAATCATTTTTCGTTTTTCATACAAACTTTGGGCAATAGAAAGGGTTTTCTGTGCCGAAAATCCAAATTTTCGGTTACAATCCCTCTGTAATTCCGTAAGGTCATATAAAAGGGGTGCCGGCTGACGTTTTTCTTCATTTTCAATTTTAGTAACAGTTGCATTTTTCCCTTTTACTTTGTTTGCAATTTCCTCTGCCTTTTCTTTTTCATAAATTTTTGTTTCGCCGTAATCTACTAGGAACCATGTACCGCCAAAATTGCCATAGTTGGTATTCACTTCGTAATATTCCTTTGAATCAAATACATCTATTTCTTTTTGACGTGCCACAATTATAGCAAGGGTTGGGGTTTGAACACGCCCAATAGACAAAAGAGCATCATATTTAAGAGTATAGGCACGCGAGGCATTTATGCCCACAAGCCAGTCTGCTTCGGAACGGCATTTTGCAGAATAATATAAATTGTCATAAGCTTCACTAGGTTTAAGCCCTGCAAAGCCATCTTTTATGGCTTTATCTGTCATGCTGGAAATCCAAAGACGTTCAAATGGCTTTTTACATTTAACATACTCGTAAATGTACCTAAATATCAACTCGCCCTCACGCCCGCTATCCGTCGCACAAATAATGCTTTCAGTATCCTCGTCATTCATAAGAGATTCCAAAACCTTAAGCTGGTCATCTGTTTGCTTAATTCCTTTAAGTTGAAGGTTATCAGGCATAATAGGAAGGGTATCAAACCGCCATTTTTTTAGGCTTGTATCGTAATCTTCAGGGTCACAAAGGGTAATAAGATGCCCAACTGCCCAGCTTACAATATATTTTTCACCACTAAGGTATCCGTTTCCACGCCCAGTTGCTCCAAGCACCTTAGCAATATCACGTCCTACCGATGGTTTTTCTGCTATAACAAGTATTCTTCCCATATCATTCTCCATCATTCTAATTAATTACAACTCTATTCATAATAATAACATTTTTCTGTCACTATAGTCAAATGATTGACATAACGCCTGTTTACATATAAAATGGCGATATACATTTTGAACTTGGAGGAAGATAAATGAATAGTTTTGTAATCATATCTGACAGCTCCTGCGACATTCCTAGTCAGCTTATAGATAAATATAATATCAGCATTGTTCCTTTTTATGTGTCTCTTGACCATGAAAAATATTTGAAAGAAATTGAAGAGCTTTCTGTTGATGACCTTACCTCAAGCTTGGTTAACCATCAAATATATCCAAAAACCTCTAACCCACCAATTTCAGATTTCATAGATAAATTCAAACATCACCTTGAGGCCGGCAATGATATACTTTGCTTTACGTTAACTGAAAAATTCAGCGGCTCTTACCAAAGCGCTGTGAATGCAGCTGCTCTTATGCTTGAAGAATATCCATCTAGGAAAATAAGAGTTATAAACAGTTATCTTGCTACCGGTGCACAAGGTCTGCTTGTCCTTCAGGCAGCATATATGCGCCATGCTGGTTTAACACTTGATGAAACGGCAGATAAAGCTGAAAAACTAAAAGAAACAGGTCGTGTATTTTTTACAGTTGATTCTTTGGATTATCTTCAAAAGGGTGGAAGAATTGGCAAAGTAGGGGCATTTGCAGGGCAAATTCTAAACATTAAACCCATTATTGCGCTAAAAGATGGAGAACTTATTCCTCAAAATAAGGTACGTGGAAGTAAAAAAGCAATTAAAGAGATTGTTGACCTTACACTTTCGGAAGTTAATGAAAATCCTCATGATTATGACTATTGTTTTGTTACTTCAAACCGATTTCAGGAAATTAACTTTGTACAGTCCTCACTTATGGATGAGTATTCCATAGATATACCATTCGTGTCCATTATAGGCGCAACAATTGGTGCACACGTAGGCCCCACTGTTTTCGGCATTTGTCTTATAAAAAAACACAGTAAATTGTAATACCCTTTCACCTGTCTTTCATGTAATGAGAAACAGGTGATTTTATTTGGCTAGGTTTTTTAAAACATATGTTCGTATGCACTTGACAATCTAGCTGTTTTTCATGTATTCTATATTGTATTGTAAAGTATGTTGGTCTTATACTTTTTTGCGTATAACAAAGTATAAGGGAAAAAATAAATTAAGTAGGTGCAGTTATGGCAAAAAATAATTCAGTTACTTCCTATAATAACGAAAGCATAACCTCTCTGAAGGGTGCTGACCGTGTGCGTCTGCGCCCAGGAGTTATATTTGGTTCTGACGGACTTGAGGGCTGTCAGCATTCTGTTTTTGAGATTTTATCAAACTCCATTGACGAAGCCCGTGAAGGATATGGAAATAAAATTGAAGTTTCCCGTTTAAAAGACAACTCTATAATAATTAAAGATTACGGACGGGGCATACCTGTTGACTACAACAAAAATGAGGAACGCTATAACTGGGAATTGGTTTTTTGCGAGCTTTACGCTGGCGGAAAATACCAAAATAATTCCGGTGAAAATTACGAATATTCCCTTGGTTTAAACGGACTTGGAACTTGTGCCACACAGTATTCTTCTGAATATATGGATGTGGAAATCTATCGTGATGGGTATTATTACAATTTGCACTTTGAAAAGGGAGAAAACGTTGGAGGACTTATAAAAGAACCGACTTCAAAAAAGCTTACAGGTTCTTCAATTAAATGGCGACCAGATATGGATGTATTTACAGACATAAACATGCCCTTATCTTTCTTTGCAGATGTACTAAAAAAACAAGCAATTGTTAACGCGGGACTAACCTTTGTTTTATATGACGAAGAAAGTGGCGAAACCTTCACTTATTTATACGAAAATGGCATTAAAGATTATTTACAAGAATTAAATGAGGATAAAGGTTTAACAGGAATACATTACCTTGAAACAGAAACTAAAGGTCGTGACCGTGAAGATAAGCCAGAATATAAACTGAAATTTCAAGGAGCATTCTGCTTTAATAACGAAGTGAATACCCTTCAATATTTTCATAATTCCAGCTTTCTGGAATATGGAGGTTCACCTGACAAAGCTGTTAAAAACTCATTTGTTTACGCAATAGATAAATACATTAAAGCCAATAATCTTTATAAAAAAGATGAAAAAAAGATAATCTTTGCAGATATTGAAGATAGCCTTATTCTTATTATCAATTCTTTTTCAACCATGACAAGCTACGAAAATCAGACTAAAAAATCCATTACTAACAAATTTATACAAGATTCAATGACCGATTATTTCAAACAGCAATTGGAAATTTATTTCATTGAAAACAAAATGGAAGCCGATAAAATTGCTGCCCAGATACTTGCAAACAAGCGAAGCCGTGAAACTGCTGAAAAAACCCGTGTTTCAATACGCAAAAAGCTTACAGGCAATCTGGATATAAGCAACCGTGTGGAAAAATTTGTTAACTGCCGTACCAAAGATATTACTAGACGTGAAATTTATATAGTAGAAGGTGATTCCGCTTTAGGCGCTTGTAAATTAGGTCGTGATGCAGAATTTCAAGCAATCATTCCCGTGCGTGGAAAAATACTTAACTGCCTTAAAGCAGACTACGATAAGATTTTTAAAAGTGATATTATAACCGACCTTTTGAAGGTTTTAGGGTGTGGCGTAGAGATTAAAACCAAACATAATTCCGACCTTAATTCCTTTGATTTAAGCCAGCTTAAATGGAGCAAGATAATAATCTGCACCGATGCGGACGTTGACGGTTTCCAAATCAGAACATTGATATTAACTATGCTTTACCGCCTTGTACCAACACTGATTACTGAAAAAAAGGTGTTTATTGCAGAATCCCCTCTTTATGAAATATCCTCTGGCAAAAAAACATATTTTGCTTATTCTGAAACAGAAAAGGCAGATATTCTGGCTAAGGTAAGTGGGAAATACACAATTCAGCGTTCCAAAGGTTTAGGTGAAAATCAGCCAGAAATGATGTGGGAAACAACAATGAACCCTGAAAGCCGAAGGCTAATTCAGGTTATTCCAGAAGAAATAGCGACAACACAAAACAAATTTGAACTGCTTTTGGGCGAAAACCTTAAAGGCAGAAAAGAATATATAGAGGAATTTGGACATAACTACATCGATTTTAGCGAGCTAGGATAAACCGCAACAACCTGCGGAAAAGCTGATTGATTCAAGTATCAGTGTTTCCATAATTTCAAGGAGATTTAATATGGCTAAGAAAACAGACAAAACACCAAAAATAATAAAAGAAGAAACAATATACCAGCAAAATATAACTGATACATTGGAACTTAACTACATGCCTTATGCCATGAGTGTTATTGTTTCCCGTGCAATACCTGAAATTGATGGCTTTAAACCCTCTCACCGTAAGCTACTTTATACAATGTATAAAATGGGGCTTTTAAATGGTGCAAGAACAAAGTCCTCTAACGTTGTTGGACAAACCATGCACCTTAATCCACATGGAGATGGAGCAATTTATGAAACTCTTGTGCGACTTACCGAAGGTAATTCCGCCCTTTTGCTGCCATTTATAGACAGTAAGGGAAACTTCGGAAAGCAATATTCCAGAGATATGGCATATGCTGCACCAAGGTATACGGAGGTAAAGTTATCCCCAATTTGTGCTGAAATCTTCAATGATATTGACAAAAACACAGTGGAGTTTGTTGATAACTACGATTCCTCCACAAAAGAGCCAATTCTTTTGCCAACTACATTCCCAAATATTTTGGTTAACCCTAACCAAGGTATTGCCGTTGGTATGGCAAGCTCAATTTGCAGTTTTAATTTAAACGAAATTTGCCAAGCAACAGTAAACTTTATTAAAGATAATAACTGTGATATTTCAACCTATATTAAAGCACCTGATTTTTCTACAGGCGGAGAGCTTATTTATAATAAAGATGAGCTTGACCAGATTTATTCCACTGGCAGAGGAAGCTTTAAGGTACGTGCAAAATATAATTATGACGAGAAAAACAACTGCATAGAAATTACAGAAATTCCATACACCACTACTATCGAAGCCATAATTGATAAAATAATTATTTTAGTTAAAACTGGAAAAATTAAAGATATTACTGATATTCGTGATGAAACCGACTTAGGCGGACTTAAGATTGCCATAGATGTTAAGAAAAACACAAGAGTAGACTTGCTAATGCACAAACTTTTTCAGCAAACCCCTCTTTCAGACAGCTTTGGGTGTAACTTTAATTTACTAATTGACGGACGTCCTAAAACCCTTGGAATTAAAGGAATTTTAAGTGCCTGGATAGACTTTAGAATAAAATCTATTAGAGGACAGCTTGGATACGATATTGATAAGAAAAACCACAAACTTCATCTTCTTGAGGGTTTGAAGAAAATACTTGTTGATATTGATAAAGCAATACGCATTATACGTGAAACTGAGTTTGAATCAATGGTAATACCAAACCTTATGCAGGGCTTTGATATTGACGAAATTCAAGCAGAATATATTGCAGAAATTCGGCTTAGAAATATAAACAAAGAATATATTTTAAATAGAATTAAAGAACTGGATAGCCTTCGCAGTGAAATACAGAACCTTAAAGATACTCTTAAGAGCGACACAAAAATTAAAAACCTTATTTGCAGTCAGCTTAATGCTGTTGCAAAAAAATATGGTAAGCCTCGCCGAACAGATATTTTGCAAGCTCACGAGATTTCTGAAATTTCTGAGGAGGATATTGTTGAAGATTATGGCATTAAGCTTTTCCTTACTGAACACAATTATTTCAAAAAAATAACCCTTGTTTCAATGCGTTCCGCAGGTGAGCAAAAACTTAAAGAAGATGACAAAATTATTGCCGAATTAGAAACTACGAATCGTGTGGAGATAATTTTCTTTTCCAACAAACAAAATGTTTATAAAATGAAAGCCAACGATATTAATGAATGCAAAGCAAGCAGTATGGGTGATTACCTTAACAACATTTTCGACCTTGAAGATGACGAAAAAATAGTCTATATAACTACCACCTATGACTATAGCGGAAACATGCTTTACATGTTTGAAAACGGCAAGGCGGCAAAAGTTCCACTTAATGCATATCAAACCAAAACCAACCGTAAAAAGCTTATTAATGCTTACTCTGCAAAATCTCCACTTATTTATGTTGCAAAAATTGATGAGGATTCAGACTTTATTCTAACACGTGACTTTGACAAAGCTTGTCTTTTTAATACTGAGCTGATTCCTTTATCCACAACTAAAAATGCAGGTGGTGTTCAGGTTTACACCATAAAGAAAAACAGTCAAATAACCAGAGTTTGCCGTATTGCAGATTTTAACTCAGAAAATGCAGAATATTACAGAACAACAAAGTTGCCATCAACAGGGCATTTTCTTACAGACGAGGAAAAGGCAAAAAACAGTATATAAAACAACTTTAGTTACTTTTAGATAAGTTATTTATATTTAAACTAAAGAAAGCAGCTGCACTAATTTCTTAGGGCAACTGCTTTCTTTTTTATTTAGCGTATTCAACCGCTCTTGTTTCACGTATAAGACTAACTTTAATTTGTCCTGGATACTCAAGCTCGTCCTCAATCTTTTTAGCAACATCCCTTGCCAAAAGTGGAAGACCTTCGTCATTAATATCCTCTGGAATTATAATAATTCGCAATTCACGACCTGCCTGAATTGCAAAAGATTTTTCAACGCCTTTAAAATTATCACCAATTTCTTCAAGTTTTTGAAGTCGTTTGATATATGACTCAAGAGTTTCTCTTCTTGCGCCAGGTCTTGCAGCTGAAATAGCGTCTGCTGCTTGTACCAAAACCGCAATAATACTTGTTGGGTCAACATCACCATGATGTGCTTCAACTGCATTTATAACAATTGCACTTTCACGATATTTTTTAAGTAAACCAACGCCAATGCTAACGTGTGAGCCTTCCATTTCATGGTCAATGCTCTTACCAATATCGTGTAACAATCCTGCTCTTTTTGCAATAGTAACATCAACACCAAGCTCTGCAGCCATAATGCCCGTTAAGTGAGAAACTTCAATAGAATGTTTAAGTACGTTCTGACCATAGCTTGTTCTGTATTTAAGTTTACCTAACAACCTAACCAGTTCAGGATGAAGACCGTTCACACCGGTTTCGAAGGTAGCAGCTTCGCCCTCATCTCTGATAATAACCTCAACTTCTTTTTTAGCCTTTTCAACCATTTCTTCAATTCTTGATGGATGAACACGCCCATCAACAATAAGTTTTTCAAGTGCAATTCTTGCAATTTCACGTCTAACAGGGTCAAAGCCCGAAAGGATAACCGCCTCTGGGGTATCATCAATAATAAGGTCGATTCCTGTAAGGGTTTCAAGTGCTCGAATATTTCTTCCCTCACGGCCAATAATACGACCCTTCATTTCATCATTAGGAAGCTGAACTACTGAAACTGTAGTTTCTGTAACATGATCCACCGCACATCTCTGTATTGCGTTAGCCACAATTTCCCTTGAACGCTTTTCAGCATCCATTTTGGCTTTGCCTTCAATTTCTTTTACCATAATTGCCGCTTCGTGCTTAACATCATTTTCAATTATATTAAGCAAATAATTTTTAGCCTCTTCCGTGGTAAGGCCTGAAATTCTTTCAAGCTCACGTAAGTGCTTTTCGTGTATTTCCTGTACTTCTTCTTTCTGTTTTTCTAATTCTTCAACTTTTTTATTAAGCTGTTCTTCCTTTTTTTCAAAAGAGTCCGCCTTTTTATCAAGGGTTTCTTCCTTTTGAACAAGTCTTCTTTCCGTTCTTTGAAGCTCATTTCTTCTTTCTCTTACTTCTTTTTCAAGTTCATTTTTCGTTTTTAAACTTTCTTCTTTTGCTTCAAGTAAAATTTCTTTCTTTTTGGCTTCAGCTTCTTTTTTAGATTCTTCAACTATTTTCTCTGCTCTGTTTTCGGCAACACCTATCTTTGCTTCTGCAATGTGTTTTCTATAGTTAAAGCCTAATAATAAGCCAATTACCACTCCTATAACTCCAATAATTAATTTCACGATTAATGGGTCTATGGGAAACACCTCCTTATCAATTTTTCAAAGTTCATTTGGCGTTAAAACACGCCTTTATAATTTTAAATCTTTTCCACAAATATGTCAAGTGCATTTGATGGGTTTTTTACCCTCTCATTGAATACTGCACAAAAAATATATTAATTCATATTTATTTTTATAATTATGTATCAAAAAAAGCCCATTTATGAATAGGCTCTTTTGCTAAAATTATAACTTTTTGTAATTAAATTTTTAACAGTTATAAATGCCCATGTCCTCTATTTCTATTCCTGGATGCAGCGCAGAATTTATAGCACTTGCTATAATGCCTGATAATCGGTCTATAACAGCGTCCACTTCTTTAGGAGTAACAAACATGTTTCCTGCATATGGGTCTAGCAAATCATATATAAGCTGATATCTTTCTTCACCCTCCATGTTTTCTAGCATTTCATAAAATTGTGTACCCTTATCTGCCGCCTCTTTCATCTGAGCAAGCATTGTATCCATAGTATCATTTACAAGCGTTGCCGCATCTACCACAGTAGGCACGCCAATAGCAATCACAGGTACGCCTAGGGTTTCTTCATTCAGTGCCATACGCCTGTTGCCCACACCAGCCCCTGGGCTTATACCTGTATCACTAAGCTGAATTGTTGAATTAATTCTATTAAATCGTCTTGCAGCAAGAGCATCTATGGCAATTATCACATCTGGCTTCATTTTTTCAACTATCCCCTTAATAATTTCACCAGTTTCTATACCTGTAATACCCATTACACCCGGTGAAACCGCCGCCACCGGTCGAACTGCTCCATTAAGTTCCTTTGGCAGTGTATCAAACATATGTCTTGTAACAAAAATCTTACTAACCACCTTAGGCCCTAAGGCGTCTGGTGTTATATTCCAATTACCAAGGCCAACAACCAAAAACACCGTATCCTCTTTAGCCTTAGATAATTCAGTTATACATTCCAAAAGTTTATGGCTTATTTCTTGATGAGAACTTACATCGTTTTCTTTAAGCTTTTCGGACTCAATAGTGATATAGTTTCCCTGTGGTTTGCCCATGGCTTTGCTTCCGTTTTCATTTAAAATTTCCACATAAGTAATGTTCATTGTTTCTGATTCTTCATTCTTAACCACTATTCCGTCGTCAACGTCTCCGTTTTGCTCCTCAAGCATTTCTCTTGCCTCAATGGCAAGGTCCGTTCTTATAGAAAAATTCTGCTCATCATCTTTCAATTTATCTTTATCTTCTTCACGGTGTATATCCATTTTCGCCCTCCGCAGTTCCTTTATAGTCTTTTAAAAATATCTTGAATCTATTTTCTGCAATGGATGCACAATATATACCACAAATAAGCTAAATATATATTCATTTTTTTTATTATATACACGCACTGTTTTTGTTTCTCAATCATATTCTGTTAAATGTACCGTTCATATCGGAGGTGCTGTTTTGTCTAACCAATCGGGGTCATTCACCAACTATTCCTACACAAGCGGCGGTTCATTTCCCCAACCACTTTCACCCGAGGAAGAGCAAAAATACCTTAAGCTTTATGCCGATGGCGATACCGAGGCCAAAAATATACTCATCGAAAAAAATCTTAGGCTCGTAGCCCATGTTGCAAAAAAATACTCCGCCGCCTGCAAAGACAGTGAGGACTTGATTTCCATAGGTACAATAGGCCTTATTAAGGGTATAACCTCCTTCGATATGGAGCGCAATACACGGCTTGCAACATATGCCGCAAGATGTATTGAAAACGAAATTTTAATGCACCTGCGCTCCTCAAAAAAATATATGAATGACCTTTACCTTCAAGACCCAATAAGCAATGACAAAGAAGGTAACGAAATAACTATTTTGGATATAATAAGCCAAAAAGAGGATACCGTGAGTGATACTGCAGACCTGAGCTTTGACATTGGTAATTTGTATAAAAACCTTAAAAGCCAACTTACTCCTAGGGAAAAATTGGTGCTGGAAATGCGTTATGGTCTTGGTGGCGGCGAAGAAATAACTCAAAGGGAAATTGCAAAAATGTTGGGCATTTCCCGCAGTTACTCTTCTGTTATTATAGGGCTAAAATCTTTATTTTGTATTCCTTTATATTTTTATGATTTAAGAATAAAAAACAAGCCCTGCTAAACCTTAATCAGTTGCAACGCTTGTTTAATCTCACGTATTTCATTGCTAATAACCTGTTAACGCACTTAAGCTTTAAATACCCCTGGTATATCACTTTCCACTGCCTCTTTAAGTGCATCAACCAATCCTTCATGGGAAAAACTCATTTCAATAGGAATCATAGGCGATTCACCAAATTTTTCCTCATACTGTTCCATGGCATCCTCCAATTGGGTGGTTAAAGTATCTTCCGCTTGTTTAGCAAGTTCTTCATAAAATCCCATTGTGAAGCCTCCTTTATTCTGATTTACCCATTACTGCTTCTCTTCGTATTTCTTTAAACACTGCATAAGATTCGGGCATAAACTCACGGTAAAACATTTCAGTTTCAGATGAACCACCAAAATTTAATGCTGTCATTTCCGCCCAGCATTCATTCATTCTTGCTCCTTGAACCTGCACTTTTACTCCATCTTTATTTTGTACTTCAACCATGCTTCCTGATTCTTGCCAATACTTTTTATCGTGCCCATAAATCATAATATCTTTCACTATTTTAGCCTCAACATCATTTGTAGGTGCAACTTTTGCAAAACTTCCAAAAATATCAGATACTCCGCCTGCCATCATATAGCGCTGTACCTGACCCTTAACCTTATGCAAAGGGTCATGATCCTGAAGCCATTTGCGTTTTTGGGCTAAAGATTTTCCAGATGAGATATTATCAAATTCCGTTGCCGCCATTTTAATGGCCCCTTCTATACTGCCGCCATACATTTTAATGTTTACTTTATTTTCGTCTGCGTATTGCGCCCTGGCTACAATGTCCCAGTACAGCCTATTTTTTATTGCCGCATTCACTTTTTCTTCGGCCTCTTCATCCTTATCATTACCGTATGCAACTTTAATAAATTTATTTAAGTAATTGTTATAATCATTTTCCATTGCCTTATGAAATTTGCCACCCAAAACCGGTGCAGTAGACAAATCAGAATCCTCATAACTCATTTTATTTATATCAGTAAGGTCTTCCGGTATAGGTAAAGAAATTTTATTGGCAAATTCCTTCTGTTTTGCAATATATTCTTCAATGGGAATTGTACCCTTAATACGCTTTAAATCATCATATTCCAGAATTAACTCAGAACTCATATATTGTTTTTCGCCTTCAATTATGCTGTCAACTAAATCAATATTACTCTTCAATCTCTCTGGCATCCTAATTTGATTTAAACGTATATGGTCTGTCATATGACCCATTTCATGAAATAGCACATTTTCTGAACCACGAACTTCATTCAGATCTTCCTTTTTGTCTATACTGATGAACTTGCCTGCTGGATTGTAGAAACCATCCCCATCAACAAAATTCCTCATTTTCCCCTGTGTCCGCTGAAGAAGCAAACGAGACAATGGGTTAGAATCTTTAAGACGCTCTCTTATAACTCTATTGTGCTTTTGGTCAGTATATCCATTTCTACCTGCTTCAAATAGCTCTGGAAGTTCCGCATTTGTACCCGTTGAGGGGCTTATTATTTTAAGCAGCTTGGCTGTGTCACTATCATGAAGAGCTCTTAAAGCCTCTTGAGAAACTGCCTGCTCGTCAGTTAACTGACTAAACAGAGCCTCTGCATCTGCAATTTTTTCATGAGTTTCACTTTCCCTACGTGCACCATCTAATTGTTCATGCATATCACCGAACTCCTGTGTATAGCTTTGCAACAGCTTCTTGTGCTTTTCTTTTTCAAACCATATTTTTGCCATAGAAAGAATTGTTTCGTGACGTGTTCCCTGAAACCAAGTACCTTTAAGCACAGCCTTTACAACCTTTTCTGCATCTTCATAGGTTTCAAAACGAATAAGAGTATTCTGCTCATCTACAATATAAACACCTTCTGGCAATTCATTAATACCCGAGCCACGGTAAACACTTCCTGTTTTTGCATCTGTATACCCTGGTCTGTGCTGTTGCTGTTCACGTTCACCATCTTTTTCCTTTATTTTCGAATCATCAATGTCGCCAAGACCAACACCATGCTTAAATGGTGTAAGAATCACACGTTTAGCACCAGCAACGGCTTGAGGGTCAAAGAAAAGCGTATGGTCTGTATGCATTGAATATATAACTGTTGTCTCAGCACTGTCTCCGAGGGCACGCATTTTGTCATTACCCTCAGTAATCGTTTCATTTCTAGTATGGTCAAATTCCTTATTCACGCCTGATTGAGAACCGGTGCCTGCCACAGGGTCATATTGAGTAAGCTCGAATTTAACATATTTTTCAAACCAAGGAAAATTTTCATGTACCCACTGCTTAATCATCATTGCCCCTTCGGCAGAAGCAACAGCGCCTCGGCTATGACCTTTAATTATAATATTTATGTCGTGATAGTCTTCTTCACTTGCCCAGCTTGAAAAAACATTAGTTAAGTATTCCTCAGCCATAGTTTGCATATATTGGCGAAGATTTTCAATGCTGTAATCACCTGCATTTCGGGCACCACCCCAAGAAATAGGGCCTGCCATGCTAATTCTGGTTTTGTTTCCTTCAACTTTCTTTCTAACGTGTTTAAGCTCTTTATCACCAACAGTCTGCGCCTGACCGTATTGCTCATCTATTCTCTGGTTAATTATAGCATTTTGCTGGCGAATTCTTTCGTTATCTCTAAGAACCTGTTCTTCTGCTCTAACACCTGGAATCCAGTTAGTTAGTTTGCTTTTATGATACCACCTAACCTTACTTTCCTTTTGAAGTTTAACATCTTCGCCGTCAAATTTATAGGTATCCTTTCCCTTAAAACCTTTGTGTTCTGTACGAAACTGCTTAAAACCAGAACCTGCAATGTCAAACTCAAGAACATTGGTGCCATCCTGTGTAAGCTTTTTACCACGTGAATTATGCAGTTTGGTTTTACGCATATCCTCAATAGGTGCAGTACGCACAGCTTCAATGTTTGTATATGCCTGTGGCATTACCTGCTTAACCGCCGCATAAACACTGCTCATTTTTGTATCAAGCTGGTGCTCGTTACGCCTATCCATTTCCAGTTCTTCGGCGTTTAACTTGTGTTGTATGTAATATTCGCTTTCTTCATCCTGCACTTGAACCAGACCCGGTGTATTTTCTTCCAGTGCCATCCTTTGCTGTTTCTTTCTAAGAACATCCTCAAGTTGGGCTGTAAAATTTTCTGGTAACGGCATAAATCACACCTCCTTATTAACTGTGCTTGGCGTATTGTTGAAATAACCACGTCGCACAAGTAACGGCTGCCTATCAGGAAACAGTTTTTGTATTACACCTGCTGCAGCTTCAATACGGCAAATAATATGTACTGTGGTTTCAGGAGAATACTTTTTTGCTGCCGCATGTGCTGAAAAAAGAAGCAAATCTGCCATTACCTTTTGCGCATTTGAAATTGCCCGCATAAATAAAAGTTCAAGTTCTCCAGAATTATATGCCTTAATAAGCATAGCTCCTTCAACGCTACTTCCATTCATATACACACAGCTAACATCAGAATCATATTCCGAAACATTAGCAGTAATTATATTCAGGACATCGTGGTGTTTTTTCATGTTTCCAATAAACTGTCGGAATGATAATGCAGGCGCTTCTTTTAATGCAATGGTTTTTGCCGAAGCCTTCTGTCCACTAAATACAGGCTTTTCTAAAATTTCACCAAGTTGGGCCTCTACTTCATAAATATTTGCAAGAGTAAACTTAAAGCCCCATTCTTCTAAGTAGGCGCAAAGAAAATCATATTCCTCTGGCATTGGAACATCACAAATAATATGCTCTATTCCGGCATCATCCATAACACGGAAAAACTCTTTCATAAGTTCGTCAGAAACACCATTTTTACGGAACTCCTTTGCCACATGAAGCCATCTAATAACAGCCGCTGTAAAATTTTCTTCACCATTTGTCCCTTCATTCACATCAAAAATAAGAACTCCTGCCGCATGTTTACCGTCCTGTTTTTCTAAAATTGCACCCAGTCCGAAATGCCCTATAGAATTCACTTGTTCAAAAATTTTACTTGGTACCATTTTTTCGAACAGCACTTTATTTTCATTCACAATGGTTGTTATAATCACGATTATTCTTTCATCCTTCCAACAAGAAAAATGCTTTCAATATACCCATAAGTTGTTTTTGCACCTGTTCTTCACAAATATTTGAATATACCGTATGAAGATTATTTTATAGTTAATATTTGTGAAAATCCAACAGAATCCAAAACTGACATTACCATTTCAGAAACATTTATCATCTCCATAGTCGCATTCTTAGATGTTGACGTTTTTTGACCAATTAATAATGCACGAAGGCCTGCACTGCTTATGTAAGGAACTTTTTCAAAATTAAGAATTAGCTTTCTTGCACTTTGAAAAGCCTCTAAAATTTTAGCCTGTAACTCTGGGCTTGTATTTGTATCTACTCTTCCTTCAATATCTAATATAATTGTTGTGTCTTCCTGTCTTGTTGTAATTGTCATAACTATACCCCTCTTCTATTTATTGTATTATTGTAAAAACACCATGCCGCCTAAATTTGCTTTTTTATCAAGCCTTCCCTCTATGGTACGGGAAATTTTAGAATTAATATCCACGTAGCAGTGTGCATCCATTCTGCAACACTCTCCAAGAAAAACAATTTTAACACTGCACCGCAGTGGTTTAAATTGACTTAGCAAAAACATTAATTTTGAATGAAGTTTTTCATCTGCATTACTATTAATTAACACAGTAAAACCATATAGATTTTTCCCGTAAAGCTGTTGATATACTTTCCTATCCCGTATAGAATCTGGATCTTGAATTAGTCTCTGTTCTACAATAAACACTGGTTCACCTACAAAAATATGTATTATATCCTCTATGGTCTGCCGCGTTCCCTTTCCTTTCATAAGCTTAAATCCTATGCTTAAGAATTTTCTTAGTTGACTTTCGTCTAAAAAATCTCCATCCAATTCTATACCCAACCAGCTTGCAAAAGTTGGAAGAAGTGACGCAGGCGCTGTTTCTATGTCTACATATTGGTCTAAGGAGTCCACTGTTTCCTGTAAATCCAAATAAAGTGAGGAAAAAACAGAGAGATATCTATGCAAAAATTCTCCATCTCTTCTATAAATTTCTGGAAAAGTATTGAAAAAGTTGTCACCTGGTGCATATATATTAATATTCTCTATTATAGCATTTCCTTTGCCTAATATTTCAATATATACCCATAAATAACGACCCTTTTGTTCATAAAGCAAACAATCATTGCTGCCTATAAATTTTGAGGCATTTGATGCAGCAAAGACTTTTTCTTTATTATGAATAGGCACTTCAATATCCAGTAAAAAATCATTGAATTCTACTATTTCGCCATTTTTTACAAACTTTTTTTCATCGGAAGCAAACGCATGTACAATTATGACCGCCTCTTCTTTCATTGTTAAATTAAACACTAATCTGCCCCACGGACAATCTACTTGATTACTGTCAATACTTCCCAAAAATAAAGTATGCCGTGCCTCATTTTCATCTGCAATAATTGCTCCAGTGTCCGAAATATGAAATCCATTCATTAGGCCTGATGCCAGACGCTTTTTATGAATTCTATATTTTTTTATAAAAGCTGACATTTTAATTCACCTCATTCATTGTTGCCCAACATTGGAATTAATCTCTAAATCCAGCTTGCCAAGGCAACATAAGCACTGATTACTCAGACAAATATCCAGCTCTTTCATTTCAACACCACTTCTTACGTTGGGTATTAAAGCAAGCTTGTAAACAAATTCTACACAGTTCATGGCTTCTAATTTTTCATAAATTTCATTAAACCTAACAGTTTCACCAAAATTATGTCCTGAATTTATATAGTCAAGCTCTCTTGTAAGCATATCTTCAATTTGTTTGTAGGCATTTTGGAAATAACTTTTAACATGAACTGAAGCTTGAATATTAATTGGTATATATCGTGGCTGTATTATTTCTACCTTTGTGGTTATCATTCGCCTAGGTTCAGTCCACCTTATAATTTGTTTCAAATATTCATCGCTAAGCAGTGGGAATCTTTCTTCAGTATATGGCTTTACAGCTATTTTTACAAGATTATTTGTTTCATCTGTTACCGCCTTCACTTTATGAATACAAAGCCCTGGTGTTTGATGTACAATTTCCTCATAATCATAATCGGTCACTGCCCTGGCTGGCCTTTTTAAATCAGCAACAAATCGAAAGCGTAATTCTTCCCACGTTTCATATGTAGTGCCATTTTCCCCTTGCAATGGATTTAAGTAAACTTCATTTGGAAAATCTGCCCTCACAAATTTGGGGTCAAACTTATTACCCTCACGTATATTACCATCTTTGCCCGCCGTCACCGCACAGCTGCACAATATAAGTTGACAATCCTCTCCAAGCCCTGCATTTGTAATTATTATCTTCCGTTTTTCTGGCAAAACCTTGTAGCAAAGATTATCTTCATCTGTTCCATCAGGCTCTATAAATCTATACTCCTCTTCACCAGCTTTATCCCTTGTTTTAGCAATAACGCAAAATTCCTTTGTAAGAATGTTTCCATCAACCTCAACATCAATTTCTTGATTTTCATACCCAAATACTGTTCCAAGTTTTCGGTTAAGCACCATATCATCATCATAACAAACTACTCTTACGCTGTCTACACAATCACAAGGTCCATGACCATACTTTTCCTTGCTGAAAACAATTGTGTCTATTTCTTCCATTGTAAAGTATCTGCCTTGTTTTGTTTGCATTCCATGCCTAGCATACGCTCTGTAGGCCCCATTTTCTTCTTCTTTGCAGTAAACAAAAATATTGCCATATGCTGCCATATCACTGGTTAAATGAATTTTTTCTTTACCGTTAAAGGAAAATGACGCCACTCTGGTATCTCTTTGAACAACCTCGAAAAGATTGGTTGTCATAGATTGTATCTTAGGCAATATGTCATAAGTTTCATATTTAAGTATACAACGAAGGGCATACCCTGTAACAGGGTTATCTTCATATTTTGCGGCCTTTATATTACTTAAATCAAATTTTATTACTCCGCTTTTAAGAAATCCAAAGGTATAATCTTCTACATTTACAGAAGTCCACCCATCATGGGTAAATATTTCCCATATAACTTTCCCGAATGGTGGTTTGGTGTCTTCATTGAATTCATTTCTCTTTGCTTCGTCTTTAATTTTAACAGAAAATAAAAGCTTCCTATTACCTTCTGGTACATCACCTATTATTACTAAAAGGGAGGCGTCACTTTTTGACTTAGACCCAAAAATCGAAGCTGCGGCAGGAACATTTCTATCCAAAAGATATGTAATATCATTATACCGCCCTTCCTCTTCTGTATAAACGGCATCTATTCCCCATGGTTTAAGCTCTATTTCACCCTTTGTTTCAAAACAAAGCTCACCAACCATCAGCTTATGATGGTGTGGTAACTTGAAGATTTCTTCTCCGCTGTACTGTAAAAACACCCTTGCGCTTTTATTTTCATTTGCCATGAAACCCAGCATTTTTAATAGTTTTCTACGTACTTCGTCTGTAATTTCATTAATATAGCTTTGTTGAAGCATATTAAATGACGTTAAATTCTGCAAGATGGTAATACCTGGGTCTGACACATTAAAATTAGTCCATTCATCTGTATACAGAGGTATTTGAGATATTGCTTCCATCAACATTTCATCGTAGGTTTTATCATTTAAACTTATACTGTTTAACATTGCTTCCCTCCTATACAGTTTATATTTCAGGCTTTATTTCGGCAGCATCATATGCACTGTGTGTGTTCCACTGCAGCCAATCATAAATGGATTCCCCTTTAAACTGCTTATGTCACACTCATGCACGCCTAACTTGTTAAAATATTTTGCGCTAACAACTGTATGGCGTAATGTAAAGCCACGTTTCACAGGTCTTAGCATCATTTTTATTTGTTCTTCACTTGGTAAAGTACCAATATCCCAGCCCTTTTTGTTTTTATTTCCCAAAGGGTCCAAAAACTGGTCAATGCTTTCCTTTATGGTATTTTGTACTTCAAAAAAATTGTCTTCGTTTTCTAATTCTATCCATACATCTACAGATATTTTTACATAAATGGGTTCAGTAATTTTAAGGGTGTCATTGCTTAATGTAGTTTCGCAATTTGAGAGAAGTTCATTTTTCAGCCTGTCTTTAATGCTATTAAAGGAATATGACCCATCCGCATAATCCTGCATCATCAAAACAACGCTTACAATATCATCACTTTTTTCGCCTTCAATATCTTCTCTAACCACACATTTCACCTTAGCAATTGAAGTAGAAAAACTGCTTGCTTCTCTAACAAAATCAAGTTCACTTACCAAACGATTTTGTGAATTAATCATGTTCGCGCCTCTTTGGTGGGCACTTTCTATGCTTTCAATGTTGCTTCCAGCAAAAGTTGCAATTGGATTTTCTATATTGTTAATATATAAAATTCTGCCAAAAATAGTATTTACTGCCCCAATTGGAAGGTTTCCTTTTTCCCCGTTGCAACACTTTGATTGCACCGTAAACGCAATACCATCTGTTGCCAAAGGTATCATAACTGATACACCATCGCCGAAATTAATTGTGTTGTTCATTCTATCAATAATATAATGCCTGTCCAAAGGGTTTGAATCATCAAAATTTTTAACTTCATTCCACCGTACAAAAAAACTGCTTATTTCACCTAAAAAGTTATACTCAACCCTAACATTTTCTGGCTGTTCATCAATCATTTGTTTAATACCTTGGTTTGACATACGACTTTTTTCATTCACAAATACATCTGCCGTTAATATATTTTCAGCGGCTATTGGAAATGACATGTTGGGTCTTGTAACGTCAATATAAAACTGTTCTTCTTCAAGGGTTTCAACATTATATATTTCAACTGCATTCAACTTAATACTTCGTATAACGGGATGGTAATTTTCAGGATTATCAAAAGCATTATTTTTATCCACAATTTTAATCCAAAAACGAATCTGCCCTTCTACTTCCTGTTTAGCAAAATCAGATGGTGGTACAAAAAGTATTGTTCCTGACCTTGTCATATTTTCTGTATGGTCAATTACCTTCATTTCCTGAAAGCCGTTCATTGCAGAATATTCAAAATGTACCCTTGCGTTATCAAAATAGGCACTTTCCTCAATATCAAAAAAAATACTTATTGGCGCACCTGTCATTTTGCGGTCAAAAGCAAAGAAAACAGCGTTATTGCTATATAGGAAAGGTGCAAACGCCACAAATGGCACTCCAGAAAAAACCTTTTCCGATTCATCAAATATTTTTGTTCCGCATACTCTTCTAAGTCTATGGGGAATTTTCCATTGACCAAAATAGGAATATTGAATGGTCATATTTTCAATAACAGGCATTTTATGTACACATGGTTGCAAATAACAGTTATCCGCCTGCACTACTCTAATACGAATAGCTCTCTGCTCATATCCGCCAATAACCATAGGCTGCCAATCCTCTGGGCAAATAAAACCAATGCTTATACCTCCTTGGTAATTTCCATTAAATACTGCCGACATATCTTGGGTGCAATTTAAGCGACGCCAACCCATTCCGTTATAGTATTCAAATGTAACCTTCTGGGGCGAAGTATGTGCAGTTTCAAAAAGCACAGCCTTAGGCCTTCTCTTGATTATTTTCAGTTCCTCATTTTCTAAAGCAGGTGAAAGACTAACCAATTTTTCATTCAAGGAAAGGTTGAAATTAATTGTTACCATCGCCCCTTGCTGGCTGAAAATACTGTCATGTCCAATAAAACATTCATCAAAAACAGAAACCAACTCACCAAAAGGCATAAACTTCTTTGTTTCCAAATCTTCAGAATTATGATTTACAAACGTTGGCGAAATTGGCCCGCATTCCGAGGATACAAGTATTTTGTCCACCTCAACTGACTCTGTAACAGCACCAACTGCTTCCACATAAATTACATCATATTCTTCATCTGCAAAATTTATTTTTTTGCTCTTCTGGGTTTTTTCTAATACAATAGTTCCATCTTTACTAGTTACTTTGTCAAAAGGCATGAGCCCTTCATCTCCATAATAACTCCATCTGTAGCAAGAAGAGTTTGTTAACATATCGCCAAGAGGCGTATTCGTGTTTACCTCTGTCATAAGTATGGAAATGCTAACATTTTCTGACGTATCAAAAACGCTTTTATGATAAAGTACCAAACCATTTTTTTCTATTCCATTTTGTGAATAGTCAAAAAGAGAAAAAACCGGTATGTCATTCACTGATAACTGTTCTACAGTATTTGAACTTTCTTCAATGGCATTTGCATTAGGAAAAAGCTCTGCTGGTCTTATTTGGCCCTTTATAGGTATAATTTTGCCAAAAGTTCTAGAAATAGCAATTATGTCGCTAATTTTAGAATTTGTTATGTATACATCCGATAATGTTTCAAATACAATTTGCTTTTCATCATCTGCGTTTCCTAAAAGCTTTGTACCTTTAGGTACTTCTACACCTGAGATGGTATCCTCAATAAGCTCCATAACTGCAACTCCGTGTGCAGGATACGCTGGCAATAATCCTATATTAAGCAAATTAACAAACTCTGTATGGTATTTGTCAATTACTTGATTTACCTTTTTAATATTTTCTTTCAGTTGGTTTGCAAAAATCAAGGCAATTACAGAGCCTGTATCAGGATTTTTTGTGTCAAATATCCACTCTGGGGTATAAGAATTTGAAAGAGTGCTAATTTGTTTATGAATATCATCTAATGTTCTGGAATCAATTTTAAAATTATTCTTCTGATTCATCTAAGCCCTCTCCTTCAGTGGAATTTAGATAGAATGGAAACACCAAATTATCCCTTTGGTTTGTAGCTGCTACTGTATAGCGAATATCCACCAACAAACATCCTTCTTTTATTTCAGAGTCTATATCCACATCAACATCGGAAATTCGTGGCTCTTGCTCTAAAATAGTGCTTCTTATATCATTTGCCATAAGGCTAAGCATGGTAATGGATGTGTCCATAAATGTATAGCTCATAAGCTTACTTCCAAAGTATGGCTCAAGCCAACGTTCACCCTTATGGGTCATTAAAATAATGTACACCGATTCTTTTATATTCTGTTCGCCAGAAGAAAGAACGAAACGACCAGTACTTTTATTTACTTGAGGTGGGAATTTCATGCCCTTCCCAAGAAATTTCAAATCGTCCATAACTACCTCCTATTATCCATGACTTGTGCAATTCTAACCTATTTTTATCGGTCCCCCCGCAATTGATACCATCCCACTGCTATCAATTTTGTGCATTGCAGAGGTTTTTTCAGAAATCTGTGCGCCCTCCATTTTAAACATGCCGTCTGTTTTTGCCTTTATTTGCTTGCTTGCTTCAACATTCACTTCGTTTGCCTTAATACTAATAGTGCCAGACTCTCCATTCATAATAACCTTAATGCTATCTCCTACCATAAACGTTATTTTACTTTTTACTTTTACGGTCATATTTCCATCATCGGTTTTCATTTCAATAAAGTTGCCTTTTTCTTTATCGGTAATTCTTATTATTTTATTTTCATTATCCATAAGCACCGTATGTGCCTTTCCAGCAGTGCTAATGGTAATTTTATCTTTCTCACCATCATCGTTTTCTTTATTGTCTTCAAAGGTAATGTGGCTTCCGTGCTTAGTAACAATCCTTTTAATCTGATTTTTTTCATCCACCGAGCTTGTTAGGAATTTATTATTATCTTTTGGCACACAGCCTATGATATAAGGCTTTTCAATATTTCCACCTTCAAATGCAAGCAGCACTTGGTCACCAACCTCTGGCAAAAAGTAATGTCCCCATTCGCCGCCGCTGCTAAGCTGTACCTGCCTAACCCACTGAAATTCATTTGCTTCGGCATCCCTCGTTGGTATGGTTACACAAACCCTTCCCGGCATATCCTTATCATAATTTTTAGCCACAACGCCTATCATAACACCGTTTACACGGGTATCACCTGTATCCGACTTTGTAATATGCTTTTCGGAAATTTCGCTTATAACATCGTATAAACTCATTTTTTCACCTCCGCTGTCTTTCCTTTGATTTTCGTTCTATATCCCAGTTGGTTACCATATTCGTGAATAACGCTTGTAAGGTAAAATGTGTTATCAACAGGGCTTCCTAAACCGTCTAATTCAATAAAATATCCAGGTAAAAGTTCTGGTATGCCAACACATTGGCAATCTAACTCACCAAGACGATAACTCATTGTTTCCATAAGTGAGGCTACTCTCGCATCTGCATCCTCTTGGGAATTTATTGAAGGGTCAATATAAACCTTCTTAGTTTTTCCAAAAAGGCCTTTTGCAGTACCTTTTGTAGAAACATTATTTGAAAAGTCACTTTTAGATGTAATTAATTTACCGTTGCCAGCGTCCATTGCTCTGGCTTCTATACTTTGAACAAGCCCCGTAATGCTGTATCGCACATCAAAGCTTATAATCCCTGCTCCAACCTTAAGTGTCATCAATTTATCTTTGTTACTTTTTGCCTTACGAAAATATACTGTTCCGCATTCTGTAAAAAACTCATAGTTAAGTTTTTTAGCCGCTTTAACAACAAATTCATAATCACTTTCTGAAACCATCTCAATTGTAAAAGGGTCAGCAGCTGGGGGTTTTTGTTTTTTATCAGGCGTTGCAGTTACTTTAATATCCGTTATTGAAGCACCTCCACGAAGTTTTTCATAAGCTGTTCGCCTTAAAACTTCTTCAACTGCATCGCCATAATTTTTAGCTGTAAGCTGGTAAGAATAGTTATTTGCCATCATAATGCCTTTTACATCCATACCTGTTACTTCTATATAAGGTAAATCTGAAGGGTCGAAACCAAAGTTAACCTCTGCAACAAACCCTACAAATACCGTTTTTAACACGCCAACATATCCAAGCTTAATAGTTAATGATGTTCCTAAAATAACTTGTTTCTTTATGTCTTCATACTTAAATTTTCCTGTATCGGAATTAAACACATTATATATGCGAAACCTTGCAATTGAAGCCTCGAACCCCGATGTCAATTCCACACTTATGTCATTAATAATCATTTGCTCGCCTTTAGAAGCAAAGGGCGTATTCCCTAGCAAAATTTCCGCCTGTGGATAGCCGAAATCTTGATATTTATTCTGAACGGAAGAATAGGTTAAACCACTGCCACCACCAACTGCGCCCATTAAGCCGCCACCTAAAGAAGATAATCCCATTGCCATTCACACTCCATTACTTCAAAAACCTATATTAAGTAAATTACCTACATTTTGACCAACACTCTTACCGCCAGACTCTTTTGATACATATTTATCTCCAAAGCATTTATCAAACGCCTTGTCCCAATAAGTAGTATCAGATTTTCCATTCACCTGTTGGGTAATATTTAACCTAACTAGACTGCGTATAGGCTTTCCCGAAACTGAAAACATGGTGTACCTTGCCGAAACTTCTGTCACCTCTCCGCCAAAGGTTAAGTCAGACCACTTAAAAATAACATTTCTTGTAGATTCTCTTAAAAGACATGCCACCAATGCATTGGTTTGAGGCTGTACTGAATACCCTTCACCTCTTAAGTTCTTAATAATTGCCGCACCAGCCGCTAAAGCGTCACCTGTTGAAATACGAAGCTTTTCAAACATAAATGCGTCCTTATTATTTACAGCATCAAACACTAATTCTACCGTCATAACTACAGAAGGTGGTCTAAAGTTCTGGTTAGGAATACCATTATCAATGTTTTGCTGTAAATATTGAACAGGTACAGGCATCGCATTTGCCTGAATCGCAATGGTTGAAGGATTATATTGCACCTTTAAAACGTGATAGCCAGCCAAAGACAATATTTTTAAGGCTGAACTTTCACCTTGCGTTCCCAATGCACTTGCCGTTTCCAATACTGTTGCTGTTTTATATGCAACTTGGGCAGTATCAATTTGTTCATCATTTTTAGGTATAATAAGAAGTGCTTTTTTTGTGTTTCCAACTATGCTGTTTCCCATACCGCTTAGTACATTTGTTATTGACAATAGACCCACTCCTTTCTCTAATTTACTGAAATTCCACTAACTAAAATCCTAAATTCAGCAGGTTTTGTACGCTACTCTCTGTATTTGTAAGGTTTGAGGCCTCCCCTTCCATTGCACTATCAAAATATTTATACCAGCTATTTTCCAATACATCTGGGTCCATTTCGTGCCTCAGACGTAATAATACTTTGGCTCGGATAGGTCTGCCTGATGGAGAAAACATGGTATATTGTGCATTTACGTTAGTTAACTGACCTGTAAAAGTAAAATTTGTCCATTGAAATGTAATATTTCTTGTATACTGATTTCTAACTGCCGCAATAAAACCTTCCACCTCTGTCTGCACCGTCCACGTCTTTTTTGAAGCAAGGGCTACGTTTATAATACCATTTGCGGTACTAAGCCCTCTAAACTTATCCGCCATAAATGCATCATAAACATTAACATCATCAAACATTAAGCTTACAGTTAAATCTAAGGTTGGTTTTAAAACTGCATCCGACACATTTTCTTGACGGCCGTCTTTAACTTGTGTGTCAGCACGACTTGTTGGAATGCAGGAGGAATTTAAAATCAATTCACTAGGATTGAATTGAACTTTAAACCGTTTTTCGTTATCTGATGTGGCACTTTGTGTAACCGCACTTATTCCTTTAGTCAATGCTCCTGCTGTTTTACCCAAAAGTGATGAGGAACCTTGTGTTCCGCCCTGCTCTGAAGCTAGGCGATAATCCTTTATTACAATGTAAGCCGACTCGATATTTCCCGTTATGCTTGATCCTATATCAGATAAAATTCCCACACCAAAACCTCCTCTCAACGCTTGCTTTTTTTAAACCAATTCAGCTTTTTACTAAAAACGTCCTCTCCTTGCCCTTTCCATTTGAAGCTTTCTCTCCATTTGGCTAAACACCTTATCAGAGATATCACCAATCTGCCTTGCAAGAGTTCTGTTAATAACCTCTGTAATATCCTGCATATTTTTACTAATCACTTCATTGGTAATATTATTTACCTCTGTCTTCTTTAAGGATTCATTTGTAATTGTTTCATTGCTTTCAATTTTTTTATGCTGTTCTGCTTGCTGTCTCTCTAAATTTTCTATAATCTCATTGGATATAAGGCTTTCTGTACGCTTATGAACAAATTGCTGCTTTGGATAAGTTCTAGGTTGTTCTAAGTCATCTTTTGGTTGAGAAAACTGTGCAACTCTATCTGTAATATTCATAGAATTTACATCTACTATTTTCTCATCAAAGTTTCTTTCTAAAATAGTATTAGTAAACTGTGTTTCCTTCTTATGCTCTAACTCTCGTATATCCATATTAAAAGCTGACGCACCAACCTGTTTTATTAATCCATCTTTCAACGCTTCATTGGGATTTTTTTCATAAGCCAACACGGTTTCATAAATTTTTCTTGTTACGTCATCCGCCTGCGAAAGAATTGCATTTACCATAGGTGCAGTCGTTCCTATTTCTTTTTCCCCTGCTTCATTAGCTTTTAGCAATTCCTCAATAACCTGTTGCGGATTATCAATTGATTTAAGTGCACTTTCCATAATTTTTCCTCGATCAGGAATGTTTTGAATGTGCTTTGTATCCACAACTACGTTTTTCTGTATAGTGTCGTAGATAATTTTATTACGATTGTTAATGTCATCTAATTGTTTCTTTAAATCCTTCGTTTCAGCTAATTCATCTATTTCGTCTTGTTGCTTAAAAATTCGGTCACTACCGTCTTGAACCGTTTCAACTTTATGCGTTAACTGCTGTTGGTTATTTGAAACTACACTACTATTTTCACTTTGGCTTTTGTCTAAATATTCATTTGAATATTTATTTAATTCAGAAATCTCTTTGTTAAAATTGTTTATTTGCTGTTGATTTATTTCTGCATTATTTCTAATTTGGCTTACTTCATCAATAAATGAAGTTCCGCCATCTTTTCTTGTAATAAAATTTTCAGATACATTGTTTTGATTATTTTGCTCTTGAATATTCTGGTTGTGAAACTGTATTTTAGATTGATTTATGTCATTAAATTCTTGTATTTTTGTGTTTTCCTTGTATATGATATCACCCAACAAATTAACATTTGTTTCATCAATCTGTTCTGTAGTTAATCCAATGTTTTTGTGAATAAGCTGCTGTATATTTGTTATTCCGCCTAATTGCGTTTGTTGAAGTGCTTCATATTGATTTAAAACACTTCTTTTCATATCAGCAGAAATTAGCTTGTTGTTAATTACAACTTCTAAACTATCTTTCACCTCTTTTTCAAAAACCACAGATTTGCCCTCTGTAAAAAAGGTTTCCATTTTTTCTAATTGCTTTACTGTTTCCAAGTAAGGCATACTTCTTAGTAAAAGTCTTTCTTCCGCCGGTAACTGCGACAACATTTTGTTTTTTTCCGCTTGTTCGATTTCTTTTGTTTTAACTCTTTTTTCTTCAATTGGATTATGATTTATAGGCGTTTGTAACACTAAATCTATATCTTCCTTTTCACCCTCTGGAAAATATGTTTCTACTTTTTCAGTTTGTTTTTCTGTTTCAAAATATTGTGTTATGTTAGAAGAAAGTATTTCTTCTATTGGAAGATGGACAAAAGCTTTGTTCCTCTCCTCTTTTTCTGTTTCATTGTTTCCAATTCTTTTTTCTGCTTTATCGGTTTGGTTTAAAAGCATTTGTTTAGTTAAATCTGTAAGCTCTGTATTTGAAATAGAAAACTTACTTTCGTTTTCTTCTGTATTTATAATTTCTGTACTATTATCCTTTTGCACAAGATCCAAGTTGCTTACAAAATGCTTGCTTGTTTCATAATTATTTATTGCTTCAAAATTGTTTTTAACATAGTCATCGTTATAAAGCTCATTAAAAAATTGCCTTAACACATTTTTTTCTTCCTTAAAAAAGACATTAAGTTCATTACTGCTGTTTCTTATATTTCTTTGTACAAAAGAATTATCTTTATGGTAAACTTGAAAACGATACAGTGTATTTTCTGCCAGTTTGTTTACAGCATTTTCAACATTTACCCAATAGTGGCTTTTGTTTTCCATTTGTGGCAAGCGTGCCACCAACACGTTGTCTATAGTATTAATAAGCATTGCGGCATTGGCTCTTTCCAAAACCTGTTGCTGTGTAACAAGGTCAGCTTCACCAACACCTGTCTCAAAAACATTTGTATGGTGTGTAAGCAAAATACTGCTATTGCTGTTTATTCTTTGCTTTTGTTCATAAAGTGAAAGCAAGTTACTTACCCTGCTTTGCTCTGCAATTTTTAATTCATTTCTGGAAAAACTCTTCCATTCGCCAAAGGAATTCTTTTGAAATTCTTTAACTGTGTTATAAATTTTCTTAGTTTCCAATCTACTATATATTTCGTTATGTATGTAATAGGGATGTGTTTCAGATTTTCTGCCATCAAAATTTTCCCTTTTATTTTCATCTTTATTTTTTATTAAATCATCTTTCAAATTTGTAACTTTAGTTAAGACTTCAGAATTTTCTTTATATATTTTCAATAGTTCATATACATTTTTATTTTCTTCAATTAAAGTATGGGCTTCAGACATAAATTGCTTTACATCTCTTATTCCCATTTTTTGCAGTACAATAGATATGTAAGCTTCATCTTGATATGTAAAACTTGTGCTTTCTCCTAACAAAACTCTGTTTACTAAATTATTAATTACTTCAATATCAAGTTTTTGTGTAATCTTGTTATCATTTTCTATAGCTATTGTGGTTGTCATTCCCATCTCTTCTGGCAGTCCCATTTCAGACCCCAGCAAAAACAGTAAATCTTCAGCACCAAACTGTGTGGCTAAAATAGTATAGTTTGCCAATATTTTTTCGTTCATTTCCTGAGGAACGGTTAATATGTCATTGATGCAGTTTAGTTTTATTGGTTCTTTTAAAGTAAGCACAAAAACCCTCCCTCTTTCTTTGTAAAAATTCTAATTACACAAATGGTATATCAACACAAAGCATTTCTCTGTATGCAAGTGTTGTTGTTTCTATCAAAAGCCCACTTTTTTCGGCATCCAATTCACCAAATGATTTTTTAATAACAGTACACCCTGTAAAAACATAGCTTCTTGTAACTGTTCCAGGAATAAATTGGTCTTGTCTTCTGCTTACAAAAAGAATAACTGGCAATATTAAGTCTGCTCCTGTTGGCATTGGGTCAATATAGTCTACACCAACATATCTTTCAACCTCAATTGTAAAGGGTCTGCTTATTGGCTTTCTTCTCATATGTACGTAATCATTCAAGCCACCCTCTTGAATATATTCATACTCCATTTCTCTGGTAAAAGCTTTCACACTTTTGCATGGCAAATCAAAGGCTAACTCCACCCTAAGCATAAAATTAAAATTAACAAGGGGATTTAAACCTTTATTCATTACTAAAGTATTATCTGTTGTTACACTTCTACTCATTTGAACTACCTCCCAAAGGCATTTCTAGCGGTAGCTTTTCCTACCCATTTCCAAAATGCTCTTTTCTTTCTTTTTACTGTCAGAGGGATTAAGGCTGCTGTTAATCGCAGAAATTTCCTCACACCAACGCCTTCGAACGCTATGCTCCAGCTTCATTACCTCTTCAAAACTCCAGTGGAAGTAATAAGAGATAAATGACATCTCACGAAACAACTCTTCCTGTGGGTAGACCGTTATCCCTCTCGAGTAAAATTTAAAGCTACCTTATGTATTTCTCCGCATTTAGGGCAAACAACTGTCATAGTAGGTGCTTCAATATTGTTAATTTTTTGATACATATCCTGCAAAAATGCCAAATCTGCTGTAAAAAATCTTTCAATAATGTTTGGTGCAATTGCCTCCATACCTTCCAGCTCTGTAATTACTTTGGATAAAATAACAATTGTAAGATATGATGGGCTGCTAAGAACTCGTGGGTCTCTTGTTGCGCCAATTTCATCTCCTGCCGTAGCAAGACGCATTTTCCCTTTTTTGTGAACTTCTCCTGAGGAATCTACATAACCCTTTGGCAGTTCAAACTCAAATACTGTTTGCATATTTTCCGTCCTCTCTTTTAATTTTCATCTATCCACCAAGAGTATTCTCAGTGGATAGATAACCAGTTTTTATAACACTATTTTATGTACAAAAATTACAGTAGGACTAGTTTGGAATGATAAGCTCTTCGTATGCAATTTCAACAGACTCAATTGCAACTTCACTTGTAGTAGAATTAAGGTCTGGCCCATTGTATTTAACTACCCATGCATCTTTTAATATCCATGTAAGGGTGCTGTCAATAGAGCTTTCAACAATCTGCTGTGGAGAGCCTGCATTAATGTCAATCATTTCGATTGTTACATTACGTCTTGGTGTTTCGCCACGACGTTCGCTTACGCAGTTCTGAATCCATGTTTTAAAGTCCTGTCCTCTTGTGTAACCCATTTTTAATGTAATATTTCCGTGCTTTACAAGACCCTGAATTTTTACAGGTGCAAGACTGCTGGCATTACCCTGACGAAATTCAATTACATCTACACTTGCCTCAACGCCTGTTACTTCATTAAATGCTGCAACTCCTGAAACTTCATCTACAGTTACCAGGAAATTCATCTTTGTTAATGGATAATATAATCCCGAAGAATTGTTTGTAGCCATATTTCATACCTCTTTTCTAATTTATTATTTTGTTTAGTATTAGCTTGTCTTTAAATTATTCCGCTGAAGCACCAGCCTCAGAAGTAAACTGAGTAACACGGAAAATAACAAATTCCGCAGGTCTTGACGGTGCAATACCAATATTACAAATAAGTCTTCCGTTTAAAATATCATCCTGACTCATGGTAGATGGACCAATTTCAACAAAGAAAGCCTCACTTGGAGAATCACCAGAAAGCATGCCTGCACGGAAAAGGTTGTCCAAGAATGCAGAAACAGTCATTTGTACTCTTGCCCATAACGAAGAATTATTTGGCTCGAATACAACCCAATTGGTATTTGCTTTGATAGACTGCTCAACAAAAATGAAAAGACGTCTAACATTTACATATTTAAATGCAGAATTACTGCTTGCAGTTCTTGCACCCCAAATTCTTATTCCCTGTCCAGGAAGAGCACGAATAAGGTTTACGCCTACTGGGTTTAAAATATCCTGCTCGCCAGCAGTATAGTTTACTGAAAGTCCTGTACAATTAACTGTTTCATTTGCAGGTGCTTTATGAACACCACGAGTAACGTCTGTTCTGGAATAAACACCGCAAACTGCTCCTGATGGAGGAATAAAACCTGGTTTCTTGGTTGCTCTGTCATAAACCTGAATCCATGGGTGATACATAGCCGCATATGTACTGTCTATAATGCTGCGGTATTCTATGATGTCACCTGTCTTTACCAATTCCTGTGGAACATCAATTACAGCAAAACGGCTTTTTTCATTCTCACAATGAGCTATAAGTGAAACAATAACTTCTGGAATTGTTATGCCAGGAACAGCAAGTATGCTCACAATATTATTTTCAATAAAAGATTGAATACCTGTTCTCTGCCCAGGGCCTCCGTCCTCGCCAATAAATACACCTGCATTTACAGCATCCATTGTTCCGTCGCTACCGCCTGAAAAAGCAAGAGTGCCCGTAACTTTATCTTTACCAAAGATTGCCGCAACAGGATTAATAAGTGTATAGCATGGTTCTACAGTAGCAACTACAATTTGACTTGCAGAAAGCTTTTTAGCAATAAAGTTTGGTGAAGTTGGGTTTAAACTAAGACCTGTAAAGGTTTCAACTTCGCTTTCATAACGAATTACTACATCCATTTCCAAAGAATAAACAAGTGTTTTTGGAATTAATGCAGCATCCACAGCATCTGCTCCAAAATCGTTCTCAAAGGTAATAGTATTTTCAAAAATCATTTCAATGCGGTTAACACTGCCTGCAAATTCAACAAGGTCACCTTCACGGAAGCCATCTACAGTTTTTGCAACATAAACCCTGTCTGCCTCTTTCTTAACCAACTGAAGCTTACGTTTATTGGTAGTTACAAAAGAAACCAGAATGCGGTTACCCCATTTACCTTCATTTGCCGCACGCATAGAAATAATGCCTTCGCTTGCAGTTGCAATTGTTGCATTTTCTGGAACAACACGGCTAATAAAACAACGTGTGCCTCCATTTGCAAAATACTGTTCAACAGCATAAGCAAGATAGCGATACTCCTCATGAGTATACTCTGTTAAAAACCCTCCAAATTGGCGCTGATAGTCCGCAAAATTTGTTACAAGACTTGGCGCACCAATTGTAGGACCTTTTACTGCCATACCAACAAAACCAGCAGTGCTTGTGCCAACGCCCTCAATAGAACGTGGTGATGAATCGTATTCCTCCACATAAACGCCGGGAGATAGATATTCTGCCATAAAATTTTGGTTTCAAGTAAAGTTGTTACTTAAAACCTCCCTCCTTTCAATCCTCAATTTATATAATAATTTTGTAAAAACTAATATAAGACTTTCATTTGACCAGGAGACAAAATGCTTATTGAGCCTCCATAGGCACACATTAACTTGCCATCATTTGCAAGGCTTGGAATTCCACCTATTAGCGGTGTGTTAAAACAAAGCCATGTTCCTGCAGGCGATGGTATACAAGGCATTGGTGTAAGAACACCTAATGCTGCTGCTGTTGCCGAGGCCACTGCTGGGTTTGCTAAAGAGGTACACATTCCACAAGTTCCAACATTTATTAGCGGAGATACATCTTGAATTGTTGCCGCCATTGCACCACCAATCATTACCTTAAATTGGGAAGTTACAGTAAGTTGTCCCGGTGCAAGCCCCATTGTGCAAAGTATTGAAGCCCCTGTCACAACTGGTAATCCCACTGCTAATCGCCTCCTTTCACAACCAAATCTCTCATACCCAATCCCCTCCCTTCACAAACTCCATTGTTTCAGGCCTATTAAAATCTACCACCTTATAAATTTCTTCTTCCTTAAATGTAAAGCGTACTATCCACTTTACATTTCCTGCATCTTTAGCCACTTTTAGAAGAAAATTTCCATCTTCAGAAACCTCACCAAACACAATTTTAGAAATTGGATAGTAATTGGAAAATTCTTTTTGCAGCTTATTCTTAATTTCCAAAGCTTCATCTGAAACACGTTTCACTATTTCAAACACCTCGTATTCTCCTTTTTCAAGGTTTACGATAGCATAGAAAACATTTTTCATTTCAATACGATGAGGATTAAAAATATTTATAACTCGTTTTCGCTCATCATATCCTTTAGTTTGGCAGGAACCATAACTCATCTTTACTGCGTCTATTGAAATAAGACCGCTTCCAATTCCTGCAAAAGTGTGGCAGGGTTTACTTATTTCATAGTAATCATTTGGAATCATATGTACTTCTAAAACAGGTAAATTTGAGTCTAGCTCCTCATATACTACAGGTACAGTCTTTTCATAAAAACCCTTAACCTTTACTTTCAGAATGAAATTTTTTCTTCCTATATTTATAAAAACAAGGTTTCCATCACCCTTACTCATAAAATTCAACTTTTCACCGTTTCTTTCTATGTATAAATCACTATCTGTTATTTCTACACCAGTAGTGGTATTTATTAAGGAAAGTAGCAAATCTAATTTATGGTGAGCAACAACACTGTTCTTCATGCTTTACTCCTCCTCTTGCTCTTCTCCTGTAACTTGCAAGGAAAAAGATGCATCTGTAACTCTTGGAGAATCTACAATAACTTCGCTGGATAAAAACACTGGTGACGCTTTATAAAAAAGGCTTACTTGATATGGCTTATTTATTGCAGACCAAACCCTTACCTTTTCATCTAAACTAATTTTTGCAGGAGAGAAAATAATTGGTGACTCATCATTTTCTAACCACGTTTGCAACGTCCTTGGATACACCATATTACTGTCATTAACAATTTGCGCCGCACGTCCAATAATCTTCTGTATGTCATGTGCTTTAAGACCCATTTGGGATGAACCGTTAATAAAAATCATGTAATACAAACTGTAAGGTCTCGGCGGCTTTTGCAGCCTTGTTTTACCTGTACCTATCATAGAGGGCATAGAAATTTCGCCTTCTTCTCGAATGTCGTAAAGGTAAAGACCAAGAATATAATCCACATCCTGCTCCGCAGGTGATGAAACCTCTATATTATTTGGTGATGGTATAGGTTCTGGGCACATTTTTTCCCGAAGCATGCGTACAATATATGCACTTACGTCGGATATAATGGGATAATCAGCCATTACAACTCTCCTTACTTAAAATCATACTTATAATCTATTTAGCTTATAATGTGAAAATCAGCTTAAAAACAAGGCAAATAATTCTTCAGAAAACCCTTGCAGTTTATCTGTGGAAAGCACACTATAAGAACTCCCATTCAATTCCTTTGCCTCGACACCAAATTTTTCGTAAGCATAATCACTTGGTATATATAATTCACCAAGTTTTTTAGCTGACCTTGTCATAGTCTCCTTAACTGGTTTGTTCTTCCCAACTGTAACTATGTCTGAATAGGACTTAAAAGCGTAGTAGGAAGCACCTTTTGCCAAAGTCGCCTGGTCTAGGTTTTTAATCCATAAGTACCTCATTCCTGTGTACTTTCCAATGGCAGTAATAGGAACATAGTTGCCAATTTCATCGGTTAAACTGCTAAATACCATGCTGTTGCCCATATTCATACCCTTTTGTGCTTCAACTGCCATCATATTTTTTGCATCTTCACTATTTGTTTCATCTTCATACAATGCCAATGCAAGTAACGTAACAGCTTGTTTTTCATCGTCAGTTAAACCTGTTATATCATCATTGGTATTTTGAAGGGAACTTACTGAGCTTGCATCCAGCAAACTATCTCCTTTTCCTTCAAAAAATGCATCAATCAACGCTTGAAGTTCTTCTTTTGTTTTGTCGTCACTTATAGCCGCTGCGTAAGCGGAACTATTGTTTAATATGTATTCCTCTAAAATTCCAATTGCATCATCAAATGAAGTTTTGTCATTTAAATCCCTTTCAGAAACCATTTCACCATAAATCTCTTTTATAGCGGGAAAAACCACTTGGTAATTTTGGTTTAACATTTCTCCTAAGGTTGTACAATTTTCAGAAAGCTTATCAAAATCTTCCTTTGATGAATTGCTGTCACCGATGATATCAAGACAGTCTTTTTTAATATCTGAAACAATTTTTCCAACCGTACCATCAGACATTCCGGCTTGTGCTACAACAAGCTTTGCCTTAGCTAAAGCAATTTTACTTTCTAAAGTTTTTTCTTCTTTAGATTTTTCGTTTCCATCTGTTCCATTGCCGTTTGTTCCAGCACCATCTGTTCCAGTTCCATCTGACCCATAGCCACTTGTTCCAGTTTCTCCTGCACCTGTTCCATCTGTTCCAAATCCATTTGCTCCATTTTTTGTTTGAAGTTCTTCTAACTGCTTTTCTAAATCTTTTAATTCAGATAGTAAATCAGAAACCTCATTGACTTGTGCTGTTGTAATTTCAGCTATTTTCTTATCAATATCTGATATTTTATTTTCAACTATCTTTGCACCTTGCAAATCATTTTTATCTAACGCAGCCATCATTTCAGACTGTAACTTTTCTTTCTGTACCAATAGCTTGTCTAGCTCGTTTCCACCTGCAGCTTGAACCAGTTTGCGTTTTTTCGTGGATAAAAATTCAATATGCTTGTCCACTGTAGTATTAGCCCCAGCCTGAAAAGCATCTTCTTTAACCTTGTCATAATAACCTGTTGCTTCACCAAGTAATTTATCAATATAAGTTTGTGCATCAGCATTAGTTACACGTAAAGCTTTAGCCTCAATAAAAAATTCATATTCACTTCTAAAAACATTAATCTGGCTTGCATTTGCATCAGCTATAGATTGTAGCAACACACCTGCCGTGTTTTCAGCCTTGGCATTTTTATATTCTTGGTTTTCCCCAGTGCCAAGCATCTGTAAATACTTGTTTTGTGCCTTGTTAAGCAAAGTGTTTTCAAGCAAATCCAGCTCTACCTCTTTATTGCCTACTACAGCGTTCAAAATATTATCCAGTGCCATAAGCATTGCAACATCCTCATCACAAGCACTGTGATTTTTTGCCACTGCGTCATCGCAAAGTTTTTTTGCAAAACTGTATTCCGTTGCAGACGTAATGGTTGTTCCTTCGTCAAGCATTTTACCCATGCTTTCAATTAAAGAGGTGGACACATTATTTAAGCTTTCACTTACAGCCGCTTGAAAGTTTGTATCCGAACCACTGCCAGATTCCACATTACCCTCTTCATCTTGTTTGTCTTCAACACTTTGTAAGGTTTGAGCAAAAGTGTTCAATGTATCTTCCAAAGTTTTAAATACCACGGCTCGCCTTGTTTCATCCACAGCATCCATAACTTTTTGCACAGCCGCCATTTCTGCTGCCCCGCCTCCATTATTAGCAAGAATATCGTAGTACACTTTTAATGCACTTAGGGTTTCGTCCAGTTGAGCTGTATACTCGTTTTCAACTTCTGTTGCAAAAATCTGTTCCATTTGCTCTATCTTTTTCTTTCCTATTTTGCTGTCTGCCTGTGTACCCTTTGTTAAATCATAATGATTCTTCAAAGGCATAAGTTCTTCTAATGTCTCCAAATCGTATGGTGGTTTAATGTCATACAGATTTACTGCTTTCCCTGTGCGCAAATCATATGTAATACCATCGGATTTAGTGTGATGAGTAAAATAAAGCTCCTCAATAATTTTATCATCAACAGGTGTACCAGCAGTTGTAATATCCGCTAAGCTAGAGGCTGTGGTAATATCAAACCAAGTTCCATCGGCCAATTCAGATTTATAGTAAATGTTTGTCTGCTCAGATTCTTGGGCAGAATCCAGTGCAATTTCATAAATCTGGTCCGTCATAGAGCCAAGATAGATTAAGTGAGTACCTATTGCAAGGGTAGAATTTTCTATATCACTAGCTTTAATATTTACCGCTTCGTCACTGTTCCAGAATGCTGAAACCGCCACGCTGAAAGAGAGCGCTAGTGCAAGCAGAAAAAGCATTACTATCCATATTTTCTTTTTCATATTTTTCTCTCCTTCCTATTGGCTTGCTTCCACTATGGTCTGGGTGGAAGTATCAAACTTTCCTTCGTAAATTTCCTCTTTTCCTTTGTCATAAAACTTAATGCTTACCGTATCTAAGCTTGCAACTAAAATTGTAAGGTAGTTAAAACTCTCTGTTACAGGCATAAGCTTTTCAGTAAAGATTTTTTTGCCGTCAGAAGATTCTATGTTGTAGTATTTTATACCTAACCCTGCTTCTACTTCTAATGAGAGTACAGAAGTATTAAATCTATCATAGGCAATGGTTTTGATATTGTAAGAACCTAGTTTTTTTGGTTTTTCAGCTTCCTTTGGAACTGTACCTTTCAACTTCAAAACATCTCGTGGTACTGTTGTTTCCACTTCGCATTCATCTACAAATTCATCTCCATTATACAGGCGAACAGTTAACTTTGAAGTTTCTCCGTAATCCAAAGTAAGATGGCGTATGGTTTCATCAATTGGTGTTTTTAAGCCAATTTGTGTTCCTTCATACCATATCTCATAGTCTGTAATTTCGGGTTCGTATCCTTCAGGTATAGTCAATCCAAATACAAAAAGCATATCACTAATTTGTGAATAAATATAATAATATGGTTTTTCTGTAAGCTCCTCTATAACAAAACTGTCGCCGCCTTTTCCGGTATCCAAATCTAAACTTTTGCCTTTCATAAACTTTGTAATTGCTCCACATGTAAGTCTATCAAAGTCATAAAGAAGTCCATCATATGTTGCAAGGGCATCCAGCAATTCTAACTGAAGGTCTTGATAAAATTCCAGTTTGTCTTGTACCTCAAGATACTCAACCTTGCCTATATGGTTTAACTCTACTAATTTGTCCAACTCTTTTCTGGTAGAATCTAATGTCTCTTTTAAAGAAATATACGTATTTCTAGCAGTCACCAAAGACTCGAAACTTGAAGCCACTTCATTCCTTAAACTCTTTTCCAAGCTTTCCCTATCTTTTCTTGCAGTGCTGTATTCCATGCAAGCGGTATAAACTGCATACATTTCATCTTCAATGTATCGCGTGCCGCTAATTTCACCTTTAAACCATTCTTTAGGAAATGAAAAAAATAGAATTCTATATTTTCCATCCCAAGGTCTATCCAAACTTTTAAGCATTTCATCATATGTAAGCTTAAAAGCATTATTATCAACTTCAATACCTTGTCTCGCTTGATTTATAAATATATTAATTGAGTTCATACTGCTGCCATATTGATTTCTCATTAGGGCTTCATAGGAATTTAAGTTCAAAAGTGCTGTAGCCTCTGCCATTTTTGCCTCATAAAAGCTTTGGTCACCAGCCAGCGTGTAGTTTGTAATTTTCTCAAGATAGTCTCTTGGAATATCAGCATCTACCAAAGAATTTCTAAATCGATACCCTGAAGTGATATCGAATTTAGTTAAATCCTTAAGCTTGCTTTTTGCAGTTTGAAAACTACGTTTTTGTAAAGCTAAATCAGATGTAAGTTTTTTTACTGATTTTTCATTGGTGTCTACATCATTTTGTGTTGCTTGACCTGTAATAAGTTTTGCTTTGTTTTTATTCAACTCATCTTGTGCTAAAATCAGCTTTTCTTCTGTGAATTCCGTCTTTTCCTGAAGAATAAAAGTTTCTGTAAATGCCTTATTTACATCGTCTAGTACCTTATATCTTAAATCATCAAGGCCATGCTGCAGTGTCGTTATTTCTGCTTGAAGCACAAGTGGTTTTATATTCATATCGTATTCCTGAGTTAGTTTTAGCTGTTGTGGAAATTTAAAACTAAGCAACGGGCTCCAACGAAAGCTCCTTAAATTTTTTACCTTGGCATTTATCCCTTTCACGGCCTCGGCATATTTCATCTTTTTCAATAATATTTTATTGTACTGTTTTTTAATATCAGAACTATTGGCCAGTGCCAGTCCTTGTGCTTGTACTAAAAAAAATTGTTTTTTGGAAGCGGCAAAAGCATCAACTGTATTGGTTTGCAAAAATATACTAGTTTGTGCAATACACAGTAATAAACATAGAAATTTTTTTATTTTCAATTTGCCACTCCCTTTCCCAATTTTTACTCTAACCCTATTGAGTACATAATAAATATGTTGTCGCCTACATTTTCGGAATAGAAGGTGTAAAGCAATCCATCCATTTTGTACACATAGATATAAAGTTCATAGTTTTCATTATAACTTTCAACATCAAATACATTGTCAAAGGTTTCCGTTGAAACTATTTTAACACTGGCAATGCCATCATTATTTTTCCCATTTAAATCCATATTAATGGCAACTGCCTCAGGCAGGGTTACCCATGTACTTCCCGAATAAACCGGTTCTCCAAAATAAGCTGTTAAATCATTTATTGTGGAGATTAAACCGTTGCCTAAAACAAGAGATGAGTCAGTTACATAAATGTCATTGATTGTCCATTCACTATCTAAGGCGTTTGAGCCATCTTTAGCCTTATACACTGCGCCTATATCCTTCATAGTAACGCAGTATTCTTTTGCTTTTTTATAAATACCCGTAACACCTGTATACATTTTAGCCGCTTGAGATGTTGTTTTTCCAAGAAATTCGTTATACAAAATCTGGTCTTCCTGAAAGTTGCCCGAAAAAACTTTGTTGCCGCTGCTATCATACAACTCTCCTGTGCCAAATTTTTTCCCGTTTGAAAACCCACCGACATACTCTAAAGACCCATTTTTTCTATACAGATTCCCCATTCCACTATAGATATTGTCAACAAATGTCCCGTCATAGCAAACCAACCCATCGGGATAATAAAGTTTGCCTTGCCCATTAAACATGCTGTTGCCAAATTCACCCTCATACACTAGCTTATTTTCCTTATTGAAAAGCTTTCCACTACCAACAGCCTCACCCTTATCCACATTTCCAACATAAGCAATATATTTACCTTTTGCTCTAATTTTTACAACATCACTTTTAAATTTAAGCGGAATTGAGTTGTAATTGTAAGTAGAAATTGCTACTTCTGCGCCTTTTGTAAATCCAAAAGAAGGAGACATTATATAAAGAATATATATTCCACCCACCGCCAACGCTACAACTAGTGCAAAAGCCAACCTCTTGCTTATTAACCATACACCAACTGAATAATAATCCTTTTTGTCTCTTGGCTTAACATCAAAAAGGCCCGAGAAAAACTGCCTCAGTTTTGTTATTCCTTTTGTACGCCAATAAGTTGGGCTAAAAACCAGCCTTATCTTTGTCCACAGTGATGTGAATTTTGCTCTAAATGAAGAAATTAGAGTGCTGAATATACTGCCCACCAGATTCACCTGCCTTTATCCCACTAAACTAAAGCTATTCTTTTATTCCAAAAAGATTATAGGTTATGTCTGCTGTGTTTTTGCTGTTAAAATAGTGCTCACAAGCAAACAGATACCATCTTGCAATGCCATCATTTGGGCAAATTCGAAGTATGGATGAAAACATATTTCTTGCCAAATAAAAATCGTTTTTGTAAAAAAGCTTAATTGCCTCCTGAAATTTATCCTCATATTGAAGTCTTTGTTTTTTCTCCAAATCTGAATAAACATCCAAAACTTCATAAAGCTTATAAGCATATTCATCATCTTCTGATGAAATAAAACCAATATACCTAATGCTGGGTTTATTACTTAACTTGTCTAAAAACTGCCCAGTTGCAACAATTTTACTTCCCGTAGTAGAAAACTTCTCTGCAAATGAGCCTAAAAATTCAATTTCAGAAGAAGACAAAAACGGAAATGATGTTTCAAAAGTTCCTGCCACGCCATAAAGAAAAGATGTATCATGAAGCATTAAAAACATTTCCGGCTTTACACCCAAATTTTCACTATCTTCAACAATGTTGCCAAAAACATTAAGACCAAATTCAACTCCATTTTGGGCATCATTTGGAAAAATCATCTTTAATGCAGACAAATTAAAATCCTCAGTTAACTGTATTCCATCGCAATCTGTCATTTTTTTGTTAATATGCCTGAAACTTCCATTTACAAAGGACATGAACTTCCCATCATCCAGTTGGTTTCTAACTTTTCTAAAATTGGTTACAGAAAGTATTCCAACACTGCCAGACGCTGTAACCATATCGCCCAAGCCGGTTTCCATAATAGATGACCTGCCAAGAAGCTTATTCATTCCCTTTGGAATAAAACGTTTGCAGGATGAAATGATGCTTTGAATTTCATAGTCTTTTATTGCTAAGGATATTTCAACTTCCTTCATACTTCGCCACATATCCCCAACTTCGTTGTTGCCTGCATTAATATCATTTATTTCAAAATCACCATCAGATATACTTTCCATTTCCTTTATCATGTGTTTTAGAGGCTTAGTGATTCTGTTGCAAAGAAAATAGATTAGTGCAACTACAACAAGCCCAATTCCAGTTCCAATTGCAACAATAGTTTTCAGAAGCTGGTTAAGGCTTATCTGCAAATCACTTGCAGTTGCCCTTGTAACGAGTACAGCCACGTCTTCACCGTAAATATTTATTAATCTTATATCTACGGCTTCCTCTTGGCCATTTTCCTTTATAATTTTTGCCACACCTTGCTTGGTATCTATGGCAGTCTCTATTGCTTTTTTTAACTGCGTGTCATAGACAATGGAAGAAGGAAGTCCCAACTGCATATCCTCCGAAACAAATAAACTTGCCTCTTCAGAAACCTCTACAAGCTGGCTTGAAAGAATAAATCCTCGGTCATCATTTTTGAATTTTACAGTTCTAAGCCCTTCAACATTTATAACTGCTTCATCGTAACCGTTTACTTTATTTCGTATATTGTTTTTAATCTGCGCTTCAACCCCACCGCTTCTGTAATCCGCCAAAAGCTGTGTTTCCCAAATACGCTCCATTTGCATGGTTTTTTTTACATTTTTGTATACTGCCACTGTTGTAAATGTAAGCATTATTATAAAGCCACAAATACATGCCGTCGCTATTTTTACAGACATTCTTCTGCTTTTTCTTGATATATCAATGACCAAATATGCTATAAATAACACAGAAAATATTGTAGCGAACGCAGGAAGAACTCGGTTGTTGTTTGCTTTAAGCATAGTTACAAAAGGGAAATGTATCTGAGAATAACTATTTATAACATTCCCGTTATAATCATAAAACTCAAGGACTTTTGTATCGTCCTTTACTTCTAAGAAAACCATATTCCCTTTTTCATTTACAGCGCCACTTTTTATAACTACATTACTGTCTAATTTTATAGGTTTTAGCGAAATTAAATCCCCTAAGCACCCAATTTCATTAGTTTTTCTGTTGTAGTGCCAAACTAAATTTTCGCAAGACGCAATTGCAGAAACTTGGCTTTCCCATTCATCTATGTAGTTGAAGATTCTCAACTGGTCAGCTACCAAAACCTTTCCGCTTTTTAAAATTCCATAAAGTTTTGCACCACCATAAGTTGCAGAAACAAAACCGTCACCTGAATCAACTTCCGCTTCAATAATGCATTTTTCTGCAACCGTTTCTTTCTTAAGGTCAATTTCATAAGATGCAACTAACGGCTTTCCTTTTTCTTCTTTAATTCCAGAAAGTATAATGCCTTCTTCTGTAATTACCATGGAAGTTACCTTTGCTAAGCTATCTGCGCCTTGTTTAAATATTGTTTCTGCTTTATATCCGCTTAAATCGGCCTTTGCAAGTTCCCAACCACTATCATTACTTCGAATGAAAAAGATTTCATCGTTTTCCATAACAGCTGCAGAAATTTTTGTAATTTCTCCTTCGTTATAGCTTTTTTCGCTATATGAAGAAATAACATTCCCAAGGCTATCCACCACAAATATGTCAGAGTAGCCATTTCTATTCTGAATAAGCAAAGCACGTCCCATTGCGTCCATGGAGAGGTTGGTTTCTATGTCTTCTATTACAGGGTTTCTATTTTGAGTGTAAATTCCCAAAATACACATTAAAGCACTAATGATAATTATTCCAACCATTGTCTTAATTCTTGTTTTCATGCTCCACCTCCCCACAACAACTAATTTAATTTTTCTGTTCCAATAACATCAAAAGAATGTTCAAATAATCTAAATAACGGAACATCACCCCAAATAAATAGTGATATTAAAACAATCACCGTTATAATTACAACAATTACACAAATTACAAGAAGTATACGAAACAAAATATCTCTATTTCTTCTCCACCAAGCTTTAAGCCTTTTAGAAAGCTTTAGTTTTTTCCCTTGTAACGCTGTTAATTTAATATCCCGATAAAGTTCAGGCAGGCTTCTATATGTACTTTTTGCAATTTTTTTTCTTATTAATTCAAAGCTTTTTAATTTTCTCTTTGTATCTGTCTGCAAAATACTTAAAACTTCATTTGCACATAAACCAGCACAATCTGCCTCAGTTTTAGTTTCATCTAATTCAGATAAATCCAGATATGGAGTCAAAAAAACCGAGTTATCTTTTTCCAGATGAATATTGCCTTGTTTTAGAATAAGGTACAATAGAGGATAAGGATAACCACAAGAAAGTACTTCCATTGTAAGATTAATACAAGTTTCCTCTCGAACGTACACATTAATCATTTGCCCTTCCAAAAACGAGTGCAAAAACCGCTCGTTGCGATAGGGGAAAAGAAAACATAATAACTCATTATTAGTAAAGCATTTTAAATATGGTTGTTCCTGTTCTAAACTTGTTTTATCAAACTGGTCAAAAACCCTTAGTACCTTTTTTGCACACTCTCTGTCTTTAATAGCTAACAGGGTGTAACACATTTGAATAGGAGAATTTATATCACGGCAAATTAAAACATCATTGCTTTCCCCGCAAAAAACTTCTCGTATAGTATTTAAAACCATGTTGTCCGCATAATAAACCATCTCACCACAACCTTTAGTTTTCTTCCTTAGTTGCTATTCCTTCTTCCTCTGCATCTTTTTTCTTCACAATAGCATAGGCATATGTACTTATAAACGGCATTTGCGAACAGAATATGCGAATTTCATATACTCCTTCCTTAGCAGGAGCCGTATAAATACCATCTGAAGTAATGCTTCCGGAATCTTTATCTGTTAATTCATAGGCAAGTGCGCAAGGTTCCATATTCTTAAACCTTACAGTAAAGTAATGGCTTTCTCTTGTAGCCATTACAATAGTTGGCTGTACTGCATCAATGCTCTTGCCTGCTACAAGCTTCAAGGTTGAAGCGTCATCACCGGCAGGCAATTTAACTGCAACCCACTTTAAAGTTAACAAAACATAATTTGTATCCTCTGTAAGTTGTGCTGCAACCACAAAACTTCCCCTGTCATTCATTACTTTTACAGCAGTTTTAGCACATGTAATAGGAAGATTTTCCGCTTTAAAAAGTTCTGGGTCTCCATAAACTGTAGTTTTAGCCGTTCTCATAAGTTTTGGGTCATCCATAATATATTCAAACCCGACCTCAACGTAAACATTGCCTTTGCCAAGCCCATGCATTATTTCATCAGAAAAAACAATATCTCCTTTTTTAGGATTAGCACCTAATGAAATTTCGCATATTCCGCTGGCATAAACAGGTTCTTTGTATTCCAAAATATTTTCTTCTTCTATTTTTTCAGTTCCCGTGTAAGTATTTTCTATTGCATTATTTACAGCCTTAAAATATGCTCCGTATCTTTTGCGCATTTCCTCTGCAGCAGGTGTATGTATATAACTTTTAATGCCTTCTTCACGCACAGCTTCAATAAAATAAGAATTTCTAATTCTTTGAAGTGTAAACTCTGCCAATTGAATAAAACCATTTGTACCAGATAAACTTCTGCTTTCCAAACTCATTTTTCCAATTTCTCTGGTAACAAGGCTGTCCGTATCCGTATCAGCAACAGAAACTTTCATAATAAAATTATCCACAAGATGCTTTCCCTTGCCGCCTATGGTTATTTCAGTAAAATTAGCTTTTGCAATCAATATAGTATCTTTAACCTCTTGCTGTTGGGCTGTAAGCCAGTACTCCTTTACTGCCTTTTCACCTTTTTCAAGAAGAATATCTTTAAATTCCAACTTTAATTCATGGCTTCCGTCTTTATTAATAAAGGCAGGAGTTTGAAGTACCGACTCCATGCTAAAACTCTTATATTCGTCAGAGCGTTTTTCAACCACCATTGTAAGCTTTACCATGCTGCCACAAGCTACACTTGCTGGCATACTTATATCAACAATAAAATCGCTGTCACTATACATTCTATTGCTTAATAAAATTTCAGAAATTGGATTTTCTTTTTCCCCGATGGTATGGGTATCTACAAGAAACAACTGCCAACCTTCTTTAATTCTGTTAAATTCATAATCCTCAGTTTGCTCTTGTCTGTTAACAGCATAAACTGGATGCACTTCTTCTTCGGCATAACGCAAGCAAAGGGTAGCATTATCTGTAGTTAAATTTTCAAAGCCTTCAATGGCAGAAAGCTTTTTTACAACAGAGCTTTCCAAAACAATTTCCCTTCCTGTACCATCTACAGCAACACCAGATTCAATCATAATAGAAAGGTCGTCTAAGTTATACACACCCATGCCACATACAATTCCACTGCCAAACATCAGTCCATTTATAAATCTTCTTTTGTTGTTAAAATACGTTTGCTCAGTTTGAAAGTCAGCTGATGTAAGCAACTTTCCAATATAATAACGATTTCTTTCAAAAGGAAGCAGTTGATTATTTTCCAAAACGAACACCCCACCCGAATAATGTTTTCATTATAGTTACCAATCCATTTATGCATTTTTTATATTTATTGTTAATTATACATATTGGATTATAAAACAAAGATTTATGTGAACTTCTAAGCATATACCTTTTCATCCCTGCCTTTATATGTATTATTATACCATATTCTGACTTTTTTTTTCTAAAGGTTCATTAAAAATTAACTATTGTTGTTTTCTGTCAAAAACTTATTTTTTAAAGGTTTTTTTGGCAAATTAATATGTATTGCCATTCCTTTATCCACATCACTTTTTGCGAATATTTCACCTCCATGCGCTTTTACTATCATCTTTGTCATATACAACCCTAATCCATTTCCAGCCTTTTTATTGGAACCCTGAAAATTTAAATTAAAAATATTGTCTGTTTCCTCTTGAGCAAGACCTAGTCCATTGTCCCTAAAAATAAGAATTACTTCTTCTTCAAACTCTGAAACAGTAATAGTTATAGTTCCCCTTCTTCCCATGTACTTTAAGGAATTTTCAATTATATTATAAAAAGCCTTTGTCAGCTGCATAGCATCTGCATCAATGGTTATGCTTTCTTCACTGCTAACAACCTGTATAATAACGTCCATTTCTTTTGTAGCCATTGAAATATCACTGGCAATTTTTTGCAACATCTTTAAAATATCCAGCGTTTCTAAAGACATTTGTGAACCCTGACTTTCATTTCTGCCTTCCATTAAAAGCAAACTTAAAACCTCATTCATATATGTAACTCTGTCGCAAATTTTTTTAAGATATTCTTGCCTAACTTCCTCGTTAATTTCAAAATCTCCAGTTAATAAATCTGCATATCCCGAAATAATTGATATAGGTATGCGGATACTATGAGATATCTTGCTATAAAACTGCTGCATCTCCTCTTTGGACTTTTTTCTAATAACTTCTTCTCTTTTTTTAAACTCATCTACCTGAAGTCTACATTTTTCAATCAAATTTAACTCTACTTCTTTGGCTTTACTGTTCTTTAATATTTCTTCATTTAAACTATCTTTTTGTAATTTTGAACAAACAGCCATAACTGTCACACAAATAATTAATCCTAAAATGGAATATTGGGTATTATGAAAACACAAAAAAATAATTGAAATAATAAATAAAATCCCTGCTAAAAGCCACAAAAATTTCACTTTTTTCCCCATTAACACCCCTCCTTAAATTGCACAGATTTTGGTAAAAACTCATGACATTAGCTAAACATTGTGATATACTGATTTAAAAATTTATAATAAATTGTAATATTAAGGAAAATCATGCATGATTAGCATTCTATTAATTTAACAAAATATTTGTAATCACGCTTATTATACGTTATTTGCGCATTTACGACAATAAATTCTTTACATTTATTTACAATTAAATTTCCTTTATTGTCAATTGTAATTAATTGCTGTAATCTTTAAAAAGGAGTGTTTAAATTGCACCATGTTCTTATAATTGAAGACGACCAAGATTTATCTGAAATTACAAAGGTACATCTCACTCATAAAGGGTACAAAAGCGATTGCGCCTGCACCTGTAAAGAAGCCCGTTATCTCATAGAAAATAATACTTATGATGCAATCCTACTAGACATTATTCTTTCTGATGGTTCTGGAGATAAATTTTGCAAAGTAGTAAGAAAATACACCGATTGCCCTGTAATATTTATGAGTTGCTTGGATGACAGCGACACTATAATTTCTTCCTTAAAAAATGGTGGCGATGATTACGTTGTTAAGCCTTTAAACTACGAAGAACTTTCTGCTCGCCTTGCCGCTCAAATTCGCCGTTACAAGCTTAGCTTAAACACTTCAAAAACTCCTGCCAGCAATAAAGATTGGCGTGTCTTTAAAAGCTTTACCATAGATACCCTTCGCAGACAAGTGTTAATTAATAATGCTGTAGTAGAACTTTCCTCAATAGAATATAATCTGCTTTTGCTGTTTGTAAATAACCCTGATTGTCTTCTTCTTTACGGTGAACTGTACAAACACGTGTGGGGCAACGACAGCCTTGGTGACGTTCGCACAGTAATGGTACATATTTCAAATTTGCGCAAAAAAATAGACCCCAACCGGTTGTCTATAATAGAAACCGTTCGAGGCGCTGGCTATATATTCAGCGATATTTAAAGTTTTAGCTTTCATTTCTAAAGTACATAAGAAGAAAGGTACGGTGCTGATGCATGAATTTTTCCAGTTTTTTTTCTTCCCAATATGAAAATATTCCCTTTGAAAGTTATAACCATTACACAAGTTATTTATTTGCTTGTGCCGACAGACAATTCAGCATTTATATTAAAAATATGATGGGTATGTTTGCCTTGGAAAAAGGTGGCTTCAAAAATGTTCTCTATCCCGACATAGAAATTGCCCACGACCTTTGCGAAAAACACCTTGCAGATTTTACTATGGATTTTGGCAAAGACTCAACTGATTTTGCTAACAACGAAACAAAAAATGTTTCAAACATTTTTGATGATTTAGGTGACCTTTTTGAAGAATTCGGTACATCAAATTCAACACCAGCAGATGATAAAGAACTTTCTATTAATGAACTTCTATGTCACATTCAAAAGCGAGCTTCTATTACCGACCTTGAAAATGTTCAAATGCCTCTTTTCAACATCTGCAAAAAACTTGAAATGACAAACTTTACTACCTTTTGCTTTGTTTGTGCAATCCTTTCTTCAACACAAACAAACTATGCCCCTATATTTCAAATGGCTAATCAAAATGGTGCTCTTTCTGCACCAAGCATAGAATCTGCCGCACGTATTTATTATGGCGGTAATTTTTCTATTACAGGTGCTTATGGGGAAATGTCACTTGCGTTAGAGCAACTTGCCCCTATTTTAGATTTGAAAATTAACGGTGCAATGCCCTTCACCACTATTCTTTCACCTGATAAAAGAATGATAGACTTTTTATTTGGAAAAAATCCAATGCGTGTTGATGAAAACTACTCTCGTTTTTTTAATGTGCTAACAGACGATACTCAGCTTGACCCTTTTATTTCTAACAAAGGTCAATTAGATGCTTTGAAAATTTCCTATGAGGATAATATACAAATTACATCTCTTTGGGGTGATGAAGGTTCTGGCCGTAAATTTACAATAAAACATTTCTGTGCCGACAAAGGTCTTGGCTGTATTTCAATAAACTGTGGTAAATTGTTTGTGTATGATTTTTCTTTTGTAGACAAAGCACTTTGGGCAGTAAGTCGTGAATGTATCCTTTCAAACTCTTGCTGTTGTTTGGATAACTTAGGTTATAGGGAAGAAGAAAAAACAAAGTTCTTTGGATATATGGACCTTGCTTTTGAGAAATTAACTTCCAAAACCATCCCTATATTCACTGTAAGCAAAGAAAAGCTTCCTATGAAGGAAATGACAGCTTTTGATTTTACGCAATTAGAACTACCAACACCAAATAACAGTGAACGTGAAGAACTTTGGAAATATTATGCCCAAGAATATACTTTAAATAACGATGTTGACCTTGAAGAGATGGCAACTAAATTTCTTTTTACTGCTGGAAAGATTAAAAGCGCCCTGCGTCAAAGCAAAAGCTTAGCCGCTATGGCACATCACATAGCTATACCAAGAGAAATTCTTTTTCAAGCTTGTTACAACCAAATGAGCCATGAACTTACCCAGAAAGCAACAAAAATAAAAGCTAATTTCACATGGGACGATATCGTTATGAATCCAGACCAACGTCAATCCCTGCAATATGCCTGCGACCAAATGCGTTATAGAAAAAAAGTTCTCGAAAATTGGGATTATAACAAAAAATATCCCTATGGTCGTGGTCTTTCGGTGCTTCTTTTCGGCGCACCTGGAACAGGAAAATCTATGTGTGCTCAGGTTTTAGCAAACGCACTTAATCTGGAATTATATCGTGTAGACCTTTCAAAGGTTGTAGACAAATATGTTGGTGAAACTGAAAAAAGCATATCCATGATATTCCGAGAGGCAAAAAAATGTAATGTTGTTCTTTTCTTCGATGAATGTGATACCCTTTTTGCAAAGCGTTCTGATGACGGCGGCAGTGGACAGGCAAGCAGTAACAATAAAACCGCCCTCCTTTTGCAGGAAGTTGAAGCATATGATGGTGTTTCTGTTCTTGCCACAAACTATAAACATAATATAGACCCTGCATTTTTCCGTCGTATGAAGTTTATTGTAGAGTTCCAGCAGCCCGACCCAGAAACTAGATACATATTATGGACTACCACAATACCAAAGGGTACTCCACTTGCAGACGATGTAGATATTCGCTTTTTGGCTGACCGCTTTGAATTTGTTGGCGGTAACATAAAAAACTGCGTTTATAATGCCGCCTTCCTTGCAGCAGCAGAAAACAACGGTGAAAAGGTTCACATGAAACATTATTTACAGGCAATTCGCTATGAATTTGTTAAAACAGGAAAGGTATTTACACGTTCCGACTTTGAACCATATGCCAACTTGCTTCTATAAAAAAACTTCCCTTGACTTATATCAAGGGAAGTTTTTTATAGAAAATGAAAGTTTTTGGTCTTGCTTTTTTCAAAAAACAAGTGGGTTTGGGCAACGCCCAAGGTCTTAAAAGTCTATACTTTATTTTGAGGTACGAAAAATTGCTTTTCCATCAAAAACAGATGCCTCTGAATTTATACCAGTCTCTTTTTCCAATGTTCCCCTGTCAAAAACACTTAAAGACATATTAATAGGTTCATCCATTGTTCTGTTTAGCATAAATTCCGCCTCATCTGGTTCATAATCGTCTTGTTTAAAACTTTTTTTCATATTTTTTTGGGTCATCTTGTCCAGATATTTATCCATACTAACCCTCCGTTTTTTAAAAATTAACTTTTACCAACAACTTAATCCAACAATTTTTTAATTGTCAAAATATTTGTATTATCCTTGTATTCATATTCAACGCTGTCCATGCTTTCCTTAACCATGAATATGCCAAGACCTCCAATATCACGTTCTTCTGCACCAAGTGTAATATCTGGGTCCTTCTTTTCAAGTGGATTATATGGTTTACCGCCATCTAAAAACATAATTGTTACTTTCAACGGCTGACCTCCTACCGCACAACGGATAGTTGCATCTCCATCCTCGGGGTGGTAAGCATAATGTGCAATATTTACGTAAATTTCTTCAACAGCAATGGCAATCTGCATTTGCGCCTTCATATCACAGTTATTTAACTCAAGCTCTGCATTAACAAAATCAATTACTGTATCCAAATTTTCAATTTTTGCAGGTACAACTAGCTCTTTCATACTGTAATTCACCCCTTATGAGAATTTCAATCTAAACATTCACACACTATCCTTATATGTAGCATCTCTTTTCAACAAATCTTCTTCCACGCCAAACACCTTAACACTGCCTATACTTGTAAATCCAAATTTTTCATAGAACCTAGAATTTAACCTCTGGCAACTATCCTCAAGATAAATAGGTGCATTGGTGAACCTTTTGCAAGCAAACTGCAAAAGCTTGCTTCCTGCCCCTTTTTTCACAGAACCAATTAAGTAAAGATAATTATGTTCACCCTTATACCGTCTGCTTTCAGTAATGGCATATTCCATTTTGATTTTGAACAGAGAATTCAGCCTAAATTTAAAAAGGCAAAGAATTGTTTCGACTGCCTGTCCATATTTAAAAAGATTGCTTACACTTATAATTGACGTTCCCTTGGGATTCCATACTGCTACACCAACAATATTTCCATCATTCTTGGCTAAATGTATCTCTCCTACTCGGTTATAGTAATTTAAAGAAATTCGAAGAAACTCCAGCAATTCATCTTTATTACTTAGCATTGCTTTAAATAAAGCATCGTTTTCAAAGGCTTTTCCTAATACATTTACTGCTTCTTCTACTTCGTTTGGAGTAAGTTTTTTCACTTGAACTTCAATTTCATTTTCAATGTCCATAATACTCCCTCTAAAAAATTCACTTCATTTCTACCAATACAACATCTTCAATGCTACCAATTATTTTGGTTTCAAACATTCTTTGGGCTATCATTAATCCGCCCTTGCTTACTGCAAACCCCAATATTGTTTTTATATTAAACCCATTTTTCTGTTTTTCTTTTAAAATTTCCTTGAATTGATTCATTATCATTACTGAAAGCATTGTACGTCTGTATTTTTCATCAACCACAATATCCAGAATAAAAATGTTATGCCCTTCTTCTTTTGCAAATGGCAACACATCTTCCGGAGATATGTCATCATCTATAAGTTCCTGCAAGGAACGCATTCTGCTTGCTAAACTGTCAGTTATAGGAAATGCCATCATTCCACCTGCAAATTCCTCTCCATCATATGCCGCTATAAAACACTCAGAATTTTTCTTGTATCTTCCTTCAGCAAAACCAATATTTGTTATTACATCTTCCCCAAACACTTTTTTATCAAGCTCAACCATTTTGTAAAAATCTTCAATGCTTGTGCCACAACCACTTTTTATTGTAAACTCCAAACCACTGCACCGCCTAATCTAGTTTTCTTGTGCACCTAATCCATTAAACTCTAGTGCCAGCATGGTAATGTCATCAAACTGAGGCTCTTCACCAACATACCTGTCAACATCATTTACAACGCCTTGGCAAAGTTCATTAACATTTCTAGTTTCTAATGAAGCAATGTAGCATTTTAGCCTTTCCTCACCATACATTTCTTCTGCATGGTTTATTGCTTCGCTAACTCCATCTGTATATATATAAATAATATCGCCTTTATCTATGTACGCAGAACTTTTCTGGTATAAATAATCCTCCATACAACCTACAACCAAACCCTTCTTGCCTTTTATTTCTGCAACAGATTTATCTGCTTTTTTCCAAAGCAATGCAGAGGCATGACCTCCATCGCACCATTCCAAAAAGCCTGTTTTTAAGTCTATCATCGCAACATACAGCGTTACAAACATACCTTGTTCGTTATTTTTGCAAAGAATATTGTTTGCCTTGTACATAACTTCATCAACTGGAATATCCTGCATAGCTAACTCTTTAACCGTAACTTTTGCCATTGCCATAAACAGTGCCGCTGGCACACCCTTGCCAGAAACATCACCAATAACAAAACAAATTTTGCTTTTGTCCACAAAAAAGAAATCATAAAAATCTCCGCCTACGCTTTTCGCCGCTCTCATTGATGCAAAAAGCTCAACGCCTTTTTTATTAATAAAGTCAAAATCTTTTGGCAACATGCCTTCTTGAATTAACTTAGCAACACGTAGCTCCGTTTCATTTCTTTCTCTTTCAGATGTTGCAGATGTTAAATCATTTATGTATTTAACAATATCCTCGGTCATTTTATTAAATGCCATAGCTAAATCTTCAATTTCATCGCCTGTTTTAATGTCCACATTCATACTGGTAAGTAATCCGTTGTCATCATAGCCTGTATCTACAAATTTTATGGCACTATTAACAAGCGTCTGCACCGGATTTACAATTTTTCTGCGCAAAAACGAAATATAAATTGAAGTAAAAACAGAAATAATTAAAAAAGCCAATGAGCTTACTACAATTATATAATTTTTTAGAACCCTGTTAACCTCTGCCATAGACATATCAGCACCTACAAGCGCCACTGGTTCTCCATTGCTATTTCTAATAACCTGAAAAGCGGAAATAAAATATCCAAATCTGCTGTCTGAAATAACCACCTTTTCCGCATTAGGGTCTAAAAGCATGTTATTTGCAATGTCAATATCTTCTTGGCTATAGTAATTAATATCAAGATGCTTTCCTAAATCATAATGGAATTCGTCACCTTCGGTTGTTCCTTGTACAATAACATCCAGTCCCTCTGGTGTAGGCTGATAACAGTATAGATACTCTAGTCCGCTTTCCTTTTGAATGATCTTAAAATTAGCATACATATCCCTGTAAGCCCTGTCTTTAACGCCTGTTTTAAGGTACAAATCCACCTTATCCCCATCAACAAAGGCTGAAGCAGTTCTTATAACAGCGCCTATATTCTCTGCGTATCTATCCTCCATGGCGTCTTTGTATCTTGAATAAGAAACTGCGATAAGTACAACGGAAAGTACCAATGCAAGAATGATGCTGGCAGTAGTGAACTTCATCTTTAAATTAATACGGGTATGCCTTTCTGTTTTCATACAATTCTCTCCCTATAGTATAATAAGCAAGTTGTTAAACACCAGTTTCCTTTGGTAAATAAAGCTTTTTGCCTTTTGTCTAATAAGTGTAACACCTATAAAATCCATATCCATATCATCCAAGGAATTTGGAGATTTATTATCCCTTTCAAATGGATTATAGTCCACCGCATCATCACGAAGGCGTATATACACATCTTCCTCATAAACAACTACTTTTATGCTGATGTAGTGAGGTTTGTTGTCGTTAAAACCAAACTGAATAATATTGCTTGCAAGTTCTTCTATTGTAAGATTAATATAATAGGCCTTATCTGGGCTAATTTCGTTTTCTTCGCAAAAAATTTCTATATCCTCTACCACCTTAGGCAGTAGTTTGAAATCTTTGTCTAGCATAACCTCATAGCCACTATCTCCATCCGTTTTTTGTAACAGAAGTAAGTTATCAAAATCACCTTTTTTCTTTTCATTAATGGCCGCCGTCAAAATACATGCAGATGAAATACTCTCTGCAAATAAAAATGTTAAACCCAGACCGTCAATACCTAAATTGCCAATAAAAACTAAGCCTAAGGAAAGCATAAACACACAGCTTCTAAAAAAATTCATAACAGTGGAAAACTTTTTTCGTCCTATTGTTTGATAATAGCAAATCATAACGCTATTAAAGCAAATAAATGTAACCGCTGCCCCGTAATACATAATAGCGCGGCGTCCAACTATTTTCAAATTGGAAACGCCAAATAAAGCAAAAATGTTAGATGAAAAAACCAAAATTATAACAGTTATTGTAACACCAGCTATTAATGCCGTTTTAAGTGCATTTTTCATGGTAATTTCTATACCCTCGGGGTTTCTTTCGCCCAAAAACATGCCAACTAAAGGCACAATAGCAAGGGATATTCCATCAAAAATTGTATATGCCAGACAGCTAACATTAAAAAGAATTCCAAAAACCGCTATGCCAACACTGCCTGCAACCATTCCCAGAATATTATTAAATGAGATTATTGTAATACATTGATACATATATGAAGATGCCACACCAAAGCCACTTTCAAACAGCTCTATTGCTTCTGATATTCTAATTTTAATTGGAACAAACTTGAGGCAATTTTTTTTCTTAAAAAAATGTATTAAATAAATACAAAATGCAGCCAGCTGTCCAAAAACCATTGCCAGCGCCGCACCATAAAGATTAAGCTTCAAACCATAAACAAAAACTATATCCAACACAATGTTTACTACTGCAGAAACAAAAATGCCAATTGTAGAAAGCTTAATGTCCGAATCTGCACGCAACAACAAATTCAAAATAGGCGTAAGTATAAAAACAGGCGCTGAAACTAGTATCATTTTTACATACTCTTTATACTGACCTAGCAATGTACCGCCGCTTAAAAACGAAACAATCTGTTCTATAAACAAACTGCTTACTAGTGAAAATAAAATACTTATTGCAAAACCCCAAAAAATTGAAACGGAAAATACCTTTGCCATTTCTGTTTTATTGTCTTCTCCTATTGCCACAGACACTTTTGTTGTTGCCCCGATGCCAATGGCAAAACTTAACATATTGTAAAACATATATACTGGCATAGCTATGTTTATTCCAGCAAGTCCGCTTTCTCCCAGTACATTACCAACAATAATTGCATCTGCCATAGTACCCAACGTAACACTAAGGGAACCTAAAACACTGTTTACCACAAAAACCCAAAAAGCCTTTTTTATAAAATTCTGGTTATTCATGGTATCACTGCCTCCAACTTTGCTCTGAAAAATTATTTTTTTCTACACTTGTCCCCATATCTCTACTAAGAATACCATTATTTTCAAAAAACTTCAAAAGTAAAATTAATGTTTTAGAAAAATTTTAGAATTAATTCTTTTCTGTAAAGTTTAATCTTTCTTTAAAAACATCTTCAAACTTCCATTTTATTTTCAAAGAACCATCAGCCTGAATGTAAATTGTATCAATAAATGTCTTTACAATTTCTGTTGTTAAATTGTTATATAGCTTAAATTTTGCATCTTTTGTAAAATTGTTTTTCATACTTTCAGTGTCTATCTTCAGCTTGCTCAGTTCAAATTTTTCTTCTTGGTATAAAAAAGTGATTTCTGAAATCTTTTCATAATAATTTTTCATATATTGGGTTAATAGTTCTTTGCTTAAAACTCCCCTTTTATAGCTTTCATAGGTTTTTAATCTTGCAGTATTCAGCTTTTTAATTAAGCCCTCTTTTTTACAAATATTTTCCTCAATTACAGAAATATTTTCCTGACTTTCAGCTTCCTGAAACCGTCTAATTTCAAAATCAGATACTATTTCAACTACCCTGTTTAATATATTTAGTACTGCCTCTTCTATATCTAAATCTGCTACATTTTGGCTATAACAAGGAAATTCATCTGTTAAACTTGGCGTACTGCATTTATAAAATACTTCATTGTTTTTTCTATAAGCTTTTGCGGATATGGCATGATTGCAAACACCACAGCGAATTTTTCCTTCTAACGGAGAGATTTCTTTTTTTTGTGTTCTATTGTATTTCTTAAAGCATGCGTTTACCTTTTCAAACACGTCTTTGGATATAATAGGTTCATGAGTATTTTCAACTATTACCCAGTCTTTTGGTTGCAAAGGCTTATTCTTTTTGCTTCCAACTCTTGCTGGTTTCACCTTGCCATATACACAATCTCCAACATATCTTTGGTCTTTTAATATTTTTGAAACAACTGAAGGTTTCCATATACATTTTTCATTTACATAATGGCATGGAAAATGTTGTTTTCTTATTTTTCTCAGCGTTAACGGAGTAGGTATTTGTTCCTTGTTTAAAGTTCTTGCTATTTCAGCCTTTGCAATGCCACTTAGCGCCATATTGAAAATTCGTTTTACAATTTCAGCCGCTTCTTCATCTACTATTAGTTGCTGGCTATCCAATTTTAAATATCCATAAGGAGCATATGCTGTAATAAATTTACCTTGTTGGGCTTTAGCACGCCTAACGCTTACTATTTTTTCAGAAATATCTTTACTGTATAAATCATATACTAAGTTTTTAAAGGCAATTCCAATAAAATCAGAACAAGACGAATTTTTTTCACTATCATAGCCATCGTTTACAGAAATAAACCGCACTCCTAGAAACGGAAAAACCTGCTCCAGATAATTGCCTACCTCAATATAATTTCGCCCAAAACGTGAGAAATCTTTTACTATGATACAATGAATTGTGCCCTCTTTAACTTGGTTTAGTAAATTGGAAATGCCAGGTCTGTAAAAATTTGTTCCGCTATAGCCATCATCACAAAATTCAACAGTACTGCCATTTAATAAATCATCATTTCTTTTGATGTAATCTTTAATTAAATCTCGTTGGCTTGTTATGCTGTTGCTTTCGTCAAGATTTCCCTCTTCGTCCTCATTTGACAAACGTAAATAGATGGCTATTAAATAATTTTCAGCCATTATCCTTCCTCCATCAACCCAAAATGTGCTTTCTTTTACTAGCGCTTTCTTCTTTCATTTTTTGTGCTCCGTAAAAAGTATCTTCATCAATAATTGCCTCATGGGTATTTTTAATAAGTTTCCATTGTGATGGCGGAATGATTTGAAGTCGTTTTCCTTTATAAAGCTCATTATAACTTTTTCGCTCTACAATGCACCCAATGTAGCAAGGATTACGAAGTACATCCATAACAGATGAGCCTTGCCATAATGCCGTTTTTCTGCCATCTGCATAGCCTTCAATCCACCTAAGCTTTAATTGTGATGGAATCTTCATTTCATTTAGTTTCTTCGCAATGTCAACAACACCCATACCGCCTAATCGCCAATTAAAAATATCTATTATCACTCTGGCCCTTTCCCTGTGTACTACTAATTTATACCTATTTTCAGAGGAACGAATATATCCATATGGTGGCATCTTACCCATAAATTTACCGCTTTTCTTTTTAATATCGAGTGCTGTGCTAACCTTTTTTGAAATGTCTTTTGCATATGTATCATGCAAAATTCCTTTTAGGGAAATTATCAGAGAGTTATTGTTATTTACATATAGACTATCAAAATTATCATTTATTGAAATAAACCGAACACCCAAGTACGGAAATATTTTCTCTAAATATTCTCCTGTTTCAATATAATTCCTTCCAAACCTAGATAAATCCTTTACAACAATGCAATTGATACTGCCTTTTCTTACAGCTTCCATAAGCTTTTGAAAAGCAGGGCGTTGAAAATTCACACCTGTCAATCCATTATCCACATATGTTCCAATGTAGTGTAAATCTTCTTTCGTGCTGATGAATTTTTCAATTAGGTATATTTGATTTTCAATGGAATTTCCGTTTTTCCCGTTATCTTCAATAGACAGCCTTGCATAAATCGCAGCGTGAAATATTTTTGGTGAACCCTCAGACGTAATTCCCAACTGTGTATTTTTTCTGCTTACCCTTGCCATTTTTAAACCTCCTTCATGTCCACAAATTTTTCACCCTCCTAATTTTGACGATAGTAAGGATAGCTTTTTCTTTTGAATTTGTAACGGTTTCAAAAGCCAATTGCATTTTCAAATTCATCTTTGTATTTGAAACAAACTTTTATGGTGGTGTTGTCTAAAACAATAATTTTGTCTACCATCAAAGCTAAAGTAGTTCTTGTAAGCCTAGTAATGTTCTTATTTTTTAAATACTCCTCAACCCATGAACTATATAACACCTTATCCTTTGTCAGTCTTTCTATATCTTTCTCAATATTTAAAATACTTTTCTCTGTTTCATTTGACAACAAATCAAAGGTTTCTTTCATTTCAAAATATTCAGCCTCGGTTAATATGTTTTCCCTATAATCTTCATATAACGAAATCCTAAGCTTCTGATATTTGCTCAATTCTTCTCTTGTAATGCTTAAATACTTATCCAATTTCTGCACTTGTTCTTGCTTTAGCGGAAGCTTATCAATTAAATTAGGTACATCTTGTAAGCAACAAATAGTGTCAATATGTTTCCTTAATATAAAAAAAACAGCATTAGTAAGCTGATTTTCGTTTACCCTGTGACTACTGCACTGATTTTTGTTTTCCTTATTTTTGGAGCATATAAAATAAGAATAGGTTTTTCCATTTGCTTTTATTACTTTACGAACCATGTTGCTTCCACAACCACCACAGCATAAAAAGCCGGAAAACAAATACAGTTTAGTTTTTTCAGGAGGTGTGCGTGTATCACATAACATCAGCTTTTGTACTAATTCAAAGTCTCCTTTGGGTATAATTGCTTCATGGGTATTTTCTACCCTAAACCAATCTTCTTTGGGTATCTTAATACGTTTTTTTAATTTATAATTTTGCGTTGTTTCTTTTCCTTGCAACATTACGCCTGTATAAATTTCATTTTTCAATATTCGGTCCACTGCTGTTTGAGACCACTTTGCCCTTGGATATAGTTTAAACGACGTAGTATATGCACAATTAAGAAGTGCTTTATATTCCATTGGTGAAGGAATTCCTAACCCGTTAAGATGTTCAGCTATTTTTTTGTTGTTATACCCCATCATGCGTAATTTAAATATATGTTTTACCGTTTGCGCTGACACATCATCAATTACCAACTTGTGTTTATTTTCTTTGGAACGCATATAGCCATACACGGGAAACGAGCCAATATAATCCCCATTTTTCTGGTGAATTTCAATTTGGCTTCGCACTTTAATTGAAATGTCCCTGCAATAGGAATCATTCATTAAATTTTTGAAAGGTAATATAATATCATCGAATTTATTTGAAAGAGACTCACTATCAAAATCATCATTTATTGCAATAAAGCGAACTCCTAAAAATGGAAATATCTGCTGAATATATTTTCCCGTTTCAATATAATTTCTGCCAAAGCGAGAAAGGTCTTTTACTATAACGCAATTAATTAAGCCCGCTTTTATGTCTGCAAGCATTTCCTTCATTGCAGGACGGTCAAAGGTTATGCCACTATAGCCGTCATCCACCCTTTCGCAACAAACTTTAATATCGTCTTTTGTTTTCAGAAAATTATAAATTAATTCTCTTTGATTTGAAATACTGTTACTTTCTAATTTGTCACCGTCTTCTCGTGACAATCGAATGTACAATGCTGCACAATATATATTTTTATTAGATGTTGACGGCATAAAAATTTCCTCCAACTTTATTTTGTGACACAACAGAAAAATTAAGAATTATATATATATGGTTATGCCATTCTAAATAGTTGTTTAAGCCTATCATTTAAAGTAATATCCGTTTCAGTAAATTCAGACTGTATAACTAAATTACCGCATTTGCAAAGATAAGGGTTTTTTATTTGTGATATGTAATCCGATATACGGTCTTCTTTTGGTAATTCATTATTTATTTCTACATCCTGAATATCTATTAGTTCATCTTGATTTACTGTTAATGGGTCAATTAAACGCATTTTTTCTAAATCTTGTAGAGTTATCATATTTATTCCTCCACCTGAAAGCACTTCTTTAATTTTATGTTAAAATACATTTGTCCTATGTAATGCAAATGCTCCTTTTATACAATTACATAAATTCCCTTGACAAATATGTATAACGATTGTACTATACTGTATAGCAACTTAACATAGGGAGGTGAAAATAAATTGCTGGATTTTAGAAGTATGTCTCAGTTAACAGAAAGAATTATTCATAAGTATACTCAGGCGGAGAAGCAAAAGCGTTATTATGGTTCGGATATTTTATTAACTAGAGCAGAAATTCATACCATTGAAGCTGTTGGCAACCAACAAGGAATTAATGTTACTACATTAGCTAAAAAACTTGGTATTACCAAGGGTGCTACTTCACAAATGATTTATAAGCTTGTTGATAAAGGTATGGTAGTTAAAACTGTATCTCCAAATTCTGATACAGAAGTATGCCTAAACTTAACCAGTGCTGGAACGGTTGCCTTTGAAGAACATAGAAGGTACCACGCTGAACATGATAGTAAATTTTTTTCACAAGTTAAAGGAATACCAGATGAAATACTAGAGCGTATTATATGTTTAATGGAAGACTTTGAAAAAGAGTTGGACGAAAAGCTGAAAAAGTAGAGGCTGTTTAATCAGCCTTTTCTTTTACTGCAATAGTATAGTAACAAAATAGTATATAAACAAAACATTATAGTAGTTAAACAATTTATTTTATTAAAAGTTGAAGAAAGAAGGAAATCCTTGTGAGTAGCCGTTCCAATAAAATTTATTTACTAAAAGAAGAAAAAGTTTCTACCGCACTATTAAAATTAGGTATTCCAACAATGATAGGCATGATGGTATCCGCATTATATAATTTAGTTGATGCATTTTTTGTTGGTAAACTTGGTACACCACAAATTGGTGCAGTTTCTGTTGTATATCCACTTGGAGTTGTTTTGCTAGGAATTGGTTTATTATTTGGTGCAGGTGCTTCCTCATATTTGTCAAGATTGCTTGGTAACAAATCCTACACAGAGGCAAGCGAATGTGCTAGCACTGCATTAATTACAAGTGTAGTAATGGGTATTGCTGTAATTGTATTAATGATTAAATTTTTGGAGCCCATTTTAATAATTCTTGGAGCAACCAAAACAATATTGCCTTATGCCAAGGAATATGCTTTTATATTTGTAGTTGGATTAGTTTTTAATGTGTTTAATATTACGTTAAACAATATTATTACATCTGAAGGTGCATCAATCATTAGCATGACAGCCATGCTTTCTGGCGGTGTGGCAAATATTATTTTTGACCCATTATTGATATTTGGATTTTCAATGGGTGTAAAAGGTGCAGCTATTGCAACATTAATAGCAAGAATTATATCATTTGTTATTTACCTTACTTACCTATTAAGTGGTAATAGTGTGTTTAAGTTTAAACTACGGAATTTTAAACCTAGCATTAAAGTCTACTCTGAAATTTTAAAAATAGGTATACCAATGCTGGTATTTCAATTATTAAGCAGTATTACCTTTGGAATTACTAACAGCTTGGCTGGTGTATATGGTGATGAAGCAGTTGCCGCCTTAGGCATAGTAACTAGAATTATGAATCTTTTTTGTATGATGATATTTGGATTCTTAAAGGGATATCAACCATTCGTAGGCTATAACCTTGGTGCTAAAAATTACCAACGAGTAGAAGATGCAACAAAGACAGCTTTAAAGTGGGGTTTTGCTTTTTGCATATCAACTGCAATGATATTAATTCTGTTTAGAATACCGATTATGCGGTCATTTAGCACGCAGGACGAGACGGTAGTTATAATTGGTGCTAAAGCTATTATTGCAAACGCTCTTGTGTTCATTGGTATGGCATATCAGGTACTACACGGCACCAGATTTTTAGCATTCGGTAAAGCAAAACAAGGTGGTTTAATTAGTATCGGTCGGCAAGGAGCATTTTTTATTCCAATAGTATTTATATTTACAGCAATGTTTAAGTTAAACGGCCTTATACTAGCGCAGCCAATTTCCGATATTTGCTCCATCCTTATGGTGGTGATTTTAGTAAAATGTGAGAAGCAGGAGGACACAAATATTTTAATTAGTTTAAAAAATAAAATATAACCTACCTTTGTAAAATAAAAATAGGGCTAATATTAGCAATCATCCAAAGGTGATTTCTAACTTTAGCCCTATGATAACAGAAGAGTATGTAAGCCGAATAGAGAAAAGAGCAATAAACAAATTGCATGAAGTAATGTGCATTGAATAATCCAAAAATTTAACGCAAAAAAGAGCCGATGGAAAATCCCTCGGCCCCTACATAGTTCAAAAATTAAAGTGCAGTTACAAGTCTTGTAAGGCTTGATTTCTTTCTTGCACAGCTGTTCTTTTTGATAATACCTTTAGCGTATGCCTTATCAATAGATGAAATAGCCGCCTTTAAAGCAACTTCTGCAGCAGCCTTATCTTTAGCCTCAACAGCCATTACAACTTTCTTTATGGATGTTTTTGTGCTTGATTTAATCATTTTGTTAATCATTGTTTTCTTTGCAATTACTTTAACTCTTTTTTTTGCGGATTTGATATTTGCCACGTGTTTTTCCTCCTAATCAAAATCTATATAAATAGTTTCCTAATGTTCTTAGTTTAATTTAGATTTAGCAGCGTCTACTAATTTAGTAAAACCTGCTGCGTCAGAAATAGCTAAGTCTGCAAGCATCTTTCTGTTTATGTTGATGTCTGCAAGCTTTAATCCATGCATTAACTGGCTGTAAGAAATTTTGTTGATTCTAGCAGCTGCGTTAATTCTAGTAATCCAAAGACTTCTATATTCTCTCTTAGTCTGTTTTCTGCCTGCGAATGCGTAAGCCATTGCTTTCATTACAGACTGTTTAGCAGTTCTGTACTGTTTGCTTCTTGCTCCACGGTAACCTCTTGCTAATTTTAATATCTTTTTATGTTTCTTTCTTGCGTTAAGCGCGCCTTTAACTCTTGCCATTATAAAACTCCTCCTATCCTATATTCTCGGTATTAAGCGTAAGGTAATAATTTCTTCTTTATGCTGTTTAAAACAGTCTTGTCTGTCAAAGTTGCTTTTCTTAAGTTTCTCTTTCTCTTAGTTGATTTTTTACCAAGAATATGCTGAGTGTTAGCTTTATGTCTTTTAAGCTGACCTGTTCCTGTCACTTTGAAACGCTTTGCAACTGCTTTTTTAGTTTTTAATTTAGGCATAATTATTTATCCTCCTTGTTATCTATAAGTTTTTATCATGCTTTTGGGGCAAGAAACATTACAAGGCTTCTTGCTTCCATCTTAGGTGCTTTGTCAACCACACCATACTCAGAAATATCATTAGCGAAACTTTCAAGTATAGCTACTGCTGTTTTTTGATGTCCAATTTCACGTCCTCTAAAACGGATTGAAACCTTAACCTTATCACCGTCTTTAAGAAACTCAATTGCTTTTTTCACCTTAACTTGAACATCATGTGTATCAATACTTGGAGACAAGCGTAATTCCTTAATATCTACGGTTTTCTGTTTCTTTTTAGCTTCTTTTTCTTTTTTAGCTTGGTCAAATCTGAACTTTCCGTAATCCATAATTCTGCACACAGGTGGTTTGGCTGTTGGCGCTATTTTAACTAAATCCAAGCGCTTTTCATCCGCCAACTTTTGGGCATCTCTTGATGAAACGATTCCAAGCTGACCTCCGTCATCGTCGATAAGTCTTACTTCTTTGTCTCTAATTTGTTCGTTAATCATTAACTCAGTAATGGCACTGCACCTCCTAAAATAATATACGTTCACTCTTTTTTCAAAATAAAAAAGTGGATAGAAATCTATCCACTCTAAAATACGTACAGTTTGCTTTTAAAAGTTAGCAAAAAGTTTTAAGTATTAACCTTTAGCAGCCTACACCGCAAGGTGAGAAGTGGATACTTCTACTTTGTTACCTATGGAAGTATACCACATAACCTCACCTTAAGTCAACATCTTTTTTATCATTCCCGCAAGTTTTTTAATTAGCGTTTTCTTGATTTAATTTCTTCATTAATTCTTGCAATAACTTCGCTTAAGTCTTTCTGACCTTCGTCTCCGTCTGCACGGCTTCTAAGTGAAACCTTGTTTGCTTCCAAATCTTTTTCACCAACTACAATAATGTAAGGCACTCTTTCATTTCTTGCCTCTCTAATTTTGTAGCCAATTTTTTCTGCCCTGTAGTCTGTTTCTGTTCTTATGCCTGCTTCAGTAAGTTCATCTGCAACTTTTTTAGCATATTCTTCAAATTTTTCAGAAATAGGAAGAACCTTTGCCTGAACAGGTGCAAGCCATGTTGGGAACTGACCTGCAAAATGCTCAATTAAAATACCAATAAATCTTTCAATTGAACCAAAGCATACACGGTGAATCATAACAGGACGTTTCTTTGTGCCATCTTTGTCTGTGTATTCAAGGTCAAAACGTTCTGGTAACTGCATATCAAGCTGAATTGTACCGCACTGCCATGTTCTGCCAATGCTGTCTTCAAGATGGAAGTCAATTTTAGGGCCATAGAATGCGCCGTCGCCTTCGTTCACAACGTAATCCATTCCCATATCCTCTAAGGCGCCTCTTAAGCCATCTGTTGCAATATCCCAATCTTCTTTAGTTCCCATGCTGTCTTCTGGCTGTGTTGAAAGTTCAACATGATATTTGAAACCAAAAAGCTGATAAACACCATCAATAAGTTTAACAACGCCTTTAATTTCATCTTTAATCTGTTCCTGTGTCATAAATATATGAGCATCATCCTGTGTAAAGCAACGTACACGCATAAGTCCGTGCAATGCTCCAGATTTTTCATGGCGATGAACAATGCCAAGCTCACCCATTCTTAAAGGTAAATCTCTGTAGGAATGCATTTCCTGCTTATAAACTAACATACCGCCAGGGCAGTTCATAGGCTTAATAGCATGGTCTGTTTCGTCAATAACAGTTGTATACATATTTTCCTTGTAATGATACCAGTGTCCACTTGTTTCCCAAAGCTGTCTGTTAAGAATAATTGGTGTTGAAATTTCAACATAGCCAGCTTTTTTGTGTATTTCTCTCCAAAAATCAATAAGTGTATTTTTAATAATCATGCCGTTTGGTAAAAAGAATGGAAATCCCTGTCCTTCATCTAGAAGAGCAAATAATTTCAGTTCTTTGCCAAGCTTTCTATGGTCACGTTTTTTTGCTTCTTCAAGAAGTGTAAGGTATGCATCAAGGTCACTCGCCTTAGGATAAGCTGTTCCGTAAATTCTGGAAAGCATTTTATTTTTTTCGCTGCCTCTCCAGTAAGCACCTGCAACACTCATAAGCTTAACTGCTTTAACGTTCTTTGTGCTTAAAAGATGTGGACCTGCGCAAAGGTCAGTAAATTCACCCTGCTGATAGAAAGAAATCTCTGCATCTTCTGGCAAATCTTCAATAAGCTCTACTTTATAAGGTTCTTCTTTTTCCTTCATAAATTTAATAGCTTCTTCTCTTGGCATTGTAAAACGTTCAAGTTCTACATTTTCTTTGGCAATTTTCTTCATTTCTGCTTCAATTGCCTCTAATTCTTCGTGTGTAAAAGGTGTTTCTCTGTCAAAGTCGTAGTAAAAACCGTCTGAAATAGATGGTCCAATTGCAAGCTTTGTTTCAGGAAAAAGACGTTTAATAGCTTGTGCCATCATGTGGCTGGCTGTATGGCGGAATGCCTTCTTGCCGTCTTCATCATCAAATGTGCAAATTGCAACCTCTGAATCCTTTTCCACAACAAAACGTAAATCCTGCACATGTCCGTCAACAATACCACAACATGCATTTCTTGCAAGACCCTCACTAATATTTTTTGCAATTTCATTTACAGTTACAGCCTTATCAAACTCCTTAACAACGCCGTCTTTAAGAGTTACTTTAATCATTTAAATCTCCCCTTTCAATTTTTTGCGAGAAAAATTGTTTATAGCAATAGAAAAAGCTCTCGCCACTTTTTCCTTCGCACAAAAGAAAAAGGGACGAGAGCTTGAAAATTCAAAATCCCGCGGTTCCACCCTAATTGAATAAACCACTTAATTGAAGCCATAACGCAGCTTTGCGGACTTGATTGGAGTCACTCCGAGGTAGTCTTCATTTTACAGGTTTAAAAACGCTTACAGCCAACGACGTTTTTTCTCTGAGAAACCATACATAAAACTACTTTCCCCATCATTGCTTTTAAATATATAAATGCATTATAGCACAATAAACAATTGTGTCAATCTTTTTTTATCTTAAAAAGCATTTGTATTTTTCAGTTGCATTCAATTTTTCCAGTTGCGTTATTGTAGGCTACGCTAAATCCAAGCAAATCTCCAATATCTCTAATTTTGTAGTAGTTATAGCCATTAATATTATAGCACTCAACACTTGCATATTCATCATCATTTAAAGTAATTATGCCTGCGTTGCTGTGTGTTGCACAAGCATACTCATTGCCATTTTCTTCATGTGAAATATCGTAATTGCAGTTCACATTGGTCCGTATTCTAAGTCCAAAATTGTTTTCAAGCAACTCTACATCAAAGGCATATTCAGTTCCCTTAAATGCTGCTGCCAAATCTCTTATTTTTATATAGTTGTAGCCTTTAATATTGTATGCATTAAAGCTTACGTCTGTTTGGCATATTGTAGAATTCATCTTTTCAGGCTTTGCATAATCATATGGAAGCACCTTGAAATACCAAGTTTTAAATTCTTCTGCTGTTCCTTTTTTCATTGCCGAAATGCAGTAAAAATCCTTTGGCACAGGCTGGCTTGTAGGATAGTTCCCTCCAAAAATACCTATTGCAAAATCGCTATAGGTTAAATTATCGCTGTTCTCACCAGTATCAACGTATATAATTTCACTTCTGTCAAAAAAATACTCTGTGTCAGGGCCAACATAACTTCCACTGCCAACAAATGTAGTCAATTGACCATACCATTCAAGATCTTTTTGCGTACCAATATCAATATTCATTCCGTAAATAGGTCTGCCATTATAGTATTCTGGTTCAGGAAAAACATCAATCATCCCATAATTTAAAATAAAACTATTCATATCAACAGAGCTATTTTCCTTGTCAACCCTATAACTTCCGCCATAAGGAACAATCCATATTTTTTCCTTTTTCCCGTTATTATAAATATCATCCTCGTACCATCCATAATTTTCAAACTTTATGTTCAGGTCATCAGCAAATACAGTAATTGGAAAACTAAAAAAAACTAATAAAAGTATTATTAAAATTCTTCTCATACTATTCCTCCATACAATATTTTTAAAGATGTTTTACCTTTTATCAACTTTAGTTTATACTATTTCATTAATAAAATAAACAGTATATTTTATTTTTCTATAATAATTACCAATAATCTGAAGGAAATCACATTATGTATATCTTTGCCTATCCACTATTTTTATTCAAACCAATATGCTATAATGCCCTAAAGGAGATGACTATTAATGTTTTTTGCAGATTACCACACCCATTCTAACTTTTCCTCCGACAGTTCAACACCAATGGAGCAAAACATACAGCGTGCCATAGAGCTTGGTTTAAAAGAGATAGCCGTTACCGACCATATAGACTTTGACTATCCCGATTTAAATTACCCTTTTATGTTTAACTACACCGATTATCGCACACAAATTGACTATTTGAGGGAAAAATACATCAATTGTATTAAAATAATTATTGGAGTAGAAATAGGTATTCAGCCTCACGTTTATCCGCTGATAAAAAACCTTGTTAACACCAACTATTACGATTTTATTATTGGCAGTACTCACTGTGTGGATAAGTTTGACTTGTGTACAAATGAATTTTTTGATGGTAAAACAAAACACAATGCTTATGTTGGCTATTTTAATGATGTACTTGCAAACATTAAAAACTGCCCAATTTTTAGCGTGTATGGTCATATTGATTTTATTAACCGATACGGAAATTTTGCAGATAAAACCATGAGCTACGAGGAATTTGCTTTTATTACCGATGAAATTTTAAAAGCACTTATCGAAAAAGGCAAAGGTATAGAAATAAACACATCAGGTTTTCGCTATGGGCTTGGGCATACCCATCCACAGCTTCCATTAGTAAAGCGTTATAAGCAGCTTGGTGGTGAAATTATAACCATAGGCAGTGATGCTCATGTATCAAGTGATATTACCAGAGATTTTGAAACAGCCTATAAAATGCTTAAGCTTGCTGGTTTTAACTACATAACAACTTTCCAAAATCAGAAACCCTCCTTTGTTAAAATTGATATTTAACATAGAAGCCGATACTTACATTCAAAGTATTTTTATTGTTTAATTTTTATTATTTGATAGTAAGCAAAAAGGAACACCTTTACGGCTATCCGTAATCGGTGTTCCTTTTTCATAACTAACTTAGTTTTGTATAAGTATCCGTCATAACATCATATTTGTATATGGTTTCACGGTCTGATGCAACATAATATGTTCCTAATATTACTGTAGACCTGTTGCCATTAACAGTTTTATATACATGAATACCGTAACAATCCATTCCGTCCACAGTGCTGTGCCCTGGGTCACCCATTAACGTTAAATTATCTAAGCTTTCGTTAAGACCCAAAACCTCGGTTGGCGTTTTCTTAATTATATCCAACGCCGTTTCCCTGCTTATTGTAGGCTTAGCCGTACCTTCCTTGCCACTTTTGGGCTTCTTAATTTTTTCCAAAATAATGGTATAATTGTCTTTTGTATAGTCAATATCAATCTGTATTGTATATCCCTTTGTTGACGAATCTTTGCTTAGTGTAATATAACCTGCGGGATTATCAATATAAAATGGGTACACTTCCTTAAACCCAAGATTATCAATAAGATGAGTTACATATTTTTTAACATCTTCAGGGGCTGTTTCAATATCCTTGTAAACATAAGTAGTTGTCGTTTCTTCAACAGTCTCCACTGATGACTCTGCTGCCGCCTTTTCTGCCTCTGCCTTTTCTTTTTCCGCTTTTTTTGCTGCTTTTTTTGCTTCTTCGGCATCTTCATACCAAGGTTCAAAAACAATGTCCTTACCGTAGGCATCAGCAATTGCCCTGTATCCAACTGTTTTTGTAATTGAATCAATCTGGTCATCATCCAAGGAGAAATAATCATACCTTGGCGGTTCTCGCCTCTCTTCTTCCACAGGAGCTTGTTTATTAAACATAAAATAATAGCCTGCCGCGGCTGAACCTGCTAAAACAAGAAAAAGCAAAATAACTAATACTAATTTCTTTTTAGTCATTGGTTTCTTTTCTTTTTTGAGCTTTTTCTCTTTAACTTTTTTAGGTTTTTTCACCTTAGGTTTTTTTACCTTAGGCTTTTTTACCTTAGGCTTTCTCTCCTTTTTTATCTTCGGCATTTTGGGTTTCTTTAATTTTTCCATTTTCTCTTTTGCCAACTTGCTACCCCACCTTTTAAAATCGTCAATTCATTATGCACTTAAATTAAGTTTCAATAGTTCCAAAATTCATTATACCATCCCGTTTAATGAATTTAACTGGTTTTAAGATGTAGTTTAGCATTTACTCTAAGGAAATACAATGGTTTTCTCGAAATTTGTACTAATATAAGATTTTTACATGTTATTTAAGTTTTTTTCGCATTGAGTTAAGGATTGCTATTAGCGCCACTCCAACATCAGCAAATACAGCCATCCACATGGTCGCGATGCCCATTGCACCCAATGCAAGCACTATTGCTTTTACCCCAAGGGCAAACACAATGTTCTGCATAACAATAGTATTTGTATTTCGTGCTATTTTTATTGCATCTGCAATCTTTGTAAGGTTATCATTCATAATAACCACGTCTGCCGCTTCAATTGCCGCATCACTGCCAACTCCGCCCATTGCTATTCCCACCTCAACACGGCTAAGGGCAGGTGCATCGTTTATTCCATCACCCACAAACAATATCTTGCTTCCACTGTTTGCAGAATATAATTCTTCTATCTTGCCCACCTTGTCACCCGGTAAAAGTTGACTGTAAACTGTGTCAGCACCAACTAATGAACACACCATATCGGCATTTTTTTTGCTGTCACCAGTTAATATAACTGTATTTTTAATACCAATTAACTTAAGCTCTTTAATTGCTTTTTTGCTGTCTTCCTTAATTCTGTCACTTACCACAATTCGCCCTAAATATTCCCCATCTGCTCCTAAATAAACGACACTGCCAATACCGTTATATTCATCACAAGCAATGTTTTCTCTTTGCATAAGACGTAAATTGCCTGCAAATATTTTTTTGCCATCTACAACAGCAGATACTCCGTAGCCGCCAATTTCTTCGTAATCGCTTATTTCCCCTGCATCGATAGGATTATCTATTTCATATTTCATTACAATACTTTTTGCAATTGGGTGGTTAGACATTTTCTCAGCATATGCCCCAAACTTAAGCAATTCATTTTCGTCAAAATCGTTGGTCCTGATTTCCGTAACTTCGAAAACACCCTCTGTTATTGTTCCTGTTTTGTCCATAACAACTGTATCAATTTGGCACAATGCTTGTAAATAGTTACTTCCCTTAACTAGTATTCCGTTTTTAGAGGCTTCTCCTATTCCAGAGAAAAATCCCAGCGGAACTGAAAGCACCAAGGCACATGGGCATGAAACGACAAGGAAAATAAGTGCCCTTCCTATCCACATCTTTAAATCCGCATTAGCTATAAATATCGGCGGCACAAACGCCAGTGCAACTGCACCAATTACAACAGCAGGAGTATAAACTCTGGCAAACTTTGTTATAAATTGTTCTGTCTTTGTCTTTTTTGCTGCCGCATTTTCCGTAAGCTCCAGTATTTTTACCACTGTAGAATTAGCAAAAACCTGTGTTACACGTATTTTCAGCATTCCGCTGGTATTAATACTTCCGCTTAATACCTCGCTGTTTAAACGCACCTTTCTTGGCACACTTTCACCTGTCAATGCTGATGTATCCATTGCACTTTCACCTTCAACTACAACGCCGTCAAGCGGAACTCTTTCGCCTGGTTTAACCACAATAATGTCGCCTACAGATATCTCCTCTGGTTTAGTTTCCACTATTTTTTCACCAACAATTAGGTTTGCATGGTCAGGTCTTATGTCCATGAGGCTACGTATTGACTTTCTGCTTTTTTCCACTGCCAAATCCTGAAAAGTTTCGCCCACTTGATAAAACAACATTACAAATACAGCCTCCGGCATTTCACCTATTGCAATAGCCCCTACAGTAGATATCGACATCAAAAAATTCTCATCAAAAATCTGCCCTTTAGAAATGTTTTTTATTGCACGCAAAAGTACATCTCCACCAAAAACGAAGTAAGCACCCATAAAAAGCCCAGTATTCAACCATTGTGGTTCTTTTATAACCTCTGCAGCAATAAACAATGCAATGCCAATTGCAAACCTAATGATTGTATTTTTTAAATTTGATCCTTCGCCATGGTGGTGTACCTCATCTTCATGGTTGTGGTCTTCTCCACAATTGCAGTGTTCCTCCCCTCCATGGTGATGGTCTTCTCCACAATGGCAGTGTTCACCATCTTCGTGATGGTGGTCTTTATTCAAACGGTTATTCTTTTCTTTAATACCTACTTTTACATCTGGTTCGTACTTATTGGAAATTTTCTTCACATCTTCAAATATTTTTTCCCTTAAATCTTCACCTTCTACCTCAACTTCAAGTTCTTGTTTCATCAAATTTAAGTTTGCACTTTTAACTCCATTCAGCCTTTGCGCATCGCGCTCAATTTTTCCGCCGCAGTTAGAGCATGTAAGACCATTTAATGCTATAATCATTTTTTCCATATTCTTCACCTCATTTTAATGTCTGTTCCTATGAACAATTGTTCATATATACTGCAAAACTATAGGTATTAATAAACAATAGTAGTTTTTAATACCCTTTTTTATGTTTTATATGTTCAATTCCCTGCCTAAGCACATTTTCAACATGGCTGTCATCCAAAGAATAATAAACCGTTTTCCCTTCCTTACGATACTTTACTAAATCATTCTGTCTTAATACCCTAAGCTGGTGCGAAACCGCAGACTGTGTCATGTCTAGTCTATCCGCAATATCTCCTACACACATTTCACATTCCAACAGCAAATGTAAAAGTTTTATTCTCGTAGAATCACCAAACACTTTAAAAAAATCTGCCACATCATATATAAACTCTTCTTTTAAATTGTCATCAATTCCTTGCATGGCATTTTGGAAAACAATAAAATCTTTAACCTCCATGGAAGCACTTCCTTTCATCACATGAATGCCTGCTCATATATTTATATTACTATGCGAACTATTAATTGTCAATAAAAAATTAAAGCCGTAAGATAATTTTCTCCTACGGCTCCACCTCTATATCAGAATAAAATAACCAAGTACTAGTAACCCAAGTACTATTCTATACCATCCAAACACTTTAAAATCATGCTTTTTAATATATCCCATTAAAAATTTAATTGCCAAAACAGATACAATAAATGCAACAACCATTCCTGTTATCAAAATCATAGCCTCTGCACCAGTAAACGCTGTGCCAAATTTTAAAATTTTAATTAAGCTAGCTCCAAACATAACTGGCACTGCCAAAAAGAATGTAAATTCAGCCGCAACAACACGAGATACTCCAATTAGCAATGCGCCAACAATGGTAGCCCCAGAACGTGAGGTTCCTGGAAAAACTGCCGCTATAAGCTGAAAAAATCCAATAATAATAGCCGTGTTAAATGTAATTTCATTTATACTATTTATGTGCGGTTTTGTATGCTTGTTTTTGTTTTCTATCACTATAAACATAATACCAAAAACAATAAGAGCAATGGCAACGGTTTTGTAGTTGTAGAACAATTCATTTATTTTGTCGTCAAACAGCAAACCAACAACTGCGGCAGGGATACAAGCCACAACTATTTTACACCACATAAAAAATGTACTCTGCTTAATTTTAATCTGTCCATTTTTTCTTATAAAAGGCCACAGTTTGTTCCAATATAGAACCACAACAGCAAGTATTGCACCGAGCTGAATCACAACCTGAAACATCTCCAAAAAACTTGCACTTACATTCAATTTCACAAACTCATCTAATAAAATCAAATGCCCCGTACTGCTTATGGGCAGCCATTCTGTTATTCCCTCCACTATGCCAAAAAGCACTGCTTTAAAAAATTCTGTCATTAATTTTTCCTCCTAAAATAATTTCAAATAAAAATAAGTTTGTGCCTGCATTTTTGCTCTTGCACACAACTTTAACTAATTTATTGTATATGAATATTTCTAAAGCTTCAATGCCAACATTTATATTTTAATATAATATTAAGAAAAAGCAGACCCATGCAAAAAATGTTTTTACAAAAATTATTATAATGCAATTGATTTTTATTTTTATTGGTGGTAAACTTATTAGAACTTAAAACATGTGCTAGGGGTGCCGTTTTACGGCTGAGAGAAGCTTTTCAACTCTTTTTTACCTGATACGGTTAATACCGTCGTAGGGAAGCAAAATTATGGCACAGCGACAATTTTTAGCTGTGTTTTTTTGTATCAATAAACCGCCTCTGCACAAATAAATGAAAAGAGGTCTTTATATGAAAACAAAAAAACTCACTATTTCCGCCATGTTTGTGGCAATTGGCATTCTAACAGGAACTGTAATATATATTCCTGTTGGTGCCGCAAAATGTATGCCTGTTCAGCACGCAATTAACGTAATTACCGCTGTGCTTTTAGGCCCCGCCTACGCAGTTCTTACCGCATTTTGCATTGCCCTAGGGCGAAACCTTTTGGGAACAGGCACGCTGCTTGCTTTCCCAGGAAGTATGGTTGGCGCTTTTGTTTCAGCAATGATTTATAAGCACACAAAAAGCAAGTTAGGTGCTGCCGTTGGAGAAGTATTTGGAACAGGCATTTTGGGCGCACTTATTTCCGTGCCTATTGCCAATCTTTTAATGGGCAAAAGCTCAGGCGCATTGCTATATGTATTTCCGTTCTTTTTAAGCAGTTTTGGTGGTGCAGTTGCTGCTTATTTAATTTTAAAATCCAGTGAGGTTTTAAAGCTTGGCAAAAAAATAGAATAGTGAAGGGAATGAATAGCAATTATGAAAAACGTACTAACTATTGCAGGAAGTGATACCTGCGGCGGTGCCGGAATTCAAGCAGACCTTAAAACCTTTTCCGCCCATGGCACTTACGGAATGAGTGTAATTACAGCCGTTACCGTTCAAAACACCCAAGGAGTTTTTGGCTGTCAGGATATCACACCAGAAATTATTTCCGCACAAATTGATGCAATTTTTACAGATATTGAAGTTGCCGCAGTTAAGGTAGGAATGGTAAGCCAAATTGAAACAATTAATGCCATTGCCAATAAACTTGAGGAGTACAAGCCAAAAAATATAGTTATTGACCCTGTTATGATTTCTAAAAGCGGCTTTGACCTTCTTCAACCTCAAGCAAAAGACGCATTAATTAATCGCCTTATTCCACTTGCAACTGTGCTTACCCCAAACCTTCCAGAAGCAGAGGTTATTACAGGCATAAAAATAAACTCAATTGAAGATATGAAAGAGGCGGCAATAAAAATACACAAAATGGGTGCAAAAAATGTGTTTGTAAAAGGTGGGCATTTAGAAAACGATGCAACCGACATCCTATTTGATGGCAAAGAAATGATAATAATTAACGGCAAACGCTTTAACACTAAAAATACTCATGGCACAGGGTGTACCATTTCATCAGCCATTGCATCTAACCTTGCCAACGGTCTTAGTGTAGAAGATTCCATAAAAAATGCAAAGGAATATATTTCCACGGCAATAGAGCACTCATTTTCAATCGGGAAAGGTGTAGGGCCAACCCACCATTTTTATTCACTTTACAAAAAGGCCGGGATGATAAATGACTGATTTTTCTGCAAAACTTAGTTGTATACTTAAACGCATACGTTTATCAAAACCTATTGTGCACCACATAACAAACTTTGTAACCATAAATGATTGTGCAAATATAACAACCGCCCTTGGCGCATCTCCTGTTATGGCGTATAATAAAGACGAAGTTGCTGAAATAACTGCTCTTTCCAATGCCCTTGTTCTTAACCTTGGTACGCCAGATTCTTCAAGGTTTGATACAGTTACACTGTCTGGCAAAACTGCCAACAAGGTTAAAATTCCTGTAATTGTAGACCCCGTTGGAATTGGCGCAACGCTTCTTAGGCAAAATGGAATCAAGCAGCTTTTTAATGAAGTAGCACCCTCTGTAATTAAGGGCAATGCCTCTGAAATTAAAACTCTTACTGGTCTTGGAATAAGCAAAAATAAGGTAATAGATTCAGAGGAAACTGTAGATATTGAAAATATCAATGCAATTAAGGCTTTTGCACACAGTATGAATAACGTGGTTGCAATTACAGGCAAAGTTGATGTTATAACAAATGGCACACAACTTATTAAAATTAACCGAGGAACGGACATGTTTACATTTATCAGCGGTGCTGGGTGCATTACAACATCTGTTATTGGTGCTTTTTGCGCAGTTGAAAAAGACACTTTTCTTGCAACTGCCTGCGCTATTTATGCCATAAACATTTGCGGTGAAAAAGCCGCAAAAGATTGCCAAGGCCCAGCAGATTTTAAAATTAAGCTTATAAATGCACTTTACACTTTGCATAGTGAAGAAATTATGGAAGAAGGAATTTTTTTTGAATAAAGATGACCTCAAAGTCTACCTTGTAACTGATAATAATGCTTTAAATGGCAGAGATTTCTTTGAAGTTGTTGAACAAGCCCTAAAAGGCGGTGTTACCATTGTTCAACTTAGAGAAAAAACCTTGGAAACACCTGATTTTTTAAAAAAGGCAAATAAGCTAAAACAGCTTACACAAAAATACAATGTGCCTCTCATAATCAACGATAGGATGGATATTGCCTTTGACTCCAATGCGGATGGACTGCATGTAGGGCAAAAGGACATATCTGTACGTGATGGACGGCGCATAATGCGTAAGGATTACAGCAAAATTCTAGGCGTTACAGCAAACACTGTTGCCCTTGCACAAGAAGCAGAAAAAATGGGTGCAGACTACATTGGTGTTGGTGCTATTTTTGGTACAACCACAAAAGCTGACGCAAAACCTCTTACCCTGCAAGCCCTTAAAGAAATAGTTGCAAGCGTATCCATACCCGTTGTTGCCATAGGTGGCATAAATGTAGAAAATGCACATCTGCTTAAAGGTATAGGTCTTGCCGGTGTTGCAGTGTCTTCCGGAATTATGGGTGCAAAGGACATTTTTGCCGCCGCCCAAAATCTTAGCCGTTTAGAACTTTAAAGGAGGAAGTTACAATGAGTATTAAACCTAACAGAGATGAAGCATGGAAATTGCTTTGCGAATTCAACAAAAATGATGCCCTTTTGAAACACGCACTTACAGTTGAAGGTGTTATGCGCCACTTTGCAGCCCTTGAGGGTGAGGACGTTGAAAAATGGGGTGTGGTTGGCTTGCTGCACGATTTGGATTACGAAAAATATCCAGACCAGCACTGCGTTAAGGCAATGGAAATAATGAAAGAGCGTGATATTGACGAGGAATATATTCACGCTGTTGCCAGCCACGGCTGGGGAATTTGCTGTGACGTCGAACCAACACACAAAATGGAAAAAATTCTTTTCACTATAGATGAACTTACAGGTCTTGTTACTGCCGCATGTCTTATGCGTCCATCTAAAAGCGTTTTGGACATTGAGCTTAAAAGTGTTAAGAAAAAATATAAAACCCAAAGCTTTGCCGCAGGCGTAGATAGAAGTATTATAGAAAAAGGCTGTGCAATGATTGAAAAGGATTTAGACTACGTTATAAACGAAGTAATAACGGGAATGAGAGAGTGTGCCGAAGAAATAGGTCTTAAAGGTACATTATAATTGTTATAATTGTTATAATTGTTGAAAAACCGCATAATAAGTATTATAATTACAGTTGATATTGAAATCATTCAGTATCAACTGTTTTTATGTTGTTTTTAAGGAGGCATGTAAATGGACAGAGATATTCCTTTGGATTTATATAAAATTTTCTGCGTTGTAGTAAAATCTGGTAATATGTCATCTGCCGCAAAAGAGCTTTTTATTTCTCAGCCAGCAGTAAGCATGTCCATTCGCCAATTGGAAGAAAGAATGGGTGCTCCTCTTTTGGTACGCACAACAAAGGGCGTGCGCACAACCCCAGAGGGCAGTGTTTTGTATGAATATCTTGAACAAGCACTCACTCTTATAAAAACAGCGGAAAATAAATATCTTGAAATGGTAAACCTTAAAACTGGTGAAATAAAAATAGGTGCAAGCGATACCGTTATTGCAAACCTGCTTATGCCCTATTTAGAAAAATATAATACCAATAATCCTAATATAAACATTAAGGTTACAAATAAAACCACTTATGAGTCTCTAAGGCTTTTAAAAAGCGGTATTGTTGATTTATGCTTTGTAAATCTTCCAATTCAAAAGGATAATGATTTGGAGATTGTGCCCTTTAAAACCATACATGATTGCCTTGTTGGCGGTTCTAATTATAAGGATATTGCTAAAAGCGGCATAAAACTTAAAAATATAGACGATTATCCTCTTTTGCTTTTAGAGGATTTAAGTAATTCACGAAGATTTTTAGATTCCTTTGCACAAAAAAACGGCGTTGTACTTAAACCAATTATTGAACTTGGAAGCAGTGATTTGCTTTTGGATTTTGCAAAAATCAATTTAGGCCTTACCTTTGCCATAAGAGAATTTACAAAAGGACAAATTGACAATGAACAATTGTTTGAGATTCCTATTTCTCCGCCACTGCCAAAACGCAGTATTGGTCTTGTTAAGCTTAAAAATGTAGCTTTAAGCCATGCGGCCAAAAGCTTTGCGGATATGTTCTTATAAAAAAATGACCTTGAGATTTTTCTCAAGGTCACATTTTTAAGTTCTATTCTTCGTCTTCGCAGTCCTCTTCATCCCAAATTTCATTGAAAGCTGCGCTTACTTTTTCAAATAAATCATCGTCTTCAATCATTCCAAGTTCAACATCATCATCTGTTTCCTTGTACTCGTAAATAAGAACATTTTCTTCATCTGTAGGAAGAAGTGCAATATAATCCTTGCCCTCTACCTCAAACACGCCAATAATTCCACATTCAAGTTCAGTATCATCATCAAGTGTAAGTGTCATTGTTTCCATTTCTTCATGCTCGTGGTCATGATCACAACCGCATCCGCATTCATGTTTTTCATCGTTCATTTTTGTTATCCCCCTTTTGTAGGTTATTTAATCCAACTTAGATAGTATACCAAACAAAGAAATAAAACAATTATTTTTTTGCCTTTTCGTTACTCTTTGTTACTTTTCCCAGTTTTTTTGTGGTATTTACATTGGGTTTGCCACTTCTTTTTGGCTTTATATCCTCAAGCTTTCCATAAGACATAACTTTTTCTACAAACTTAATGTCAAATTCCCTCTCATATCTATTAAGCCATTTTTTTTCAAAATCCGTAACAACTGAAATAACCATACCGCCTGCACCGTTTCTTCCTGTTCTTCCCGCTCTGTGCTGATAATATACAGGCTCTTCTGAAATATCTAGATTTACTACAATTTCAACTCCGTCAAAATCCAATCCTCTTGCACCAATATCAGAGGCAACAAGTATGTTTATTCTGCCCTCGCGGAAACTATCCATTGCATTTTTACGGTCATTTTTGTGAGCCGTTCCATAAATTCCATCTGCTTTAAGGCCATGAAAATTAAGCTTTTCAACCATTGTTTCAATATTGTTAGGGTTATTTATAAACACAATAACGTGTTCTGGCTTAAGCCCCGCCATAATCTTTCTTAAAACAACAATTTTGTCTCTTGCTTCCGCCACAATATAGTAATGTTCAATATTCGCAGGCAAAATACCTTTTTCTTTTTCAACTATCTTAGCCTCACCCATTATCTGTGCTGCTGCTTTTTTTGTAGCCTCATTAATTGACGCTGAAAGCAGTATAATTTGTCTTTGTGATGCAAGAGTTGTTTTAACAACCGCCTTAACGTCGTTTATGTTAAGGCTATCCAGCATTCTGTCTGCCTCATCAATTACAATGGTTTTGCAAGTGTGTGCCTGTATTTTTTTCTTTTTAATTAAATCCAATATTCTTCCTGCTGAACCAATAACTATTTGCGGCTTTTCTTTCAGCTTGTCAAGCTGGCGAGTTAGGCTTGCACCTCCTATAATAAGGGCACTTCTAACGTCCACTCCTGCGTTTTCTGCCAAAACCTGTGCCTGCTTATTAACCTGAACTGCAAGTTCATGGGTAGGTGTTACAATTATTGCCTGTGTACTTCTAAGTTTTGTATCTACCTTCATAAATATTGGCAAAAGGTAAGCAAGGGTTTTACCCGAACCTGTTTCACTTTTGGCAATAACATCTGTACCCTGCATTATTTCTGGTATTACCTTCATTTGTATGTCAGTTGGCATTTCAATGCCCTGTTTCCTCAGTCCCTCTGTAAGTTCATCACTTATTCCAATTTCCGTAAAACTCATAATACTCATAGTGTACCTCTTTCTTCAAATAAATCTGTGCGCATATTTATATAGTATATAATTTTTTATGGCTTCTGTAAACATAATTAGTTTTTGTCACATTGTTCAAAATAATCCTCTATGCCTAAATATATGCTCCATGCTACCTTTTGCTGATATTCTTCAGAATTTAATAGTCCTTCTTCATTAGGGTTTGATAAAAAACCGCACTCCACCAAAGCTGTAGGTATTAATATATTTTTTAATATGTAATAATCTGTGTTTGCCTTTGCCTGCCGTTGGTTTGTATTATCTAAATCGCTTTTCAGCCTTGATTGTATGTATTCTGACAGTTTTTTCCCTTCTTCAGAACCATTATAGTAAAAAACCTGCGCTCCTCTTACTCCTGCCTGCGGAAAAGAGTTTTGATGTATACTTATAAATATATCCGCCTCAGCTGTTTCTGCAGTTGCCTTTCTTTCTTTCATATCAGTTCGTTTGCTTTTTCCCAATGCATCATCGCCGTCTCGGCTTACAAACACAGTTGCACCGCCTGCTTCCAATAGAATTTGTAGTTTTTTTGCAATCTCCAAATTTAAATCTTTTTCATTTTTTCCAGTTTTTCCAGCTTTTCCAGGGTCCCATCCTCCGTGCCCTGCGTCTATTACAATCACACGCCTATCAACTGAAAGCATTGTATTTACAGCAACTTCAGCATTTTTGTAATTACTGTAAATACATACAATAATTACAAATAAAAAAAGTACAAACATAGTCTTATTGTATTTCATTCTAAAACACCACGCCCTTTTTTAGGTTTCTTTGTAATTTTATTCCAAAAAAATCACTTATATTATTGATTTTTATTGACATACGTCTTATAATAGTAATTGCAGTGTAATAGTTGCTAAATGCAACAAAAAAATCTAAGGGGGAAATCCAAATGAAATTAATGGAACTTAAAGACTCAATCAACAACATGCTTATCGAGGTTGAGGGCAATGTGGCAATGGTAACAATGAACAGACCTAAAGCACTTAATGCATTGAATGCCGAATTTCTTGCAGAAATCGTTACAGTAATGGAATGCATCGGCAAAGATGACTCTATTAACGGTGTTATAATCACTGGTGCAGGCGAAAAAGCATTTGTTGCTGGCGCTGATATTTCTCAGTTTGTTCCACTTGACGCTTTGGGTGGCAGAGATTGTTCTGAACTTGGACAGGCTGCTTGCACAGCTATTGAGAAGCTTGAAAAACCTGTTATTGCAGCTGTTAATGGCTATGCACTTGGTGGCGGTAACGAAGTTGCTATGGCTTGTGATATTAGAATTGCAAGCACAAAAGCAGTTTTTGGTCAGCCTGAAGTAAACCTTGGAATCATGCCTTGTTTTGGTGGTACACAAAGATTAACAAGACTTGTTGGTTATGGCTATGCTAAAGAAATGATTTTTACAGCTAAAAATGTTAATGCTGATGAAGCTTACAGAATTGGCCTTGTAAACAAAGTTGTAGCACCTGAAGAATTAATACCAGCAGCTAAAGAAATGATGGCTACTATCCTTACAAAAGCTCCTAAGGCTGTTTCTATGTGTAAAGTTGCCATAAACAAAGGCAAAGAAATGGATCTCGATGATGCTCTTGAACTTGAAAGAGATGTTACTGGTCTTCTTTTCTCAACAGCAGATAAAGTTGAAGGCGTTGGTGCTTTCCTTGAAAAGAGAAAAGCTGTTTTCACAGGTAAATAATCAAACGATTTTCAATACATATCAAAAGGTGCAGATGTAATCTGCACCTTTTCTTGTATACAGTATTATATATTACTTATATAAACCTCTTAAAACCTTTATTTCTTCCTTGTACCCTTCAAGCTCGTTTGGTGTTTCTAAATAAAATGGCAAATGCCTTAACTTTGGATGGTTTATAACGCTAGCCAAAGCATTCAGTCCAACTTCACCTGAACCTATTTTTTCATGCCTATCTTTATGGCTATTGCAGACATTCATGCTGTCATTAAGATGGATGGCTTTCAAATAGTTTAAACCAATAATCCTATCAAATTCCTCAATTACTCCGTCCAAATTATTCACTATATCATACCCTGCATCATGAACATGGCACGTATCAAGGCATACGCCTATTTTTTCCTTTAAATCAACACCACATATTATTGCATTTATTTCTTCAAAACGGCTACCAACCTCTGTGCCTTTGCCAGACATAGTTTCCAACAAAACTACAGTTTGCTGCTGTTGCTTAATTATACCATTAAGCATTTGTGTTATCTGCTTTATCCCAACCTCAATACCTTGACCAACGTGGCTTCCTGGGTGAAAATTATACATGTTATTAGGTAAATATTCCATTCTCCTAAGGTCATCTGCCATGGTTTCCCATGCAAATTGGCGTGTACGTTCTTCTTTAGAGCAAGGATTTAGGGTATAGGGTGCATGTGCAAGCAAAACACCAAAATCATTTTCCTTTGCAAATGCTAAAAATCTGGCTATATCCTTTTCATCTATATCTTTTGCCTTGCTTCCACGTGGATTGCGTGTAAAAAACTGAAATGTATTAGCATGAATCTTTAACGCCTCCATGCCCATGGCACAAAATCCTTTTGATACTGACAAATGACACCCAATGGTTAACATTTTTTACCTCCTAATAAAGGCAGAAGCTAATGCCTCTGCCTTTTACAAAATTAATATTATAACAACTGTTAACTTATAGCCATACCAAAAACAAGTCCAGAAACAAGCACAATAAATATAGCTACTGGCACAACATATTTAACCATAATGCTCCACAATTTTGCAAGCTTAAAAGGGAATGCACCGTCTTGTTCAACTTCTTTAATTGCATTTTCTGGCTTCCAAATCCAACCAACAAAAATACAGAATAGCAAAGCACCCAATGGCATAAAAAGTCTGTCTGTAACAAATTCCAGAAAATCGCCGAAACTCGGGAACTGCAATCCATTTGCAAGGTCAAACCAAACGCCCTTAATAGGCATGTAAAGCAGTGAAAGTGTGTAAAAAACGCCAATAGCAAACATTACAATGCACAAAACAATAATTGTCTTTTTTCTGTTCAAATGAAATTCTTCACTTATAAAAGCAATGGTACCTTCCACAATGGAAATTTCAGATGTTAGCGCCGCAAAAAGTAGTAACAAATAAAATAACGCACCGAAGAACGCTCCTCCTGACATTTGATGAAATACTCCTGCAAGAGATGCAAAGGCAAATCCGCCACCCATACCCGGGTCTACACCTGTTGCAAATACTGCTGGAATAATCATAAATCCAGCAACAATGGCAACCATAGTGTCGAAGAAACAAATATAGCCTACGTTCTGAACAAGATTTTCTTCTTTTTTAAGGTATGAGCCATAAGTAACCATAATTGCAAGACCGATGGACAGGGAATAAAAAGCCTGACCTAAGGCTGATAGTATTGTTCCTGGAGTAAGTGTGCTAAAATCCACATGAAGAAGATATTTTACGCCTTCTATCGCCCCTGGCATTGTAACTGACCTTACAAGCAGAACAAAAAGTAAAAATAAAAGACCAGGCATTGCAATTTTGTTAAACTTTTCAATTCCTCCTGAAACACCTTTAAAAAGCACAAACATACAAATTCCTATAAAAATTGCTGGATAAACAATTGCACCCATAAAAGGGAAGCCATTTGCACCTAACACACCGTAAAAATAATTAAGTGGGTCTGCAAAAACTGCTGATGGCTCTGTTATATATGCAACCACATAATTAAGTACCCATCCACCAACTTGAATATAGTAGCATGATACAATGAAGCCTGTAATAATTCCAAGCCAACCAGCTATCTTCCATTTAGGGTTAAGCTTATTAAAAGCACCCACTGCATTGCTTTTTGTATTTCGTCCTACAGCAAACTCAGAAAGCATAGCTACCGAGCCAATTAGAACTACAATAAGAATATACACGAGCAAAAATGCTCCGCCGCCGCCTTTATATGCTCTGCCTGGAAATTTCCAGATATTACCGAGACCAACTGCCGACCCAGCCGCAGCAAGAATAAAGCCTAAACTGCTGCTCCACTCTCCTCGTTTATGATGATGGTGTTCATGTTTTTGTGACATTATAATTCCCCTTCCAAAATTAAGTAGTACCAATGTTTTAATGACGCATAATTGCGTTAAAACAGCATTGTACTAAAATACCATATTTCCAGCCTAAATTCAACAAAAATTTGTTAAATATTTTGTTGTAGTAGAGCGTTATCGTAGTAAAGTGTCAGGTTCTTGCTGTTTTTATCTATTTTCATTACACTTACTGAAATTTAACCTCATATTTATCATTTATTTTTCATTGTATATTTTGTTTTCCTATCAATATAACTCTATAAACAAAACCTTCCCCTTGCTATTTTGTTAAAAAATGATAAAATGTTACAATATATAATTTATAAGGAGGAAAACAAAGTGACTGAAAAAATTTATTCTAACCCCGATATTTACAAAATCTATGTGCCACTGCCAAATAATCCCCTTAAAAACCTTAACTGCTATATTGTTAAAACGCCCGAAAAAAATCTAATTATAGATACAGGTTTTAATATGAGGGAATGCTATGAAGCATTGATATCTGGTCTTAAGGAACTGGATATTAATATTGCAAATACTGAAATGTTTCTTACCCATTTGCATAGCGACCATGTTGGTCTTGCTGGCAGTATTATGCCCAATGACGGCAAAATATATATGAGCTCCGCTGATTATAACTACTTTGTTAACACAATTAAGGGTGACGATTGGGATATTATTGAAAATATTTTTGTTTCAGAAGGCTTCCCGAAGGATAGCATTACCGTATTGCGCGAAACGAATCCGGCAAGAGCATACGCACCAGATGAGAGTTTTAATGCAATAACTGTTGAAGACGGGGATAAGATTTGCGTTGGTGAATATGAGTTTACATGCGTTTTTACACCAGGACATACACCAGGTCATATGTGCCTTTACCTTGAAAATGAAAAGCTTATGTTTTTAGGTGACCATGTACTTTTTGACATTACACCAAACATCACATTTTGGAACTATGTAGATAACTCTCTGCTTAACTACATTGAAAGTCTTGAAAAAATAAAAAAAATAAAAATAGACACTGCATTGCCTGCTCATCGCAAAAATGATATGGATTTTTATGTTCGTGTTGAGGAAATTTTAAATCACCACCAAATACGTTTGGACGAATGTTTTCGTATAGTTAAGGAAAATCCAGGGCTTCATGCATATGATATAGGCGGAAAAATGCAGTGGTCTATGCGCGGGCGTAATTGGAACGAATTCCCTATGCACCAAAAATGGTTTGCCGTTGGAGAAACAATCGCCCACTTGGACTATCTGCGTGCAGAAGACAAAATATATAAAGAAGAAAAAGACGGAATTAATCTTTATTATCCAAAATAAACGAAAAGACCTTAATGACATTTAAAATGCCGTTAAGGTCTTTCTATTTTCTCTATTTTCCTGCCATTTCAACAAAATCTTTAATCAGCCTAACCGAGTTATTTATCCCCAATTTGCCACTGTTAATTGATAAATCATAACTATCTGCCTCAGCCCATTTTTTTCCTGAATAAAAATTGTAGTAGCTGCTTCTTTGTTTGTCTGTTTTTAAAATAATATCCTCAGCCTTTTTGGAATCCAACCCATAATATTCAATACCTCTGGCAATACGGGTTTTCATATCTGCATGTATAAACACATTCACCGTGTTTGGATTATCCTCTAGGGCGTAGTCTGCGCAGCGCCCTAAAATAACACAACTGCCTTTTTCCGCAATCTCTTTAATAGTTTCGAATTGTGCTAAAAACAATTTGTGGTTCATAGGGGTTGTGCCACTGGCATAACTACCTACTACCAAAGAGTATAAAAAGCTGTTGGTTGGCTTCTCATCATGTGTTTCAAACATTTCCTTGCAAATTCCGCTTTTCTTTGCCGCTTCCGTAAGTAATTCTTTATCGTAAAATGGAATTCCGAATTCCTTAGCAAGTTTTTCACCTATTTCTTTACCGCCACTGCCATATTGTCTACCTATTGTAATTATAATTTTATCCATACTAAACACTCCTTTCTTCCATTGACAATTAGATAACCACCTAATATCTGGATAGTCTATTATATCAGAAATACAAGGTTTTTGTAAGGATATTCTGAAAATTTGACTATTTATAACCCATTTCACCCAGTATTTTTGCAAGTGTTGATAATCGTTCGCCTAATAATTCGCCGTCATTGTTTAACACATTATTGAAAAGTTTAATATCTTCATCAATTCTTTCGTTATCGGTGCATACCTCCACTGTCATTGCATCACCCTGCAACCCAACTCTGTCTATAACTGTATTTTCTTCATTATAAAGCTTGGGATAGCGGTAAGCATCTCTAAAATAAAGGTTTGCCTTACAAACAAGTATGGCTAAATCCAACACTCGGTGCATAGGCAACTCCTCGCTTTGGCGTGACCATTTTTCACCTGTGTATCGCCACACCTTTGCAGAAATCTCCACATTGCCACGATCATTCCATTGGGCAAGCCCAAGGGATAAACCCTTTGCATCACTATCATATGCACGTCTTCCATCTACATTCTCATAGTTTTCCACTGTTATTACTGGTTTGTGCTTTAATGTTGTTGGTATTCTCATAATATCACCTCTGCATTTTCAAATTTTCCCATCCACTCAGCCAAAAGTATGGCTAAATCTTCAGAATAATCTTTTTTAACTTCGTCATTTTTGTCATATTCTAAAATGTCCAATACCTTCACTATAAAATTTCCTTCTCCATATTGATTCCAATCATTTTGTAGCGCTTTGTTTAAAAATGAGCCCATCCCTAACTGGAAATTAATTCTGTTCATAAATGCTTTTAATCTTTGTGAAGCACCTATATATGCCTTTCCTGTTGGAATACACTGGTACAAATAAATTCCCATTGCCGGCTTCATCTCTTTGTAAATCGCTTTTAATTCTTTTTTTCTGTCCAATATTCTCACTCCTCTATTTAATAATTTACTAATTTACTAATTTACTAGAATTATAATATCTTTAAAAATTTAAAAAGTCAATCTTTTTGTTGTTACAGTTTAATTACATAAATTATGCATCACAAGAAATAGAATACTATTGGTAAGTAATCTCTTTTTACAGCAACGCAAAAAGTTCAGTACTTTCAAGGTTTTTAACCCTAATTTGAAAATACTGAACTTTATTTCCCTATCTTCACCCTCTGGCAAATCTTGCTGGATACCATTTTTGAAACCAAGCTGTAAACAAACCCATCAGTGCAGGTAAAATCGAGTTGATTAGACCTACATATGGTAAAAATCCTGTACCCATAAGAATATAAGTCCAAATTGGAGTGACAAGATATAGAGCGCCCCACGCCAACGTCAAAATACGGTTTGTACTTATGAATAACGGATTTGCAAAAGCTTTTTCTTCACCATAATTTGCCGCACTGTAATGGGCAGTTAGTGGAATTTTACGAAAAGCACCAATTGTCCACATTAAACCAAAAACTAAATAACTTAACGGAACTATCAATCTTATATCGCAGCCAATTAAAACCGTCAGTGAAAGAATTGCTACAATTGGAACACTTATTTGTTCATAAACAACTGGTTGAAATTTCAGCCAGAACAAAGTCATGCATGCCGCCACAGAAATGCTGATTGCACTTCCAATAGTTGAATTGATGGATACAGACATCCAAATGACAATCCATGGTAGTAGAAGCACAATCATATTCGTTTTCCGTAGTGGTTCAGGCTTACTAGGCTTTGAAATGGGTGTTGCACCAAACAATTCATCCCAGTTCAGCATTAGGCTGAAGTCTCCTAATACCTTATATTGTCTTTGAAACAATGCCTCCTGCCCAGAAATTTCGCCACGGGCGACGGAACGCCAAACTGGATAAGGTGTTTCAATCCTTGTGGTGTATGGTTTGAAATCTTCCGTTATGACTTTTGAACCTTCTTTAGTAAGCCAAATTTGATAGGTTTTATCAATATCGGTATAATGTATCTCCAGAACACGCTCCGCTCCATCTGGTCTATATAAAGCCGCCATCTGTTTTGTAAAGATTAAGCTGTCGTCTGTTGAATTTTTTAAATCTCCATTTTGTGCAACGCCCCATGAAGCATCCGCCATTTTTTCAAACACATCTCTAGGATATAACGGTTCTGCAAGCTCTGCCTGTGTTTTTGCACCAATTGCCCCAGCGGCATATTCTGCCCCTGCACGGCGAACCAACTCCAGATAAGCGTCGGTACGTCCTTTCAGTTCTGGCACGTTGAACAATTCCCCTTGTCCGCACAAAATTGTTGAATAGTTACCTTCTCCACAAAAGTGATTAAACATAGAAATAACCGAATCGTAGTTACCCTTTGTCGTCCAAAATCCACATGTTGAAATAACTACATGCTTTTGGTGCGTTAAATCATAACGTTGTGGATGTCCTCCCCTTTCAATTTCTTGCGCCATAAAAGGTAGGTTCATTGGGAGCTGTCGGTCGATTAGACTTTTTAAACTTCCAGGAACACTGAAATAATACAAAGGAAAAGACCACACAATCACGTCTGCAGAAATTATTTTATCAAGAATTTCACCCATTCCGTCATTTATAGCGCATTTTCCAGGGGTCTTGCTCCAACAGGCAAAACACCCCAAACAGCTTTTAATATTAGCATTAGACACCTCTATAATTTCAGCGTCCATCCAACCAGCTCCATCCAAAAATGCACGTGAAAGGCACATAGTATTGCTTCGTTCATTTCTAGGCGAACCGTTAACAACTAAAACCTTCATTCCTCTACCTCCTTCTCTAGTATTGCAATAGCTTTATCTGCCCAGTTGAGCCCCGCACAAAAAAAGCCTTCACCATAAAGAACTGATATTTCCCAGTACTTTGATTTTCTATCGCCATCAACAATTCCCTTGTATTCAGAAATTGCATCATAGGCAGCCATCAATTCCTTACTGCTTTCAAGACATTTCTGGCGGTAAGTGCGAAGCATTTCCAAAGACTTTTCTTTACTCATTTCACCTGCAAAAAATACACGCATCAAAAATGCACTTTTAACACCCATTGCATTGGTAATATCCGTTTCTGGAAAGGAAAGCCACTTGGAAAGTTCTTCTTTTCCGTCTTCAGTGATGGTATATACCCTCTTATTTGGTTTCTCGCTTTGAATAACACGCTGGCTGCTTAACCAACCGTTGCCTTCCATGGCATCAAGCTCCCTATAAATCTGACTGGTTTTTGCTTGCCAAAAAAATGAAAGCGAAGCCTTAAAAGCCTTGTCAAGTTCATACCCCGTCATAGACCCATAATTTAATAATCCCAGCAAACCGTGCTTAAGCGACATAATAAAACCTCCATTTGTTCTATATACAATAAGTTGAATATAGAACAAATGGAGGTATATGTCAAGTAAAAGTTTTATTCTGCTATAAAGTACCCATTATAATATAAAAATACTGGCTAATTTTTTCATAGGAAATTTCTTTAAACCCAATTTCTTTTAGTTCTTCTTCAATCTCTACACTAGAAACCCTATGGCTGACAGGCGGCCCCCAATCGCCATCCTCCTTAATCCATTCAACTACAGCAATTTTGCCTGAATTATTTAGAATACGCTTGGTTTCATTAATGAACTTAATTCTATCTTTAATTTCGTGTAAAACCGTGCAGATAAAGGCGTAGGATACAGATTTATCTTCTAGCTTTAAATCATATTCATCGGTAACAACCGTTCTAATATTATCTAAATCGTTCTCCTTGGCTCTCTTTTCAACCTCTTCTATCATTTCATTTTTTACATCAAGGGCATATACAATTCCCTTTGAAGCAATTAACTGTGCCGCTGGAATCGAAAAATAGCCAATTCCGCATCCAATATCCGCTAAAATATCATCTTCTCTCAAGCCTATTTCTGCCAACACCTTATCTATAGGCAACATCTCCCTACGTTTTGGGTTATCCAGTTTGTTTTTATTTTGAACATCAAATTTGTGTGTCATATATTTCTCCTTTTGTTTTATTCCGTTGCCTCTAAAGTATCTTTAATAACACTAATCATAAAATCTTTTGTCATTTTTCCTGGAGCATACCCAACAATATTACCGTCTTTATCAATTAAAAAAGTTGTTGGAAATGATGAAATACCATAACTTTGAAATACTTCTCCTGTCTCATCAAATAAAACTGGGAAAGTATATCCATTTTCATCAATGAAAGCTTTAATATCATCTTTTTCACTATCCTGATTATGTGGATACTCTGCACTAGATGGATTTGTAATCCCTAAAAATATCACTTCATCTTGGTTTAGATTGTATTCATTATACAGTGCCTCTATATCTGGCAGTTCTTCTCTGCACGGAGGACACCACGTTGCCCAAAAATTAATAAACACAGCCTTTCCTTTATAGTCCGATAGTTTATGCTCATTTCCATATTGGTCCGTAAGAGTAAAGTCTATAGCCGGATATACCTGTTCTTCTTTTGAGCCATTCTTTTCATTATCTTGGTCTGTAATTTCAGTATTGCTCTCGGTGCTTGACTTCTTTTCTTCACCTTCAACATTTTGTGAACTGCTCTGCCTATTACTCCCTAAAGAATTTAAATACCCCGAAACACCGTTCATCCATCCTGTAAAAGTCATAAATCCCATAATTACAAGAATTACTCCCCCTGCTTTAACTGTATATTTCAATAAATTTTGCCTTGATTTCAAAAAGTTTAATACTTCAGTTGTGAAAAGACCCAACAACAGAAACGGAATTAAAAACCCTAAGGCATAAACAAATACAAGCATATTGCCAAGTAATGCTGTTTTTGCTCCAGAAGCCATAATTAACACTGAAGAAAGTGCCGGCCCAATGCATGGTGTCCATGCAAAGCTAAATGTAAAGCCCATAACCACTGCCAAAAATGGGTTCATTTTCTTATTCGCTAATTTTAAATTTATTTTTCTTTCCTTTTGCAAAACAGAAAAATCTAATATACCTAGCTGAAAAAACCCTAATATAAAAATCAGCACTCCACCAATTTTTGTGAACATCAACTTATTGCTGCTGAAAAATTTTCCAAGGGTTGTAAACGACATACCTAATATGAAAAATGCAAAAGAAATCCCTAACGCAAAAAATACCGTATGTAAGAATACTTTTGCCCTGTCATATTTAATTTTACCGTCCTCACTAATGCTCCCGCCACTGCCTGCTAAATAACCCATGTAAACAGGTATTAAAGGTATTACACAAGGCGATAAAAATGACAATATCCCTTCTGCAAATACAAGCATAAAACTAACACTTCCTGCTGATGAAATTCCTTCAAACATACACTACCTCCAATCCATTAATACAAAGTTTCTTTTAAAAAACAGCCAATAAGAATTTATAATATTGCTAAAAGGACAGAGTTGGCAGTAACTCTGTCCCTTGTTCAATTTGATTACTTAAAAAATTCTATTAAGCAAAATTATATTCTGTTACAATACTATCTTTCTTCATTGACTTATTATTAAAGTACTCATAAAAAGATAATCCTAGAAAACTTCCGGTGATATTGTAAACATTTTTGTAACCTGCATTTTGAAGTGCCAATACAGCATTATAGCTTCTTTGACCAGACCTACAATGAAGATATACTGGTTTGTCCTTTGGAATTTCATCCAGTCTTTCCCTAAGTTCACTAAGTGGAATATTTTTTGCTTCCTTAATATGGCCTGCTTCATATTCATGTGGTTCTCTTACATCAATTATAACGTTTCCACTTTCAACAAGTTCTCTTACTTTATCTACATTCACTTGTTTGTAATCACCATTTAAAAGATTAGAACCAACATACCCTGCATAATTTACAATATCTTTTGCAGTTGAAAATGGAGGCGCATAGCATAATTCTAAGTCTTTTAAATCCTCAACAGTTCCACCAAACTTTATAACAGTTGCAATAATGTCAACTCGCTTTGTTACATCGCCTTTACCAATTGCCTGTGCCCCTAAAATTTTGCCAGATGGAACTTCAAAAAGCAGTTTAAAATTCATTGGTGCGGCATCTGCCATAATTCCAACTTTGTCTGAAAGAATAGTGCGAACAATGTCATACTTAATCTTCATATTGTTTGCTTCTATAAGTGCCTCATTTAATCCTGTTGATGCACCGTTATATTCAAATACTTTTATTGCAGATGAACCAATATAACCTTTATTTTGTGTTGTTTTATTGTTAATATGGTCTGCAACTGACCTTGCTTGCTTTAAAGCTGGTCCTGCTAATGACAATTTAGTCATTGAATGCGTTAATGCATGATAAACCTCAATAGCATCTCCTACAGCATAAATATCCGAATCATTTGTTTGATAGTTTTTGTCTACCTTTATTGCACCAGTTTCACCAATTTCCAAGCCAGCTTCCTTTGCAAGGTATGTTTCAGGTGAAACACCAATTGCCATAACAACTGCACTTGCATTCACCTTTTTACCAGAACCTAAAACAACTTTATTTTCTTCAAACTTTTCTACTTTATCTCCAAGAATTAAGTTCACATTATGGTCAAGCATAACTTTGTGGAATATTTGAACCATATCATAGTCAAATGGTCTTAATATCTGGTTAGCCGCTTCAATGAGAGATACATCATATCCAGATTCACATAGATTTTCCGCAACCTCAACCCCAACAAAACCGCCACCAATAACCGTTACTTCTTTGGTATCAATTTGTTTTACAAACTGGTTTAGCTTATCAATATCCACAACATTTCTAACAGTAAAAATATTTACATTTTCAATGCCTGGAATTTTAGGCAAAATAGGAGAAGCACCAGGAGATAATATCAGTTTATCATACTTTTCGGTATAGTTTTCACCTGAATCTGTTCTTTTAACTGTTACAGTTTTGTTTTTTCTATCAATAGAAATTACTTCGCTGTTTACCCTTGCATCTATGTTATATTGTTTTAAAAACAGCTCCGGACTCATTAAAACCAAATCTTGAGCTTCTTTAATAACGCCACTTAAATGATACGGTAATGAACAATTTGAAAACGAAACATGAGGCCCTTTTTCAAACATTATAATATTATCTTCTTCGCTGTTTCTTCTAAGTCTGGCGGCTGATGACGCACCACCTGCAACTCCTCCAATAATCAATATCTTTTTACCCATAATATGTTCCTCCTTAGTTTAATTATTCTTTTTTCTGTTTGTTCCTACATAAGAACCAAATCCACCTGTAACATCTATAACATTGTACCCTTGTTTTGAAAGTACTCTCGTAGCCATTGAACTTCTTGCACCTGACTGGCAAATAATATAATACGTGTTTTCTTTAATTAAAAATTTATTAGGTGCATTTAATAAATTGCCCATTGGAATATTTTTAGCTGTTTTTAAACTGCCAAATTTATATTCAAATGGTTCTCTAATATCAATTAATTCTACTTTTCCAATAAGACTGTCTATATCATTTACATTGATAACTTCATTTTTATCTTTTTTTAGAAAACTAAACATATTTTTACCTCCTGTATTTTTTTATTTTGTAATTTAGTTCATACATCTATGTTTTCCATTATAACAAAATTTAAATTATTATCTGTGACAAAATCACATGATAATACATGGGTCGACTATTCTTTTCTCATTGAATAATTTAAAAAATTAGTATATACTTTTATTGCAAACATTAGGAATTTTCTTAATGTTTGTTGGTCTGTAAAATGCAAAGATAAAAACACAGTTCCGGTTGGTAGTCCGGACGCAGTGAAAGCTGTCAGTAACCTGCCTCCTTTGGTTGTCCCTTCTTTGTAGTGTAAATTTTAAGGAGGAATTATTATGGAAAAGACTGTATCAAGGCTAACTATTTTTTTTGATGAACCCTTTTGGGTTGGTATTTATGAGCGTGAAGATAATTTTAGGTATGTAGCTGCGAAAATCACGTTCGGTGCCGAACCTAAAGACTGTGATGTATATGAGTTTATACAGGAAAAATGGAAGTGGCTTAGATTTAGTCCATCTGTAGAAGGTGAAACAATTGCTGATAGGCACATAAATCCTAAAAGAATGCAGCGTGAAGTAAAAAAGCAGTTGCAGGATAAAGGCGTTGGAACAAAAGCACAGCAAGCGTTAAAACTTCAGCACGAACAAGGAAAATTGGAAGGCAAGGTTAATTCTCGCATGAAGCGTGAAGCCAAAAAGCAGAAGAAATTTGAATTAAACCAAGAAAAACGCAAAGACAAACATAGAGGGCATTAAGCCCTCTCAGCGTGTAGATTCTTTCTGCACGCTTTAAATTTAGTTGTTGGAAGTTAACAAATTACTATTCTGATGTACTTACTACAAGCACATCATTTTCTTTTAGAACACTTTTTCCATTAGGAATAATGAATTTTTCGCCACGTTTTATCATTATTATTATACTTTCCGGGCCATATGCAATATTTGAAATGGATTTGCCATTCCACTTGTTGTTCTTCGTAATTTTAATTTCAGAAATATTAATTTTAGTCTCATCCGAATAAGCTATGGCACTAAGGATTACTATATCGTTTTCACGTATAACAGTTTTACCATTTGGAACCACCCGTTTTTTATCCCTTAAAATCAGCACAATTAATAACCCTGGCGGAAGAATTATTTCCTTAATTTTTTTATCTATCCACGGGTTTTTTGGAGCAATTACAAGCTCTATAAAATTAACTGGTGTTTCATCTGAGTAGTCGCTGAATGTCTTTAAAACATTTTCGTTGTCATCTATCATATCTAACTTTTTCGCAACAAGTGGAATAAGCGTTCCCTGAAGAGCTATAGATAGCAGAACAATGAAAAAAACGATATGGAAAATATCATTTTCCATATAAATTTCACTGGTTTTGGCAATGATTGCAAATACAATAGATGCTGCCCCTCGAAGTCCAGTCCATGATACCAACAATTGTTGGTTCAACTTACATTTACCTGGACCTAATACCGCTAAAACAGATAATGGTCTTGAAACAAAGGTTAAAAACAGGGCAATAGCCACACCCGGAAGAATAATTGAAGGAAATTGTGAGGGAAAAGATAAAAGACCAAGTAAAAAGAATATCAGCATCTGCATAAGACCCGTTATTCCGTCAAAGAAATGCACCAGCGATTTTTTGTTTCTTATTTGATTGTTGCCTAAAATAATTCCAACAATATAAACACTTAGATAGCCGTTGCCGCCTATGATACTTGGCAAAGAATATGCAATTAATGCTATAGCAACTACAAACGCCGCATCAAAACCATTAGTACCAAATTTAAATTTGCGCAAAATAATAATGGAAACAAAAGAAACTAACGCACCAACAATCAAGCCATAAAAAATTTGGGCAAACAGCATGTATATTATTCCACCCAAACTTGCATTTTTACCCATTATTGAAAGCACTATTACAGTAAGCATGTAAGAAAAAGGGTCATTGCTTCCGCTTTCTACTTCCAGCATGGAAGCAGTGTTATATTTCAAGTTTAACCTTTTAGACCTTAAAACGGAGAACACAGATGCTGCATCGGTAGAACTTATAACAGAGCCAACAAGCAAACTTTCAAAAAACTCAAAACGTAAAATAAAATAGCAAAAGCCTCCTGTCAATAAAGCCGTTAAAACCACACCAACAGTTGACAGCAGTACCGATTTAATTACCACTGGTCTTGCTTCATTCCATTTAGTGCCAAAACCACCATAAAACATGATAATTATTAGAGCAGCAGTACATATTTGTTCTGCAAAAATGTAATTTTCAAATTGAATCTTTACTATTCCATCTGAGCCAAAAAACATACCAATCGCAATAAAAGCAAACAGCGTTGGCATTCCCAATTTCCCAGATACCTTATTAAATATAACACATATTAAAATAACTACAGCCGTTAATAAAAGATATAATGCCACTTACTTCGCCTCCTCTATGCCTTTCAAGGTATTAAATTCTTTACTTTAAATACCTTAAATAAATTCACACTCAGTGTACTTCGTGTCAAAAAAGTATATCATGATATATTTATTGCTTCAATACGAAATTTAAAGAGAAATATATTTAGATATTTTTGTGGTATCCTTATGAAATTCTTTATTACAACATTAAACTAATTGTTGTTAATCCTTTGCTCCGGCAGATGGATAGCGAACTAAATGATCAGTTCAAGAATTTTGCCGGATTTATGGCTACAAGGCTGCTTTATGCCACCCATACACAGGAGAAGCCTGAATTCATTTTTGCGTAGTTTAAAGATAACTTTATATCACAAAAACAACAGATTTTCTTTCCTTTGGATATGATTACATTCGTCATAATATTAACTGAAATAGAGCGTATAATACAAAGTTTGTTTCTTGTGTTTATTCGGCTGACCACATATAATATATGTAATATGTAAACCTAAGAAAGGGTAGGTAAACCACGGAATATCTTTCAGCTCATAGAACTGCAAAAAAATGGGGACATTTCAAAATGGCATGTGCAAAAACTTTGTGCAAAAAACAAAATACCATATGTTTTGCGTATAAGCCTGATGTGTCCGATTCCCAAAGATGTGAAAAACCGAAAGATGAAAGGTATGCCTGTAAAAAAATAAAAGACGGTGAAAACGAATGAAGCATATTTTCTTTATTGAAGATGATTTGAGTTTAATTAATGGTTTATCCTTTGCTATAAAAAAGCAAGGATACGAAGTAGATGTTGCCCGTACAAGCCTTGAAGCAGAAACTTTATGGATAAATGGAAAATACGACTTAGTGATTTTAGATGTATCTCTTCCAGATGGCTCTGGTTTCGATATATGTCGTAAGATACGCCAAGTATCTAAGGTGCCTATTATATTTCTAACTGCGGCTGACGAGGAAACCGATATTATAATGGGGCTTGATATAGGCGGCGATGATTATATTACAAAGCCTTTTAAACTGGCTGTTTTTATGTCAAGAATAAGCGCACTACTTCGCAGAAGCAATAATTTTGTTCATACAGAAGCAGCGCTAAACTCCAATAGCATTAGTGTGCAGCTTTTAAAAAGTGAAGTCTACAAAAATAATAAACTGCTTGAATTAACGGCAGGCGAATATAAACTGTTGTGTCTTTTCATGGAAAATCCAGACATGGTACTTTCACCAGAACAAATATTAAGCCAGTTGTGGGATTGTAACGAAAACTATGTAGACAGCAATACTCTAACCGTGTATATTCGCAGATTACGCACGAAAATTGAAGATGACCCAAGCAACCCCAAAAGGATTATTACTGTTCGCCGTATGGGGTATAAGTGGAATTCAGTTGATTGAGGTGTATGATGAAAATACTGGCAAACAGAAAAATCAAGGTTTTTTTTGCGAAAATGTTAATGTGCATAGTGATATTCATTGTTATTGCAGCAGTTCTCATAAACTTATCCGTTAAAAGTTTAGCGCTTTATATCTTTCTATGTTCCTTGTGTATGGTTATTGCAATCTTATTTATCTGCTATGGGCATTTCAAAGAGCAGCATAGGATTATTGAAGATGCTGCCTCACAAATTACAGAATACATTGCGGGCAATCACAATTCCCGTATTGAGTGTAACTATGAGGGCGAGCTATATCGGCTATTTCATGAAGTGAATTCCTTAGTTTCCATTTTGAATGCGCATGCTGAAAATGAAATAAGAGCAAAGGAATTCTTGAAGAATACAATAGCAGATATTTCACACCAGATAAAAACTCCGCTTGCGGCACTCAACATTTATAATGGTATTCTGCAAGACGAAGCTGAAAACCTGCCAACAATTCAAGAGTTTATAAACCTTTCAGAACAAGAGTTGGACAGAATAGAAACACTCGTTCAGAATCTCTTGAAGATCACAAAACTTGATGCAGGAACTATCGTGATTGATAAAAAAGCAGAGGATGTATATGAAATAGTAGAGTGTGTGCAAAATCACTTTTTATTCCGCGCGAAACAGGAGGGAAAGGAAATCTTTCTGGCAGGCGAAGATACTATCACCTTGTTGTGTGACCGTGATTGGTTACTCGAGGCAATCGATAATATTGTGAAAAATGCACTTGATCATACAAAAAAAGGTGATTATGTTCATATTGAATGTAAACAATTTGCATCTATTGTTCAGATTATTATAAAAGACAATGGCAGAGGTATCCATCCAGAAGATTTACATCATATTTTTAAGCGTTTTTATCGCAGTAGGTTTTCAAAAGATAATCCCGGCATCGGGCTTGGCTTGCCACTTGCCAAGTCAATTATTGAAGCACATAACGGCACCATTGAGGTTGATAGCGAACTTGGTAATGGCACTACTTTTGTTATAAATCTTCTAATTCCTACAAAATTGTAGGCTGAAATTCATCTGGCAGTAGGGTTCGTGCTATACTCTTTCAATATAATTCAAAAACAGAAAGAAGGGTTATATTATGAACTTATTAGAAGTGAAATCTATTTGTAAAACTTATGGCAGTGGTGAAGCTGCTGTGCCGGCATTAAAAGATGTTAGTTTTTCTGTCCCAAAAGGTGAGTTTGTTGCGGTAGTTGGTGAGTCCGGTTCTGGTAAAAGTACTCTCCTCAATATGCTAGGTGCACTTGATACCCCTACTTCTGGTAAAGTTTTTATTGATGGCAATGATACTTTTAAAATGAAAGACAGTGCCCTCACCGTCTTTCGCCGCAGAAATATTGGCTTTATCTTTCAAGCGTTTAACCTAATTCCGGAACTAACGGTAGAGCAGAATATTGTTTTCCCAGTATTGCTTGACTATCAGAAACCGAATGCCAAGTATCTGGAAGAACTATTGACAGTACTAAATTTAAAGGAACGCCGCCATCATTTGCCCAGTCAATTATCCGGTGGTCAACAGCAAAGGGTCGCAATCGGACGTGCCCTCATTACACGCCCTGCCCTTATCCTTGCAGACGAGCCAACAGGCAATCTTGATTCACAGAACAGCAGCGAGGTAATCACTTTGCTGAAAGAAGCCGCCAAAAAATATGAACAAACTATTGTTATGATTACCCACAGTCGAAGTATAGCACAAACAGCAGACCGTGTACTGCAAGTATCCGATGGTATGCTGACCGATTTTGGGAGGTGTAGTGAATGAAAAGCTATCTAAGCCTAATTCCGATTTCTGCAAAAATACACAGGCGGCAGAATCGTATGACACTTCTGTGTATTATATTTGCCGTGTTTTTGGTAACTGCTGTTTTCAGCATGGCAGACATGGGCGTTAGAATGGAGGAAACAAGATTACTGAATAAGCACGGAGGTCAGACACTTCAAGGATTGGTAAGCAATGCAACTGCACAGACCTTATTTACTACGGCAGCAGCATTGTTCATCTTCATACTGATTGCAGGAGTATTAATGATATCAAGCAGTATAAATAGCTCCGTTGCTCAACGAACAAAATTTTTTGGAATGATGCGATGCATTGGAATGAGTAAGCAACAGATAAAACGTTTTGTAAAGCTGGAGGCTCTTAATTGGTGCAAAACCGCGGTTCCAATAGGAGTAATGCTTGGGATTATAGTCACGTGGGGATTATGTGCTGGGTTACGGTTTCTTGTTGGCGAAGAGTTCTCTGATGTAACCCTTTGGGGAATCAGTCCAATTGGCATTATCAGCGGAATAATTGTTGGAGTAGTTACAGTACTAATTGCCGCTAGGTCTCCGGCAAAGCAAGCCGCAAAGGTATCTCCTATATCGGCAGTCTCTGGAAATTCAGAAAACAAAAAAAATGAAAGCCCTGCAAAGATTGCCCAGTTTTTTAAAATCGAAACTTCCCTTGGCATTCATCATGCAGTATCCGGAAAGAAAAATCTGATTCTTATGACAAGTTCATTTGCTTTTAGCATCATCTTATTTTTAAGCTTCTCCACTTTGATAGACCTTGTTGGATATGTAATGCCTCAGTCATCCAACACTTCCGATATCAATATTTACAGTAATGACGGCTCAAATTCCATAGACCGTTCGTTGCTGAATGAAATAGGTTGTATGGCAGGTGTAAAACATATTTTTGGTCGGAAGAGCTGTTTTGATGTTCCGGCAAAAGTAAATTTTCAGACAAACATGATTGATATAATTTCCTATGATGATTATGATTTGGACTGCCTTACAAAAGATAAGCAACTAAAAAAAGGCAGCGACATTTCAAAAGTGTATAGTGACAGTAATTACGTACTTACAATTTGGGATAAGGACAACCCTCTAGAGATAGGAGATAAAATACAATTAGGCAATAATGAACTGGAAATCGCAGGTCTGTTAAAGTGTGACCCTTTTAGCGATGACGGTTCTCCAAGTGGAAAAATAACACTCATTACTTCCGGCGAAACTTTTACTCGCCTTACCGGTGTAACCGACTATTCACTTATGCTAATACAGACAACAATAGACGCAACGAACGAAGATGTTAAAGCAATCCAGAATGTTGCAGGTCATGAGTACTCGTTTAGTGATAAACGTGACAAGCGAACTACCAGCACATATATGGCATTTCTGCTGTTTGTATATGGATTTTTGGCTATTATTACTTTGGTTACTGTATTAAATATTATGAACAGTATTTCCATGAGTGTGTCCGCAAGAATGAAACAATACGGAGCAATGCGTGCTGTTGGTATGGATGAACATCAGATAACAAAAATGATAGCCGCTGAAGCGTTTAGCTATGCTTTGTGCGGTTGTGGTGTCGGCTGTGCAGTTGGTCTGTTTATTAGTAAGATGTTATATGATAATCTTATTACCGCACATTTTAGCTACGCTACTTGGCATTTACCTGTTATGCCATTAATGATTATACTTTTGTTTGTTTTTGCTGCGGGTGTTGTTGCAGTTTATGTTCCATCAAAAAGGATTCGGGAAATGGCTATAACCGATACAATAAACGAACTCTAAAAATGTTAACACTTCGTCTTCACCCAACTGTATTTTAAAGTAACACTCTTGTACCGTTTCGAAACTGCTTTCAAAAACTGCTCTCATCCTTGACATTTTTCATTGCCCAGTGTTAATAGTCTACAAAAAGGAAAATTATCACAGTGAGATGCACTGGTTATGTAACAATTCACGAGTCAGGCCAGTGAATATAAAAAAGAATATATGCTCTATTATCCGCTTTATATTTCCAACTTACTAATACCAATACATTACAGTTATACATAAACAATTAACTGAATATATTAATTCCAAAAGGGGTTGTTGCTATGTATACGCAGATACGCGACACAAGTGTCGATGCATATGACTTTAAAACAAACGCATTTATTGGAAAGGCCACATTTACGCCCACTATATCAGCTGAGAATTCTCTACTGAATTGGGTTAACTATGGTATTATTCCAATAATGCTAACTATGGTAAGCTCGAACTTTCAGCCATCCGAAAACTATATCCCTATTGTCCCAAACGAGACCTATCATCAAAGAGGAATATTCAGAATGATGATCAAAGATGCAAATGTTGATAAATGGATACCTTTGGAAGTACCTATTACATATGATTGGAAATCGAGGAGTCCTGAACCCGGAAACTATATAAACAGTGTGGAATTCAGCAACATTAAACAAGAAGGCGCTATAGACTTTATGTATTAATGACAAATGACCTTTTGTTCCGGCATACTAATCTGAAAACATAACTACCCCTACTACAGAAATTAAAGAAATTATTTGATGAATACGGCAACAAATAAAAAACGCCCCCTAGGGATTTTCCTTGGGAGTATCCCAAAGTTTGTGTAAACCTCTAAACTGATGTAAGATAAAATTACTCAGTTTGGAGGTTTATTTTATGGCGAAAAGACGAAGAAACGAATCCCCTGAAAGACAGGCTTTACGCGAAATGGTTAGTGGATATC